>NZ_SOFL01000053.1 GCF_004402695.1 Cryobacterium adonitolivorans | reverse complement strand
GACCTGCCCCACCGACCGTGGGACCGAAAACCCGGAAGCGGTTAGCCGCCGACACCCACCTGATGCCTCGGCATCGGCCGACCCGGCATCCGACACCACCGGTACCCGAGAACCCGCCGTTCTAGCGGCTAGAGGAGCAGTTTGAAGCCGACATGGGAGGAGGAAAAGCCGAGACGCTCATAGAAGCGGTGGGCGTCGAGTCGGGAGGCGTCGGAGGTGAGTTGCACCAGCCGGCATCCGCGCCCGCGACCGTACTCGACAGCCCAGGTCAGCATCTCACTGCCCAGGCCGTTGCCGCGTAGGGCCGCACTCACCCGAACCGCCTCGATCTGCAATCGAGTCGCGCCGGACCGGGCGAGCCCCGGCAGCACTGTGAGCTGTTGGGTGGCCACCACCTGCCCGGCGGGATCATCGACGACAATCAGCAGCTGGTCGGTCGCTTCGTCGATCGCCTCGAAAGCAGCCAGGTAGGGCGCGAGATCCTCCACCGCGGTGGATTCCTCACTGGATCGCAGCTGGTCATCGGCGAGCAGGCCGACAATCGCGGCCACGTCCTCCGCGAGCGCCCGCCGCAGGGTGAATGGCCCGCCGGGTAGGTCTAAAACAGCCTCAGTCATCCATCCAGCATGCCAGTGCGGGCATGCCAGCGCCCAGGTGCACGGGCACAATGGACGAATGCACATCAAGGACGTCACCCACGCCGATCTCGAGGCCGTGACCACGCTCTGGGAGGACGCTGGCCTCACCCGCCCATGGAATCCCCCTGCCACCGACCTCCGTCGCGCGTTGGACGGAAAGACATCGACAGTGCTCGGCGCATTCCTCGGCGGTCGGCTGGTCGGCACGGTGATGGTCGGCCACGACGGCCACCGCGGCTGGGTCTACTACCTCGCCGTAGCCCTGGCCGAGCGCGGCACGGGCCTCGGCCGCCGGCTGATGCAGGCAGCCGAAGCTTGGCTCGTGGAACGCGGCGCCGTCAAGCTGCAGCTGATGGTGCGAGAGACCAACACCGCCGCCAACGGCTTTTACGACCGGCTCGGCTTTGCGGATGCCGACGTGCGCGTCCTCGCGAAACGGCTCGACTGAGTCCCGCGAATCGCGGCGGAGCCGATCGGCGGCGCTGGCCGAAGCCGTTCCCGGCAGTCTCGGTGCTTGGTTTTCCACCGGGAGCGTGATTCGCTAAGGTCATGTCGAATCAGGGGAACCTACCCGACGAGCCCGAGGTCCCGGATACTCCGGCCGGCTCGGATGCCGACGCGCCCGTCGGCGCAGCCGGCCTTCCGATGTTCCCTCTCGGGTCGGTGCTCTTCCCCTACATGCCGTTGCAGCTGAGGGTGTTCGAGGAGCGCTACCTCATGATGCTTGCGAGCATCCTTGAGTCGGAACCCGCTGAGTTCGGTGTTGTGCTCATCGAACGCGGTCAGGAAGTGGGCGGTGGCGAGCACCCCTTCAGCACGGGCACCGTCGCGCAGGTACTCGAGTTGGTGGCGCCGGAGGGGTTCGTCGGCCTCGTCGCGCAGGGCGACCGGCGCATCGAGGTCGTGGAGTGGCGGCAGGACACCCCATACCCGCAGGCCGTGGTACGGGAGCTGCCCGCCCTGGTCTGGGACGATGCGCTCATTCCGCTGCGGGTGCTCGCCGAGCAGACCGTGCGCCGCACCCTGTCCCTGGCCAGCGAGTTCACCGATGACGCCTGGTCGGCCAGTGTGGCCCTGTCGGAGGACCCCGTCGAGGCCGCCTGGCAGCTGGCCGGCATCGCCCCGGTGGGTCCGCTCGACCAGGTCGCGATGTTGCGGTCGACCACCATGGCCGGCCTGCTGCGGTCGATCTTCGACCACACCGAAGCGGCCGCCGACGCGTTCCGGGTGCCTGGTCCGGGCGAATTGCGTGTGGACGACTTGAACACGGACGACTTGAACACGGACGACCTGAACACGGACGACCTGAACCCCGACGACCCGGACCCGGACGACCCGGGCGTATGAGGCTCGGGAACGACCGCGGCCGGCTCGTCTTCAGTGACGCTACTCGTTGGTGAGGCTCTCCACCAGCGAGCGGCGCGCCGCCCCACCGGCCGGCACGACCGTGGCGACCGATCCGGCCACGAGCGCGCCGAGCAGCACCATCGCCAGCTGGGTCCAGGGCAGGTGCACGGACAACTCGAGCTTCTGGGCCTGCAGCGACACCGCCGACAGGCCGGCCCAGGCGTACAGCACCCCCAGCCCGGTTCCGCACGCGGCGGCCACGACCGTGATCAGCGTCGCCTCGATACCGAGGGTGGTTCGAAGTTGCGAGCGGGTCAGGCCGAGCGCGCGCAGCAACGCGGACTCGCGCCGCCGCTCGTACACCGACAACGCCATCGTGTTGGCCACCCCCACGCAGGCGATGACCACCGCCATCGTGAGCAGGGCGAGCACGATGAGCAGCATCACATCGAGGATCTGCTCGTAGTAGGTGCGCTCAGGCGCGCCACCGCCCACGGTGAACGTCTCGCTCACGGAGAGGATGTCTGTGCTCAGCTGCTGCACCTGGCTGCTGGTGATCTCGTCGCCCAACCGCAGCTGCACCTGACCGATGACCGGCGCCGCCACCAGGCTGAGCAGGTCGTTCTTGGTCAGGCTCGCCTGCTTGCGCACAGTGGTTGCCTCGAGCGCCACCGTCAGTTCGGCGCTGCCGGCGTCTCCGGTCACCGTCACACTGTCGCCGGTCTGCAGAGCTCCTGCGTCGGCGGGATTGAGCAGCAGCGCTCCGGGCTCCGGCACGACAACTGCCGAGCGTGCCACGTTCCGCGCCTGCGCCGAGTCGATTCCTCGAGCCGTGAGTAGCCTGGGTACTTCGGCGGCCGAAGTGAGCGTGACCCGGGCCGAAGTCACCGATGTCGCGTCCTCAACTCCGGGCATCGCCTTGATGCCGTCGATCTGCTCCGCCGTCATCCCCGCCGGGTCCACCGACTGCACGGTGAGGTCCACCGGGCGTTTCTCATCGATCTTGTCGCCGATCGAGGTACGCACCGACGTGACACCCACCACCATCATCGTCACCAGGGTCACCCCGACCAGCAGGGCCGCAGCCGTCGACGCCGTGCGCGCCGGGTTGCGGGTGGCGTTGAGGGCGGCAAGCCGGGCCGGCACCGAGGTCCAGCCGATCGTCGAACCGACCAGTCGCACGATCCACGGGATGAACAGGGCCGAGGCCAGCAGGATTCCCAGAAAACTCACCACCCCCGACACGACCGCCAGGGTCAGGCCGGATCGGGTCGCCCCGACGAACAGTCCGGCTCCACCAACCGCGACGACGGCCAGGGCGATGACCGCACCGACGAGGCCCTGGCGCACGCTGGCCGGGGCCGCGATGGCACGCAGGGCGGCGACCGGGCGCACCCGGGTGGCCCGGTGCGCCGGTGATAGCGCAGACCCAAGGGTGAGCAGGACTCCGATTCCGAACCCGGCCGCCAGCAGGACAGGGTCGATCACGAGTCGGCCGAGGTGCAAACCGGATGCGCCGTCACGGCTGAGATCCGCCAATGCGCCCGCCCCGGCCACGCCGATTCCCACACCGAGCGCGGACGCCGACAGGCCAAGCAGCAGCGCCTCGCCCAGGATCAGTCGACGCACCTGGCCGGCACCAGCGCCGACGCAGCGCAGCAGGGCCAGTTCCCTGGTGCGCTGGCTGACCAGAACTTGGAAGGTGTTCGCGATCACGATGGCCGCCACGAACAGGGCAATGGCGGCGAAGGCCAACAGGATACTCGTGAGCACAGTAGCGCTGCCGGAGAGCTGGGCGGTCTGCTGGTCGACGGCCTCGGCCCTGGTCTGCACCACGATGCCCGATTCTCCGGCCACGGCCGCGGAGACCGACGCCGCGGCAGCATCCGCACCCGCATCGCCGCCGGCGACGAGGATTGACGTCGACAGGCTGAACAGGTCCGGGTCGGTGAGAGCTTCGGCCTGCATCAGGAGGGTGGGACCGCCGGATCCCACACCGGCGGCCTGCTGCGCGGTGATGCCCACGACAGTCACGGCGGTGGGGCTGACACCGGAACCGACGGCGGCGACGGTCACGGTGTCGCCCTCGGTCACCCCCACCGATACGGCAGTCGCCTGGTCGAGGGTGGCCTCGGTAGTCGCCTGGGGCCAGCGGCCCGAGCTGAGCGTCTGCCAGCGCACCGACTCGTCGAGCAGCGCGCTGATCTGCCCCACGCTGCGGGTCTCGCCGAACCTGAGGTCCACATAGGCCAGCCGTTCAACGTCGGCGCCGGCCACCCCGGGGGCAGCCTGCACCGCCGGAAGCAGGGTGAGCAGCACATCGGTGGAGGTGCGCGGATCGGAGCTGGCCATATCGACCACCGTCTGAGTAACAAGGACGTCGGCCTTGGCCATGCTCGCCGCTAGGGAGTCCTCGGTCGTGCGTGTGAACGTGGCCGAGAGGGTGAGCGTCGCCACGACGAATCCCACCGAGAGCGCCACGGCCAGGCCTGTCGCCAGCAGCCGGGCCAGTGTCGCGCGCAGGCCCGAGAAGAGGACCCTGATCACGGGGTCAACCGGCCGGCCGACTGCAGCGAGACGCCATGCAGGGCAGAGAGCACGGCGTCCACCGTGGGATCGTGCAGCTCGCCCGCGAGTCGCCCGTCGCCGAGCAGCACGACGCGGTCGGAGGACGCGGCCGCGACAGTGTCGTGGGTGACCATGATCACGGTTTGGCCCCACTGGGTGACGCTCGTGCGCAGCAGAGCGAGTACCTCGGCGCCGGCCACCGAGTCGAGATTGCCGGTGGGCTCGTCGGCGAAGATCACGGCCGGTCGGCTCAGCAGCGCCCGCGCGACCGCCACCCGCTGTTGCTGCCCGCCGGAGAGCTCGTGCGGGCGATGCTTCAGCCGGCCGGTTAGGCCGAGGGTCTGCACGACCTCGTCGAACCAGGCCTTGTCCACCCTGCGCCGTGCCAGCCCCAGCGGAAGAACAATGTTCTGCCTGGCGGTGAGGGTGGGCACGAGGTTGTAGGCCTGAAAGACGAATCCGATCTTGTCGCGGCGGAGCCTGGTAAGCCCGCGGTCACGCAATCCGGTGATCGGGGTGCCGTCGATCCAGACCGTGCCACTGCTGGCGGTGTCGAGTCCGGCCAGGCAATGCATCAGGGTGGACTTGCCCGACCCCGACGGACCCATCACGGCCGCGAACTGGCCGCGGGGGAAATCCACGGAGATATCGTCGAGGGCGGCGACGGCCGATTCTCCTCGACCATAGGTCTTACGTAGCGACCGGGCCGCAACCGCGTTGTCGCCCGTGCTGTGAGATCCGGTCATTGCTGTCCCCCGCGTGATAATGACACTCAGGGGAGTTCTTCCGTCAGGGTGCCCCCACTGGCACTGCCCCTGTTTGGGTTACAACACTACGCCCGTCGGCGGCTGCGGTTTACCGCCGTTGAGCGGCGGAGCTTTCCGGGCAGCATGGGAGCATGCCGTCTCGAACATCCTCCTCGTCCTCACCGTCCGTCGGCGTGCCGGTCCCCCGTCACGACCACTTCTCTAATGGGTCGGCGAGGGCCAGCGGTTTTGAACTCGACGGCAAACTCCACGGGCACTGGAAGTGGTTCCGCATCGACGGTTCGCTTATGCGCTCCGGGGAATTCGACCTGGGTCATCAGGTGGGCATGTGGCGCACCTGGGACCGCACCAGACGGCTCGTGAAGGAGACCTCATTCGGCGCGGCGGACCCCGCCACCCGGTGATGACATGGCCGGAAACGGATTCGGCACCGGCACCGGCACTGGCACTGGCACCGGCACCGGCACCGCATTCGACGCCGACGTCCTGATCGTGGGTGCCGGGCCCACTGGGCTCGCCCGCGAGCTGCACTCGCACGGCGTCGCCGCGATGATCGTCGACAGAGCGAAGGATGCCGTGCACGAGTCCCTCGCGTTGGCCATCCAGGCGCGCACTCTCGAGGTCCTCGCCCGCAACGGTCTCGCGGACGACCTCGTGGCCGCCGGCGACCCGTCCGGGACACTGCTCCTGCATGGGCGCGGCCGACGCCGACGCGGCAACGCTCGGCTACGTAGCGCTGCACTGAGTAGCGCTGCACTGAGTAGCGCTGCGCTGACCGATTCACCTACCCACGCTGCAGCCGTTCACACTGCACCCGTCCACGCCGTGCCCCTGTTCGACGAGGCACTTGGTGACACGCGCTTCCCGTTCCTGTTCCTGTTTCCCCTCGGTTCGCCGGCCGCCTGGCGGCTGCTCGTGATGCTGCCGCCGGGCAGCCGCACCGGCGCCGTCACGCTGGAGCTCGCGCAGGCCGCGGTCACCCGGTACACCCGGTACACCCGGTACACCCGGTACACCCGGTACACCCGGTACACCCGGTACACCCGCGACAACATCGTGGTGCACCACCTGCACCACCCGGTCTGGCTCACCGAATTCACCATCAGCAGCCGGCTCGCCGACAGCGTCGCGCGAGGCCGGGTGTTCCTGGCCGGCGATGCGGCCCACATCCACAGCCCGGCCGGCGCCCAGGGGATGAACACCGGCATCCAGGATGCCGTGAACCTCGGCGGGAAACTCGCCCTGGTCTGCCGCGGCGCCGCCGACCCGGCGCTGCTCAGAAGTTACGAGCTCGAACGGCTGCCGGTTGCGCGCTCGGTGCTGGCCACCACCGACCGTGCCTTCACGGTGGCGACCAGCCAGCACCCAGCACTGCGGGGCATGCGGGCCGGCGCGGCCGTTGGGCTGGTCGCCCTGCTGCTGCGCAGCCGTGCGGCGCGAGTAACACCGACCCAAGTACCACCGACGGACCGAGCGCCGCGCCTCGGCCGGGGGCCGCAGCCGGGAGCGAGATTCCCCCAACCCGGGATGGGGTGACACCGGTCTCCCCGTCAGCGCCGCAGCCACCGGCCCTGGCGCGGCACCGGGCCCGCCTGTGTTCAGGATGCTGCTCTGCGGACCCTCCTCCGAGTGGCCGGACACCCGGATACGGGATTTCCAGGCACGGTGGGCGCACCTGCTCACCGTGGAATTGACCCCGTCCGCGCCGCGGTCCCGCTGGTCGGCCGCCCCACGCAACGCCGCCATCTCCCGCCGGCGGCCTGGCAGCGCCCAGTACCTGGTGCGCTGGGACGGATAACGTCGGCTAACTGGCCGCCGGCACCGACTTCGACGGCGTCACCGCCTACCTCGTGGCACTCGGCGCCCGTCCGCTCCCACCCCGACCTGGGGCCGGCTCGGCGGGGTCTGCGCCGCGCCCGATGAACCAGTAGTAGCCATCGGCGTCCCGTCGCACCAGGTCGCCCGTGAGGTACCAGCCACCGACGAAGCGTCGCCGGTACCTGGCGTCATCCCGCAGGTAGCCGCGGAACATCGACGGCCAGCCGGCACGAAAGGCGAGCTCGCCGAGGGCATCCGGTTCGGTGACGAGGATCACGTCTCCGGCGTCATCGAGCACGAACCTCCCGTCGGCGTCGGTGACCAGCACGGCGGCCTGCACCCCCGGCATCGGTCTGCCGAGCGCCCCGGGCCGAATCGGGCTGCCCGGGAAATTCGCGAGCATGATCCCGCCGGTCTCGGTCTGCCGCCAGGTGTCGTGCACCGGCCGCCCGAAGGTTTCCTGGGTCCAGGCCAGAACCTCGGCATCGTGCGGTTCACCGCCGCTGGCCACGTGGCGCAACGCCCGGAGGTCATGGGCCGCCGCCAGTGCGGGGCCGGCCGCCATGAGCATCCGCAGCACTGACGGCGTGGTGTACCACACCGTCACCCGCTGGTCGGCGAGCACGCTGTAGGTGCGCTCCGCGTCGGGCTCCCCCTCCACCATCAGCACGGTCGCGCCGTGGACCAACGGGGTGATCACGCCGTGCGAATTGCCGCTGACCCAGCCTGGGTCCGCGGTACTCCAGTAGACGTCATCCTGGTGCAGGTCGAGAGCGTAGAGCCCGGCGACATAGAGCGAGGCGACGGCCTCGTGCACGTGCACCACACCCTTGGCAGGACCTGTTGTGCCGCTGGTGAAATGCAGCATGGCCATGTCCTCGGACTGCATCGCGACGATGTCGCCGTACGGCGGGGCCTCGCGCATCAGCGCGACCAGATCAACGGTGCCGGGGTCCGGGTCCCCGTCGGCATCGATGAGGAGCACCTGCACCAGCTCGGGCAGTTCTGACCGCACCGGAGCGACAGTCTCCCGGTACAACGCGCGGGTGGTCACGAGCGCCCGTCCCGAGCCGAGCTTCAGCCGCTGGCGCCCCTGCTCGGGGTCGAAGCCGGAGAACATCGGGCAGAAGACGCTGCCGTTCTTGAGGGTCCCGAAGGCGGCCACGACGAGTTCGGGGATGCGACCACACAGCGAGAAAACCCTGTCGGCACGCTCGATGCCGAGCCGTTGCAGCACACTCGCGAAGCGTCCGGTCTGCTCGGCCAGCTCGGCGTAGCTGAACGCGTGAGCGGTGCCGTCTGTGCGCACGAACCGCAGCGCATCGTGTCCGGCGAGCGGTCCCGCCGCGTGGCGGTCCACGGTTTCGTGGGCGATGTTGACCCCCCGGCCGTCCGGCAGGCCTGACAGCGCCTGTCGCGCGTGATCCCAGCTGAACTCGGAATACACCTGCCGGTAGTCGACCAGATTGGGCTGCACCGCAAACGACGCGGAGGGTTGGTCGACCGGAGTCCGCGTCGGCGCGGGGCCTGAGGCGTTCGGTCCTGCCGTCATGACCCCTATAAAACTCCTCCTCGGCCACCCGGCATAGGGGCGGGGCAGTGTGGTCAGAGCACCGAGCGGTCAGAGGGCAGTGCGGTCAGAGCACAGTCCGGTCAAAGCACAGTGCGGTCAAAGCACAGTGCGGTCAAAGGAGCAGGGCGAGGACGAACTGCAGCACAACCAGGGCGAGCGTCGCTCCGGCCAGCACCAGTGCCGCCACGGTGAGGCCACGGCCTCTGGCTCCCGCAGGAATGACCTTGTGGGCCTGCAAGGTGTAGAAGAGGCCGATGGCGCCGACGACCAGAGCGGGAACCGGGTACACGACGGCGCCGACGAGCGCGAGCAGGGCCACCCAGAAGCCGGGCACTCGGCCGGGCGCCTTCGTCCAGTCCGCCTGTGGTGCACCCATGGCCACGAGGCGGTTGTCGTCCATCTTTGCTCGGGGATCGTTCACTCTGGAGCTCCTTCGAGGGCCCGTTGGACCGGTTCGGCCGCGACCACTCTTCGCTGCCATTCTCCTGCATCCGGCGGGCCGACGTGAGAACGATCAGGCGCGGCGCCGCCCGGCGGCCGCCTCCCGCTCCAGTGGGGTGACGGTCGCCAGTGGAATGTTAAGGAAGTTCACCAGGGGTGCCAGCGCCCTGAACCGTTCGACGACTGCCTCGACGAGGCCGTCCGTCAAGGCGGTATCTCCGGGCAGCTGAGCGAACAGTGCCCAGCTGCGCACGCGCAGCAGGTCGGCGGCCGGATGCTCGGCGGGAAACCCCTTGGGGCCGCGGATGAGCGGCCTGCCGGCCAACGGCTCCGCCAGCCGGACCAGCGACTCGTGGGCGAGCAGGGTGCGCATCTCGTCATGGTGGTCGAGCAGGTACTCGCGGATCGCGTGCAGTTGGGGCGACCCCGGCGAAAAGGCGCCGGCGGCCACCATCACGCCGTGCACCCCCACCTGCAGGAAGAATCCGGCGCCGCCGGCCTTTTCCAGGCCCTGCCGGGGCCAGTTCGCCGCCAGATGGGTCTTGTACGGGGTCTTGTCGTTCGAGAACCGCACATCGCGGTAGATCCGCAGCATCGCCTTCGGCGCCGGCCGCAGATGCTCGGGCGCGAACCCCGCCAGCTGCAGGTTGATCGCGTCGATCACCTCGAGCATCCTGGCCTTCAGCTCGGTCTCGTAGACACTCTTGTGTTCCTCGAACCACTCGCGGTTGTTGCGGTGTTCGAGCTCCTCGAGAAAGTCGAACGCCTGCTCGCTGAAATGGGGACCCACCTGCACGCTCCTTCGGTCACGTCCGTCCATTCTCTCGCGGCCTCATCCGAGGGTGTTTTGTGCCCACGCCGCCTTGAACGCCCCGGCACATCGGACTAGGTTCGCGTCATCCGCGCCATCTGACACCTCCGTCCCCGCTCACTCGGCATCGCGCACATCCGTCGTGCGGAGCTGGCCTGACGGCTACTTACCCGAGGACTTCTTGGCGGCGGCCTTCGCGGCCCGCTTGCTCTCGCGAACCCTGGCCAGTGACTCCGGGTCGACGATATCGGCCACCGAGCGCAACGAGCCGTCCTCGCCGTACGGGGCGGATGCTTCGCGCCAGCCCGCAGCGGTGACGCCGAGTCGTTTGCCGAGCAGCGCCAGGAAGATCTTGGCCTTCTGCTCGCCGAAGCCGGGCAGCTCTTTGAGGCGGCGCAGCACCTCGGCGGCGTCGGGGGCGGCGCCGTCCGCGTCAGGGGCGGTCCAGATGGCGGCCGCGTCGCCGTTCCAGTCCCGGGCGACGACCCCCGCGATGGTCTGCACCCGGGCGGCCATGGACCCTGGGAATCGGTGCACCGCCGGGGTCTGCTTGAAGATCGCGGCGAATTCATCCGGGTCGTACCCGGCGATCACCGCCGGTTCGAGGGTGCCGATCCGGTCCCGGATCTTCGCCGGCCCAGCGAAGGCGGTCTCCATGGCGATCTGCTGATCAAGCAGCATGCCAAGCAGGAGGGCGAACGGGTCCTCACTGAGGAGGGAGTCTGCGGCGGTATCGCCGGTGAGGTGCAGCGTCATCAGAGCATTCTCGCACCGCCCGCGCACATCCGCTCGGTGCCTGGCCGGTACACGGGTTGCCAGCGGCAGGCCACCCAGCCAGCAAGGCGATTGCCAGAACGATACCCGTCAGAGAGGTACCGTCATGTTCGACATCCCCGCGGGAAGCGTGATCTGCAGCTGGACCGGTTGGATCAGGCCGCCCGACCGCGCCTCCTACACGGCGTATCTGGAACGCCCCGGGCTCGCCGGCTGCAGGGCGACCCCGGGGAATCTCGGCGCCACGATGGTGTTCAGAGACTTGCCCGACGGCCGGTGCGCGGTGCGCACGATCTCGTTCTGGCGCACACACGCCGACATTGCCGCCTTCGCCGGCGAGGACATCGAACTGACGGCCTTCTACGTCCAAGACGACGCGTCCCTCATTGACCGCGAACTTAGGGTGGCCCACGTCGACGTGGCCTGACCCCGTTTTCTTCGCCAGGCGGGGTCCCGTTTCTGCCGGTTCGGGCCGATCATGGCTGCATGGATGCCGTCGATGCCCTTAGCGAGATCGCCTTCTGGCTGGAACGGGACCTCGCCCCGACCTTCAAGGTGCAGGCCTTCCGGAGGGCAGCGTCCCTCATCAGCGACCTCGACCCGGCCGAGCTCGCCGACCGGGTGCACGACGGCCGGCTACGGGCGATGAAGGGCATCGGCGGTCGCACGGCCGAGGTGATCGGGCAGTCGCTGTACGGCCTGCCCGACTACCTCGACAACCTGCGCCGGCGCGGTGCCGAGCCCCTCGCCCCCGGCGGCGGCGAGGTGCTTGCGCTGCTTCGCGGCGACCTGCACACGCACAGCGACTGGTCGGACGGCACCACGTCGATCAACCTCATGATCACCGCGGCGCGGCTGCTGGGCCGCGAGTACCTGACCCTGACCGACCATTCGCCGAGCCTCACGGTCGCGCACGGCCTGACCGCCGACCGGCTCGAAGAACAGCTCGACCTGGTCGCCTCGCTCAACGCCGGCGGGACCGCCGGCGGGACAGCGGGCGATACGGCGGGCGCGGGCTTCCGGCTGCTTAGCGGTATAGAGGTCGACATCCTCGAAAACGGCGAGCTCGACCAGGACCCTGCGCTAATGGACCGGCTCGATGTGGTCGTCGCCAGCGTGCACTCTAAACTGCGCGCCGACTCGCTGAGCATGACCCGCCGGATGCTCGCCGGCATCCGTGAAGCCCACACCAACGTGCTCGGGCACTGCACTGGCCGCCTGGTGACAGGGTCGCGCGGCACCCGGCCGCCGTCGAGCTTCGACGCCGCCCGGGTTTTCGCCGCGTGCGCCGAGAACGCCGTGGCGGTGGAAATCAACTCCCGACCGGAGCGCCAGGACCCACCGGACGATCTCATCGCGCTGGCACTGGCGGCCGGCTGCCTATTCAGCATCGACAGCGATGCGCATGCCCCCGGCCACCTGGATTTCCTGGCCTACGGAGCCGAACGCGCCGCAGCGAACGGGGTGCCCGCCGAGCGGATCGTCAACACCTGGCCGGTCGAGAAGCTGCTGGACTGGTCGCGAGCCAGCCGCTGACCGGCTCGCGGGCACCCGCCGGCCAGCACCCGGTCAGGATGCTTCGCTAGGTTGGATGCCTGCCACATCGGCTGCCCCGGCAACTCACGAGGAGCTCAATGCCCATCACCGTTCAAGGCGCGATCGCCCGCTCGAAGGGGGCTCCCGTTGAGCTCACCGACATCGTCATCCCCGATCCCGGACCGGGTGAGGTCGTCGTCGACATCGACACCTGCGGTGTCTGCCACACCGACTTCCATTACAAGGAGGGCGGCATCAATGACGACTTCCCCTTCCTGCTCGGCCACGAGGCCGCCGGCCGGGTGAGCATCATCGGCGACGGCGTCACCCACGTGGCCGTCGGCGACTTCGTCGTGCTCAACTGGCGCGCCGTCTGTGGCGACTGCCGGGCCTGCAAGCGCGCCGAACCCTGGTACTGCTTCAACACCTTCAACGCCGGCCAGAAGATGACCCTTGTCGACGGCACCGAGCTCAGCCCGGCGCTGGGTATCGGCGCGTTCGCCGAGAAGACCCTCGTGCACGAACGCCAGTGCACAAAGGTCAACCCGGATGCCGACCCGGCCGCGGTCGGGCTCCTCGGCTGCGGCATCATGGCCGGCATCGGCGCCGCCTTGAACACCGGCAACGTCAGCGCGGGCGACTCCGTGGCCGTGATCGGCTGCGGCGGCGTGGGTGACGCAGCGGTGGTCGGCGCAAAGCTGGCCGGCGCGAGCACCATCATCGCGATCGACCGCGACGCCAAGAAACTGGCCAAGGCCACCGAGTTCGGCGCCACGCACACCATCGACTCCGCCGGGCTCGACGAAGACGGCGTGGTCGCGGCCGTGCAGGCCCTCACCGGCGGCTTCGGCGCCGACGTCGTCATCGACGCCGTCGGTCGCCCTGAAACGTGGCGGCAGGCGTTCTACGCCCGTGACCTGGCCGGCACCGTGGTGCTGGTGGGAGTGCCGACCCCCGAGATGATGCTCGAGATCCCGCTTCTGGATGTGTTCGGCCGCGGCGGTTCGCTCAAGAGTTCCTGGTACGGCGACTGCCTGCCCGAACGGGACTTCCCGATGCTCACCGAGCTCTACCTGCAGGGCCGGCTGCCGCTGGCCGACTTCGTCAGCGAACGCATCCGCATCGACGAGATCGAGGCGGCCTTCGCCAAGATGGCGTCCGGCGACGTGCTGCGCTCGGTGGTGGTGCTCTGATGACCGCACGCATCGAACACCTCGTCACCGAGGGCACCTTCGACCTCGACGGCGGCAGCTGGGCGTTGGAGAACAACGTCTGGATCGTCGGCGACGACACCGAATGCATCGTCATCGACGCCGCCCACAACGCCGACGCGATCCTCGGGGCGGTCGGCGGACGCACGCTGCTCGGGATTCTGAGCACCCACGCGCACAATGACCACATCGGTGCCGCCGGCGCGGTGTCGGCCGCGACGGATGCGCCGCTCTACCTGCACCCGGACGACCGGATGCTCTGGGAGGTCGTGTACCCGGATGCCGCGCCGAACCGTGAGCTTACCGACGGCGACCGTATCGCCGTGGCCGGCATCGAGCTGGAGGTCATCCACGCGCCGGGTCACTCCCCCGGTTCGGTGTGCTTCTACGCGCCGGCGTTCGGCACCCTGTTCAGCGGGGACACGCTTTTCCTCGGCGGGCCCGGCGCCACCGGCCGCTCCTACAGCGACTTCCACACGATCATCGAGTCGATCACGACGAAACTGCTCACCCTGCCCGCCGAGACCGTGGTGAACACCGGCCACGGCGAGTCGACCACCATCGGCGCTGAGGCGCCCGACCTGCCCGACTGGCTCGCCCGCGGCCACTAGCAGCTCGCGAGTTACCGTATAGCAACTCGGCGAAGTGGCTACTCGGCGGAGACGCTACTCGGCCGCGGGATCGGCAGCGTGCGCCGCGGACTCCTTGGCCCGGCTCGCGAACACCCCCGCGGTGACGGCGAGGTACGACGACGTCACAATGTCTTCGAGCACGCGGAGGTCGACCTTGGTGAGGTCGGTGATGTACAGGCAGACCAGCCCGGTCTTGTGCGGGCCGAGCGTGGCCAGTGCCTCGGCGTGGGCGCCGACCCCGTCGGGCAGGTAGATCGTGCTCGACGTCTCGCGGGGCGAGAACCCGGCAGCGCCGGCGTCGCCCTCCCGCCCGCTGTCGTACCTGTAGTGGTAGCTGCCGAAGCCGATGATCGTCGAGTACCACATGCGTGCCGGCTCATGGGTGATGCGCCCGAACAGCTCGAGTAGCCTTTCCGCGTCGCGGCGTCGGGTGGCTCCTGGCACTGCGTCGACGAAGGCGCGCACCTCGGCGTCGGCGGCATCGTGGTCGGTGCGGTCAGCGGGGGTTCCTGTGGCCATGCCCCTACGGTAGCGCCAGCTGCCCGGCCCGACCAGCGCCTGCGCCGGGGCCTCTGGAGCGGCCCCGGCGAGCAGTGGAGCGCACGCCGATCAGGCGTGCTGCTCGGTCTTCGCCAGCTGCCGGGCGAGGTCGTCCGGCGACAGGTTGGCGTCGCGGAACGCATCCGTCAGCGGCAGCTGCAGGCGCAGGTCGGTGCCCAGGCAGAGCGCCGCGCTGCCGCTCCTCAGCTTGAAGTCGAGCACGTGGCCGCCGCCGGTGCGGTCGTCGGTGATGAAGTGGGTGTGGCAGCCGGGCACGCCGATGCCCTGCTCGTAGAGCGGCGTGCGGAAGCCGACGAGGGAGCCGGACACGTCGTGCAGCTCGACGATGGCGTCTTCGTCTGTCGCCTCCACCATCGGGCGGTACGGCTTCTGCTGCTTCACGACGGTGCGCATCCGGATCCACTCGAAGTCGCCGTCGATGCGCAACGCGTACATGTAGTTCTCGGATGCCGTCATGTGGTCGATGAACGCTGATGCCTCGGCGCGCACCACGTTGTCGGGCAGCTGGCTCTCGATGTGCGGCACGAAGTTCGTCACCACCGCGTACGGGGTATAAGCGCCCAGGTCGGCCTTGGTGACCCCTCCGTCGGCGCGCAGCTGGTAGCAACTGCCGTCGACGATGAGCATCTCGCCGTCGAGGCCGTTGAAGGTGCCGATGCCGAAGCTGCCGTGGCCGAGCAGATCGCGCACCGTCATCTCGCCCTCATAAACGCCGTCGAGCAGCGCGCTCATCAGGCTGGTCTGGAAGATCTCGTGCCTGGACACGGTGAAATTCGACGCGGGCTGGTGCGAAACGGGGAGGTTGTTCACAGCAGCACGTCGCTTTCCAGATCGGCCATGAGCTCATCCCTGTTGTTGCGGTAGTCCACCCGCACGTCGATGATGCTCGGACCGTCGTCGTTCATGGCCTGTTCGAGCACCGCGGCGAAGTCGTCGAGGTGGGTGACCCGGTAGCCGTAGGCGCCGAACGATTCGGCGTACTTGACGGCGTCGTAATCGCCGAGCTGCACGCCGGAGGTACGGCCGTACTTGCCCTGCTGCTGGAAGGCGACCATGTCGTAGGTGCCGTCGTTGAAAATGATGTGGGTGAATTTCGAGCCGAGCCGCACGGCGGTCTCCAGCTCCATGGCGGAGTAGAGGAAGCCGCCGTCGCCGGACACCGAGACCACCGGGGTGCCGGGGCGCACCAGCGTCGCGGCGATCGCCCAGGGCAGCGCCACGCCAAGGGTCTGCTGGCCGTTCGAAAACAGCAGGGTGCGCGGGTGGTAAGTGCGGAAGTGCCTGGCCATGTAGATGTAGTGCGATCCCACGTCACAGAGCACCGTGGTGTCATCGGGCAGCAGGGCCCGCATCGCCAGGGTCAGCTCGGCGGGGTGCACGCCCTCCGACTCGTCGTCACGGTGGATGGGCAGGTCGGCCTCGGCCAGGCGTGCGCGCTCGGTGGCGACGACCGCGGAGGCGGATGCCGACAGGGTGAGGCCGTCGATCTGGCCGGCGAGCGCATCCATGGTCTCGGCCACGTCACCGCGCAGTTCGACGGTGGGGCGGTAGTAGTCGTCCAGATCGGCCGACAGCTCATCGAGGTGGATGATGCGGCGCAGGTGATCCTTGTTCCACTTGGACGGTTCGTACTCGACGAAGTCGTAGCCGATCGCCAGGATCAGGTCGGCCTTGTGCAGCAGCACGTCGCCGGGCTGGTTGCGGAACAGACCGACGCGGCCGAGGTAGTGCTCCTCGAGCTCGTGGGAGATCACTCCGGCGGCCTGGAAGGTCTCCACGACGGGCAGCTTGGCGGCGCCGAGCAGGCGGTGCAGGGCGGCAACGGCCCGGTCGGAACCGGCGCGGGCGCCGGCGAGGATCACCGGGAACTGGGCGTCCTTGAGCAGCTGGGCGGCGCGGGTGATGCTCGCCGCAGGGGCGGCACCGAGCTGCGGCACCCAGTGCGGGGTCTTCATCGACACTGTGGTCGAGTCGGTGAGCACGTCGTAGGGCAGCACCACAGCCGCGGCGCCCTTGGGCTCCTGGGTGGCCTGGCGGAACGCGTTGGCGATGGCCTCCGGCACGTTGTCGGCGACGCTCACCTCGCCGGCTGACTTGGTGACGGCGGTGAGCATGCCCACCGCATCCATCGACTGGTGGGTGCGCTTGAGCCTGTCGCCACGGGAAACCGCGCCACAGATCGCGACCAGCGGGTCGCCTTCGGTGGTGGCGGTGAGCAGGCCCGTGGCGAGGTTCGCGGTGCCGGGTCCGCTCGTGACGAGCACGACGCCGGGTTGGCCGGTGAGCCGGCCGACGGCGGCGGCCATGAAGGCGGCGTTCTGTTCGTGGCGCACCACGATCAGCTGAGGGCCGCCGTCGAGGAGGGCGTCGTAGACCGGGTCGATCTTGGCGCCGGGAACGCCGAAGATCCACTTGACGCCGTAGGCCTCAAGACATTCGACGACGCGGTCGCCGGCCCGGCGGGGCGAGCCGAGGGCGCCGGAGCCGAATGCGCCGGCAGCGCTGCCCCCGGCCTTCTCGTTGAGGACCGATGAGTTCTGAGCCATGCCATGCCTCCCGTAGTGCGTGTGACGCCGTGTCGTGAACCGGCGTCTTCCTCCATCGTGCCCGCCCAACCGATAACGAACAACGCCGATACCGGATTTCAATCATCTGTCCACGAGATGAGTCGGTGAGATGATGGGGAAATGGACCTCAGGCAGCTCGAATTCTTCAGCGCCGTCGCCGGCGAGCTCAACTTCACCCGGGCGGCCGAGCGGCTCACCATTGCGCAGTCCGCCGTCTCCGCCGGAGTGCGCTCGCTCGAGAGTGAGCTCGGCGTGGAACTGTTCGACCGCAGCCGCCGGCAGATTCGGCTCACCTCCACCGGCGAGCTACTGCTGCCGAAGGTGCGCGGGGCCCTCGACGCCGTCAACGAGGTTCGGGACGTTGCCCAGCAGTCCACCCAGGCCATCACCGGCTCCATCGTGATCGGTCTGATGACCTCGGTGACGCTCGTGAACGTACCCCGGCTGCTCGGGCTCTACCGCACCGGGCACCCGGGCGTTGGCGTGCGGCTGCGCGCGGCCCGGCGGGGCTCGGCCGACCTCGTCGAGGAGTTGGCCAGCGGCGAGCTCGACCTGGCCTTCCTGGCGCTCAGCGGGGCGGTACCCGGAACGCTGTCCGCCGTGCCGATCGCGTCGTCCCCGATGGTGCTCGTTGTCCCGGCCGGGCATCCGCTGGCCGCGACCAACGGCGTGGAGTTGGCCGACCTGGGTGGGCAGGAGTTCGTCGACCTGCCGCCGGGCTATGCCAGCCGGCAGATCGTGGACGATGCCTTCGCCGCCGCAGGGGTGGAGCGACGGGTGATGATCGAGGTCTCCGACATCGGCACCGCCGCCGAATACGTGACCAACGGCCTCGGTGTGGCCCTGCTGCCCGAGTTTGCAGCGCACGACGCGCTGAATGTGCGCCGTATCCCGGTGGCCCGCGTGCCCGAGTTCACCGTCTACCTGGCCGCTTCCCGCAAGCGCAGGGCCTCCGCGGCGGTGCGCGCGTTCGTCAACCTGGCCCTCTCCGGCGAATAGCCCCGTCGCCCGCCCCGCAACTGTTCCCGGAACGGACGATTGATCCCGGCGCACCGGCCACAATTGTCCGGACGGGCAACAGTTGTCGGCGCCGACGCCCTTGTTGCGGCCTGGAGCGTCTGCATATCATTCAGGCAGCCACGAGCGCGAAGGGGATCGTATGACACTAGAGGTCGCACCCGCCCACGACTTTGACGACATGGCCACCATGTTCACGCCGAGGAAGCCCGAGTCATCGGTGTGCTGGTGCCTGTCCTGGCGCCTGAGTTCGAACGAGAACCGCGCACTCGCGGGCACCGCCCGCGCCGACAAGGTGCACGAGCTGTGCTCCCGAGACCTCGCCCCCGGCGTGCTCGCTCACCTCGACGGCGAGGTGGCCGGCTGGGCGGGGATCGCACCGCGCTCCGAGCTGCATCCGTTCGCGAACTCGCGCAACATTCCGCATCTGGATGACCTCCCGGTGTGGTCGCTTTGGTGCATCCGGGTGCGCCCCGGTTTTCGCAGGCAGGGCGTGACGCCCGCGCTCATCGAGGGCGCCGTGGCGTACGCGCGAGCATCCGGAGCGCCGTGCGTGGAGAGTTACCCGGTCGACAACGGCGGCCAGCGGGTGGACCTCACCATGGCCTACGTGGGCACCCGCAGCATGTTCGAACGGGCCGGATTCATCAAGGCCGCCGAGACCGATTCCGTCGCCGGCGGTTTTCCGCGAATCCTCATGCGCCGGATGCTCGACTGATCCGGCGGGCAGCCCTCGGCCGCGCATTTGCCCTCATTCGGGAAAATGCCGCGACCGGGGGAAACTGTGGTGTTAGGCTCGGCGAAGGGGTCACGATGACGAGAATATTCCACCGTTCGGCACGCAGCACGGATTTCATCTCTGCGCTGGAGGGGGCGGCTCAGCAGCCGCATCGACCATCCGGCGCCACCATGACGGCCACACTCATCGCGGCCGCGGTCCTCGTTCTCGCCGGTTGTGCCGGTGAGGGCGGCAGCCCGTCGAGGCCGGTCATTAGCGCGACACCCAGCGCGACACCCACCGCCACTCCCCTCGCGTCGCCCACCGTGGCCTGTCCGGAGTCGGAGAGCCAGGGGCCGTGGGGTGATGTCATCGCGACGGAGCAGGTCTCAGATGCCGCCGGCTCCTACTGTCATACCGCACTCGACCCCGCCGCTGCTGCTGCGCAGTTCGACGTATCGGTGGTCGACCTCGAGTCGCTCGCGACGTACGGCTTCACGATCGAGGACGCTGAGGCCGCGCACCAGGCCGCCCTGTCGTACGTGGCCGGACAGGGCCTGGACTCGAGCCGCCTCGACGAGTACTCGATGGCCGACAGCGCCTGGTTCGACACGGCCAAGGACGCGTTCTCGCCGGCCGCCCAGGAACGCTTCGCCCCGCTGGTGGAGGCCTACGGGCTCAGGGATGCCGGGGTGATCATCACCCAAAGCCTGCCTCCTCTGAGCCGTGTCGGTGGCCCGCGGGCGACCACCACAGCGGTGAGCGTGGACAAGATCTACGGCACCCTGGACCTGGACCAGGTGACGCCGCTCCTCGTCGTGCGCACCCGCTTCACGACGGCATACCCCGCCGCGGATGCGGCCATTGTGGACGCTGCCATCCGGAACGAACGCGGCACCGCGGTGCTCACCGAAGATGCACTCCGCAACAGCACGCCCAGCCTGTTCGACGGCAGCGATGAGGAAGGCCTCGTTCTGGACGGCGGCTTCAACGTGGGCTTCGGCACCGGCGACATGGCGGCCATCGCATACATCAGCTCCGTCTGGTCCCTGACGACCGGAGATGGCGCCCTGCAGATCGACGCTGTCGAGCCCGAGGTGGATCCGAGTCAGCGCTAGCCGGATAGACGCACGGATCAACTCGGCGGTTGAGCCGTGGACGCGGTGGCCGCATAGCGCTCAGCCAGGTGCCCGAATGCGGCGGACAGCTCGGGCGGGCCGACGACCTCGATCGTGCTGTCGAACCGGCCCAGCGACGCGGCCAGCGCCACCCACGACCATGAGCCGACCTCGTAGCGGCAACGATCGGGTCCGAGGTCTTCGACGATCCCGTCGCCGGCGAACGGCAGAACCGCGCTGGCCGGCAGTCCCAGGATGACCGTGCCGCGGCAGGGCCAGGTGTTCACCTGTGCCGATCCCTTGAACCGCGCCGATACGTAGTCGCGCACGTTTCCGCCGGGGACCTCGCGCGGGGTGAACCGGGGTCCGGCGGGGATGCGCGGAGCAACGCGGTCTGCGCGGAAGATCCGCCAACCGTCCAGCTCGAGGTCCCACCCGACGAGGTACCAGCGCCCGCTCGAGGTGACGAGGTGGTGCGGTTCGACCCGCCGAGGCGGAATCGGCAGGGTGGTGTGGTCGACAGGTCGCCGGCTCGCGTAATCGAAGCGCAGCACCTCGCGGGCGCGGATGGCGGCGGACAGCGCGATGAGAACATCCGGGAACACCGGGTCGGTGACGGCATCGCCCGAGCGGGCGGGGAGCGCCGTGAACTGGAGAGCGTCCAGGCGGTGGCGGAGGCGCGAGGGCATCACCTGCCGCATCGTGGTCAGCGCTCGCAGGGCAGCTTCCTCGATGCCGGCACCGGTCACGGTGGCCGCTTGCAGGGCGACGGTCAGGGCGATGACCTGGTCGTCATCGAACAGGAGCGGCGGCAATTCGCTGCCGGCGTCCAGCCGGTAGCCGCCGTCCGGCCCTTTCATGGCGTGGATGCTGTAGCCCATCTCGCGGAGACGGTCGACGTCACGGCGCACGGTGCGGTGACTGATCTGGAGCCGATCGGCAAGCAGGGCGCCGGGCCAGTCCCGCCGGGTCTGCAGGAGCGAAAGCAGCAGCAGCAGTCGCGAAGTGGTCGGCGTCATGTTGTTCACCCTAGGCGCAGTACAGGACCGAAGCTGTCCTCTACTGCTGTGACCATGGCTCGTGTCCGGGAGAAGCCCGGCACACCTACAGCTGGGAGCTGACATGACCATCCACACGACCGCCCACCTCAACTTTCGCGGCGACGCCCGGGCCGCCCTGGAGTTCTACCAGGGCGTCTTCGGCGGCCAGTTGGTCGCCGTCAGCTACGCCGATGCCCACCGGGTGACCGAGCCGACCGAGGCCGACCAGATCGTGTTCGGCTCGGTCATCTCCGACAATGGCTTCCGGATCATGGCTTACGACGTGCCGTCGGAGAAGGCCCACGCGCCGGGAACCATCCCCCTGTACGTCTCCGTCCGGGGTGCAGACCCGGCGGAGATCGTCGGTTACTGGGAGAAGCTCGCCGAGGGCTCGTCCGTCCTCGAACCCCTCGCGACGTCGCAATGGTCGCCCCTGTACGGAATGCTCACGGACCCGTTCGGGGTCACCTGGGTCCTGGATGTGGAGGTGCAGTGGAGCGCGGCCTGATCTGACCATCCGGCGGGGCGGGAGGAAGCGCGCGCCCCGCCGCTACTGAGAAGACCCTCGAACGAGCCCCGAGCGCAGTTCGGCCGCATCCCGGCGGACGCCTGCGACCCTGGCCTCCTCGCTGGCGTCCAATGCGATCTCGTCTAGGGCGTCCAGGGTTACCAGCGCCGAGTCGTCATCGCCACTCCGCACATACAGCTCGGCGAGATAGGCCAGCACCGGCACGAGGTCGACATCGGCGGCATCGCTGTGCCGCACGAGTCCGGCTTTGATCACGGTGATCGCGGCCGAAATATCCCCGCGGGCATCCCCTTGCCGCGCGGCCGTGAGTAACACTTTGTCGAGGTGCCCGCCCTCGTCGCTCTCGGTCTCCGCGTCACGAGCCGACGAGCTGATGCGCAGCCAGTTGCCGCCCGGGTCAACCACGGTGAAACCGCCGGCCGTGCCCTGTTTGCGCCGGGGCCGGGTGATGCGCGGGATGCCGGTGAGCGGCAGCGCGCCGAACGCTTCCCGCAACCCAGCGGCGAACTCGTCGAACAGCTCGCCGGAATCGGGTACCAGCACAATCGCGCTTCCCATCGACGACTCGGGGTCGAAACCCTTCACGGCGAAAAAGTGAAGGTCGAGCCCACCGCGCTGCAGGCACAGGTAGGGATTGGGCCGGGTCTGGCGGAAGGTCACGACGAACCCCAGCGCCGCGTAAAAGCCGACGACCTCGTCGAGATCACGGCAGGGAAGGATCGGAATCGTACGTTCACCCATGCCACGACCTTAGGCCTTCTGGGTCTGGGCGCGTACCTGCCGCACCCGGGAAGGATCAACAGGCGCGACTAGCCGCAGTACTCCTTGGCGACGACGGGGCTGGCCCGAACGACGATGTCCCTGACCACACCCTCAGACATCGAGAAGTTGATCCAGTTGGCGCCGTCGTCTGGCAGAGCGTAATGCGGGGTGAGGGCATCGTCCTGGTAGGTGATTGCGGGGTACGCAGCCATCAGTTCATCGAGCGTGGAGCCGATGCCGATTCCCGCCTCGGTGTGCGGCGAGTTGACGGACAGTCCCGCGGCGTCCGCGCCACCCTGCAGTACGACCTGTTCCACGATTCCCGTGCCCAACCGGTCGGGCACCAAGACCGTGGGAAATCCGGTTCTGCCATAGGCGACCACCGATGGGCAGCCGTCGTAGACCGTGCTGGTGAAAGACGTCATCACCTGGGCCGCCTCGCTAAGTTCACTTCCGACGGTCAGTGGCCCGATGCTGGTGAACCCGATCACCCAGGACGCCGGGTCGTCCAGGTTCGGTGCGGTCGGTGTCGGCGACAGCGCTGGGGTGCTCGAGGTCGTAGCCGGGGTGGTGGACTGTGCATGGCCCGCGACCGGCGGTTCCGATGACGATCCCGCGCACCCGCCCAGAAGGAGCATGCCCGCGAATCCTAGGACACCTCCGAACATGCATCTGCGTAGAAAGACCGTGTGGCGCATGAAACAACCCCCCATTATTCTGCGAACGAAACCCTGCTTCAGCGTAGACCCGAGGACTCGGCCGGCTTCGTTCTCAGTAGCGCCGTGTCGCACCCGACGCCGAGCAACGCCGCAGCGCGGCGTCGATGGCCGTTTCGGGTGTCCGCGTCCATGTTGTCCAGCAGGGAGACGACCATGCGCGTGCGTGAGTTCGCGGCAAAGACCGCGCGATGGTCGTCTATGAACGTCCAATACAGCCCGTCCCAATCGGGCATCCATTCGCCCGCCGGCAGGTCGGACATCTTGCGCAGGTAGTTGCTGCCCGACACATAGGGTTTGGTGGTGATCTCCTCCCCCGCGGCGAACTGGCTCATCGCGTAGACGTTGGGCACCATCACCCAGTCATACGCGTCGATGAACATCTCCATGAACCACCCGTAAACCGCATCGGGATGTATCCGCAGCAAGGACATGGCGTTGCCGAGCACCATCAGCCGCTCGATGTGGTGGGCGTACCCGGTGTCGAGCACGCGGGAGATGACCATGTCCACCGGTGCCAGTCCGGTGGTCGCGTCCCACCAGCCGTCCCCGAGTGCGCGCTGGTGGTCGAGCCGGTTGGCGGTGCGCATTGTGCGTCCGCTGGTTCGGTAGGTGGCGCGCATGTACTCCCGCCAGCCGATCACCTGCCGCACGAACCCCTCCACCGAGGCGAGTGGGGTGTCGTGATTGGCACCGTCGAGTACCGCCTGCACCACGTGGCGCGGGTCCAGCAGTCCGATGTTCAGCGCGGCGGTCAACAGTCCGTGGGCGATGAACGGATGGGCCGTGGAGATCGCGTCCTCGTAGGGCCCGAAGTCGTTCAGGCGTTCACGGACGAACTCCTCGAGGTGCTCCCGGGCTTCGTCACCGCTGGTCGGCCAGGCGAACAGGTGGGGGTCCCCCGGAGCATTTGGGAACTCGGCACTGACCCATGCGATGGCCAGGTCGACGTCGGCAGACACCTCGACCGCGTCAGCGTCCTCCATCAGTGCGTCGAAATCGAAGGCCCCCTCGCGCTGGAGGACGGGATGGCTGGCGAAACGGCCGACAGTGTGAGGCGTGTAGCCGCGCGGCAGTTTCTTGCGGTTGTCGGCATCTAACGACCATTTCCCGCCGACCGGTTTCCCGTCGTCGAGCAGGATATTCAGCCGACGCCGTTGCCAAACATAGAAGTCCTGCATCCGGGAGCCGTTGTGGGAGAACCAGTCATCGATCTGCGCACGGTCGGTGAGGAAGTTCGGTGTCTCCAGCACGTCTTCTTGGCGCATCCGATAGCCGCCGTCGGCGAGTCCCGCGAAGAGATCCTGCTCGAGCCAGTCATCGACCATGTCGAACCAGGTCACCTGCACTGGGTCGCGGTGCCGAACGAACTCCGCGAGCTGCTCGTGGGAGCTCCGCTCAGCATCACTGTGGAGGACGACGACCTCATAACCGTGGGTGCGCAGTCGGCCTGCGAAGCGGGTCAGCGACGCGCGATGCAGCACCAGTTTGTGGGAATGGAAGCGGTACTGGCGAAAGAGCAGGTCATGCTCGATGAGCACGAACACCGTGTCGCTGGCTGCGTCGAGGTGCTGCTCGAAGAGCTGGTGTGGCAGAACAAGGCGCACGTACGGGCCGGAACTCATACCCCAACGATAGAGCGGCAGCAGCACCAGGACTTACGCGGGCCACGGAACGTAGTGGGCTCGACCTTCCCAGGAGCCGTGCTCGGACAGCGGCCTCAAGCGCAGCAGACCTCAGCATCACGACATCCCCACGCCGAACAACATGCCTGCCATTGCAGCCAGGCACTCCGCAGCCATGCCCGTCCGACGCGAGTTTGGCCAGAGGCTTCTGCGGTCGCCCATAGAATTGGTTCGCGACCTGAGGCGTCCCCCCACGCCGATGGTCACGTTGCGTCCCGCCGCGTTCCCCCACGCGGCGGGACGTTTTGGGATGGAAGGTGATCCACCTCAAAACCGTGGTTAGAAGCGCGCCGGCCCCCCAAAATCCTGTCCCCTGGTTCCCGGCGCACATCTGCCCTTATCCCCCCTTGGACATGTCTAAGCCTACCTCTATCGGGACGGTGATCACCACCCTGCCTACCGCCCGATCAGCTCTGTGCTCGTAGCGTTGCCGTGGATGGTGCTACTCGTCAGTCAGGTCTGAGCCGCCGGCCAACCCGTCCTCAAGAAGCTTCGTGATCTCTCGAAGAGCTTCTGGTGACGTATCCCCGAGGGTTCGGGCCGCGAAGTTGATAACTCGCTTGACCCGGATCATGCGGACCAACTCCAACTGAGAGTCGATACGCTCCGGCAGGTCGTCGTCGGACCCGAGCAGGTACTCCGGTGCAATCCCGAAGAAGTTTGCTATTTCAGTGAGGAGCCGGGCGTCGCTGACCAGTGGGCCTTCCCCCCTGACCATGTACTGCCATCGGGCCCTCGAGAGCGATACCTTCTGGGCTTTGAGACCGGCGGCGATCTCGCGATAGGTATACGGGGTGTTTCCCTCTGCCACGACTACGTCGAGCAGCAGGTTCAGCTTGCGTGCGAGCTCCAGCTGTGGAGTGGGCAGCGGGGTCCCTGTCCCACCCGCTTCATTAGGCGTCCTGGTGCTCATCGGTCCTCGAGTCGTTTGTGGTCCAGCGGGATGCATCTGACGCCTGACGAATATGCTCTTCGATCCTCTGGATGAGCTTGGCTTCGCGAGCTGAGAGAGCTTGGTCTGGGTGGAGAAGGAGACAGTCACGAACCTCGACGTAGCGGCGGTGGAGGTGTACGGCATGGCTCCCCCGGAAGTAGAGCGCTACCCGTGACATCGGTGCTTCAATGCTGAGCTCAGGTCGGTCGGCGAGCAGCCGCTCCCAGAGTGGGGTGACTTTCCACAGCAGCCGCCGGCTTCTGCCTGCGTCGCTCAGGTTTCTGGAAGCTCCGATCAGCAGGCGGAGACCGAGACCAACCGACAGGAGAACTGGGGCGAGGAGCGGGCAAGCCACCGATAAGAAATCAACTGTCGCGTTGACGGTGGTGCCACCCGTTGCCCTGTTGATCGCTACACCCATCTGAATGACGACATAGAGCGACACCAATGCGCACCCGGCAGAAATCATCACGAGTGCAGTCTTGAGCGATGTGTCCGACTGACGTTTGAAGTCCGTCAAACAAGCGACGATCGTCGAGACCGCAAGAACGATCAGAGCAATCCAGGTCGTGAAGCTGTAGACCAGCTGACTCCAGTCGCCAGGGCCGACGAACTGGATGTTGTTAATGTCCCAGTCGTTGGTGAAGAAGAGGCCAGCCTGGAGGAGGATCAGTCCGGTTGCTCCCCACAAGGCAAATCGCTTTCGAATCGAGGTTAGTCCGGCCTTTGAGACAGCCGTCTGGATGAGGGAGTCGAACAAGGCCACACAGATGATCGCTGTCGCGTGGAAGATGAAATACGTTGTGTCGACTCCGCCCAGGAGCCCGTCGACGAATGCATACGGGCCGTCGGCGATCAGCGATATGGTGACGGCGAAGGCCAGCATGAACCAGAAAAGCAGACGTCGTTTTGCGCGGAGCGCACTGGGTACGAGGAGAAGGGTCGTGCCCCACAGGGCCGCGAGCACCGCGTATTCGATCAGTGCGAACATCAGAGAATCTGCCCAAATCCGGTCTCGGCTTCGCGCCCGCTTACCGATGCGTCCTTCCGAAGGATCATCGCAAGCTCGTCCCCGATAGCTTCCGCCATTGCCTCTTCCTCATCGGTAAAGCTGCTTCTGGAGAGCGCCGAGACGATGGCGTTCATTGGGATGAGGGGTGCGAGAAGTGCGACCCTGTCGGCCGGCATGATCATCTTCTTGTGGTTGAGGATCATGTGTCCGAATTCATGATTCACGAACTGCTGCCGGTGCACGGCCGAGTCTGTCGGCGCGTAGTGGATCCGCTCAAATTCTTCACCCGAAACCTCGAGCCAGAGCGCGCAGATTCCTCTATCAACCAATCCCTGAGGCGCCTGCAGGATGAGAATCTTTTTCTTTCGGATCTGCTCCATGTGGTGGTGAAGGAGCTCCGAGTTCAGGGGGCGTGGAAGGTCTATCTCCTGAACGAGTTGTTGGGCGCGTTGTTGTCGTGCTGCATAGTCCACGTATGTAATCCGATTGTCGTGTCGATCCGCTGCGTCCCCCCAACCGGATCCAGCGCACCTGAGACATGAATGACTGCCGTCAGCATGTGATTGTTCAAGCTCTCAATGATAGCCATGAGCTAGCGCCGATGGTGTCGGCAGCGGTTTCGCTAGACGTTGAAGCGGAACTCCACGACGTCGCCGTCCTGCATGATGTATTCCTTGCCCTCGATGCGGGCCTTGCCCTTGGCGCGGGCTTCGACGACGGAGCCGGCATCGATGAGGTCCTGGAACGCGAAGACTTCGGCCTTGATGAAGCCCTTCTGGAAGTCGGTGTGGATGACTCCGGCGGCCTGCGGGGCGGTCCAGCCCTTGTGGATGGTCCAGGCCCGCGTTTCCTTGGGGCCGGCGGTGAGGTAAGTCTGCAGGCCCAGGGTGTCGAAGCCGATGCGGGCGAGCTGGTTGAGTCCGCTCTCCTCCTGGCCGGTGGAGGCCAGCATCTCGGCGGCATCGTCTTCATCGAGTTCGGCGAGCTCGGATTCGAGCTTGGCGTCGAGGAACACGGCCTGGGCGGGGGCGACGAGGGCGGCCAGCACGGCGAGCTTCCCGGCATCCTGCAGCACGGCCTCGTCGACGTTGAAAACGTAGATGAACGGCTTGGTGGTGAGCAGGCCGAGTTCGCGGATGGGCTCAACGTCGATCTTCGACGCCGACAGCGGCTTGCCGGTGTCGAGGAAGGTCTGCGCCTCGAGCGCGGTCTTGAGAACGCTCGGATCGAGCTTGCGACCCTTGGTCTCCTTCTCGTACCGCACGATCGCCTTTTCAAGGGTCTGCAGGTCGGCGAGAACGAGCTCGGTGTTGATGGTCTCCATGTCACCGGCCGGGTCGACCGCGCCGTCGACGTGCACCACATCGGGGTCGGCGAAACCACGGATGACCTGCGCGATGGCGTCGGCCTCACGGATGTTGGCGAGGAACTTGTTGCCCAGGCCCTCACCCTCGCTGGCGCCGCGCACGATGCCGGCGATGTCGACGAACGACACCGGGGCCGGCAACAGACGCTCGCTGCCGAACACCTTCGCCAGCTTCGCCAGGCGGTGGTCGGGCAGGTTAACGATGCCAACGTTGGGCTCGATGGTGGCGAACGGGTAGTTCGCCGCGAGCACGTTGTTCTTGGTCAACGCGTTGAAGAGGGTGGACTTGCCGACATTGGGCAGTCCGACGATTGCAATAGTAAGAGCCACGAGAGTCCATGGTACCGGCTCAGGCCCTGCGGACGCGTCGTTTCACGGCACGCACCGGCCGCGGACGCCCACGGAACGGCGACGTCGGTGGCGCGTGAGAGCATGAGGCGTGCCCGTCAACTTCACCGCCATTGATTTCGAAACCGCCAACTCCTCGGCCGCCTCGGCGTGCTCGGTGGGGTTGGTGAAGGTGCGCGACGGCGTCGTCGTCGACAAGATCGGCTGGTTCATCAAGCCGCCGCTCGGCCACGACGCGTTCCAGGAATGGAACATCCGCATCCACGGCATCTACCCCGAGCAGGTGGCGGGCGCGCTCAGCTGGTCGCAGCAGCTGCCCAACCTCGTCGACTTTGCCGACGGCGACGTGCTCGTGGCGCACAACGCCGGCTTCGACCTGGGCGTGATCAAGACCGCGTCCGCGATCACGGGCATGACGGTGCCCGACTTCCGCTACGTCTGCAGCCTGCAGGTGGCCCGCAAGACCTACCACCTCGACTCCTACCGACTGCCGGTCGCGGCGATGGCGGCCGGCTTCGAGGACTTCTCGCACCACAACGCCCTGGCCGACTCCGAGGCCTGCGCTGCCATCATGATCCACGCCGCCGACCGGCACGGTGCCGACACCATCGAAGACCTCGCCCGAATCTGCGGGGTCAACATGGGCGGGATCGGCCCGGTCGCCACCCTGGAACACCGCGCCGCGCACGGCCCGATGGCACTGAGCTAGCCGACACCGGGCTTCGTTCGATCCCTGGCCCGCACGGCGCGCGCCGCGGCTCCCGGCGGTGTCGGTGGTCGCTGTCAGACTGGCCGCATGGATCTCCTCGTCATCGGCCTCGTTCTCGGCATCGTGCTTGGCGCCCTCGTGAGCGCCGTGCTGTTCCAGCGCCGCCAGCCTGCAGCCCCGCAGGGCGACGATCCGGCCGTGCTCGAGGCCCGGCACCAGGTGGTGCTCGCCGACACCCGCACCAGGGAGGCCAGTGTGCAGTCGCTGCTACGGGAGGAACTCGCCTCGATGCAGGCCACCGCCGACGGCCTGCGTGACCAGATCGCCGACCAGCGACGCCAGTACCGGGAGATCGTCGACCGGCAGCGCGACGACCAGGCCGCGCGCACCGAACGGGACCGGCAGGAGAGCCAGGTGCTGCAGGCCCTGGCCCCTGTGAAAGACAGCCTGGTTAACATGCAGCAGAAGGTCGCCGAGCTTGAGCAGCAGCGCAGCCTGCAGCACGGTGAGCTCACTGAACAGCTGCGCTCGGCCACCGAGTCCGAGG
Organism: Cryobacterium adonitolivorans; assembly: GCF_004402695.1. Classification (GTDB taxonomy): domain Bacteria; phylum Actinomycetota; class Actinomycetes; order Actinomycetales; family Microbacteriaceae; genus Cryobacterium; species Cryobacterium adonitolivorans. The sequence continues at coordinate 64,218 of NZ_SOFL01000053.1, read as the reverse complement.
AACGCCTGCGCAGCACCGCCGAGTCCCTTGCCTCCGCCCTGCGCGCCAACAACACCCGCGGTGTCTGGGGCGAGACCCAGCTGCGCAGCGTGGTCGAGGCCGCCGGGCTCATCGAACGGGTCGACTTCGACGTGCAGTCCAGCATCACCAGCGACGCCGGGGCTGGCCGGCCAGACATGGTCGTGCACCTGCCGGGCGGCAAGAACATCGCCGTGGACGCCAAGGTGCCCTTCACCGCCTTCCTCGAGGCCAGTCAGATCCCGGCGACGGCGACGGGTGCGGATGGCGCCCAGCGCGCTGTATTCATGAAGGCGCACGTCAAGGCCGTGCGGGACCACGTCACGGCGCTCGGCAGCAAGGCTTACTGGCAGGGCCTGGAGGCCTCCCCCGAACTCGTGATCGCTTTCATCCCCAGCGAATCACTGGTGTCGTCGGCGCTGGAGGCCGACCCGTCACTGATGGAGTTCGCGTTCAGCAAGCGCGTCGCGCTGGCCTCCCCCGTCACCCTGTGGTCTGTGCTGAAGACCGTCGCGTTCAGCTGGCAGCAGGACGTGCTCACCCACGACGCCCAGGTGCTTTTCGACCTCAGCCGCGAGCTGTACTCCCGCCTGTCCACCACGGCCACCCACATCGAGAAGCTCGGCCGCGCGATCGAACGCACCGTGAAGGACTACAACGGCTTCGTCGGCTCGATGGAACGCCAGGTGCTGCCCACCGCCCGCAAGCTCAACGCCCTCGACGAGTCGAAGGTGCTGGCCCCGCTGGTGGGCATCGAGGAGTCCCCGCGCGAGCTGGTGGCCTACGAGTTCGTGGCCGCGCTGGAAACCGACGCCCTGGAAGCGATCCCCACCCGGGACTGAACTGCTCAACTCCCCCGGCAACATTCGGCACGCCGCGGCACACCCCGCCGAGCAATGCGCCCCGCCGAGTTGCCGCGACATGCCCGTTTGGAGCCGTCGAAAGGGCCGTTTGCGGCAAGTCGAGGTGAGGTCCCTCTGTGTCAGCCTGTGCTGAGGGATTCTGCGGCAAGTCGGCGCTGCGGTGTCGCTAAAAATCGTCGCTTGCGGATGGCGCCGGGGGCGTCTACGGGATGGCGCGGGCGGTGCGCTCGAGATCGGACACCGGTAGTTCGCGTTGGGTAGCGATCGCCGCGCCTGCGGCAGTGCACACAACGACGATGGCGATCTGCTGCTGCAGCAGCAGGGTCTCGCCGAGCACCAGCACGCCGAAGACCGCCGCGACCACCGGGCCGAAGCTCGTGATGATCGCGTAGAGCCGCGGGGTGATCCGGCGCAGGATGAACGTGTCCAGCGTGTATGGGAACGCCGACGACAGCACGCCCACGACGACGAGCAGGCCGATCACGCCCCAGTTAAGCTTCGAGTAGTCCACCGTGACCAGCGCCAGCGGAACGAGCAACACCAGACTGACCAGGCTGGCGATGGTGATGCCTTCCAGACCCGGCAGCTGGGTGGCCACCCGGCGGGTCAGCAGGATGTAGCCGGCCCAGGCCGCCGCCGCGGTGAGCGCGAGGGCGATGCCGAACGGGTCGAGCGTGCCATCCGACCAGGTGAGCAGGAACACCCCGCCTGCGGCCGCGGCCGCGCAGACGAAGTCGAGGAAGCGGCGGGAGGCGGCCAGGGCCACGGCGAACGGGCCGAGGAACTCGATGGTCGCGGCCACGCCGAGGCCGAGCCGGTCCACCGACTCGTAGAAGGTGAGGTTCATCACCGCGAGCACCACGCCCAGCAGCAGCGCGGGCCACAGCCGGGCCCAGGTGAAGGTGACGAACTTGGGCCGGTAGAACGGCAGCACGGTGATCGCCATCACCAGCTGGCGCATCGCCACGACCACGGGCGAGCCGACCACAGGGATGAGCAGCCCGGCCAACGACGAGCCGTAGTTAATGGTCACCTCGGTGACGAGTTGGGCTCCGGCGCCGGTGAGGCGGTCACGCTTGGCTGTCACTGTTCTCCCCCGCCGACCGGTTGCGGCACTCCGACGACACTACCGGCCATCCACCGACGGCTCGTAGCGCGTTGCGTTGGGGCAGCCGCGCCGTTTGCCCAAACGTTCCAGGGCAGCCGGGTCATCCTCGATCTCGGCGACGCCGCCGAAGACCGCATCGGCCGGGTACACCAGCATCGGCACGCCGGACACCTGGACGGTGACGCCAAGGGTCCGGGCCGGGTCGGTGGTGTAGCAGCGCACCGGGAAGAACTCCCTCAGCGGCTTGCCCGCGGTCACGGCGTCGTTGAGGTAGCTCACGAGCCCATCCGCGAACCGGTCCGAGACGGTGAAGCATCTACCGTAGTGGTCGATGCGTTTCATCCTTGGAACTCCACCGAGCCTGGCGCGCCGATTCCTGGGCCTGCCCCCGACGAGGGCCGCACCGACAGGAACGGCCTGCGCTGGGTTTCCAGGCGACCGGCCCGAACGAGGTTGGGCCAGATGAGGCGGTGACGGAGACGACGAACCGCGATGAGCACCCCGCCCGCAGCCAGCAGCAGCGCGGCTGCGCCGACCAGCGGAGCGACCTGCGCGCCGGTGGACGCGAGGACGCCGCCGACGGCCGCTGCTACTCGTGCCGCCACGGTGTTCGTGCGGCCGGTGCCTGAGACCGTCCCGGCCGGCGCAGCCGTCGGCGCCGGGGTCGAACCCGCCGCGGCATCGGTCAGCGTGGTCGACACCGAGACGCCGGTCTGGACACCGGTGAGGGTGACCGTGTACTACCCGGGGACGGTCGGCGCCGTGCCGGTGAACACGGCCTGGCCATCGATCACGTCGGCCACGCCCAGCGGGTCGGCCGCAGCGGAGGAGCACTACGAGAGGGTGTTGCCGTCGGCCTTGGCGAAGGCGAGGGCAGACTGCACGGCCTCATCGAGGTCGACGGTCTCGCCGACCTGGCCGCAGGCATCCGCGGCGTGGTCGCGCTTGTCTATGCTGGCGCCTTCGACCTGCAGGAGCAAGGATGCTGGCGCCGGCGATGAGGCCGGTGGCTGCGACCATGAGCGCGCTGCGCCCGGGCCGTCAGATGGATGACATGGACGCCCGGTACAGGGTGTTTCCCCTCGAACTTGGTGTGTAAGTTGACGCTGGACCCGGACTAACACGACGACGGTAACCGGGCCGCGCAGAGCCGCGGTGTACCCCGGTGAACAGCAGGGAGCCCTCGGCTCAGATCAGTGGAACACCGACCGGGCCACCGCCGTCACCTCCACGGGCAGGCCGTCAGGCACGAACAGAGTGACCACGGGTGGACGCCACCAGGCTCGCAGGGTGATCGTTGCGCTTTGGCCGTCCGCCGTGTCGGCGCGGGCCAGCACCAGATTGTCGATGCCCGGATGCGGCGCCGCGGCCAGGTACGCGGTCGCGGCGGCGCGGATCTCGCCGGTCGTCAGGGCCGCATGCAGTTCACCGTCCTCGATCTCGACCGAGTCGAGGGTGAACGATTCGGCCGCGGCGAGCGCCGCACCATCCGCCAGCGTGAAGAGCTTCTTGCGCTCGAGGTAGAGGCTCGTGGCAGCCACCACAATCAGCACCACCAGGAGAGCCAAAAAGCCGTAGAAGATCGTGAGCAACAGGGTCGAACCGTCCTCGCTCCGGTCGCCGCGGCCGACGCCGCTGTCGGTCCTGTGCGCCATCGGGGTCACCCCTCGTGCCAGAATCTGGACACCGTTTGGGTGGCCGAAGCCTGCAGCGGGATGCTGCCACCGTGAGATTGGGTGATGACGGCGGGCACGAAGGGCAGGTCGACGACAACCCGCACTGTCACGGTCACCACGCTGCGGCGGGACAGGCACACGGCGGACCCCTGGCATGTGATGCTCACCTCGGCGTCGGCCGCATCTATTCCGTAGTCGGCCAGCCCCACCAGTACGGCACGCTCGGCGCGGGCCTCAGCGTCGCCGTGGGTGGGCGCCTGGACGTAGACCCGGGCCGCCTGCCGGGCCGCACCCTCCACGGCGAATGCACCCCCCTGCACCACCGACATCGTCAGCACCAGGTAGACCAGCGGCACCAACAGGATCAGGCCGGCGGTGATGAACTCGAGAGAGGCCGACCCGCGGTCTCCGGTCGGCAGCCACCATCGGTCACCCGGTTTCCAGCCCCTCCACGGCCGCATGTCCCCTCACCTCCAGGCCACGGTCCATGCCCAGCAGTCCGAACATCGGCAGCGGGGCCACCACCCGCACCTGCACGCCGGCCTGTCCGGCGACATCGGCGTAGCTGGCGGTGACATCGGCGGCGTAGGCCGGTCCCAGTGCCGCTGTGATCAGGTCACGGCTGCGTGCGGCGCCTTGCGCAAGGCCGCTGTCGGCCAGCGCGGCGTACCGGGCGCCTTCCGCTGCCGCGTCCAGCACCGTGTTGCGGATGTGCAGGGCGAGCGCGAGCTGCAGCACGGCCAGCGTGAGCGCGGTGAGTAGCGCCGCCACCATCACGAATTCGGCCACCGCCGTGCCACGCTCGGCGGCGCCCGGCGCACACCGCCACCTGCGGATCATTTCGGTATCAGGGCATCCGCTAGATGCCACTGACCCGATCGATGGCTTGCTCGAAGATGCCGCTGAGGGCGGGGCCGGCCAGACCCCAGATGATCATGACGAGCCCAGCCGTCATCAGGGTGATCAACACCCAGCCCGGCACGTCACCGCTCTCGTCGTGCAGCCCTCTGCGGATACGGTCCTGAAGCTGGGTGGTAACGCTCACGGTGTCCTGCTTTCTCTCGGGTGGGGCACGGATGAAGCGGGGCGGTTCGGCTGGATCGGTTCTGGTCGGGGATGTCTAGAAGCCGGCCTGCAGCACGAACAGCCTGGGGAAAATCGCAAACCCGACACGTTCTTAATGCATCTTTTCTGGAATTGCCTTGAAAAATGGGTACTGCAAACACCCCCAGGCCCTACGGCCCGTTGAGGACGTAGACGCGTCAGAGATCCAACGGGTCGCCAAGTGTGCCCGCAGCCGCCCGAAGACTAGTGGTGACGAAAAGACAGTCCAAGATCGGCGTCTATGCAGGCCAACCTGCCGCACCTCGACGGGAACATGGGGGCGGTTGGCGCACCTCTGTAGAGGAGTCGACGGGTCGCTGATTCACTACCGCGCGGCAATCGGTTCGACTCCGCCCCGACTCGCGTCGCCCCGTAGGTTCCTAGTGGCTCGGTTCTGCTCGCTCCGCGTCCGTGGGAATAGGGAACTCTGCGACGTCGAAAAGGTCCGATTGGAGCACTTCCTGAAGCAAGAGCTCTTGTTCGGCCTTTAGGTTGACTGTCCGAGTGAGTGCCTTGAGGAGGTCGAGCAGTTCATCGTTCCACTCGTCTATCCACTGAGTGGGACGGATCTTGTCGAGCGGTTTCGGCTTCGTCCGGATATGGCCCCGCCCGAGGGCGCTCCTGTTCTGCAGCCACCGTTGTACCACCGGCCATCCACTCACAGAGAACTCCCACACGTCCGGGGATACGCCAGTCAGTTCGCCGTCGGCCACAGTCAACGTCCTCGTTGGTGCGTCATACGAAATTTCAGAATCGTCGTGAAGGCGAGTAACGGGTTTGAGCCAAGTGAGTCCGAATAGTTGTGAAAAGTCGTCCTTAGACGCGCGACTTGTTAGGCGGGAACCGAATGTTTGCGCGTAGATGAGGTCAGCTCCAACGTCGCGTGTGCGCGCAAACAGGATCGGGTCCTTGGTAAATGGCACTCTCGCCCCCGGAACCTCCAACTCGGACTTGAACAGTTCACGAAAGCCTGGCTGGGCGAGGATGCCGAAAGCGTATGCCGCGACGTCCTCCGGTGCGACGGCATAGCCATAGGTCACGGCGAGGAGCGCCGTTAGTCCTGCCGGTAGGTTCGGAGTTCCGGTGGCGTCCCGATAGAGCGGAATCACATCCTTTCCTCCGAAGCTCCCTCTGAAATAGTGCAAGTCGGGCGGGGCTACGGCTACGGTGATGGCCGGGCCATGGCCCAAGGGACTCGTGTTCATCGAACACATAAATAGTTGTTGGTGGGACAGCGATGCCCAGAGCGCCGGTCGTTCGAGATTTATCAAGCGGGGATCATTGAGAATCCATTGCTGATCGAACGGGCGGGCGGCGTATCTGACTATGGAACGAGGGCTGGCTCCCGGGAGGAGTTCCGAAATCTTCTGCATCCCAGAGACCTGAGTGAATATGTTGCGGCCGGACGACGGAGTGACGAACTTCTCTGCGCGTGCGACTGCGTTCGGCGTTGCGAGCAAGGAGTCCCAACGCTTCCGCAAGACCTCTCGTTGAGTGGCGTAGGGCCACGCCCGGTTGACCTTCACGCCTGGCTGCTGCCAGGGAAAAATGTCTACGAGGTTGGGAAACGTCTCCCATTGAGTACGGGCCGGAATTGGAACAAAGCCGAGCGTGGCGTTGCCCGCAAGTTCCGTCCAGTCACTTGGTGACTCGTGCGGATTCGACAACGTCCGAAGCTCGTGGAGCTTGTCCGCCCTCTTACCGGAGACCCGCCGGTAATAAACCGTGGCGGGCGTCTTCTGGCCCTTCCCCCGTCGGAATACCGTCACGATAGCGACGGGCGTCTGAATCGCAAATACGTTGTCTTCAGCGTTGTTGCCCCGCCCCTCACCGCCCAAGTCCGTCACCCAAATTTCGTCGGCATGTTCAAGGGCAATACCTCTCAGGCCCACGAAGACTGGATTGCTCAGCCACGAGGATGCCGTGATGAAGCTGACAACAGCTGGACTGTCGGGTTCTTGTTCAAACGCTTTCCAGAGTGCCCATCTCCAGAAGTAGACGTAGTGGTTGTAAAGGCTTGCTTGGGCGCTGAAGATGATGCCAGCCGTCTTCGCAGGCTCGATCACATCGTCAAACAACGACCGTCCGCTAGACGGGTTGACAACCCACTTACCGTCTGCCTTTACTCCTCGTTCGTAAGGTGGGTTGCCGAGGATTACCGTGACGGGCTGGTCGTGCTTTACCCCGCGTGCACGTTCCCTCTCCTCGGCCAACACTTGGACATCTCCCCAAAGGGGCAGTGCAACAGGAATCACATTCGGATCTTCAAGAGTGTCTGTCAAGTAGACCCTGACGTTCCCGGGCGGGAACAACGAGTTGTCCATGTCGGCGAGCCGACGGCCAATCCGCAGCTGGGCCACTGCGTAAGGCCCCGGCAGTATCTCAAAGGCGATCACGTTGGCCGCTAGTTGTTTCACAACCTGCTTGGGCCCCGCCGCGCCACGCACCTCTATTGCGACTTTCTGCGCCTGGTCGATCACAGCCAGGGGGTACGTGCCCGATCCTGCTGCGGGGTCCAACGTGACAACCGAAGCATCAGCGAAGCTGAGCTTCTTCGAAAATAGCTTCCTGAGAATGAAGTCGACGTGCTGAACCTGAGACTGCACAACATCGACTGGCGTGTAATACACGCCGGCCTTCTCCCGCGCGATTGGATCGTACGCATAGAGGAAATCCTCGTAGAACCACAACCACGGTTCACCTCGGTTGTCCTTGGCCGCCCCAATCGCTCGGCTGTCAACGACTGACACCAAGCGTTCGATGGCACCAATCTCAACGGCTAGTTCTTCCGAAAGCCCAGGGATATCGAGTACCGGACCAAGGGCGGCGGCAAGAACTGCATTGCTGATCCGGAGGGTTTGTCGGGCCTCTGACAAGGACACAAAGCCGTCGTCGTTCGAATCTCCGCCGCCGCTCAACGCTGCGATGGCGAGGCTGTAGGCAATCACCTGTGCCAAGTCGGACGCAAATTGAGAGTCGGTTACTTTCTCGTGAACGTTTGCCGCCCACACCGCCTTCGCTTGTGCGATGACGGGCCTTGGCGTCTCATCGGTCAGACCGGCGGCTACTCGTTCCCGCAATAGCCGCGCCATAGGGGCTAGGACCACTGCCAGCTGGTGAACACCACGAATCACTGGCGGTCTCATCGTCGCGAAAAGTTGCAATAACGCGACTAGGGGCGCCCCGTCCCATGTGCCGTCGTCAGATGGCAGGATAGCTTCTTCGCCAATCTGCTCACCCGCGCGGTAAAGGCGAACTGCTTCCCCGTTGCAGACCAGAAGGGAGTCGAGTTGGGCCAGCGAAGCCCATTGCGCTATTTCGCGTCCCATCCACTCTGATCCTTCGAGGGAGTGGCCTGGCCGCTTGAGCTCTACCCATCCACAAGGCCGTCCATCTATCGATGCTGCGAAATCAGGTCGCACTCCTTCAAGCTGAGCCTCCCGCTGCAGGAAGAGTACGCCAATGCCTGCTTCCCGGCTGAGGCCTTCAAACAGATCCGCGACTGGCCTGGTCAGCTGGGCCTCCGGTTCGACGGCATGAGGCGAAAGCTGGATATCACGGAGGACCGAGACGTAATCATCGGCAGCACTGGTCGGCATTCCCCCATCTAACCGTTAACTCTCAGTGGCGAAGGACGGCGCACGACGCAACCCTGGAGTCGGCAATCGACTGCGTGCCGTTGAGTCCGAGGGAGCTGGCCGAACCACCGTCTCGTATCGTTGGGCCTATGGGAATGCCGAGCGATGCAGCGACACTTATCAATGCCGACATTCGCGACTATCTGTCTACCGGGCATACCGGGGAGTTCGACGGCGTGATTTCCGATGCCCCTTACGGTCTTGGCATCACTGCTGACCGTCGCTCAGGCTCGCATTGGGACACCAGCGGAATCGCTTTCGACCCATCCTTCTGGTCCGCGCTAAGGCAAGTGGTCAGGCCTGGCGGCAACCTTGCTTCCTTCGGCCACAGTCGAACCGGCCATCGTCAGGCCACCGCTATAGAAGACGGAGGATGGCGGATCGTCGATTCCGTCGCCCATGTGAAGAGCCATGGGTTCAATCCAGGGAATCGCGGCATCGATACCGAGCTAAATCGCACTGGCTTTGAAGACCTGTCGTCGGACTACACGGGATACACGTCACATCTGAAGCCCGCGTACGAACCGATTACCCTCGCCCGTAATTTGCAACGGAATGAGTCCCTCGTTGGAGCGATCGCTAACGGCGGCACAGGCGGATTCCACACTGCAGCGCTTCGAATCCCGACAGACGACCTGGGTCGAGCAAGAACCCCTGGACGTGTAACGCCGTCTGCTGCTTGGTCGGTGTCCCGACCTGCGATTAGGTCAACACCAGCGCCGGATGGTCGGCACCCCACCAACATCCTGTTTGAACACGCTAGAGGGTGCGTCGCGTCCGCATGTTCTGAGGACTGCGGGCTCCGGGCGATTGATGAACAGGGCAGAACCAAGTACGCCGATGGGAAGGACCGACCAAGCCGGTTCTTCTCTTCATTGAAATATGCGCCCCGTGCGCCACTGTCTGAGCGACCTCGAGTGAACGGAGTAAGCGCCCCCACGGTGAAGAGCCAGGCCCTACTTGAATGGCTTTGTACACTCGTGGGGGTCAAACACGGGACAACTTGGCTTGACCCGTTTTGTGGGAGTGGAGCAGTTGCAGAAGCGGTCGTCAGGGCTGGCGGTCGGGTTGTTTCCGTTGATCTCGAAAGCTCATACGTTGAGTTAGCTCGTGCGCGTTTTCGTCGTCTCGACTTGGCATGGGAAGCCTGAGCTAGGGAAGCGCCTCATGTTCGTGGCTGCTCGTATCCACCAGATGCCCCGGCCAAAGTCCTGTACTACCCAGTGGGGCGCAGAACAGCACGTCATGACTCTTGGCAGGCGTTGGACGTCCGAGCGGGTCACAGATTGTTGAGAAGGTGGAGCCGTCCCGGTATATAGAGGAAAGCGGCACTTCCCAGACCGACGACAAGATTTGTGCGTAGTCCTCGACCACGAATGTTCCAGTGAACTCTCCCGGATCACCCGCCATGACGACTGCCGAGCCGTCTCCCCCGATGATCATGTGCTTCTTGTCGCTCCAAGACACCTTTGTCATGTAGTTCAATCTCGCGTAGGCCTCTCGGAACTGCGTTGGATGCAACTGCATTTCACGAGCTGCGTTGAGCTGGAGCTGTTGAACGTTTTCGGACCGCCCCCAGTCTTGAAGAACGCACACGACACCGATCTTCCCGAGTCGAAGGCCGAGGACCGGGACGAAGAGATCATCCAGGTAGTCGAACCGGCGTGTCGAAGTGTCGGAGTCCAGACATTCAAAGAAATGAAAGCTGGCGGGTCCTGGCTGCTCAGGATGCCAACTGACGTGTCCTCCTGCCGATTGCAGCAAGAAGTGATGGAAGGCCACAGTCTTGAGATGTGACTCTGGGACAAGCCGCTGCCCGTCTTGGTCCCTGGCGAGCATCGGACGGAGGCTTTCCTTGTAGACGATGCCGTAATAGATCTTCCCGAACCAGATAAACAGGTCGCGACGATCCAATCTCTTGAAGGGCTCTAGCCCTTCTAGGAACGCGGCCTTCACTCGATCCTCTACGGCCTTGAGGTCTCCCCCGTTGCACGGGCTGCAACATGGCACGGTAAGCCGACGATATGCCAGGCGTTCGTCGTTCAGCTGATGAACCGTGCCGTCCCAGAGATCCAGTTCGCGCTGCAGCCACTTCGGAAACACATGCTCCTCGGTGCGAAAGGGATCACCGAGCGGTATGTGGCGACCGCAGATGAAGCAACGGTCTTCGCCGAACTCCTGCGAGCGCTCCCTCAAGAATTGATGGTGGTAGTCCTCTGGCATCATGTCCCCCTCGATTTGTACGCAGTTTAAGACTCGACAACACCACTCCGATCACAACGAAGCAACAGCTTCCCCCGCGCTGGGTCGCGACGTTCAATACAAGCCAGCCGTTCGGCATTCGTGGCAAAAGTTATCCGAAGGATAACTGCGGCAGCTCGTAGGCGGGTCGACCTCGACTCGCCGCCCGGTCCGCCCCAGCGAGTTCGGACTGTCCGCGTTGGTGACGCCAGGGTCTCCCACTGGGGACGCCTTTTTCTGCCGAGCGTGCCACGACCGGCAGGACCGAACGTGCATCCTTCACTGGAAACGTCAGCTGCCGCGCATGCATACACCGGCAGCACAAAACGACCAACCCAACCCTCACAGGAAACGTCAGCTGCCGCGCATGTAAACACCGGCAGCACAAAACGACCAACCCTCACAGGAAACGTCAGCTGCCGCGCATGTAAACACCGGCAGCACAAAACGACCAACCCTCACAGGAAACGTCAGCTGCCGCGCATGAAGCAAGAAGCCAGGTGGAGCTGGAGGAGGAATACACCCGTAGTTCCCCAACACCTAAAGAAAAGAGAAATCATGAGCAACAACAACGCATCAACTGTTCCAGTCGGCGACATCGGTCCCGTGCTCGGTCTGTCGGTGGAGCCGAAGGTGGATTTCACAACGAGGGAGCAGAAGCGCACTAAGGATGGAAAGCGCCTGTTGTGGACCGTCGTGGCTTTCATCGTCGCCCGACAGGTTTCGGTGAAGGTGACTGTCCCATCGGAGCAGCCGCCCACCGTCAACCCCGGAGTCCCAATCCAGTTTCACGGGTTGGAAGCAGGGGCATACGTTTCCGGAACCAACGCCGTCTTCTACTGGGCAGCCGAGGGCATCTCGTTGGTCAGCGCCCGTGCGTGAGCCGGAAGTTCCTCCGCTCCGTCCGGAGACCTACGACGCCGATTGCGCGCTTGCAGTCGTGTCCGTGCTGCGGGGATTCGAGGTTCACTACGGCGGAGCAATCAAAGCTCTTCACAAGGAAATCATCGATGGCCCGGCGTTCCGCATGACCAGCTCATGTCGGGGGCCGGTAACGGCTAGGAAGCTCGACCTGCTGGAGCTCGTGTTCGTGCCCGACAACGGGCCGGGATTCATTCGCGTCACTGAGTCCCTGCGTCAGCTGCTCCAACCTGTCAAACGGTACGCGGGTGGTGTAAACGGCATCAAACGAATTGCAGGGATGGTCGATTCCCTCTGGAATTTCGAAGTGCAGTACAGGGCAGCCGTGGAATCGCTCAATGATTCGTCAAAGAGGGAGCCTCCATTCAGATGGCACCCGACTGAGCGGCGACTGATGACAGAATCCGTGATTCGAGTGCGAGAGATAGCTGCCGATTTCGAAGTGGCTGGGGACATGCTTTCCAGCGCGATTTCCAAGGCAGCTGAACTTGAAGCGCGCGTCGACCCCGGGGCGCGCGTCAGATAGTGGCACCCAAGGGAGTGCGCGAGTTTGCGCGCTCCCTTGGCTCATGCCGGAGCACTCGCCGAGAGCGCCATCCGGCAAGGAGGCCGAGCGCCGATGTGCGAGGAGTGCGTAGCCCCGCCAGGGGCGAAGAACGACGAAGTACGGAGCGCCGAGTGCCGACGCAGTCCGGATGGCGCTGCCTCCGGAGAACAGCACAACAACCGATGGGCCACGTTCGCACGTGGAAACCTGTCTCCTCCTTTTCTTGTATTAGCAACGTAACTCGGAAGAAAAACCCCATGACCACAATTAGCGACTCTGCTCCTTCAGGAAGGACGCTGAGCACCTCTACCGCAAGCGGACTTTCACTGAGCAGTCTCGCTCGGCCCGATTCGGGGTGGCAGTTCTCCCTGTATCCAGCCGCCGGTGAAGGTGGGGGTAGCTTTCGCGGCTCCGTTCGACGCGCATCTTCGTTTGTGCCAGCTGGAAAAGCAACCAATCCTGAACGGTCGTTGGAAGAGGCTGGACGCCGCGCTCGCTCCAAGTTGCGCAGATATTGTGCCGCAAATCGTCTGAACCGCTTGGGAACTTTGACTTATCGAGGTGAGGGGTGCCATGACCCAAATCAAGTCAGAGAAGACCTGGGACAGTTCTTCCGCAATCTTCGCGCTGAGGTTGGCCCGCTCCCCTATGCCTGGGTTCCCGAATGGCACCCAGGTGGACACGGCCTGCACGCGCATTTCGCTGTTGGTCAGTTCGTAAAACGACAGCTCATTGACAAAGCATGGGGCCACGGATTCGTACACATAAAGCTCATCGGAGACCTTCCCGTTGGCTCGGGTTCACTTTCCGAATCACGCATCGCAGCGTCGTACTTAGCCAAATACGTTTCGAAAACCTTCCTGGGTGCACAGAGCGTTCTAGGAATGCATCGGTATGACGTGGCGCAAGGTTTCCAGCCCAAGGCTGTTGCACTCGTCGGGAAGAGTGCCCAGGACGTCATTAACCAGGCATCTTCAGCAATGGGGTCGTATCCCGCCACTGAATGGCTTTCGCGCTCCGAGCCGACATGGGAAGGACCTCCGGTCGTGTGGGCACAATGGGGCAGATAACTTATGCGCCCGACCGAGAACAGCTGATGGCTTGGCTCCAGGCGTCGTGCGAGGCTCAGAACGTCCCGCTGTCCATAGCGGACTCTCGCACCATCCAGACCGTCGCCGTGCTTCTAGGCGCGACACACGGCCCGCCATTGGCGAACGCTGCTTGAGCCCGAGCCTGCTTAGGCTCCTACAGCCGCCACACTGGCGAAAGCCTGTCAGGGTCGAAGGCGCGCGCCCATGGAATGCCGGGAGCCACAACTAAGTGATCAATGACTGCGCCGATAATCGCCGCCTGTCGCGTCAGATTGAGCTGTGTCCACTTATTTCTCAGTTCAGGAGAACCAAGAGGTAGCCCACCCAGGGCATCATTTCGTGACGAAGCAGCTAGCCGCCGCTCTGCAACCCGCACACGTGATTCGATAGGCTCCCTTGCCGCTTTCCAAACCTCCGCCCCAATTTCTCGGTTGCCAAACATTCGGCCAAGGTCAACAAGCTGCTCCCTGTCGGCTTCAAGTTCCTTGGCCAGGGCTGGCTGAACGTAATTGTTCGCAGATCCGCCAGCTAACGTTGCCGTCATCGCAGGCGAATCCAGCCGAGCTAGGACACCCTCCGCGATCCAGAGTTCAGCTGATTCCGCCGCGAGCGACAGCCGACCACAGGATGCGAGCCCTTGGGACTGTGGGCAGATGTACCATCGCTTTCCGTGTTTGGACGACGACGCCATCCTGCTCCCGCACCGACCGCACCTGAGCAGGCCCGACAGGAGATATCGACGTGGTGCCCGTCGGTTCTGCATCTGCTTCGTCTTCGACATGGCAATCACTTGGTCGTGCTCTGCCTCAGAGATGATCGCAGGCCATAGAGCCTTAGCTATGACTACGGAATTGTGAGTACGCAACCCAGCGATTCGTGGGGAGCGAATGACGCTTCGCACGCTTGTTGGAGACCATGCCGCGCCAGAAACCGTTGGCACTTCTTCGCGTGAGAGCCAGGCAGTCAACGAACTGATCGACTCTCCCGCGATATAGCGGGCCACTAGATCCTTGATGACCGCGGCTTCGGATTCCACAACGAACATCTGATCCTGCGTGTACCCGAAAGGACGCCTAAATGACGGGCTGGGCCTTCCTTGCTCTGCGCGCTGGAGTGCCTGCCTTTTGATACGGGCCGACTTCCGACCGCTCTCCTTCGCGGCGAATGCTGCAATAACTCGCGCCATGAAGAGGCCGTCATCGTTTCCCAGGTCAACGTCCACAGTGACGGTGATGACATGCCTTACGCCCGCGCGCTTGCAGATTGCATTGAAGTCCTCAAGCTCACGTGGCTGACGGTGCAGCCTGTCGAGGTTGTACACCACCACACCGTCGCGCAAACCGCGCGCTAGGTCATCCAACATACGAACGTAGGCGGGACGCGATTTGGGTCCAAACGCGGATACGTCGTTGTCGACGTACTCCTCAGCTATTGACCAACCGCGAGATTCGGCCAGTTTCCGGCAGTCCTCCAACTGCCGCTGAACGCCAAGGCCCTGGCCTGTGGGGTCGGAGGAGATTCTGGCGTAGGCAGCAGCAGCAATGGGAGGCTTCACAAAGTACAGGTTAGCGACGTGTGAGCAAGAGAATGGTCATCGGCAGGATCAGAAACACCAGCGGCACCATCATGGCCACCTCTTTCTTGCCCGCGGCCTCGAGCAGGTGCCGTTTGGCTTCCTCCCGTCCGTCCTGGGCCTGGGCCCGCAGCACTTCAGCGAGCGGGGAGCCGCGGTCGATCGCCCCGACGACCTGGTCCACGAACCGGGTCAGCGACATGAGGCTCATCCGGGTGGATAGTTCGGTGAGCGCCGTGCTGAGCGACACCCCGGCGTGAACGTCGCCGATCACCCCGGCGAACTCGCGGGACAACTCCCCCGAGGTGCTGCGGGAAACGCGGCGCAGGGCATCGAGGATTCCCTCGCCGGCCGCGAGGGACAGGGTGAGGAATTCCAGGATGGTGGGCAACTCACTTTCAATACGAGCCAGGCGTGCAGTCGCCGCCCGTTTCAACTGGGTGTCCCGCAACAACACCCCCGCCCCCGCCGCCACAGCGGGCACCGCGACCTGCACGATCAGCGGCCAGCTTCGGCCCAGCGGCGTGCCAAGCGCGAACAGTAGCGCGCCGGCGGCGCCGATCAACGCCCAGACCAGTTGCTCGGAGCGGAAGGCGTCGACGGTGAGGGAGGAGCCCGATTGCCGGAGGCGACGCTCGATGACGTCCGCGCCACCGAGCGCACTGGCCAGGGCCTGTGCGAGGGCCTCGAACACCGGCGAGAACAGAGTGCCCAGGACCGGGATCGGGTCGACCGAGCGGCGGCCCACGAAGACCCGGGCCTCGGCCGACACGTCGAGTAGGTACGGCGCCAACCGGTTCGCGAGCCGGGGTCGGCTCAGCCGTGGGGTGAGGCTCACCAGCGACCAGAGTCCGATACCCAGCACCGACCCGAAGAAGGCACCCCAGGCGACCGCCGTCACTGAAACCACCGTCGTTCCTCCGGTAGACGACCCACGATGAGCATCACGCGATAGGCCAGCACCGAGACGGTGAGACCGCCCAGGATGACGACGGTGCCGGCCGGAGTGTTGAACGCCTGTGCCGCCTCCGGCCGGCTGCTAATCAGCACCAGCACAATCCACGGCGCCGCCACGCCCAGTCGGGCGGCGTTCACCACCCAGGACTGCTTGGCCTCGACCTCGGCCCGCACCGCGGCATCCTGCCGCAACCAGCTCGACAGGCTGCGCAGCACCAGGGTGAGGTCGCTGCCGCCCACGTCCCGTGCCATCCGCAGCGTCTCGATCAACCGGTCCGCGAACGGGTCGGCGAGGGAGGCTTTGAGCCTGTCGGCGCTGTAGCCGAAGTTGCCGGTGGCGCGGTACTCCCGCTCGAACTCGGCGAACGCCGTACGGGCGACCACCGGCCCGGCCTGCGCCAGGCTGCTCACGGCATCGGGCAGCGCCAGCCCCGACCGCACGGCGGAGACCAGGTGGTCGACCACATCGGGCCAGACCGTACGGTTCAGCCGCCGCCTTGCCCTGGCCCGCCACAGCACGACGAGGGTGGGCAGCACCAGCCAGACCATACCGACAACCAGGGTGAGCGCTCGCACGCCGAGCACCGCCTCGGCGAGCGCGGCTGCGGCCACCGCGAGCACCGCAGACAGCGTGGCGAACACCGACACCGGCACCGACCCGAAGCCGGCCTGCGCGAGCCGGGCTCGCCAGCCCGACACCAGTCGGCCGCCGCGGGACGCACCAGGGGTGGCCGGCCACAGTAACGGTGCGCTCAGCAGCACCAGCCCGGCACCGAGCAGGCTGCCCAGCACCAGGGTCATGCCGCTCCCCTCCGCAACACCTCGGCCGGGTCCAGCCCGGCGGCCCGGAACTTGGCGAGCTTGGTGGGGAACCCACCGGTGTGCTCCAACACCCCGTTTTTCATGAGGAAGAGCGGGCTGGCCTCGATGGTGGAGCCGGTGAGCTGACCGCTCGGCGCGATGATCTCGGTCACACGTCGGCGCCCATGCCGGTCCATCTCGCAGTGCACCACGATGTCGATGCAGCCGGCCACCGTGGGCAGCACGAACGAGGAGTCGATGTTGCGCCCGGCCAGGAGCGGCAGGGTCGACAGCTTGGCGAGTGCGTCACGGGCACTGTTGGCGTGAATCGAGCACATGCCGGGCAGTCCGCTGTTGAGCGCAATCAGCAGGTCGAGGCTCTCCGCTTCCCGCACCTCGCCCACGACGAGCCTGTCTGGCCGCATTCGCAGTGATTCCTTGATCAGCCGCCGCAGGGTGATCTCCCCCGCGCCCTCCAGGCTGGGCTGCCGGCACTGCATGGCCACGACATCGCGTGCGCCTACGCTCAGTTCGAAGGTCTCCTCCACCGTGATGATGCGTTCGGTGCGGCGCGTGGCCGACAGAAGGGCGTTGAGCATGGTGGTCTTGCCGGTCTGGGTGGCGCCGGAGACGAGGATGTTCTGACCGCCGCGCACGCACACGCGCAGAAACTCCGCCGCCGGCTGGGTGAGCGCGCCCAGTGCTACGAGCTGGGTAAGATCCCGGATGCGCCGGGTGAACTTGCGGATGTTTACCGACCAGTACCGCTGGGTGATGTCCGGAATTACGACGTGTAGCCTGGACCCGTCGGGCAGGGACGCATCCACGAACGGGGAGGACAGGTCGACCCGGCGCCCGGACGCTTGCAGCATCCGCTCGACCAGGTCGCGCACCTCGCGCTCGTTGAGCACCATCGGGGTCAGTTCGGGCACACCGTCTCGGGCGACGAACACCCGGCTGGGTGAGTTGATCCAGATCTCCTCGATGTCGGGGTCGTCGAGGAAGGGTTGCAGGGCGCCGAACCCGGTGAGCGCGGCGACCACCTCCCTGGCAGCCTGGAACTCGTCGGTAAGCAACGGCAGCGACCCGCCAAGGGCCCGCTCGCTGTAGCGGCGCACCTCGTCGCGCACGTATTGGTCGGCGAGCGCGTCGTCGGCGGCCAGGTCGACGCCGTCGCGGCGCACGCGCAGCCGCACCTGCTCGGTGATGATGCGCACGGCCTCAGTCATGAGGGAATCCTGCTGCACAACCGGACCCGCGCGTGCAAGTTATCCACAGCCCGCGCCGGGTGACCGCCCCGACACTCCGCCGCGCAACCGGGGCACACTCTAGACTGGAGCGGCACTGCGGGAGTGGTGAAATTGGTATACACGCAGGTTTTAGGTACCTGTGCTTTCGAGCGTGAGGGTTCAAGTCCCTTCTCCCGCACCGACGGGTGCCGGCTGTCGGCACTCAGTTGCCGTCCGGCTCCGCTGCAACCGAGAATTCTCTTCAATTCTGGCCACCCTGAATTCGCTCTGGTTAGGATTGCCTTACTCGACTCCCAGCAGATCGGTTCTCATGACCGCGACCCCCATCTCACCGCAGCACCCCCTGGACCAGCAGCACCCCCTGGACCAGCAGCAGAGCCTGGCCGACTACCTTCGCACCAGCTCGAGCAACCAACATCGTGATACCGAAACCCGGTCCTTCATTACCGAGCTGATGAGCGGCGCACTCTCGCTCGCGGACTACACCCGGTACATCGGGCAGTACGCGTGGGTCTACGAGGCCCTCGAACAGCTCATCGACCGGGTCTCCCAGGTCGACCGCATCGACGTCTTCGACCCCGCCCTCGATCGGCTGCCCGCCATCGAAAGCGACCTCGCCGCGCTCGGCGTCAACGACTGGCGCCGGGAGCATCCGCCGCTGCCCGCCACCACCGAGTACATCGCCCACTTGCAGTCACTCACCAGTGCCGACAGGGTGCGCTGCCTGGCCCACCACTACACCCGCTACCTCGGTGACCTCTCGGGCGGCCAGGCCATTGCGGCTCTCGTGGCCCGGTACTACGGCGCAGTGCCTGAACAGCTGGGCTTCTACAGGTTCGACGCGATCAACAACATCGTGCAATACAAGCGCTCCTACCGCGATCGGCTGAACGCCATGTCACTCGCGCCGGCCGAGGTGGACGCCCTCGTCGCCGAGGTCGATGCCGCCTTCACCTACAACGGTGCCGTCTTCGACGGGTTGGCGCGCTAGCCGATGGTGCGCGCCGCAGCCCTGGACGGCCAACTCAGCGACTTCCTCTCGAGCGCGGGTGTCGTGGTGTTCTACCTGCTCGTCTGGGCACTCGTGTTCGCCGGCACCGCCCTGTTCCTGGGGGTGTTCATCCCGTTCATCACGGGTGACTCGCTCCTGTTCGGCGCCGGTCTGGTGGCCGCCTCCACGACGAGCCTGAACATCGTGGTGCTCGCCGTCGGCGTCGGTATCGCCGCGTTCCTCGGCGACCAGGTGGGTTTCCTGATCGGACGACGATACGGTCGCGGCTACCTCGACAAACGCGGCGGCCGGCGCACGCAGCTTGCGATTGTGAAGACCGAGTCCTTCTACCTCAAGTACGGCTGGTGGGCCGTGGTCGTGGCCCGCTTCATGCCCTGGGCGCGGGTGTTCGTTCCCGTCGTGGCCGGAGTCGGCCGCATGAATTACTACAAGTTCCTCTCCAGCAACATCGTCGGAGCGCTGGCCTGGGGTGTGGGAATCACCCTGACGGGTTACTACGCCGCGGCGATCCCCGGGGTGAAGAGCGCCGCCTACGTTATCGCCGGCTTCTTCATCACGGCGTCCATCGTGTTCGGCCTGCGCACCTGGTTCGCGGACCGCGCCCAGCTCCGCCTCGATGCCCGCACTGCCACCGGTTCTCACAACACATTGGGGGGTTAGCCCACCCGTTCATCAGGCCTTCAGGTGCTGGAACGCGCTAACCTGTAGCGACGCAAGCGATCACCGCCGACTGGCCGATCTAGCCGCCGACGACTGGAGTTTTCTTCGTGATTAACACAGCACTCATCCCCTGGCTCGACCCTGAGATCCTCATCAACGGATTCGGGCCCTGGGCGCTGCTTGGCGTGTGCGCGATCGTCTTCGCTGAGACCGGCCTCCTGATCGGTTTCCTGCTCCCCGGCGACACCCTGCTCGTGATCACCGGCCTGTTCGTCTTCTTCGACATCATCACCATCGACATCTGGTGGGTGGCCCTGGCCATCGGCGGCGCCGCATTCATCGGCGGCGAGGTCGGCTACCTGATCGGCCACCGGCTCGGCCCGCGGGTGTTCGAACGCAAGGAATCCGGCCTGTTCAGCGTGAAGAACGTGCAACGCACCAACGCCTTCTTCGTGCGCTTCGGCGGCTTCGCCGTGATCGCTGCCCGTTTCGTGCCGATCGTGCGAACCTTTGCCCCGGTCGCTGCGGGCGTCGGGCACATGGACTACCGCAAGTACAGCCTGTACAACTTCATCGGCGCCATGATCTGGGGTGCTGGCCTCACCTTCTTCGGCTACTTCCTGGGCTACATCCCGCCGCTGGCCGACTTCGTGCGTGATTACATCGACCTGATCCTGCTGGGCGCCGTGGTGCTCACGCTGCTCCCCACGATCTACCACTACGTGCAGTCGACCGTGAAGGCCCGCCGCCAGGCCCGCGCCGGCGTGACCGTGGACCCGAAGAAGCTCGTGCTCGACCCCGAGACCTTCAACACCGACAACGACGGCAAGCACGAAGCCTGACGCCAATCCTCAGTTCGTCAGCGCACTGGGCTTCAGCGGTGCGAGTGGTGCTCGTGTTCGGCATCCGCCGCGTGATCCGCCGGCTCGAGCTGGAACGTGGAGTGCTCGACGTCGAAGTGCTCGGAGAGGCATCCGGAGAGCTCGCGGAGCAATTCGCCAGACTTCCCGGCCGCCAGCAGTTCCGGTTCAACCACGATGTGGGCGCTGAACACATGCGACCCCGACGTGATCGCCCACACGTGCACGTCGTGCACGGCCACGACGCCGGCGGTGCCCTCGAGGTGCTCCCGGATCGCCCGCACGTCGGTATCCGCGGGAGCCGATTCGCTGAACACCCGCACGACGTCGCGCAGCAGCCCGAAGGCCCGTGGAATGATCATCGCGGCGATCACCAGTGAGGCGATGGCGTCGGCCTGCGCGAAGCCCGTCAGGAGGATGACGACAGCGGCCACGATCACGGCCACCGATCCCAACGCGTCGCCGAGGACCTCGAGGTAGGCGCCGCGCATGTTGATCGACCCGGCCGCCGCCGGACGCAGCAGCAAGATCCCGACGATGTTGGCGAGGAGGCCGACGAGGGCCACGA
Source organism: Cryobacterium adonitolivorans (assembly GCF_004402695.1). Lineage (GTDB taxonomy): Bacteria > Actinomycetota > Actinomycetes > Actinomycetales > Microbacteriaceae > Cryobacterium > Cryobacterium adonitolivorans. The sequence goes on along the minus strand of NZ_SOFL01000053.1, from coordinate 43,330 downwards.
TCAGCATGGGGGCGGCCAGCACCTCCGCCGGGTCGCCGGAGGTCAGACGGCTGATAGCGCCGACGACCACGAAGCCCGCCACCACGAGCAGGATCAGGCCGTTGAGCAGCGCACCGAACACCTCGGCCCGCTGGTAGCCGAAGGTCTGCCGGTCGGTGGCGGGTCGGGCCGCGACGACGGTAGCCGTGAGAGCGATGATAAGACCGGCCAGGTCGGAGAACATGTGGCCGGCGTCGGCGAGCAGCGCCAGCGAGCCGGTGAACCAAGCGCCGACAATTTCGACGACCAGCACCGCCGCGACCAGTCCGATGACGATCGACAGGCGCGAGCGATTGCTCGTCGAAGCGGATGCGTGATCGTGGCCCATGCCTCAACGCTACGAGCCTGCCCAGGCGAAAGCCAGCCCGGCGGCTAGTTGGGAATGAGTGCCGTTCTCAGGTCGCTAGTAGCTGTTCGCTAGAAGCTCGGTGAGCACCGGTCCGAGGGCCGCGAACGCGACGGCCCGGTGGCTCTCGGCGTTCTTCACGTCTGCGGGCAGTTCGGCGGCCGACACGTCGTGCCCATCCGGTTGGAAGATCGGGTCGTAGCCGAAGCCGCCGGCGCCGGCCGGTTCCCGCAGGATCCGGCCCGACCACTCTCCCGTGACCGCCCGCTCCACACCATTCGGCAGCGCCAGCGCGGCCACGCAGGTGAAGTGCCCGGCCCGGTGTTCGTCGGTCATGTCGCTGAGCTGCCAGAGCAGCAGGCGCAGGTTCTCCTCCGAATCCCGCGCCGGTCCGCCCCACCGGGCGGAGAAGATACCGGGGGCGCCGCCGAGCACGTCGACGCAGACGCCGGAGTCATCCGCGATGGCGGGAAGGCCGGTGTGCGCGGCGGCGGCGCGCGCCTTGATCAGCGCGTTCTCGGTGAACGTCGCACCGTTCTCCACCGGCTCCGGACCGTCGTAGGCCAGCACCTCCAGGCCCGGCAGCATCGGCGCGAGGATGCGGCGCAGCTCCTCGACCTTGTGGGCGTTGTGGGTGGCGAGAACGACGCGCATGTCAGCGGCCCAGCGTGGTCTTCTGCAGTTCGGTGAGCGTGATCGCGCCGCCGAGGGCCAGGTCGAGCAGGGAGTCCAGCTCGCTGCGGTCGAAGGGGGCACCCTCGGCCGTGCCCTGAACCTCGATGAACTTGCCGCGGCCGGTGACGACGACATTCATGTCGGTCTCGGCTCGAACGTCTTCGGTGTAGGCGAGGTCGAGCATCGGGACGCCGGCGATGATGCCCACGGAGACGGCGGCGACGCTGTCGGTGAGCGGCTGAGCCTTCTGGGCGATGAACTTCTTCTCGCGACCCCATTCGAGGGCGTCGGCCAAGGCCACGTATGCCCCGGTGATGGCAGCGGTGCGGGTGCCGCCGTCGGCCTGTAGCACATCACAGTCGATGACGATGGTGTTCTCGCCCAGGGCCTTCATGTCGACGACGGCGCGCAGGCTCCGGCCGATCAACCGGCTGATCTCGTGGGTACGGCCGCCGATGCGGCCCTTGACCGACTCACGGTCCATGCGGGAATTCGTCGAGCGCGGCAGCATCGAGTACTCCGCGGTGACCCAGCCCTTGCCCTTGCCTGCCATCCAGCGCGGCACTCCGTTGGTGAACGACGCCGTGGCGAGCACCTTGGTGCGGCCAAAGGAGATCAGCGCGGATCCCTCAGCCTGGTCGCTCCAGCCGCGTTCGATGGTGACGGGGCGCAGCTGGTCGTTGGTGCGGCCATCGGCGCGCAGGATGTCGGTCACGGGTTCTCCTTGGAAAGACGGGGGCTGAAAAGGCGGGGTGGGGCGGTCGAGGCGGCCACTCTGGCCACCTCGCTCAGGCTGATGGTTCCGGTCGCGACGAGGTCCACGTGGGAGATCTCCGGGCCGAGCAGGCGATGGGCGAGGCGGAGGAAGTCGTCGGCGCTCTCGCCGGTGGCCTCGTAGCGGTAGCTGGGCGGGGCGGTACCCACCCGTTCGAGGCCCTGGCTCACCAGCACCCTGTAGACGTCGTTGGCGGTCTCGGTGTGGCTGGAGACCAGCGTCACCGCGTCACCCATGACGTAAGAGATCACGCCACGCAGGAACGGATAGTGGGTGCAGCCGAGCACGAGGGTGTCCACGTCGGCGGCCTTGAGCGGAGCGAGGTATTCCTCGGCGACCCGCAGCACCTCTGCGCCGGTGGTGACGCCGGACTCGACGAACTCCACGAACCGCGGGCAGGCCTGCGAGAACAGCTGGATGTCGGTGGCAGCGGCGAACGCGTCGTTGTAGGCACGCGAGTTCACGGTGCCCGCTGTGCCGACAACGCCGACCCTCTTGTTTCGTGTGGTGCCCACCGCACGGCGCACCGCCGGCTGGATCACCTCGATCACCGGAACGCTGTATCGTTCCCTGGCATCGCGCAACACGGCGGCCGAAGCGGTGTTGCAGGCGATTACCAGCAACTTCACATCCTGGGACACCAGGTCGTCGAGAACCTCGAGCGCGTATTCGCGCACGTCGGCGATCTTTTTCGGCCCATAGGGCGAATGAGCGGTGTCGCCTATATAGAGGATCGACTCATTGGGCAGTTGGTCCTTGATGGCCCGGGCGACGGTTAGTCCGCCGACCCCGGAGTCGAAAATCCCAATCGGTGCATCATCCACGTCGATCAAGCCTAGCCGGGTTCGGCATTCGGGCACGCGTGACACCGCCATATGCCCATAACGGCCCAACGTACGTGGGGCGGAATATAGCCGTAACTACACTCGGCATATGGGCCAGGCCAACCAGGCAGAGCCCGCACCGGAGACGTCCCCCGCGCCGTCTGAGGAGATGATCGTCATGAATGATCGAGTCGTAATCACCGGACTGGGAGCCCTAACACCGCTCGGCAATTCGTGGACCGAAACCTGGGATGCTCTGACCAATGGTCGCAGCGGCGTCGCCCGCATCACGCAGTTCGACGCTACAGACCTGCCGACCCAGATCGCCGGCGAGGTAAAGGGCTTCGACCCCGCCACCCGGATGTCGATCAAGCAGGTCAAGCGCGCCTCCCGTGCGTCGCAGATGGCCATCGCCGCCGCTCGTGAGGCCGTCGCCGATGCCGGCTTCGGCCCGTCGATGGAGGGCATCCACACCGCGGTCATCGTGAACAGCGCCGTGTCCGGCTACGCCGAGATCCAGGATGCCACCGAGCACGTCAACGCCGGCAGCCCCCGCCGCATCTCCCCCCGCTTCGTTCCGCAGTCGCTGATGAACATGGCCGCCTGCGAGATCGCCATCGACCTGGGCGTGCACGGCCCGGTGAACGCCAGCGCCCTTGCCTGCGCGAGCGGCGCTTACGCCCTCCTCGAGGCCCGCACCATGCTCGTCACCGGTGACGCCGACGTCGTGATCGCCGGCGGCGTCGAGGCCGCCATCACCCCGGTGATGTTCGCCGGGCTGAACGCCATGCACGCCGCGTCCACCCACAACGACGAACCCACCGAGGCCAGCCGCCCGTTCGACGCCAACCGCAATGGCCTGGTCTTCGGCGAGGGGGCCGTGGTGTTCGTCATGGAGCTGCTCTCCCACGCCCGCGCCCGCGGCGCCCGCGTCTACGCCGAGGTGCTCGGTGGCGCTCTCACCAGCGACGGCTTCAGCATCGTGGCTCCCGACCCGTCGGGCACCTACGCCAGCCAGGCCATCACCCGCGCCCTGGACAAGAGCAGGCTCAACCCGGCCGACATCGACATGATCGTCGCCCACGGCACCTCCACCCAGGCCAACGACAAGGCCGAGACCCTCGCCATCCGCAACTCGCTGCGCCACTTCGCCGACAAGATCTCGATCACCGCGCCGAAGTCGATGACCGGGCACATGATCGGTGCTGCCGGAGCCTTGTCCGCCCTGGTCGGGGCCCTGTCGATCAAGAACGGCATCGTTCCGCCCACGATCAACCTGCGCACTCCAGACCCGGACTGCACCCTCGACTACACGCCGCTCACCGCGCGCATCCAGCCCATCAAGCATGCGCTGGTGAACGCCTTCGGCTTCGGCGGCCAGAACTGCATCGTCGCCTTCGGCGCCCTGTAGGCCCTACCGGGATCCGCGAGTTGCGGCAACGGCCCGTTCAGAGCATCTGAAGGGTCCGTTTGGCAAATCTCGGCGAAAACGGCTCTGCCGACTTGACGCAAAGTGCCATTTGAGATGGCTGAAACGGGGCTTTCGCGGCATCTCGGCGACGGGAGAGTGTGCACAGCCCGGACCGCGGCGGGGCAGCTAGGCTTCTCGCGTGACCGAGACTTCTGCCTTTCGAACCGACCGCTATGAACTCACCATGGTGGATGCCGCGATCCAGAGCGGCACCGCGAACCGCGAGTGCATGTTCGAGGCCTTCGCCCGGCGGCTGCCAGCCGGCCGGCGGTACGGGATTGTGGCCGGCACCGGCCGGCTGCTCGACTTGATCCGCGATTTCAGGTTCGGCGACGCCGAGCTCGACTGGCTGCGCGACAACAACGTGGTGCGCCCGCCCACCCTCGACTGGCTGGCTGACTACTCCTTCAGCGGCAACATTTGGGGCTACCGGGAAGGGGACGCGTATTTCCCGGGCTCCCCACTGATCCAGGTCGACGGCACCTTCGCCGAGTGCGTCGTGCTCGAGACCCTGATCCTCAGCGTCCTCAACTACGACAGCGCCGTTGCCAGTGCCGCCGCCCGCATGGTGTCCGTGAGCCTGGGCCGGCCGCTGGCCGAGATGGGGTCCCGCCGCACAGGCGAACACTCCGCCGTCGCCGCGGCCCGGGCCGCCTACATTGCCGGTTTCGCCTCTACCAGCAACCTTGAAGCCGGCCGCAGCTGGGGAATCCCCACCATGGGCACCGCCGCGCACTCTTTCACGCTGTTGCACGACACCGAGGAGGACGCCTTCCGCGCCCAGGTGGACGCGTTCGGCGCGTCGACCACGCTGCTCGTGGACACCTACAACATCGAGCGCGGCATCGAACTGGCCGTCTCCGTCGCCGGCACCGGCCTGGGTTCGATCCGCATCGACTCCGGCGACCTGCCCACCGTCGCAGCCGCCGCCCGTGCCCAGCTGGATTCGCTCGGCGCCGTGAACACGCAGATCACCGTCACCAGCGACCTGGACGAGTACTCGATCGCGGCGCTGTCGGCGTCACCGGTGGATGCGTTCGGGGTGGGCACCTCACTCGTGACCGGGTCCGGCGCTCCGGCTGCCGGCATGGTCTACAAGCTGGTGGCGCACAAGAACGCGGCAGACGAGTGGGTGTCGGTAGCGAAGACCGCAGCCTCCAAGGCCTCGGTCGGCGGACGCAAGAGCGCCCTGCGCCTGCTGGATGCGTCTGGCACGGCCCGCGAAGAGATTGTGATGGTGGCGACCGACGGCCCGGCGCCGGCGCCGGCCGCCCATGAACCGAGTGTCTCCGGTGCCACGGAGCGGTCGCTGCTGGTGCCGCTCATGGAGGCCGGAGTTCTCGACGAACGCTACCTGGGCGCAGCCGGGACCCGGCTGGCCCGCGAACAGAACGCCGCGGCGATGCGCGAGCTGCCGATCGACGCGTTCAGGCTCGGCCGCGGCGACACCGTCATCCCGACGGTGTACCGCTAGGATCAGCGACCGGTTTAGTCCTGCTTCATCTTTTCGTAGATGGACTTGCAGGTCGGGCAGACTGGGAACTTCTCCGGGTCGCGGCCCGGCAGCCATTTCTTTCCGCACAGCGCCTTGACCGGTTTGCCGGTCATCGCGGACTCGAGGATCTTGTCCTTCGGCACGTAGTGCGAAAAGCGTTCGTGGTCACCGGGCTCGATCTGCTCCTGGTTGAGCAGTTCCTCGAGTTCACGATCGAGGGTGGATGTTCCGCCACCGGTTCCTGGGCCGCGGCCGGGCTCTGCGATGCTCGCGCGAATGTCGTGTGTCATGAAACCAAGTGTATGCAGCTACGCGCGCATTGCGGAGGAGAGCATTTCCGGACCACGGCGTTCGAAGGTCCGCGAACCCAGCCACACCCCACCGATCAGCATGACGAAGCCGATGCCGAGCCCCCAGTACAGTGCCGGTAGGTTCCACAGCGGATCCACGAAAACACCCAGCACGGCGCACACGATGGCCGGCAGCGCCACGACGATCGACCCCACGAAGGTGAACGACTGGATAATCGCGGCGGCGGTATCCGACGACTGAGGCTGCGCGAACGGGCTGTCGCCGGGCTTCGTCGCCGGGTAGGGGAACCGGGCCGACGTGAAGCTGGAGAAACCCAACCCGGCGAGCAGGATGCAGGTGCTTACGCCGAGCACCCCGGGAAGCACCGCCCAGTCGCCGTGCACGCTGACGCTGACGGCCGAGCCGAGCCCGATCAGCGGGATGCCCACGAAGAGCGCCGGAACGAGCCGGCCGACGCGGTCGGCCACCCCGCGCGGTCCGGAGACCACGTGCAGCCAGATGGCGGTGTGGTCATACGCGACGTCGTTGTGCAGCGTCCAGCCGAGGAAGACGCACATGAGCGGCACGGGAATGAGAACAAGGTACTCGAACGGCATCCCGGCAAAGACGAGAGGCAGGATCACGAGGACCGGCACGATCGGGATCATGATCAATGAGACCCAGTACCTCGGGTCGCGGCCCCAGTAGGTGATGCTGCGGGCGGCGATCGCACCGATCGGGTTGTGCGGCATCCGGTCGAACCAACCCAGGCCGCCGTAGGCCCTGGCCTGCGCCTCGCGACCCGGCGTGACGAGCATCCGGGCCACCAGACCCTGCCATGCGAGCCATAACAGGTATACGGTCGCCGCGGCGATGAGGAGCCTGAGGAAGGACATCCCCCAGTCACCGGCAGCCGCGTCGCCCGGCACGGCCCACGCCGCGCCCAGCGGCGTCCAGCCGAGGATGCCTGCGAAACCGCCGAGCAGGTCCAGTCCGTACAGGCTCCAATCCACGTTGACCAGCAGGATCACCACGGGGGTGATCATGACGATCAGCAGGATGCCGATGATGCCGGTGAACTCGCGGGCCCGGCGGGTGGAGAGCAGGAAGGCAGAGATGGACGTGCTCACCCTGGAGGCGAGCATGCAGGTCGCCAGCAGAAGGGCGGCCGCCACGATGGCGAACAGGGTCTCCCCCACACCCCTGGACCAGGTCACGATGGTGCCCAGCAGCACCAGCGCCAGAGTCGTCGCCGGAACCCCGACCAGTGCGGACACGGCAAGGCCGAACGACAGCTGTTTGTTCGGGATGCCCATGGTGGAGAACTTGCGCGGATCCATGCTGTCGTCCACGCCGAAGACGAGCGGTACAAGGAAGAAGCCGAGCACCACCAGCGAGCCGGCCACGATGATGCCGTCCCGGATGGTGCCGACGTCGTCGACGTAACGGAACGCGATGAGCATGGACATCAGCGCGGCGGCGACGAGCAACCCGTACAGCAGTCCGAGCAGCACTCCCACGACCTGCCAGGGTCTACGCCGGAACAGATTGGCGAGAAGCCTCAGCTTCAGTCCGAGAAATTGTGCAACCACTCCAGGCCCTCCGCAACCTTTCGTCCGCCGGCCAGGTCGACGAAACGTTCTTCGAGTGACACGTTGCCGCGCACCTCGTCGATTGTTCCCGCGGCCAGCACGGAGCCCTGCACGATAATCGCCACGTGGTCGCAGACCCGCTGGATGAGGTCCATGCCGTGGCTGGACAGAATCACCGTTCCGCCGGCGGCGACGTAGCGCTGCAGGATCTCGGTGACGTTCACGGCCGACACCGGGTCGACCGATTCGAACGGTTCGTCGAGCACCAGCACGCGCGGCGAATGGATCATCGCGCAGGCCAGGGCGATCTTCTTGGTCATGCCTGCCGAGTAGTCGGCGACCAGGCGGTTGAGGGCATCCTCGAGCCCGAAGGCCGCGGCAAGGTCGGCGGAGCGGGCCCGCACGGTTTCGCTCTCGAGCCCGCGCAGGACGCCGGAGTAGTACAGAAGTTGCGCACCGGTGAGCCGGTCGAACAGCCGCAGGCGGTCCGGAAGGACTCCAATGGTGCGCTTGGCGGCGATCGGGTCGGCCCACACGTCGATGCCGTGTACCTGGATCGAACCGGAGTCCGGCCGCAGCAGCCCGGTGATCATCGACAGTGTGGTGGTCTTGCCTGCGCCGTTGGGACCGACGATGCCGTAGAACGATCCGGCCCGAACCTCGAGGTTGACGTCGGCGACGGCGACGTTCTGGCCGAAGCGCTTGTTCAGCCCGCTCACCGCGATCTCCACGGGGGCGAGCCCAGCGATGACGGCGGATGCGCCGGTGCGCGGGGCCTGCGGCTTGCGCACGACCGGCGGGATGCGCTGTGCCGTGGCGCCGATGACGGGTTCCGGAACCGCGGTGGCATGGCTGGCGGTGTCCGAGGCCATGACGACGGGCGCGGTTGCGTTGGCGGGTGCACCTGCGGCCATGGGGATCGCGGGCGCCGCGGCTGTTACGGCATCGCCGCGCTCGGCGGTGCTGGAGTCGGCAGTGCTGGAGCCGGCAGTGCTGGAGCCGGCAGTGCTGGGCTCGGCAGAGCTGGGTTCGGCCGGGGCCACGACCTCGGTCTGCTTCGGAGCCAGTCTGGGCAGCCGCCAGAACGGTCGCCTCGACGGCTGGGCCGGCTCAACGGCGGGGGTGGTCTCTGCCGGCGCCGTGGCCAGCACAACAGTGTCGTCCGTGTCCGGCGTCGCCGGCATCGTCAGGACCATGGTCTCGTCATCGCCCGACGGCGCGGGCGCAGGCGCGGGCGCGGCGACTGGCAAAACCATCGTGGCGTCGACGGCGAGCTCGGGTGTGAGTTCGGTAGCATCGAGCCCTACGGAGGTGGGTTCAGCGACGGCGGGCTCAGCTGCTGCAGCAGGCTTCCCAGCGACGGCAGCGTCGTCCACTGCAGCGTCGTCCACTGCTGCAAATCGCGCCGCAGCGGCGGCCGCAGCGGCTGTTGTGGCGGCGCGTGCCGAAGCGATGGCGGCAGTCCTGGCGGCTGCAGACTTCGCCGCGGCGGCCTTGGTCGCGGCAGCGCGCGCCGCGCCGGCCTTGGTGGCCGACTCGGTCTTGGCCGCGGCGGCCTTGGCGGCGGCGGCCTTCGCCGCCGCGGTCCGGGCGCTGCTCGAGCGGGCGGCAGCGGACTTGGGCTTTTCGGGGTCGACCTCCGCGGAGCCGCCGGGGAGGTCCTGGCCGGGGGCCGCGGCAACCGCGGCAGCCTCTACGGCGGCAGCGGTATCCGCCGTGGACGTCGTGGTGGCCGGCAGCCTGTTCGCCTTCGACGCCGCGGGCTTCACCGGCGCCTTGCGGGCAGCGGGGGTACGCGTCACCGATACCGGCGGGGTGTTGCCAACGACCGTGGTGCCGGCGCCGGGGGTCAATGGAGTCGTGGTCGGTACAGCAACATCCTCCGACAGCGCGGCTGCCACCGGCTTCTTCCTGGCCGGAGCGCGAGGGGTCGACGTGGCCCGCGGACTGGCAGGGGTGCGCGGTGCGCGGGTCGTGCTCCGCGCGGGCGCCACCGGCGTGGCTGAATCATCGGGGGTCGCAGCGTCGGCCGAAACCGACGTGCCGGCACCGGGTGCGCTCGACGCCGCACCGGCCTTGGGCGTGGCGGTCCGGGGCGCGCGACGCACCGGGGCCTTGCGGGCTGGCACCGCGGCGGTTTTCGGCGCGGTCGTAGAGAGGCGGTCGGGCTCAGGGGGGCGGTTCGCAGGGGTGTCGTGCACGATGGCACTACCCTCGCGTTCCAGCTCCGTATCGGGAACGGGCAAGACCGGAGTCCGCTCGTCAGGCTCGGAGTTCGGAGGCACTGGAGTCACCTCGCTAACTTACCAAGGACCGTCTGACCTCGCTGGGGCCTAGGGCGGCCACAGGCGGATTCCCAACAAAACTCGCGACGGAATCGCAGGTCACAGGGTCGCGCGAATCGTCACGATCCGGACACGCATCCGGCCGTCCCTTCCCCCAGAACGGGGTCGTCAGGTAGTCTGAAGGTGGCATAACGGTGTGTCTATACGTGAACTTAGGGGTGAACCGCAGGCAAACTCGGCGAAAACGTCCGGCTGCTGCGGGGCCACCCAGATCTTTCTTAGGAGATATTCGTGACCACCCAGGTTGTAATACTTGCAGCAGGAATGGGGAGCCGCCTCGGCCGCTCCCTTCCTAAACCGCTGACCGAACTCAACGACGGCCGCACAATCATGCAGCAGCAGTTCGACAACATCGAGCACGCCTTCGGCAAGAAGACCAAGGTCACCATCGTCGTCGGCTACAAGCTCGAGCACATCATCGAGGCTTTCCCGCAGGCATCGTTCGTCTACAACGAGCAGTACGACGTGACGAACACGTCGAAGAGCCTGCTTCGCGCCCTCCGCGCGTCCGCCAGCGGTGGTGTGTTGTGGATGAACGGTGACGTTGTGTTCGATCCCGCCATCCTCGATCGCGCCGCGGCGATGATGAAGCGCGACCAGTCATTCGTCACTGTCAACACGTCCAAGGTGTCCGACGAGGAAGTCAAGTACACGACGAGCGCCGAGGGCTACATCAAGGAGCTGTCGAAGACCGTGAAGAACGGGCTCGGCGAGGCCGTCGGCATCAACTACGTGTCCGCCGCAGACAAGACCATGCTCATCCACCACCTCAGCAAGGTCGGCGACCAGGACTACTTCGAACGCGGCATCGAGCTCGCGATCGAGAAGAACCGCATGCTCGTCGAGCCCGTCGACATCTCGGACTTCTACGCTGTCGAGGTCGACTTCGCCGAAGACCTCGAGCGCGCCAACCTGTTCGTCTGATCAGCCTGGAGCCGTGGGGCGACCGCGTCGATGGCGCGGCGCCCCAATCCACTCCCATACGATAGAGCGCGTGAGTAGTTACGCTCAGGTGCGTCCTGAACAGCGCGCCCCGTTTGCGCGGTACCGTCATTCCCTCTGGCTGTTGACCCAGCGGGACCTGCGGGTTCGGTACTCCACGTCCGTGCTCGGCTACTTCTGGTCGATCCTCGACCCGCTGGTCATGGCCGGCATTTACTGGTTCGTCTTCACGCAGGTCTTCCAGCGCACCGTCGGCAACGAACCGTACATCGTGTTCCTGCTCTCCGCGCTGCTGCCCTGGATGTGGTTCAACGGGGCCATCTCCGACTGCACCAGAGCCTTCCTCCGCGAAGCCAAGCTCATCCGCTCCACCAGGATCCCCCGCACCATCTGGGTGAACCGCCTGGTGCTCTCCAAGGGCATCGAGTTCATCGCCGCGATTCCGGTGCTGATCATTTTCGCGGTCTTCTCCGGTGCCGAGATCACCATCGATGCGGTCTTCTTCCCGCTCGCCATCCTCATCCAGGCCGTGCTCACGGCCGGCGTCGGCCTCATCGTGGCTCCCCTGGTCGTGTTCTTCCGTGACCTCGAGCGGGCCGTCAAGCTCATCCTGCGTTTTCTGTTCTACGCGTCGCCGATCATCTACGGCACCAGCGACCTACCGGAGGAGCTGCACTTCTGGGCGGCGTTCAACCCGCTCAGCGGCATCTTCAGCCTCTACCGCGCCGCGTTCTTCCCCGGTGAACTGGACTGGTTCGTCGTGGCCGTCAGCGCGGTCATGTCGGTGGCGTTCCTCGGAATCGGCCTCCTGGTCTTCTCCCGCACCGAGCGCGCCGTGTTGAAGGAGATCTGATGAGCGAAACCGTCATCTCCCTGGACGACGTCGGCATCAGGTTCCGCCGCAACCGGCGCAGCCGCCGCAGTTTCAAAGACCTGTTCGCCAGCACCCGCCGCCGCACCAGGCCCGGCGAGTTCTGGGCGCTGCAGAACGTGTCGTTCACCGTGCAACGCGGCGAAGCGATCGGCGTGGTCGGCCGGAACGGCCAGGGCAAGTCCACCCTGCTCAAGCTCGTCACGGGCGTCGTACTGCCCGACGAGGGCACCGTGGACGTCATCGAGGGCGTCGCACCGCTTATTGAGATCACCGGCGGCTTCGTCGACGACCTCACCGTGCGCGACAACGTCTACCTCACGGCGGGCCTGCACGGCATGACCCGCAAGCAGATCGATTCCAGGTTCGACGACATCATCGAGTTCGCCGAGATCGACGACTTCATCGACACCCCGTACAAGCACCTGTCCAGCGGCATGAAGGTGCGCATCGCGTTCGCCGTGATCTCCAGGCTCGAGGAGCCGATCATCCTCGTCGACGAGGTCCTGGCGGTCGGCGACAAGGCGTTCCGCGAGAAGTGCTACCGCCGCATCGAAGAACTGCTGGCCGGCGGACGCACCCTGTTCTTCGTGTCGCACAACGAACGCGACCTGCGCCGGTTCTGCGCCAGAGGCCTGTACCTCGACAAGGGCGAGCTGGTTCTCGACGCCCCGATCAACGAGGTCCTCGACCGGTACAACGCGGAGTACGGCTTCAAAAAGGCCTGATCGGCGTGGCTGGCGCGTTGTCTGGGAGTTGCATCGACGGATGCCCAGTTTCGGCCCGTAAACTCGTCCCACCGCATCGAGGAGGACCGCACCATGGCTAAGAAGCCCACACCCCTGCTGTCGCCCACCGGCGGGCTGCCGCAGGGTGGCCAGCTCCCGACCGGTGTCGTCACCGGATTCGACAGGGTCATGGCGATTCATCGCCCTGCCGTCCTCGCGCACATTCGGAGCATCCGTCACCGGCACCCCGAGGCCACACCGGAACAGCTCGTGCGCATCCTGGAGCGACGATATCTCGCCGCGGTCACCAGCGGCGGTGCCGCGGTCGGTGCCACGGCCGTGATCCCGGGCGTCGGCACCGGCATCACCCTGGCTCTGTCCGGCGTCGAGACGGCCGGTTTTCTCGAGGCGACCGCGCTCTTCTCACAGTCCGTCAGCGAGGTGCACGGGATCACGGTGAGCGACCCAGAACGTGCCAGGGCCCTCGTGATGACGATGATGCTCGGCCACGAAGGTTCGGACCTGGTGCGCCAGCTCGCCGGCCAAGCCACCGGTGGTGGCGTGGCCCGCACCGCGTACTGGGGCGAACTGGTGACGACGAGCCTGCCCCGCGCCATCATGGGGCCGCTGACGGACCGCCTCAAGCGAACATTCATCAAGCAGTTCGCCGCCAAGGGCGGGGCAAGCCTGATCGGCAAGGCCGTGCCGTTCGGCATTGGCGCAGTGATCGGCGGGATGGGCAACCACATCCTCGGCAAGCGGGTCATCGGATCGTCCAGGCTCGCTTTCGGCCAGGCCCCCGCCGGGTTACGCCCGGAGCTCGAACCGCGGGTGCACACCATCACGCTGCGAGATGGGGCCGTGATTCCCGGCAACCGGCTCACCCAGCTGGGCCACGGCGCGCTCCGAGCACTCCCCCGGCCGCTGCGCCGTCGTCCGACGGCCGCGGACCAGGTCAAGCCGGACGCAGCCGCACCGGCGGAGCCCGTCTAGGCAGGACAGGGCTGGCAGACCGGGCCGTCAGATCGGGCTGGCAGGACCGGGCCGATCAGACGTCTTCGGTCTCGCTGACGTCATCGACGAACTCGGCGAGGCCATCGTCATCGTCGGCGTGTACCTCGGCGAATCGGTCCCACTCGGTCATTAAGTGTTCGATCGCGGCACGGAACCGCGCCGTGGGCGCACCGGGCGTGGGATCGCCGAAGTACTGCTCGACCCAGACGCGCAGGCGCTGCTCGGCGCCGTCGTCGTTCACGAGTTCGTCGAGGGTCAGGGCGATGTCGGCGGTGTCGCTCGCGCCGAGCCATTCGCAGTCGGACAGGTACCCGCTGGTGTCGATGGCGGCGAGCGGGTTCAGTGGACGCGTCACCATGAGCGGTTTGCCCGACGCAAGGCGGTCGTAGACCATCGCCGAGATGTCGACGATCGCGACATCGGCGGCGGAGAGCTGCCAGCCGAGCTCCGCGCCTGTGTCGATGATGTGCTGGGCACTCGCATCGCGGCTGTTCGCGGCGGTGATCGCGGCCATGATCTGCTTGTTCGCCAGACCGTATTCGTGGTCTACGACGCCGGAGCGCGGATGCGGGCGGTACACCAGCCGGTGCCTGGGGCTTCGCAGCAGTGCCGTGACGAGGGCGACACCGTGCGTGGCGATGGAGCCGTACGCTGCGGCGGCGCGGTCGCCCTCCCAGGTAGGTGCGTAGAGCACGACGGTGCGCTCATCGGGCGTGAACGGCAGCAGACCCGAATAGTGGTCGGCCTGGGGACGACCGATCGTGATCGCCCGCTTGTCGAAGTCGTAGTCCCAGAGCACCTTGCCGAGCCTGTCGACGGCGGCCTGGCCGGCCACGAACGAGTAGTCGTATGCCTTGAACTGGTTGGTGGTCATGTACATCTTGTCGCTCTCACCGTGGTTGATGAAAACGTGCCAGCGGCGCCCGTAGCGCATCATCTGAAAGTTGCGGGAGTTCTGGTTGACGTACAGGACGATGCGGATGTCCTGCTCGGCGACCACCTGTTCGAGGTCGGAGACCTTGCGCACGTAGGCCACCGGCAGCGGGCTCTCTTCGAGTAGCTTCAGCGTGCCGCCGGCGGTGCGGCTCAGGAGGACCACGGGCCAGGTCTCGGCCAGCTTCGCGAGCGGTTTGTACCACTGGCGCATCTGGTAGAGGTTCACCGGACCATCCGCGAAGTACACGGCGATCTTGAAGCTATGGGCGGGCAGCGGGCCGCGTACGGCGAGGCGCTCGGTGAGCAGGCGCTGGGCCTTGCGAGAACCGAGCACATCCTTCACCAGCTTTGCTGCGAGTCTGACGTCTTTCCTGCTTACCACTGTTCCAGCCTACCCACCGGGCCGGGACCTAAGGCCCGCTGACCCCCCGGAAGAGGTGCACAGGTGGCCAATCGTAAGGCATCCCGGTCAGATGACGGGAGGCCGGCCCGCGCGGGTCATCCGCCAGATGGTGCCTGCCGACAGCGGACGACGTTCGCCGGGGTCGGTGGTCCAGCCCTCCCACCAGCCGCGGAACCAGGCCTTCAGTGCGGCCGGGTTGCGGGCGCCACGCAGCACCTGGATCGCCGTCCAGGATCCCACGTAGAGCGGCATCAGCGGCACCGGCAGGTTACGTCGGGCGATCCAGACACGGTTGCGGGCGTTGAGCCTGTAGAAATCAGCGTGCCGGGTGGGCAGGATCACCGGGTGGTTCGCCACCAGGTCACCTGCGTACCAGCTGCGCAGGCCCTGGTCCCAGACCCGCCAGGCCAGCTCGATGCCCTCATGGGCGTAGAAGAACGGTTCGGCCCAGCCGCCCGTGGCCATGAAAACCGGCCGCGGCATCAGCACGGCACCCTCCCACACCGAGAACACGGCGCTGGAGTGCGCGGCGTCGCCCTTGCGGATGCGCGGTATCCAACGGCGCGGCGCGGTCAGGCCGGTCGGGTCCACCACCTGCGGCTGCAGCAGGCCGATGCTGGGGTCGGTGCGCAGTACCCCGACGGCGTCGATCAGGAAACGGGGATCCGGCAGGCTGGCGTCGTCATCGAGGAAGAAGAGGTAGTCGCCGGCGACATGGTCGACACCGCGATTGCGGCCGGCGGGGATGCCCAGGTTCTCCGGCAGGGCCAGCACGGCGACGCCCGCGGGCAGGCCGGTGGGCTGCCAACCGTTGCCCACGCAGACGATGTCCAGCTGCACATCTTCCTGGGCGAGCAGGCTGCGGATGCCACGCTCGAGGTCATCGGGGCGGCGGCCCTGGGTGAGCACGACCACGCCGACGGTGACGGGAACGCTGTCTCCTGACCTCAGGAGCGCACCCGCTTCGAAGCCATGATCGCCAGGAAGTGGCCGATCAGCGCGAGGAACGCGAGGGGAACAAGGACAGCAAGGAAGACCCGGTCGGTGATCGGCTGACCGGCGACGAGGCCGATGACGGCGGCGACGAAGATCACCATCGTCATTTCCACCGAGTGGTACAGGCGGTGGAACGGTAGGAATCGGGCCAGGCGGCGCAGGGTGGCGATCAGGCCGGCCTGTGGGACCTTCTCGCCCTTATTGTCGGCCAGCTTGGTCAGGCCGGCGTTGGCGCGGGCCACGTGCACCATGTCGTTGAGGGCCTTGTTGAGCACGATCAGTAGCGCGAGGGCCAGGCCGAGCGTGGTGAACAGGAAGTCGGCGGGCGCTTCGAACGGGTAGGCCGCGGCGCGGATGCCCAGCGCTATGGGGATCAGGGCCTCGGTGGAGTAGTGCCCGACCTTGTCGAGGAACACCCCGGCCGGCGACGACGTTCTGCGCCAGCGGGCGACCTCGCCGTCGCAGCAGTCCACAAGCATCTGCAGCTGGCCGAGTACCAGGGCGAGCAGGGCACCCCAGATGCCGGGAATGAGCAGGGCCGCGGCCGTTGACCAGCCGACGAGGATCATCAGGCCGGTGACGCCGTTGGCCGAGATGCGCGTCTTCAGCAGCATCCAGGTGAGGTACGGCGACAGGTCACGCAGGTAGAGCGACGCCGTCCAGTGCTCGGCATTGGCGCGCATCCGCACCTCGGGAGGTTGCGCGACGGCACGAAGCTCGGCGATCGAAGAGGGCCGAGCCGTGTTGGGCGAACCAGACGTCATTGATGTCTTCCCGTGTGTGCCGAGATGTTGTTGGTGAGCTTGAGGTAACCCAGCAGGAAGCCGATACCCCAGCAGAAGTGAATGCACGGCAAGACTACGAGAAACCAGAGCGCGACACGAACGCCGTCGGCCCGGGTCGACAGGGCCGTGGCCGCCACGACGATGAGCAGGTAGGCCAGCGGGGCGAGGAAGCCCAGCAACAACCAGCCCGGACCGCCCAGCAGGACCTGCACCAGGCCGGCCAGGCCCAGCAGGATGCCGATGGTGACGCCGAGCACCATCACGGGCGGGGCGAAGTAGCGCATACCGTTGGATTCGGGGAACCGGCGGGCCAGTTCGCCGCGCCACAGCCCGGTCGAGACCATCTGGCGGGCCAGGCGCGACAGGCTGGGCCGCGGCCGGTAGATGACTTTCAGCGCGGGGGTGAACCAGACCGAGCCGCCGTGCTCGCGCAGGCGGCGGTTAAGTTCCCAGTCCTGGCCGCGCTTGATGCCCTCGTCGAACATGCCCACTCGCAGCAGGCTGTCGCGGCGGAAGCAACCGAGGTAGACGGTCTCCGCTTCACCCTCGGGGCCGCCCACGTGCAGCGGGGTACCGCCGAGGCCGATGCGGGTGCTGTAGGCGCGGGCGACGGCCTTCTGGAACGGGGCGGTGCCCTGGGCATCCATGATGCCGCCGACGTTGTCGGCGCCGGTGCGCTGAAGGGTGTCGACCGCGATGCGGGCGTAGTCGCGCGGCAGCACCGAGTGGGCGTCGACGCGGATCACGACCGGGAAGGTGGAGGCGCGAATGGCGATGTTGAGGCCCGCGGGAGTCGACCCGACCTCGTTGGCGACGACGCGGATGCGCGGATCCACCGCGGCCATCTCCTCGACGAGTTCGGTGGTGCCGTCGATGCTCGGCCCCAGGGCAAGGGTGACTTCGAACGGGCCGTCGTAGTCCTGCTCAAGCAGGCTCTGCACCGCGGCTCGCACATGGCTGGCCTCGTTGAGCACGGGCATGATGTACGAGACGCCGATCAGCACTGTGTCTGCGCTTTCCTGCACTGTGCTGGCCATCTTTCCACTCATTCGGGCAATCGCCTGAGCCTAGCAGCCGAGTCTTTTCACTCGGTCCGCGTTGCCTGTGCACCCCTCGAGGTGACTGCCGCGCGCCGGGACACAGCTGCGCCGCCGGTGCAGGACCGGCGGCGCAGCAGGAAGGAAGGAGCTGATGTGGGCTAGCTGGTGAGCTCACCGACGGTGACTGACACCGTTACCGACTCGCCTTCACGCACGTAGGTGAGGTCGGCGGTGGCACCGGCCGCAAGGGTACGCACCTGGGCGGTGAGGTCGGTCGCGTCGGTGATGGGAACACCGTTGAAGTTGGTGACGACGTCACCGGCCTTCAGCCCTGCCTTCTGGGCGGCTCCGCCGGACGACACCTCGCTGATCAGGGCGCCGACGGTGTCGCTGTCGGTGCTGGTGGCGCCGGTGACGCTGGCGCCGAGCAGACCGTGCGTGGCAGATCCGGTTTCGATGATCTCCTCGGAGACCCGCTTGGCCAGGTTTGCCGGGATCGAGAAGCCGACGCCGATGCTTCCGGCGGTGGTGGCGGTCGAGCTGCCACCGGCGTTGGCGATGGCGACGTTGATGCCGATCAGCTCGCCCTTGCTGTTGAGCAGGGCGCCTCCGGAGTTGCCGGGGTTGATCGCGGCATCCGTCTGGATAACCGCGAGCGAGATGCTGCTCTGCGTGGCCTGGGTGTCCGGGGTCGAACCGTCCCGGTTGGGCAGGTCGTAGTTGAAGAAGTTGCCGTCACCCTCGTCTGGCGTGGTCTCGTCCGGCGTGGTGGGTGCGGCAGAGGAGGCCACGGTGATGCTGCGGTTGAGGGCGCTCACGATGCCGTTGGTGACGGTGCCGGACAGGCCGAGCGGCGCGCCGATCGCGATGGCGGTGTCGCCGACGTTGAGATCGCTCGAGTCCGCCCAGTTGATGGGCGTGAGGCCCGACGCGTCGGTGAGTTTGATCACGGCGAGGTCGGATACCGGGTCGGTGCCGACCAGGGTGGCCTC
This sequence comes from Cryobacterium adonitolivorans, assembly GCF_004402695.1. Lineage (GTDB taxonomy): Bacteria > Actinomycetota > Actinomycetes > Actinomycetales > Microbacteriaceae > Cryobacterium > Cryobacterium adonitolivorans. The sequence goes on along the minus strand of NZ_SOFL01000053.1, from coordinate 24,770 downwards.
GTACAGCTTGCCGTCGCTGGCCTTCACCTGGATTGTCGCGTCTGACGCGGCGCCGTCGAGCGTGACGACGTGGGTGTTGGTCAGGACGTAACCGTCTTCGCTCAGGATGACGCCGGAGCCGGAGCCGCCGGAGTCACCCGCGGCGACCTCGATCGTTACGACGCTGGGCGACGCCTTGGCGGCGACGGCGGTGATCTCGTTGACGCTGTCACTGTTGTTCACGACGACGGAACTCGGGCCCTGAGCCTCACTGGCCGGGGTGCCGTTGCTCTGGCTCGAGTAGACGATGGCGGAAACACCGGCTGAGGAGACCCCGCCGACCAGGGCGGCGATGGCCAGCGCGGCGACGAAGGCGACGTTGCTCTTGCGGCGGTTGGGGTCCTTGGGCGCCTTCGTTCCGACGAACGGCTGCGCGGGGTAACCGTTCGCGTTGGCGTAGGCCTGCTGCTGGGCCGGGGTGGGAGCGTAAATCGGGGTGGAGCCGTCCGGGCCCGGAATGGGGCGGCCGAATGCATCCGTGGGGTAGGCCGCGGCCTGCGCCGGAGCGTGGGTGTAGGGGTGCACCGGCTGCTGGTGCTCGGCGGCAGTGGGCGCCGGGGCTGCGGGGGCCTGGGCGGCGACCGAGCCGTCTTCAGAACCGAGAACCTCGGTGGGCTGGTTGTCGGCGGGCCGGGGAACGGTGGGCTGCACTGCGGTGGGCTGTGCAGCGGTGGCGTTCGGGGCGTCGGTGGTGGTCGTTGGAACGTCGGGGTGGCCCGCGACGGCTGCGCCCGACGAGTTGACCTCGATCGGTGCGCTGTCCTGAGGCTGGTCGGGGGTGGTGCCCGGGTCCTGGGTGCTGTCAGTCATGGTGTGCTCCTTCCAAGCGAAGATAGTTTCTCGCCTCAAGCTGAACGTTTGATATGCGCAGACTGGGAGCAGTCAATGATGAAGCCGTGACCTTGCCCGGCTCGCGCAACTCGGCGGTCCGGCGACGGACGCCTGGTGCTCAACAGCCAGGACCACCGGGGTTGCCGGAGCACGACTCGGCCACGAGAACCGTGCCGGCACGGTCGGCGATCGCGGTGATCGGGCTGGTCGGCACCAGCACCAGACCCTGCACATCGCGCCATTCGGCACCGGCGAAGCGATACTCGGCCAAGTAGGACACGACGAGCCCGATTGAGAGCGTTCCGGTTTGCTCGAACACGTGACTGGTCGCGGTTTCTGAGAACTCAGGAAGGTTCAAGGCCGCCCAGCTCGCTCCGCCCGAAACCGACGTGCGCGACGTTCCGTCGCCGTAGTCCCACCGGAACCCCACCGGGGTGAACCGCACCTCGGCCGAATCGCCGAGGAGTGGGCCGGACCGGACGTGCGCAGACGCCGTGGCAAAGAAGTTGGTCGGAATGCCGACCACCAGCCAGCCGTCTGGTTCCATCCCCTGTGTGGGAGCGTCGGCCCGGATGCTGACCAGATCACTCACACGCACGACCAGATCCGGGTCGCAGGGTGTCTGAGGCTGGCACACCGGCACCGCGGGGTCGGCCGGCGCCACCGCCGTACCGCGCCTCGGCACCAACCCTGGCCCAGCGGATGCGTCGCCCTGGTCGACGGGCACTCCCCCGGGAACCAGGCTGACGCCGTCGGGCAAACCGTCCCAGTCCCCGCCTCCCGAGCCGCCTCCGCTACCGCCGCGCCCGCCGTTGCCGGAACCGGAGCCCTGCCGTCCAGGCGTGTAAACCTCCCGGTCTGCGCTGAGGTCCACCCCGCCGTTCCCGACAGCCGCACCCGCCCCTGCGCAGCCGCCTTCTCTCCACTGATTTACCGAGCAATCCCCAGCGGCGAAGTACACCCGCGCCGCGACGGCGGGATCGACGTGTACCGTCCAGACGAATATGGCGACCACGGCCACTAACAGAAGTTTGAGCCGGACCATACTTTGGACTCCGAGATTTTGAGATCAGACGATGCTGCGGAGGCCGTCACGAACTCGACTTCCAACGGCAAGCGCAGCGGCCGGTCTGACTTCGCGACAGACTGCCCTGAAGCGTCGATCACGTCCCCACCGCTTGCATCTGCGCACAGATAGGTTCGAATGTGCCAGCGACCCGAGTCCGACTCCCAAACAGATTGGAGTTGGACGGAGTCGAAGGTCGATTGCCCAATAGCCTTCCAACCTTTTGACTGCCATGCCGTCATTGCCGCCACTTCGCCCTCGTGCGCAGGACCAGTTGAGAGTGCCAAATAGTCATCCACCGACGGTCCCCCCTCAGTCCAAATTGCGTCGTATGTGCTGAGGTAATTCGCGTAGGCCTCGGTGGCCGCGGCGAGCGCCTCCTCGTCGGAAACGAAGATGGGGGCGATCGTGGGCGTGGCCGACGGTGGCGCGGGCTTCGGCGCCGCCGTGCAGCCCACCGCACCCAACAGCAGACCACCCACACAGGCAGCGGTAACCATCCGTCCGACACCTCGTCGCCCAACGCCCACGATCCCCATGCCGCCACCGTAGGGCAGCACCCCACCCCCACGCGCAAGTTATCCACAGCCCCAAACCCAGCGGTTGTCGTACGTAGCTCCTGTGATCCTTCGCGGGTCGCGCATCCTGCGCAGTGTCCTCGGGGTTGGCCTGCCACAGCCCCATCCGCCCCATTCCGTGCACAACTCCTGCTGGATTTCTCTCGCACAGCACAGACCCCCGGGATTCCGGGGCCGACGCGCCTCAGATTTGAAAATTGCAGGAGTTGCGCACATCCGCCGGGATTCCGGGGGCGGCGGGAGCGACAGAAGCGAAGGGCAGGATGTCGTAAATTTGGGGGTATGCAGCAGGTCACCACATGACGATCACCGGCGCCTGGCGTCGTACCGCCCGAGGAGCCGGGCTCCTCGCCGCCGACGGCACCGTCTCCGCCAGCATCTTCGCGGAAATGAGCGCCCTCGCCATGCGCACCGGCGCCATCAACCTGGGCCAGGGCTTCCCCGATGAGGACGGTCCTGCCGTTGTGCTCGAAGCCGCTCGTCAAGCCATCAGCGACGGCGTCAACCAGTACCCACCCGGGCGGGGTGCACCGGTGCTGCTCGAGGCGATTGCGCGTCACCAGCAGCACTTCTACGGGCTGACCGTCGACCCCGGCACCGAGGTGCTCGTCACCGCCGGCGCCACCGAGGCACTCTCCGCCACCCTGCTGGCGCTGCTCGAACCGGGCGACGAGGTCGTGACCTTCGAGCCGTTCTACGACGCTTACGGCGGCCTGATCGCCCTGGCCGGCGGCGTGCACCGCACGGTGCGGCTGCACACCCCCGATTTCCAACCCGACCTCGATGAGCTCGCGGCTGTCGTGACCGGCCGCACCCGGATCATCCTGATCAACAACCCACACAACCCCACGGGCACGGTCTTCACCCGCGAGACCCTGGAACTGATCGTGGCGCTCGCGCACAAGCACGACGCCCTCATCGTGACCGACGAGGTCTATGAACACCTCACCTTCGGCGTTACCCACATGCCGGTCGCAACCCTGCCGGGCGCCCGCGAGCGAACCGTCACGATCTCATCCGCCGGCAAGACGTTCAGCACAACGGGATGGAAGATCGGCTGGTTGAGCGCCCCGGCGGCCATCGTCACGGCGATCCTCGCCGTCAAGCAGTTCCTCACCTACGTCAACGGCGCCCCGTTCCAGCCGGCCACGGCGATCGGCCTCGACCTGCCCGACAGCTACTACGCCGGCATCGCGGCCGACCTGCAGGTCAAGCGCGACCTGCTGGCCGGCGGGCTCAGCGCCGCGGGATTCACCCTCACGGTGCCGCAGGGGTCGTACTTCATCGTGGCGGATGCCGCCGCGCTCGGCCATCCCGACGCCGTCGAGTTCTGCCGCGCCCTGCCCGATCTGGCCGGAGTGGTCGGAATTCCGATCACGGCGTTCTGCCTGCCTGAGCACAAGGCGCAGTACGCGTCGCTCGTACGGTTCGCGTTCTGCAAGCGCGTCGATGTGCTCGAGGACGCCGCCGCGCGCCTCGCCCGCCTGTAATCAGGCGCGGCGCACGAAACGGCCCCCTGCTAGTTCGCGTAGGCCGGGTAGTCGGTGTACCCAACGCCATCCGGGCCGTAGAACGTGGCCGGGTTGGGCTCGTTGAGCGGCAGGTTTTCCAGCCAGCGGCGTACGAGGTCGGGGTTGGCGATAACGGCACGACCGACGACGACGCCGTCGCCGAGACCGTCGTCGAGCAAGGCGATCGCCTCCTGGCGGGTGGTGACCGCGCTGAAACCGGTGTTGACCAGCAGCGGTCCGCCGAACCGGGTACGCAGCGAACGGACCAGCTCGCCCGCAGGATCGCGGTTCAAGATGCTGAGGTAGGCCAGCCCGAGCGGGGCCAGGCCGTCGACCAACGCACCGTAGGTGGCCAGAACGTCGGCATCGTCGGTCTCGAGGGCATCCTGGATGTTGTGCTGGGGCGAGATGCGAATGCCCACCCGGTCGGCGCCGATCGCCGCGGCGACAGCCGTCGCCACCTCGATCACAAAACGGGCCCGGTTCCCGGCCGAGCCGCCGTAGACGTCATCGCGCTGGTTGGCGGCAGGAGAGAGGAATTCGTGCAGCAGGTAGCCGTTGGCGGCGTGGAGCTCGACGCCATCGAGGCCGGCAGCGACAGCGTTGCGGGAGGCCTGTACGAAGCCGTCGACGATACCGGGCAGGTCCTCGACAGTAAGCGCGCGCGGCACCGGGTAGGGCAGCTTGCCCTTGTAAGTGTGGCTCTCGCCCTGGATGGCGATGGCGCTGGGGGCAACGATCTGGAGGCCACCGTTGATCTCGGGATGGGACACCCGACCGGCGTGCATGACCTGCGCCACGATGCGTCCACCGGCGGCGTGCACGGCGTCGGCAACCTTGGCCCAGCCGTCGACCTGTTCCGCGGTGACCAGGCCCGGCTGGCCGGGGAAGCCCTGGCCGGTCTTGTCGGGGTAGACGCCCTCAGACACGATCAGACCGAGGGTGGCCCGCTGACGGTAGTGCTCGATGTTGAGCACACCCGGAACGCCGTCAACCCCTGACCGCATCCGGGTCAACGGTGCCATAACCATTCGGTTGGGCAGTTCCAGGGCGCCGAGGTTCAGCGGGGTGAAAAGACTCAAGTAGTGCTCCTTCTAGCTGTGTGATGTGGACGCAGCGGATGCGCGGCTGTGCCGCCGGTGTCGAACACGCGTCCCGTTCAGCAAACTGTGCGATCGGGCGAGGTATTCCGGAACCCGCCCGATGATCAGCCGGCACTCAGACTCGCCTGGCCACCAATCCGGGTGCCCGGCGGCACCGAATCCCTGTCATGAGCACCGCCACCGACGTCCCGGCCGGCTTCGACACCGACCTGGATTACTGCCCGTTTGGATTATCGAAGGACTCCGGCCGGCTGGGCCTTGGCACGAGCGTGATCGACACTGCCCTCGGGCCGATCACGGTGCGGCATGGTCGGCGCACAACGACGGGCGCCACCGGCACCGCGACTATCCTGCTGCACGGAGCGGCAGGATCCTGGACCACCTGGACACCGCTGATCAGTGCGGCAGACCGGTCGGCTGCGGCCCCGCTCGCGGACCTCATCATCCCCGACCTGCCCGGCTGGGGCGATACTCCCCTGCCGCTTGACGAGAGCACCGAGACCATCGAATCGTTGGCCGCTGCGGTGGCGGAGATCGCGCGGGCCTTGGGCTATCGGCGCTGGCGGGTGATCGGGCACTCGCTGGGCGGATTCGTCGCCCTCGAACTCGCGGCGAGCACGCCCCGGCAGACGACCTACGTCGGCCTGGTATCCGCCACGACGTTCAGCGTCATCGACAGCGTGCGGCATCCGGTGGCCCGGTTCGCCGTGCTGCCCGGCTTCACGGCCCTGCTCGGCGTGATGAGGGTGCTCTCGGTGTTCGGTGCCGCGGGCCGCGGTCTGGCGGCCGGTCTACATCGGCTGGGCCTGCTGCGTGCCTTAGTGGCTCCGCTGTTCAGCTCCGTCCGCCGAGTCGACGTAAGCGTAGTGGCGGCGTTGGCTGCCGAAGCGCGGCCACGCTCGTTCGCTCTGGCTGCCAACCGGGCCGGGCACTACGACGCCGACGCGTCCTGGGCGCGCATCGAGTGCCCGGTGCGATCCGTGCACGGCGACCGTGATGTCTTCGTCACCGTCGACGATGACCGGCGACTGGCCGGTGTCGTCGCCGACCTCGAAGTCAGGGTACTCACCGGCACCGGCCACTTCGGCCACGTCGAGCGGCCGGTCGACACGCTCACGGCTCTGCATTCGGCCGGATTCCTTGCGCTTTGCCGGGCGTCAGAGGAGAGTTGAGGAATTCTCCGGTTCTTCTGTCAGTGTCCCATCATCGCTTTCACCCGTTCCCGGCACCGTGCGTGGCAATCTGGAAGTGAACGTGAATACTCATGGGCACCCTGTCCTATGACCGGGTCGTCGTTGAATTTGACGACAGGATCCTGACGCATCTGCAAGTCGTGATCGTGCAAAAACTCCGCCGAGGCGAGAGCTTCTTGTTCTCTTGGCGCAACGCCGTAGAGGTCGGCGATGGCCGCAGCTCGGCGTGGATGAATCCGGCCATACCGCTGTACTTCAAGTTCACCGGCGGCCACACGCCCACTCTCAACCCGGAGTGGATCGCGCAGTTGACTCGTTCGGCCAACAGCTCGCAGGGGCTCATCGCGACGAGCGAAGAACGCTGCATCGAATCCAGCCACGCGGGTGGCATGGATGCGTCGTTCGCGGTGAAATCGGCCTCCGCGATGCCGAAGTTGTCGGTGGCCGCGCCCGAGTAGGGGCATTAATGGCACAGCGCTTCGATGGGCACAGCGCTTAAATGGGCACCGTGCCGAAGCGGCGCAGGGCAAGGCCGGGGTTGACCCTCCGCACCTCGGCGAGCCTGGCGGTCGAGATCCAGCCGACGGCGACATCCGTGGTCTCACCGATCGTGACCAGTTCGACCCCCATCGGGTCGACCACCATGCTCGCACCGACGCCGCTTGGCGGCGCATGGTCGGCGGCGGCGACATAGACGGTGTTCTCGAGCGCCCGCGCCGTGACCAGGGTGCGCCAGTGCTGCTCCTTGAGCGGTCCGCGCACCCACTCCGCGGGCACCAGCACGAGGTCGGCGCCGGCATCGACCAGACGGCGGGTCACCTCGGGGAATCTGATGTCGTAACAGGTCTGCAGGCCCACGGTGAGACCGGCAACGTCGAAGGTCTCCGGCGCTTCGATGACACCGGCGAGCACCCGGTCGGATTCTCGTGAACCGAACGCGTCGTAGAGGTGCAGCTTGCGGTAACGCGCCACGATCTGCCCGGCGGGGTCGACGGCGACGAGAGTGTTCTGCACCCGATCCGGGTCGGCGGTGCGCTCGAGCATGCCGGCCACGAGGTGCACATCCAGATCGGCGGCCAGTCGCCCCAACGCGGCCACGAACGGCCCGTCGAGCGGTTCGGCGGCGGCAATGGATGCGTCGCCCAACCGGGTCTCGAAGAATGACGAGTACTCGGGGAACACCACGATGCCGGCACCACGCGCCACGGCGGTGCCGGCCAGCGAGCGCATCACGGCCAGGTTCGCCGCCTGATCGGCGCCGGGCGCGAACTGCGCCACGGCCACCCCGAGTTCGTCTCGCGCGCGCGCATCCACCATGCCGCCAGCCTAGCGGCGGCTTCCCAGCCTGCCGGCGGCAGGTCGCGAGCGAAGCGTCCCGCAACGTGTCAGCATGAGATCCTGATGTGAGCGAAGGGTGACGGATGAAGATCTTGGTCGTGGAGGACGATGACCAGATGGGCGCTCTCATCGAACGCGGACTGCAGGCCGAAGGCTACGAGACCGCACGGGTCTCCACCGGCATCGACGCGCTCATCGCCATCGCCGGGGACGGTTTCAGCCTCGCCGCCATTGATGTGATGCTGCCGCAGATGTCGGGTTTCGAGATCTGCCGGCGCATCCGCGAGTCGGGCAACACCATGCCCGTGCTTCTGCTCACCGCACGCGACACCGTCGACGACAGGGTTTTCGGCCTGGACAGCGGGGCCGATGACTACCTCACCAAGCCGTTTGCGTTCGCCGAACTCTCCGCGCGGGTGCGGGCCCTGCTGCGCCGCCGATCGATGGGCGCCCCGGCGACCGTGGAGATCGGCAACATCGTGCTGGACTCACGCGACCTGCGGGTGACCGTCGCCGGGCGTGCGGTGTCGATGAGCCCCAAGGAGGTGGCGCTGCTTCGACTGCTTTGCAGCAGGGCCGGCACCACCGTGGACCGCACCACCATCCTCGAAGAGATCTGGAACGGCACCAACCACATCGACCCCAACATCGTCGACCAGTACATCAGCTACCTGCGCCGCAAGATCGACACCGAGGCCGCCGGCGTGCGCATCGTCACCGTGCGCGGCACCGGCTACGCCGTGGAGCTCGCCGAATGAGGCGGCCCTCCCGGTGAATCATCCGCGTGGCCACTGGTTGCCTGCGCTGTCGATCCGCGCGCGCATCACCGTGGGAAGCCTCCTCGTCGCGACCTTGCTGTTCAGCACCGCCGCGTTCTTCTTCCGCCTCGAGGTGCAGTCGATTCTCACGGAGACCAACGAGACGATGTTGCGCAATGACGCCGAGTCCCTGCTCAGCCAGCTCGCGACGAACCCCACCGAGGCCATCCAGAGCCCGAGCGAGGGCCAGCTGCTCGCCATCGTCGACCCGACCGGGACCGTGCGTAAATCGTCGCTGCCGCGCAGCCTGGATCGGCAGATCGACGCCCTGACCGAAATTGGCGGCGAGCCGCAGACCGTGAACACCCCCGCCGCCACCTACCTGGTCTCGGCGACGCCAGTGAGCTCGGAATCCGGCGACTGGATCATCATCGCCGCCCGCAGCCAGCAGGCCCCCACCTTGCTTCTCGACGAGCTCACCGGGGTCCTGACGTTGGGCACCCTGATCCTCACCGCCGGATTCGGACTGGCCTCCTGGCTTCTCACCGGCGCGGCGCTGCGCCCGGTGACCCGCCTGCGTGAGGAAGCTGAGACCCTGAGCACGACAGGATCCTCGGCCCACCTGCGGGTGCCGGCCGGCAAGGACGAGGTCAGCCAGCTCGCCCGCACCCTCAACGACTTCATCGAAAGGCTCCGGCGCGGCGTTGACCGCGAAAAACAGATCGTGTCGGACGCGAGCCACGAACTGCGCACCCCGCTGGCGGTGCTTCAGGCGCAGCTCGAACTGGCCCATCTCGACTCCGGCGACGCTCCAGCCCTCGAGCGCGACATCCGCGAAGCGTCGGCGACCGCCGGGCGCTTGAGCCGGCTGGCGACCAACCTGCTCGAGCTGAGCAAACTGGAAAGCGAGCAGTCGCCGCCCGAGACCGACTGGACCGGCCTGGTAGACGAGGTCACGGCATCGGTCGACCGGGCTCGGGTGGTGAGGGACGGCCATGACCTCGAGGTCGTCTACCGCATCGACGGCGACGATCCCGAGGGGCGCTACGGCATCTCGACCACCAACATGGGCCAGCTCCTCGACAACCTCATCTCGAATGCCATCACGGCGATGTCGGGCCACGGCGGCGTCACGGTCTCGCTCACCCGCTCAGGCTCCGGAGCGCTGATCACCGTCGTCGACACCGGCCCCGGTCTTCCCGAATCGTTCATCCCCCTGGCCTTCGACAGGTTCTCCCGGCCGGACAACTCCCGGTCAAGCAGCTCCGGAGGATCAGGCCTCGGACTGGCGATCGTGCATGCCATCGTCGAGCGGGCCCACGGCGCCGTAATACTGCGCAACACCGGCAGCGGACTCGCGGTCGAGATCCGGCTGCCACGGCACGTCAACTGAGGCAGACCTGGCCAAGGCCGCACACGTGAACCTGCACGTTTACCCACGGGTTGCTACTTCTGGTCAGGATGACTATATGATGGACCTCACGTTAGAGTCACATTGACCTTTACTAAAGGGATGCCCCGATGACCGATCCACACCCGCCCGTGCTGGCGGTTTCGACGGTCATTTTCGCTCTCCGGCCCGACATCGAATCCGGTTTCATGACGCTCTGGCTTCCCCTGGTTCGCCGCACCCGGGACCCGTACCTGGGCCTGTGGGCGCTGCCGGGCGGTTGGCTGCCGCCCGAGGAGGAGCTCTCCGCCGCCGCGGCCAGCACCCTGCGCGAGACCACTGGCCTCTCCCCCAAGTACCTCGAGCAGCTGTACACCTTCGGCGACCTCAGCCGCTCCCCCGGCAGCCGCGTCGTCTCGATCGTGTATTGGGCTCTGGTGCAGTCCACCGAGGCCGACCTTGCTGCCGTCGACGAGAATGTGCAGTGGTTCCCGGCCGACCGGCTCCCTGAGCTCGCGTTCGACCACAACCGCATCGTCGAATACGCGCTCTGGCGCCTGCGTACCAAGGTGGAATACTCCCGCATCGCGCACGCTTTCCTGGGCGAGACGTTCACCCTCGCCCAGCTGCGCGACGTGCACGAGGCGGTCCTGCGCCGAGCGCTAGACCCGGCGAATTTCCGCCGCATGATCGAGTCGTCCGGAACCGTGGTTGACACCGGGCTCCGCCTGGCCGGGGTACCGCACCGGCCCCCACGGCTCTACCGCTACAACGATTCCCACTCCCTTGCCGAACAGGGCCCCCTGGGCTCCACGGTCGGCTGGCCAGAGACTCCCCTTCAATCCACCCTGCACTACCCGAGGAGCACGACATGACCACCGCATCGGTCGACCGCACCATCCGCCTGATCAGCACGGGCGAATCTGCCGGCAGCACCTGCACCCCGGACCTCGCGGTGGACCCGTGGTACTTCGACGCCAAGGACCCCGGCTACGGGCCCGGCTCATCGATGGGCGATGTCATTCCCACCGGCTCCCCCCGCCAGGGTGAGCTGCCCGCCCGCTACCGCACCGCGTCGAACGGCGAACTCGGCGATTGGATTCGCGCCGCCAAGGCCACCCTGGGCGACCGTGTCGTGGTGCTCGGCCACTTCTACCAGCGCGAAGAGGTGCTGCAGCACGCCGACTTCATCGGCGACTCCTTCCAACTCGCCGTCGCGACCCAGAGCCGGCCGGATGCCGAAGCCATCGTGTTCTGCGGCGTGCACTTCATGGCCGAGACCGCCGACCTGCTCTCCCGTCCCGAGCAGGCCGTGATCCTGCCCAACCTCGCCGCCGGCTGTTCGATGGCCGACATGGCCGACATTGACTCCGTCACCGAGTGTTGGGAGCAGCTCGAAGAGCTCTACGGCACCGGACCGGATGCCGACGGCCGCGTTCCCGTCATCCCGGTCACCTACATGAACTCCTCGGCAGCGCTCAAGGGCTTCTGCGGCGAGCACGGCGGCATCGTCTGCACCTCCTCGAACGCCGAGACCGTGCTCGAGTGGGCCTTCGAACGCGGCCAGCGGGTGCTGTTCTTTCCCGACCAGCACCTGGGCCGCAACACCGCCAAGGCCATGGGCGTGCCCCTCGAGCAGATGCCGATGTGGAATCCGCGCAAGGCCCTCGGCGGCAACACCGAGACCGAGCTCGAAGACTCGCGGGTGATCCTCTGGCACGGCTTCTGCAGCGTGCACCGACGCTTCACCGTCGACCAGATCGAGACCGCACGCGTCGACCACCCCGGTGTGCGAGTGATCGTGCACCCCGAGTGCCCGATGGCGGTCGTGGACGCGGCCGACGAATACGGCTCCACCGACTACATCGCCAAGGCCATCGCGGCGGCACCTGCCGCGTCGACGTTCGCGATCGGCACCGAGATCAACCTCGTGCAGCGCCTCGCCGCCCAGTACCCGCAGCACACCATCTTCTGCCTCGACCCGGTGGTCTGCCCGTGCTCCACCATGTACCGCATCCACTCCGGCTACCTGGCCTGGGTGCTCGAAGCCCTCGTGGGCGGCGACGGAGTGCCGGCCGAAGTGCTCAACCGCATCACGGTCGCCGACGACGTCGCCGGGCACGCCAGGGTGGCGCTCGAACGGATGCTCGCGGCCAAGCCGCCCGCGGCCGGCTCCGTCGTCCCCGTCGTGACCGGGGCCTGACCATGACCCGCGTGCTGGTTGTCGGTAGCGGCCTCGCCGGGCTGGTCGCCGCGGTGCGAGCGACGGATGCCGGGCACCGGGTGACCCTGGTGACCAAGGCCGCCCTCTCCGACAGCAACACCCGTTACGCCCAGGGCGGCATCGCCGCGGCGCTGTTCCCCGACGACTCCACCGACGCGCACATCCTCGACACCCTGCGCGCCGGCGCCGGACTCTGCGACCCCGCCGCCGTGCGAGTGCTCTGCGAGGAAGGCCCGGCGCGGGTCCGGGACCTGATCCGGTTCGGCGTCGACTTCGACCGCGACGAATCCGGCATCACCCGCGGGCTCGAGGCCGCACACTCCAGGTCGCGCGTGCTGCACGCCGGCGGCGACGCCACCGGCGCCGCCATCGAAACCGCGCTGGTGGCCACGGTGCAGGAGCGCGCCAAGCGCGCCCACGCGCTCGGCGGCGACCAGATCACCATCCACGAACACACCATGCTCGTCGACCTGGTCCTCGCCGACACCCCCGGCTCCCCCCGCGTGACCGGCGCGATCCTGCTCGGCCCCGGCGGCGCCCAGCACACGGTCTCCGCCGACGCCGTGATCCTCGCCACCGGCGGCGCGGGGGCGCTGTACCGGCACACGACCAACCCGGCCATCGCCACGGGAGACGGTGTTGCCGCCGCTTGGCGGGCCGGCGCGGCGATCGCCGACGTCGAGTTCTACCAGTTCCACCCCACCGCGCTCGCGGTTCCCGGCACCCCGCTGGTCTCGGAGGCCGTGCGGGGCGAGGGCGCCGTGCTGCTCACCAGCACCGGTGAACGGTTCATGCCGGCCATCCACCCGGATGCCGAGCTCGCGCCCCGTGACATCGTGGCGCGCAGCATCGCCGCCCAGATGAAGAAGCAGGGCGGGGCGCCGGTGCTGTTGGACGCTACCGGGCTCGGCCGCGATCTGCTCGAAAGCCGGTTCCCCACTATTACGGCCGCCTGCCGCGCCGCCGGGCTGGACTGGGCTCTCGTACCGATCCCGGTCGCTCCCGCCGCGCACTACTGGATGGGCGGCGTCGCCACCGACGGCTGGGGCCGCGCCTCGCTGTCGGGCCTCTACGCCGTGGGCGAGGTGGCCCGCACCGGAGCGCACGGTGCCAACCGGCTGGCCTCCAACTCGTTGCTCGAAGCCGCGGTCTTCGCCGACCGGGCCGTGCGCGCGCTCGGTGAACCGGAGCAACGACCGCCGCTGTTCGACGACATCGAAACCGACATCCTCGCCGAATTCGGCAACGCTGCGGATGACGCAGGCACGCTCGTCGACCGCAGCACCCTGCAGGAGCAGCTCTGGGAGGCCGCGGGTGTGCACCGGTCAGGTTCAGGCCTGACCCGTGCCGCCGTGACCCTGGCCGGTTGGCGGGCCGTCGACCGGGCGGAGGCCACCGTCGCCGAGCTCGAGACGGGCAACCTGCTCGACCTCGGCCGCCTCATCGTGACCGCGGCCCTGGCGCGCGAGGAATCCCGCGGCGCCCATCACCGCGCCGACTTCCCCGACAGCCGGCCGGAGCTGGCCCGGCCGCGCTTCACCCGCCGGCCGTCATCGCTGACCCGCCCTCTTGTCACCGTTCCATCGCAGCCTTCGGAGGCCATCGCATGCTGACCACTCACGCCATCGACACCGTCGTGCGGGCCGCCCTCGACGAGGACGCCCCGTGGGGCGACCTGACCAGCGAGATGCTGATCCCCGCCGACGCCGTCGCCACCGCCCAGCTGGTCGCCAGGGAAGCCGGCGTCTTCAGCGGCGGCGCCATCTTCGCGGCCGCGTTCCGTCTGGTGGACCCGCGCATCTCCGTGCACCTGCACGTCACCGACGGCGCCACCTTCGCTGCCGGTGACCTGCTTGCCGAGGCGTCAGGCCCGGCCCGCGGCATCCTGCAGGCCGAACGGATCGGCCTGAACTTCGTGCAGCGGATGAGCGGAATCGCTGCCCTCACCGCGCAGTATGTGACCGAGACCACCGGCACCGCTGCCCGCATCGTCGACACCCGCAAGACCACACCGGGCCTGCGCGCGTTCGAACGCCAAGCCGTGCGCGACGGTGGCGGCCACAACCACCGGTTCAGCCTCTCCGACGCCGTGATGGCCAAGGACAACCACCTCGCCGTGCTGAGCGCCGGCGGCATCGGTATCACCGAGGCCTTGCTGGCCGTGCGCGCCAGGCTCTCGCACACCACCCACTTCGAGGTGGAGGTGGACACCCTCGAGCAGATCGAACCGGTGCTCGCGGCCGGCATCGACACGATCATGCTCGACAACTTCGACGCCGACAGCCTCCGCGAGGGCGTGCGTCTGGTCGCCGGCCGGGCTATCGTGGAGGCCAGCGGTGGGGTCTCGCTCCACACCGTGCGCCGCATCGCCGAATCCGGCGTCGACGTCATCTCGGTGGGCGCCCTCACCCACAGCGTTCGCTCCCTTGACCTGGGCCTGGACGTGGTGATCCTGCCGGACGCCGAGTTCCCCCAGGCCTGAGCATCCATCCGACCATCCATGCCCAGGAGCCGTCATGATCTACCTCGACAACGCCGCGACGAGACCGCTCCGCCGCGAGGTCGCCGAAGCCATCTGGCCGGTCATGACCCGCGGCTTCGGCAACCCGTCCAGCCACCACCGGGTGGGTGAGGCCGCCGCCGCCACGCTGAAGGCCGCGCGCGCCCGCATCGCCGGAGTGTTCGGCTGCCGGCCCGGCGAGGTCACCATCACCGGCGGCGGCACCGAAGCCGACAACCTCGCGGTGAAGGGCCTTGCGCTGGGCGCCCCGCACGGCCGGCACATCATCACCACCGCCCTCGAACACGAGGCCGTGCTCGACTCCTGCGACTACCTGCACCGCCTGCACGGCTTCGAGATCACCCTGCTGGCCACGGATGCCTCCGGCCGCGTCGATCCCGCCGAACTCGCCGGGGTCATCCGGCCGGACTCCACCCTCGTCACCGTGCACTACGCCAACAATGAGATCGGCACCGTGCAGCCGATCCGTGAACTCGCCGCGATCGCCCGCGCGGCCGGAGTGTCGTTCCACACCGACGCCGTGCAGGCCGCCGGCTGGCTGGAGCTGAATGTCGCCGACCTCGGCGTCGACGCGTTGAGCATTTCCGGGCACAAACTCGGCGCGCCGCAGGGTGTCGGCGCGCTGTACCTGCGCGGTCGGCTGCAGGTCGAACCGGTGCTGCACGGCGGCGGCCAGGAGCGCGGCAAGCGCAGCGGCACCGAGAACGTGGCCGGGGCCGTGGGGCTGGCCGTCGCCCTCGACCTGGCCGAGGCCGAACGGCGGGAGCTCGCGCCCGCCCTGGCCGAGCTGCGAGACGGTTTCGTGACGGCGGTGCTCGAGAGCACTCCGGGCGCTGGGCTCACCGGGCATCCGCTGCACCGGCTGCCCGGCAATGCCTCGTTCACGTTCGCCGGCACCAGCGGGGAGGCCGTGCTGCTCGAACTGGAGCGGCACGACATCGTGTGCTCGAGCGGGTCGGCCTGCGCCGCGGGTAGCGACGAGCCCTCGCACGTGCTCACCGCCCTCGGCATCCCCGGCGACCTCGCCCAAACGGCCGTGCGATTCACGCTGTCGGCGACCACGACGGCCGGGGAGCTCGTCGAGGCTGCCGCCCGTGTGCGCGAGGCCGTGGCCACGGTCCGCGGCCTGGCAAACGGAGGCTGAACGGCTCCAGAATGGCGGTGCTGTGGGACCTTTGGCCCGTGACCTGGACGTTGCGGCAGCTTATGTTAGAACCAGAGACAAAGATCCCAGATCGGGTTGTCCAGGAGGAATACTAATGACGATCACAGACCATCCAGTCGCCACTCCATTAGCTGCGCAGATCGACTCCATGGTTTCCGCGGGCCTGGTCGCGCTCAAGGAATACTCAAACTTCACGCAGGAACAGATTGACTTCATCGTCAAGAAGGCCTCCGTCGCCGCCTTGTCCAAGCACGCCGAACTGGCCGTGCACGCCGTGGCAGAAACCGGCCGTGGCGTCTTCGAAGACAAGGCCGTGAAGAACCTCTTCGCGTGCGAGCACGTCACCAACTCCATGCAGAACCTCAAGACCGTCGGCATCATCAGTCGCGACGAAATTACCGGCATCACCGAGATCGCAGAGCCCGTCGGCGTCATCTGCGGCATCACCCCGGTTACCAACCCCACCTCGACCGCGATCTTCAAGTCCCTCATCGCTCTCAAGACCCGCAACCCCATCATCTTCGGATTCCACCCGGGAGCCCAGCAGTCCTCCGTCGCCGCAGCCCGCGTCGTCCGTGACGCCGCCATCAAGGCCGGCGCCCCCGAGAACTGTATCCAGTGGATCGAAACCCCCTCGCTCGAGGCATCCACCCTGCTGATGAACCACCCCGGCATCGCGACCATCCTCGCGACCGGTGGAAACGCCATGGTCCGCGCCGCGTACTCCTGCGGCAAGCCCGCCCTGGGTGTCGGCGCCGGAAACGTGCCCGCCTTCATCGAGAAGAGCGCCAAGCTCAAGCGTGCCGTGAACGACGTCGTGCTCTCCAAGTCCTTCGACTACGGCATGATCTGCGCTTCCGAGCAGGCCGTCATCATTGAAGAGCCCCTCTACAAAGAGGCCATGGCCGAGTTCAAGATCCTGCACACCCACCTAGCCAGCACCGCCGAGAAGGCCATGCTCGAAGAGTTCATCTTCGGCGTGCAGGCCAACTCGGAGAACTGCGCCGGCGCCAAGCTCAACCCGACCGTCGTCGGCAAGTCGCCGGTCTGGATCGCCGCCCAGGCTGGCTTCACCGTTCCCGAAGACACGTCGATCATCCTGGTCGAGGTCTCCGGAGTCGGACCGCACGAACCGATGACCCGCGAAAAGCTGGCACCGGTGCTCGCCGTCCTGCACGCCAAGGACGCCGAAGAGGGCATCTCGCTCTCCGAGCAGATGGTGGAATTCGACGGACTGGGCCACTCCGGCTCGATCCACAGCGAGAACCCCGAGATCATCGAGGAATTCGGCAAGCGCGTCAAGGCCGTTCGCATCATCACCAACGCCCCCAGCTCGCTCGGTGGCATCGGTGACATCTACAACGCGTTCATCCCCTCTCTCACGCTCGGCTGTGGTTCGTACGGACACAACTCCGTCTCGAACAACGTGTCAGCGATCAACCTGATCAACGTCAAGCGCATTGGCCGGAGGAACAACAACTTGCAGTGGTTCAAGATCCCCGCAAAGACCTACTTCGAGCCGAACGCGGTTCGTTACCTGGCCGACATGCGCGACGTCACCCGGGTCACCATCGTCACCGACTCGACCATGACCCGCCTGGGCTTCGTCGACAAGATCCTCGACGTGCTCAACCGCCGCGAGGGCCGCGTTGCCCTGCAGATCATCGACAACGTGCTCCCCGAGCCCACCGTTGCCGCCGTTGAGAAGGGCGCAGAGGAAATGCGCGCCTTCAAGCCGGACACCATCATCGCCCTCGGTGGCGGTTCGCCGATGGATGCCGCGAAGGTCATGTGGCTCTTGTACGAACACCCCGAAATCGAATTCGCCGACATGAAGGAAAAGTTCTTCGACGTGCGCAAGCGCGCGTTCAAGTTCCCCGACCTCGGTGAACTCGCCAAGCTGGTCTGTATCCCGACCACCTCGGGCACCGGTAGCGAGATGACCCCGTTCGCCGTCATCACCGACGACGTCACCGGAGTCAAGTACCCGCTGGCCGACTACGCGCTGATCCCGTCCGTCGCGATCATCGACCCCGTGCTCACCGCCATGATGCCGTCGTTCCTCGCCGCCGACTCCGGCTTCGACGCCCTGACCCACGCCACTGAGGCGTACGTCTCGGTATACGCGAACGACTTCACCGACGGCCTCTGCCTGCACGCCATCAAGCTGATCTTCGAGAACATCGAAACCAGCGTCAAGGGCACCATTGGCAGCAACGATGACAGCGTCATCAAGGCCCGCGAGAAGATGCACAACGCCGCATCGATCTCAGGAATGGCATTCGGTAACGCGTTCCTGGGCATAGTCCACGCGATGGCTCACGTCACCGGCGCGCAGCTGCACCTGATCCACGGCCGGGTCAACGCGACCTACCTGCCGCACGTGATCCGGTACAACGGCACCGTACCGACCAAGCTGACCAGCTGGCCCAAGTACGAGCACTACATTGCCCCGGAGCGCTTCCAGGAAATCGCGAAGCACCTCGGCCTCCCGGCATCGACCCCGGCCGAGGGCGTCGAGTCCTACGCCAAGGCCGTCGAGAAACTGCGCGACCAGGTCGGCATCAAGCCGTCCTTCCAGGCACAGGGTGTGCCGGAGGAAGACTTCATCAGCCGCCTTGACTCGCTCGCCATGGGCGCCTACGGCGACCAGTGCGCACCCGCCAACCCGCGGATGCCGATGCTGGACGACATGAAGACCCTCATGGAAGCCGCGTACTACGGCACGTCGTTCGCCGAGGTTCGCGCCGGACGCGCAGCCGTCGTTGACGCCGCGCTCGAGACCGGTGCAGAGGTTGTCGCCCCGGCCGGGGACGCCAAGAAGCCGGCCCGCAAGGCCGGCAAGTAGGCTCCACGTGTCACCGCAGTAACCGTTCGACCTGCACCACCAGAACGGCCCCGCACCTTCGTGCGGGGCCGTTCTGTCTTGTGGTGACGCTGTTTTCGTCGACGACACTGATGCTCCTTTCGACCCATTGGTGTTAGATGGAGGCTGTGGGTAATCCAACGGACTCTCAGCACAGCAGCGCCGACTCGGCCGAACCCGGATCAGCCCAGATGCCGGAGGAAGAGCCGGACGAGGCCCAGACTCCTCGTCAATCGGCCCGGGATCAGAAGATCGAGAAGATCCTGGTGGACGCACACCGACGGGATGATGAAGCCGACATCCGCGATGTCGAGTCTGACAAGCGTGCGGAAGCCGCCGACCTCGAGGCATTTCTGGACACCAGCGAGACGTATTCAGGCCACGGAGAGCGCCGGGCAGCAGCACTGGACCGGTCGCACGCCAAGAGCGATCGCCAGTCCTCCGCCGACGATCGAGCCGAACTCACCAAGCACAAAGAGAACCCGAACGCCGAATAGCCGGCCGCCCGCCGCCTTGTCCCGGCCGCTGCGCTTCCCGGCGGGTTGAGCTAGGCCTTCGCCTCGACCCCGAGGCTCTCCAGCAGCGCCACCACGTGGGTGCTGATCTCGTCACGGATACGCCGCACCGACTCCAGGGACAGCCCGGCCGGGTCAGCCAGATCCCAATCCTGGTAGCGCTTGCCCGGGTAGACCGGGCAGGCGTCGCCGCATCCCATCGTGATGACCACGTCGGCCGCCCGCACCACGTCATCGGTGAGCGGCTTGGGGAACTCTTCGCCCAGGTCCAGGCCGATCTCGCGCATGGCCTCGAGCACTATGGAGTGGATCTCGCCGGACGGCATCGAGCCGGCGCTTCGCACGTGCACCCGCCCACCGGAGAGGTGCGCGGTGAGTACTGCGGCCATCTGAGACCGACCCGCGTTCTGCTCGCAGACGAAGAGCACCTCGGGGACCTCTCGCGCGATCGCTCCCTCCGCCAGGGCGAGTGCGGTGAGCCGGTCAGTGGCGAACCGCACCGTGCGAGCGGCGACGTGAGCGCGCACCCGCGAGCTGCGCAACAGGCTGGTGTATGACTCCAGGACATAACGCTCTACGGTTTCGAGGCCGAAGATGCCGGAGAACTTGAGCGACAGGTCGTCGGAGAGGCGGTGAAGGTACGCCTCCGGGTAGACGAGCCCGGGCAGGGGGCGACGGTCCGAAACATCCATGTGTCTACGACTTGTCTGTGCGGGTGTCGGTGGCTAGACGGTGGCGGGGAGGATCTCGGCGAGCAGCTTCTCGATGCGAGCCTTGATGTCGTCGCGGATCGGGCGCACCGATTCGATGCCCTGGCCGGCCGGGTCGGCCAGCTCCCAATCCTCGTAGCGCTTGCCGGGGAAGATTGGGCAAGCATCACCGCACCCCATGGTAATGACCACGTCGGAGTCCTTGACGGCCTCGGTGGTGAGGATCTTGGGCACGTTGTGCGCGATGTCGATGCCATCCTCGGCCATGGCCGCGATGGCGACCGGGTTGATCTGGTCCTTCGGCTCTGAGCCAGCCGAGAGCACCTCAACCTGCCCGTGGGAGAGCGCGGTAAGGTAGCCGGCAGCCATCTGGGATCGGCCCGCGTTGTGGACGCAGACGAACAGGACTGTGGGCTTGGCCGCGGACGTACCGGCAGTGTCAGGCATGGGGCTTCCTTCGGATGGCGATTGATCGATATCTGTCAATATAGACGATTCGCGCCGGGATCGGCATCCGGGAACGATTTTGTCTCTGGCCGCACACTCGCCGTTCACGCCCCGTTTACCCACCCGCGGTGCGACCGTGACCGTATAAATCGATGGACGTCGATATCATGCGAGGGCCGGACGCGCTTGACACCGTGTCGCATGTCCGGCGGATACCGAGGCTCCCATGACGACCATCCAGATCTTCGAACTCGGCCTGTGCTGCGGCACCGGCATTTGTGGCGTCGACGTCGACCAGCAGCTCGTGACGGTCTCGGCGACATCGACTGGGCCACGTCGGCCGGCGGCAGCGTGCGCCGATTCAACCTCGCCCAGGAGCCTCTGGCGTTCGCGGAGAACGAGACCGTGTGCAGCTTCCTGCACGCTGTGGGCCAGGAAGGTCTGCCCGTCACGATGGTCGACGGCGCCACCGTGCTCACTGGCCGCGACCCGTCGCGCCCCAGGTGGGCCGGCCTGGGCGCCCCCGCGGCCGAGGACCGGCCGTCGCTGCTCAGCGCCGCGCAGCCCGCCGAATCCGCTGACGGCTGCTGCGGTGGCGGGGCCCGCGGCCTGCTCCCCCGCGACAACACCATTGCGAGCGCCGAGCCTGCCGCCGAGGTGCCCACGTCCGGACCAGCTGCCCCCGCGCATCGGGACAGTTCGACCGATGTAGGGCATCTCGGTGCCGCCGGCGTCGCCGTCGCCCTGGCCGAACGCGACTTTGCCGTGCACCTCACCACGACAAACCCCGCCGCACACCTGACCGACACGCTCGCCGGCGAACTCGCCAACCTCGAGGTGTCCCGCATCGACCCGGCCGTGGAGATCGAGCGCTACAGCGAGCACGTCCTGGCCACCAAGGGCGCCCACCTCGACAGGCAGGGGTTGGCCATGCTGCGCTAAGACCTGCGGTCACCGGGCACCGAAGAGATCGCCGTCTTCCAGGCCTTCTCCAGGGTGAGCCGGGGGGGCAAGAACAAGTTTGTGGTGCTCGTTACGGCCCCCACCGGGCACACCCTGCTGCTGCGGGATTCGACGGGCTCCTACCACCGGGAGGTCGCCCGGCAGATGGGGACCACGATGCACGTCGTCCCGCCGGGTTGCAGGAAGACCTGCGTCGTGCCGGCATCGAACCGTGGGCCTGGGTCGTGAACAACTCGATCGCGGCGGCGGCACCGACCTCGGCACTGCTGAGACGCCGGGCCGCCAACGAACTCCCCGAGATCGACGCGGTCCGGACCCGGTACGCCCACACGGCCATCGTGCCGCTCCTGGCCGTAGAACTGATCGGCATCCCCGCCCTGACCGGCCTGTCGGAGTAGTGTGTGTCCGAGGCCACGGCGACGTCCAGTGTTCACAGCAAGGTGGGGGAAATGCTAAAGTTTCGCGGATCAACGGCGGTTCTGGCCGGACTCTTCATGTTGAGTGGTTGCGCCGCGGGCGTGCAGCCAACGACAACAGCACCCTCAACGACGCCGGACAAGTCGGCCAGCTCAACGCCGACCGTTCAGCCCACGGTCACGCCGACCGTGGAACCGTCCGCCGCCGGCCCCATTGTCGATCCGACCTGCGAGACTATGTTGACAGCACCAGCTCTGGCTGACATCGCATCCGCAGGCTGGATCCTTCACACCGACCTGCCCGGAGGTCCCAGCGCCCTCATGGCCTCGATGGCCGAACAGGGCGGGTTGAGCTGCTATTGGACCAGCGCCGGCGGCGATGTCCCCCTCTGGTACGGCCAGATCGCGATGGACGAGAGCGCCTGGAGCGCACAGCGAGCGCAACTCACGGCAGCTGCGTATACAGAGTCGGACGATCCGATCTCCGGTACGATGCTGGGCGCGCGGTGGGGCGACGACAACCCTGCACTGGTCAATAGAGAAGGTGTCACTTACTACGTCAGCCAGCCGAGTTATCTCGCCTCAGTAGCACTCCTGCAGTAGCCCCTCAGGCCGAGTCCAGGGTCACGCCTCCGCTCCACTGCCAGCCGCAATCCAGTTCGAGCACTCATCATGTGCAGGATTTCGATCTTCGTCGCACCATTGTGCTCTCCAATTCCCATCGGTGTCTGTAGCGGAGGCGCTCAACAGTGCGGGACGCAGCGTGCTAAGCCGATGGCCCGCCCAGGAGGACGGGCCATCGGCCGTGTTGAAGGTGAAGCGTGAGGTGTTTTTTACTGCAGGACTCCGCAGGCGGCGGGGTCTGTCGCTTCTGCCGGCAAGGTCGGGTCGAGTTCGCTTTCCCCTGCACCGAAGTCGTAGGAGCCGTTGCCGTTGTAGTCGACGCCATGGATCACGACGACGCCCTCACCATCGCGGATGGAGTCCGCGATCTCCTTGGCCGTTCCGGTTCCGTTGGGGCCGGGGTATCCGGTGCCCGCCACCTTGGTGATGTGGATGTTGTCGCGGCTGTAGTGGTAGCTACCGTCATCAGAAACCGGGAAGCGGGAGACGTCCAGGAAGCTGGCCGGAGTTGTATCGCCAGCCGTGTTCAACGACACGACAACTGGTCCGTATGCTGGAATACCCTCCACTGTGTTGAGGCGGCCGTCACCGTTGCTGTCCAGTGCCAAGGTGGGGCACTCGTTCAGCGCTTGATTCCCGTAATGGATGTGTTGCGCGTGCGGAGCGTCTGGCGTCAGCCCGGACGCATGCACCTCTATGTGCTCAATTTTCTGGTTGCGAACTACCGCGGAAGCTGTTCCGGATGCCCCCGAATTGTTCAGCTCTGTGAGTTCAGCGGACAGCGTCACCGATTTCTCCGCGCCCTTGGACTCAGAACTATGCGCTTGCGCCGGCCCCGATCCGAGTGCAGCGGCGAGTAGTGCCACGGTCGAAGCTCCGAGAATCCCCATTGATTGTCGTTTCACGATTTTCTCCTTAGTCATCGGCCAACGGGCAGGCCCCTTTGGTCTCAGAGGGTTCGTTGCGACCGTTTGTGAGGTTTGGTCATGTTGAGGAATCAGGCATCCTCGCCTTTTGCGGCCGATCGTCGATCTACCTGTAGCGAGCAACCACCCGGGCGGGGCGCAGCGCCGCTACGTGCGCGACTACGGCCGTTCGAACCAGCGCTAAGGCGCGACTCAATATCCACGGCCGGACCCTGTTGATAACTCGGGTTCTGCATCATCGTCGCCCTGTCGCTCACGTCGCTAAAAAGCTCGGCATCTCCCGCCAGTGCGCCCATCGCTGGGTGAATAGCTACCGCGCCGCCGCGACCAGGGTTCCGGCCCGCACCGTCTCTCGAATCCTGGTCCGCAACCACGTGCCTCGACTGGCCTGGTGCGACCCACTAACCGGAGCCATGATCCGATCCGCCCGGGCCACCGCCAACCGTCAACTTCGGACGCCCGACGAGGCAGCCGAAGTGTCGTTCGCTGGCTCCCCTACAATCACCCTTGACGGAGAAGACCTGTTCGCCACAGACGGCCGAACGACGGATCTTGCCTGCCGGATCTACTTCACGCCCTCGGGATTGGCAGGCCTCCCCACCACTGAGCAACTCACGCAAGCACTCGAGTCTCTCGGACTCGGACTCCACCGCCGCCTGCTCATGCAGTCCACGCGGAATTTTACCCCTAACCGAAGCGGTCCGGCCGACTTCGGATTCATCCGATCCCTATGCGTCGATACCCGCCAGGGGTACCATGGCTCTCATTAGCTGCATTCGCTGCGAGAGTGAGGCGTTCACGATGATGTGGGGATACGGGTGGGACATGGGCTGGTCCTGGCTGTTAGGCCTGGTAGTTCTTATCGGCATCGTGCTGCTTGTCATTCTGACTGTGCGCATCTTCAGTGGGCGTAGCAACCAAGGCAATGACTCCGGCTCAACGCAAATGTCGACGAGTTTGAGCAGTGCTCGTCAGATTTTGGACGAACGATACGCCCGGGGCGAGCTCACGTCCGAGCAATACCGCGAACAGATTCAGATTCTTGGCGAATTCCGCAGGTGAAACCGATCCGTCGCCGTGGCAAATTGATATCGGTGGCCTGAGCTCGGCCTCTGTAACCAGTTGTCCTCAGCGCTGNGGTGAAGGTCGCGCCTCGGCCGGCACCCGCGCTGTCTGCGCGGATGCTTCCACCGTGGGCCTCGGTGATGGATTTGGCGATCGCCAGACCTACGCCCGAGCCGCCGTGGGCGCGGTCCCGGCTGGCGTCCACTCGGTAGAACCGCTCGAAGACATGCAAAATGTGATCGCCCGGAATTCCATCGCCCTCGTCGGACACCGCAATCACTGCCATGCTGCCGACTACCGCGGCGGAGATGACCACCTCACGGCCTGACGGGGTGTGTCGAACAGCGTTGTCGAGGAGATTAGTCAAGACCTGACCGACGCGATCGCTGTCCCCGCTGACAGCAGCGTCGCGGGCAGCTGGGGTCATGGTGACCGTCAGTGTCACGCTCTGGGCAGCGTATTGCGCCGTGGCCTGGGCCACAGCATCCGCGACTACCTGGGCAACGGACAAGCGTCGTCGG
>NZ_SOFL01000028.1 GCF_004402695.1 Cryobacterium adonitolivorans | reverse complement strand
AAAAACGGCCGAGCGGGGCTCGGCCGTTTTTGGTGTGTTGTGGGTGTTACTTGGTGTTGACGGTGATGGTTGCGATGCCTACGAGGAGCTGGTCGGCGACGGCGTCGGTGTTGAAGGTGGTGTTGAGCAGGGCGGCGGCGTCGGCGGAGATGTGCACGGTGGTGCCGGTGAGGATGGCGTTGTCGCCGTCCATCTGGAGGGGCTTGAGGGTTCCGCCGTAGAGGTCGAAGAGCTTGACCTGGGTGGCGGCGGATTCGCCGTTGGCGGTGACGTCTCCGAAGAGTTCGGAGGTGCCGGGGTCGATGGTGAAGTTGGTCAGTTCGACGACGGTGTCGCCGGCGGTGAGGGAGAAGCCGGAGCCTTCGTGCTCGATGTTGCCCTGGACGTAGGGGCGGTAGTCCTNGGGAGAAGCCGGAGCCTTCGTGCTCGATGTTGCCCTGGACGTAGGGGCGGTAGTCCTCGGCCGGGTCGTAGTAGTCCACGTTGCCGCCGGTGATGGGGAAGTGCAGGCTGCCTTCTTCGAGGGTGGCGGTGCCGACGGTGCCGGGGGTCAGGCCCAGGCTGGTGAGGGCGGCGGCGAAGTCGGCGTCCAGGAGCACGGCGGTGTCGACGCCGGTGAGGGTGGGGATCGAGGCGACCGGGGTGGGGGTGGCCTCGGCGGAGCTGCTGGAGCTGGACGATGACGTCGAGGTCTCGGCGGCGGGGGTGGAGCAGGCGGCGAGGCCGGCGACGAGCAGGCCCGCGGTGGTGAGGCCGAGTGCGGTCTTGGTGAAGGTGCGCATGATGAGGTCCTTTGCTGTGGAGTGTGGGGGCTTGCTTGGTATGCAGGTGGTTCGTCCCCACGTCAGAAAAGGTTTGGTCTTAACGAAAAATCGCGCCCGTCCGTTGGACAGGCGCGATTTTGTACAGGAGGAGTGCGGGTCACGGCTCCAGGCGGGTCGGGCCGCGGAACAGGTAGGTGACCTCACGGATGGATGCCTGGTGCAGCATCAGCATCAGCACACGGGCCAGGCCCATGCCGAACCCACCGTGCGACGGAACGCCATAGCGGAAGAAGTCCAGGTAGCCCGCGATCTCGGCCGGGTCGACGCCCTTCTCCACGGCTTGCTCGACGAGGACGTCGATGCGGTGCTCGCGCTGCGCGCCGGTGGAGATCTCGGTGCCGTTGAAGATCAGGTCGTAGCTGTTGGTCAGGCTCGCGTCGCCCTCGTGTCGCATGTGATAGAACGGGCGGATGCTCGACGCGTAGTCGGTGAGGAACACGAACTCGTGCCCGTAGGTCTCGGCGACGTACGCCGCGATCTGGCGCTCGCCCTCCGGGTCCATGTCGTCGTCGTCGCGGGGAACCTCGTAGCCGCGGCTCTTGACGATCTCCTTGGCCTCGGCCAGCGGGATGCGCGGGAACGGCGTGGTCGGCACGGTGACCTCAACGCCGAACAGCCCGAGAATCTCCTCGCCGTGCTTGGCCTTGACCGCGGTGAACGCGTGCACGAGCAGCTCCTCGTGCAGCTGCATGACGTCTTCGTGGCTGCCGATCCAGCTGATCTCGGAGTCGACGCTGGTGAACTCGGTGGCGTGCCGGCTGGTGAACGACGGGTCGGCCCGGAACGCCGGCCCCACCTCGAAGATCTTGCCGAAACCTGCGGACTGCGCCATCTGCTTGAAGAACTGTGGGCTCTGCGCCAGGTACGCCTTGCGGTCGAAGTACTCCACCTCGAACAGCTCGGCGCGGGACTCGCTCGCGCTGGCCATCAGCTTCGGGGTGTGCAGCTCGATGAAGTCGTGCTCGATCCAGTACGTGCGCAGGGCATGCTCGAACGTGGTCTGGATGCGGAAGATGAGGCTCGCCTTGGGCTGGCGCAGATCGAGGAAGCGCCAGTCCATGCGCTTGTCCAGGCTGGAGTCGGCGGCGATCGGGGTCTCCGGGATGGCGTGCGTGACGACCTCGAGGGACGCCAGCTTGATCTCGATGCCGCCGAGCTTGACCCGCTCGTCGTGCTTGAGTTGCCCGCTCACGGTGACGAAGCTGCCCTGGGACAGGCCGGAGATGGTGGTGGCCGGCTCGTCGTCGACGACGACACCCTCGGCATCCGTCGTGCGCGGATTGACCAGCTGCACGGCGCCGGATTCGTCGCGCAAGACGACGAATTGCACCTTCTTCTGGTCTCGGACGGTTTCGACCCATCCAGACACGGAAACGAGACCGTCGTCGAGGGCAGCAAGGTTCTTGATCAGTACGCGCGCATTCACCCCCTGAGTTTAGCCGCACAGCTCTCGGCGAATTCGCGGGTGACCCTTCCGTAGACTGGAGCATGTGGTAGCTAGTCAGGTACATCTCGTGCGGCACGGTGAGGTTTTCAACCCCGAGCGCGTGCTTTACGGCAGACTTCCCGGCTTCCGCCTGTCCGAGTTGGGCGCGCGGATGGCCGAGGCGGCTGCCGCAGACCTCGTCGAGCGTGGGCGCCCCGTGGTGCGGCTCATCGCCTCGCCGCTGCAGCGCACCCAGGATTCGGCGGCACCGATCATGGCGGCATTCGGTCTGCCCATCGACATCGACGAGCGCATCATCGAACCGGCCAACCGCTTCGAGGGCAAGCGCATGGGCGGCACCGGCGGCGCCCTGCGAGACCCGCGCAACTGGCCCAGCCTGATGAATCCGGCCCGGCCCAGCTGGGGCGAACCGTTCACATCCATCTCCGCCCGGATGCTCGCCGCCATCGACGACGCCTTCCATTCGGTCGACGACGGTGACGTCGTCCTGGTCAGCCACCAGCTGCCGATCTGGATGGTGCACCGTACCCTGGCCCACGAACGCCTCGCCCACGACCCGCGCAAGCGCCGCTGCGACCTGTCCAGCATCACCACGCTGTCGTTGCGCGGCGCCCTTCCGGTCGAGGTCGGCTACGCCAATCCCGCCGGCCCCCTGCTCGTGCAGGCGACGGATGTCGGTGCCGTGTGAGTGCGCACCGCGTGAGTCGCCGTTCGCTTCGTCTTGCCCTGGTCGGCCTCGTCAGCCTCGGCCTCGTGCTGACCGGCTGCTCAGGATCCGACCCGCTGGCCGACCAGTACCGCGAAGGCAGCGGGAAGGGTTACATCGCCGGCGACGGAAGCGTCACGGAGATTGCCGCTGATGACCGCGGGGAGTCCGTCGTCTTCGACGGCACCCTCGAGGACGGCTCCACCGTGAGCTCCGCCGACTACGCCGGCGAGGTGCTCGTGGTCAACTTCTGGTACGCCAGCTGCGCCCCGTGCCGCGCCGAGGCCCCCGACCTCAAGAAGATCAGCGAGGAATTCGCCGATCAGGGCGCTAGCTTCCTCGGCGTGAACGTGCGCGACCAGGCGGCCAGCGCCATCGCCTTCAACCAAAGCTACGAGATCAGCTACCCGTCGGTGATGGACGACGACGGCGGGATGCAGCTCGCCTTCAGCGGCAAAATCCCCCCGAATGCCGTGCCCACCACCCTGGTGCTGGACTCCTCGGGCCGGGTCGCCGCGCGCATCCTCGGCCAGGTCAATTCGCCGTCCATCCTGGCAACCCTGATCAAAGACACGATTGCCGAGGACGGCTAGGCGTGGGCAATCCCTTCGGCGAGATCGTCTTCAGCGGGCAACTGTTCCTGGCGATCCCGATCGCCGTGCTGGCCGGGCTCGTCTCGTTCGCCTCACCGTGCATCCTGCCGCTCGTTCCCGGCTACCTCGCCTACATCGGCGGGTTCGCCGATGGCAGCACCGGGTCGAAGCTCTCCGCCCGCCGGGGCCGAAACCGGCTGCTGCTGGGCGTCGCCCTCTTCATCCTCGGCTTCACCCTGGTCTTCGTGCTCACCGGCGTGGTGTTCGGCGTCGCCGGCTTCTGGCTCAACCAGTACCGCGACCTGATCACCCGCATCGCCGGCGCCATCGTGATCCTGCTCGGCCTGGTGTTCGTCGGCCAGTTCGGGGCGATGCAACGTACCATCAAGACCTCCTGGCGGCCGCGGATGGGCCTGACCGGCGCTCCCGTGCTCGGCGCGGTCTTCGCGGTCGGCTGGACCCCGTGCACCGGGCCCACGCTCACGGCCATCAATTCGCTCAGCCTGAGTACCGGCTCGCCCTGGCAGGGCGGCCTGCTGGCGCTGTTCTACGCGCTCGGCCTGGGCATCCCGTTCCTGCTGATCGCCCTGGGCCTGAACTGGGCCACCGGGGCCGTAGCCTTTCTCAAGCGTCACATCCGGGCGATCAACCTGTTCGGCGGCGTGCTCCTGATCGTTATCGGCGTGCTCATGGTGAGCGGCTTATGGAATGCCTGGCTCCTGAACCTGCAAGGGGTGATTGGCAGTTATGTCCCGGCCATCTGACCACATCGACTCCGCGCCGGTCCCCTCTGGCGACGGGATCACCCAACCCAAGCTCGGCTTCGTCGGCACCCTGCGCTGGTTCTGGCGCCAGCTCACCAGCATGCGCACCGCCCTGTTCCTGCTGCTGTTGCTCGCGATCGCGGCGGTGCCCGGCTCGCTGGTGCCCCAGCGCAGCTCAGACCCGAACGGCGTCACCCAGTACTTCACCGACAACCCCGACCTCGCGCCGGTGCTGGACACGATCCAGGCGTTCGACGTGTACTCCTCGGCCTGGTTCTCCTCCATTTACTTGCTGCTGTTCGTCTCGCTGATCGGCTGCGTCATCCCGCGCACCAAGCACCACCTGCAGGCGTTGCGCGCAAAACCGCCCAAGACCCCCGCCCGCCTCGGCCGGCTGGCCGGCTTCATGAGCCGCACCGCTCCGGCCGGCACGGATGCCGCCACCGCCGTCGCCGCTGCCCGCACCGTGCTTAAACAGGGCCGCTACCGCGTGGCCCTGTTCGAGAGCCCCACGGAATTCTCGGTGTCGGCGGAGCGCGGCTACCTGCGCGAGACCGGCAACCTGGTCTTCCATTCCGCCCTGGTCGGACTGCTCCTTGTCGTCGGCTTCGGCAGCGGCTTCGGCTTCACCGGCCAACGGGTGCTCGTGGAGGGGCAGACCTTCGTCAACACTCTGCTGGCCTACGACTCGTTCAACCCCGGCCGGTTCTTCGACGACACAGAATTGGACCCCTACACGCTCACCCTCGACGACTTCGATGTGAGCTACGAGACCGCGAACCTCGAGGCGTTCGGTCAGCCCGTCGACTTCACCGCCGGCGTCACCGTCACCCCGCGCGGCGGCGACGCCAAAGCCGGCGCGGTGCGGGTCAACGACCCGCTTCGCACCGGCGGCACCAGCGTCTACCTGCTCGGCAACGGCTACGCGCCCACCATTACGGTGAAGGACCCGGAGGGCACCGTGGTGTTCACCGACTCCGTGCCGTTCTTGCCGCAGGACGCCAACCTCACGTCGCTGGGCATCGTTAAGGTGCCGGACGGCCTGGAAGAGCAGGTGGGCCTGGTCGGCTTCTTCTACCCGACCCAGGACGAGAGCAGCACCGGGTCGTACTTCTCCAGCTTCCCCGACCTCGAGTACCCGGTGCTCACCCTCAACGTCTACGCGGGCGACCTCGGCCTCGACGACGGCGTCCCCACCTCGGTCTACTCCCTCGACACCGACACCATGGAGCCGCTGGCCACCCGCACGAGCGACATCCAGCCGCTCGAGCTCAAGCCGGGCGAGACCCAGGAACTGCCCAACGGGCTGGGCTCGGTGACCTTCGAGAACGCCACGCCGGACGCCGCCGACGGGGACTACTCAGGTTCGGTGCCGCGGTTCGCGTCGTTCGACATCCACCACGACCCCACTCAGGGCTGGGTGCTGCTGTTCGCGGTGCTCGTGCTCGGCGGTCTGCTCACGTCGCTCTTCGTGCCGCGCCGACGGCTCTGGGTGAAGGCCATCGAACAGGCGGATGGCTCGGTGCTGCTCGAATACGCCGGCCTCGCTCGCGGAGAGGACCCGGCGCTCGAGTCGGCTGTCACCACCCTGGCCGACCGGCATGCCGCCCTGCTGAAACGCTCCGCCCGGGTCGTTTCCCCCGTCGAACCCGCTTAGGCTGTAAAAGTGAATCTGAACGAGCTCTCGATCCTCAGCCTGTACTCGGCCATGGCCGTCTACGCGGTGGCGTTCATCGCCTTCTCGATCGATCTGGCCAAGCGCAGCTCTGCGGTGGACGCGGCAGACACCGAGTCCGCCAAAACCGAAGCGGGCGAGGCCGCCGCCGTGGGTTCCGCCGGCGGCACCAGCACTCTTACCCGCATCAGCGCCCGGATGGCCAACGATGCGGCCACGCCGTACGGCCGCTCCGCCAGCCTGCGGGTGGGTGTCTCCCTGACCGTGCTCGCCTGGGCCCTGCAGCTCGTCGCCACCGTCTTGCGCGGCATCGCCGCCGATCGGGTGCCGTGGGCCAACATGTACGAGTTCGCCATGACCGGCACGCTTCTCATCGTCACGGTGTTCCTGTTCCTGCTCACCCGCATCGACCTGCGGTTCCTCGGCACCTTCGTCACCGGACTCGTCCTGATCCTGCTCGGCATCGCGCAGCAGTACTACGTCGAGGTCGCCCCGCTGCCGCCGGCATTGCAGTCGGTGTGGCTGGTCATCCACGTGTTCGTGGCGTCACTCGCCACTGGATTCTTCGCCCTCGGGTTCGCGCTGTCGTTCGTGCAGCTGCTGCAGTTCCGCCGCGAGGACCGTGTGGGCACCGACAAGCCCGGCCGGCTCAAGTTCCTGAAGACCCTGCCGGCGGCGGTGACCCTGGAGAATCTGGCCTATCGCACCAACATCATCGGCTTCATCCTGTGGACCTTCACCCTCATGGCCGGCTCGATCTGGGCCGAGCGGGCCTGGGGTCGGTACTGGGGTTGGGACACCAAAGAGGTGTGGACCTTCATCATCTGGGTGATTTACGCGGGGTACATCCACGCGCGGGCCACCCGCGGCTGGCGCGGATCGCGGTCGGCGTGGCTGGCGATCATCGGTTTCGCCGCCGTGATGTTCAACTTCGGTGTCGTGAACGTCTTCTTCAAGGGCCTGCACGCCTACTCTGGCCTCTAGCCCACAACGCCGTCCGCGCCCCGATCGCAGGCCGACCTCGCTGAGTTCGGTGGCTTGCGCGCGCCGCGCCCGATCGGAGGTCGAGCTTGTCGAGACCTCGTGACGTGCGTGCGACCCGCTAGTCGGCGAGCAGGGCGTACGTGCGGGTGATCCGGGCGAGCCACCAGTCACGGCGTTCGGGTGTCGCGGCGTAGGTGTCGAGCAGGTCGGCATCCGGAACCACCCGGCGCACCGGGATGCTGCCATCGACCGGCAGCAGCGGCTCGTGGGTGACATCGGCGGCCAGCAGCGACGCCGTGGCCAGGCCGCAGTCGTAGTCGAGCTCGGGCAGCGCCGCTGCCAGGAAGGCGCCCATCGAGATGCCCACGGAGGTGTCGAGGGCGCTGGAGACGATGAGCGGCAGTCCCGTCTCGGCCTGGATCGCGAGGACCGCGCGGATGCCGCCGAGGGGCGCCGCCTTGACGATCAGGAGGTCGGCAGCGCCGGAGCGCGACACCAGGAGGGGATCGGATTCCTTGCGCACGCTCTCGTCGGCCGCGATCGGCAGGTCGAGGTAATCGGTACGACGGCGGATCTCGGCGAGTTCGTCGATGCTCGCGCACGGCTGCTCGACATACTCGAGGTCGAACTCTGCCAGCGCGTGGATCGCGTGCTCGGCCTCGTCGAGGTTCCAGAGCCCGTTAGCATCCACCCGGATGCGTCCCTCTGCGCCAAGGGCCTTGCGCACCGCCCGCACCCGCTCAACGTCTTCGGCAAGGGTCTGGCCGGGGTCGGCGACCTTCACCTTGGCGGTGCGGCAGCCGGGGAACCGGGCCAGTAGCGCGGGCACGTCGGCGGCGTCGATAGCCGGCACCGTCGCGTTTACCGGAACCCGGTCTCGCCGAAGGGCCGGGGTCTCTTCCCAACCGAACTCCAGTGCCGCCCGCAGCCAGGCCGCAGCCTCTTCGTCGTCGTATTCCACGAAGGGGGAGAATTCGGTCCAGCCGGCCGGTCCTTCGATCAGCACGGCTTCACGGCTGGTGAGACCGCGGAAACCGGTGACGAGGGGAAGGTCGACCACGCGGGCGGTGGCGAGCACGTCGTGCAATGAAGGGAGCATGGCTCTAGTGTGCCAGCATCCGCGGGTCCGCCCCTGGCCTGCTCATTCGGTGGAATCGGCGACGAAGGTCTCTTCGGGGGTCAGCATGACGTCCGGGAGGTTGGGCTGCACGTCCACGATGGCGATCGCGGTGCCTGGAGAGATGAGCAGGTAGGCATCCTGATAGCGCCCGGCGCCGCTGTTGACCCGAAGCCAGGTGGGCACGCCAGCCGCCGCTGCATTGGAGATCTCGGCTCGTAGCGACTCGATCGTGCGGTCTCCGAGCGTGTACGGTTTGCCGCCGTAGACGATGTCGATGCGGGTCACGAGTCGTCCTTACCGTTGGACGTTGATCCCAGCCGGTGTGGCTCCGGCACGATCTGCAGGCCGCCCGATGAGTTCGCGGTCAGCATCAGCGCTTCGATCCAGTCGCGGTTGAGGCTGGGTGAACGGCCGCCGAAGTACTTGTAGGCCAGCGGGATGCTGGGATGCATCCAGATGGTGCTCCGTCCGTCACCCCCCTGGGGGTCGTCACGCCAGGTGAAGTAGAAGCATTCACCCCGGCGTAGCTTGGCACCGATTACCACCTGGATGTGCGCGAGCACCCGATCATCGAAATCCGCCGTGAGGCTCGAATCGTACGTCAGCTTGCCCATTGCACCACTCCGTTGATAGGGGTAAGTGTTACGCTACGCCGGTTTTCGCTTCTAGTCCCTGAGATATCGCTCGAGTCGTGGCACCTTTAGGAGGGCCAAAGCCCGCTTCTCGATCTGCCGGACCCGCTCCCGCGTCACGCCCTGGATTACCGCGATCTGGTCGAGGGTGCGCGGCTCCTCACCTGTGAGACCGAAGCGGGCCGTGAGGATGGACCGTTCCCGGTCGGGCAGGGCGTCGAGATAAAACGTGATGTCGGCCGCTCGCAGCGTGATGGTGGCGCACTCGTCGGGCTGGGGTAGATCGTCGTCGATGATCAGCTCGGCGATGTCGCCGATGCCGTCGCCGACCGGGGCGTGCAGCGAGATGGGCTCGTTGTCGTACTGCAGCAGGCGGGACACGTCGCGCACCGCGATCTGTGACAGCTCGGCGATCTCCTTGAGCGTCGGTTCCCGGTCGAGTGTGCTCGTGAGGTCCCGGCGGATGCGCTTGATCTTGTTGAGCTTCTCGGCGGTGTGCACCGGAATGCGGATCATGCGCGACTTGTCGGCCATGCCGCGGTGGATGGCCTGGCGAATCCACCAGGTGGCGTAGGTGGAGAACTTGAAGCCGGTCATGAAGTCGTACTTTTCCACCGCCCGCACGAGGCCGATGTTGCCGTCCTGCACGAGGTCCATGATCGGGACGCCACGACCTGAGTAGTGCTTGGCGATGCTCACTACGAGACGCAGGTTGGCCTCGATGAAGTGGTTCTTCGCCCGCCGGCCCTCGAAGACCAGGCAGGTGAGCTCCCGCTTGAGCTCGGGGTTCACTGCGGTGCCCTCAGCTTCGGCGCGGGACATCTTCTCTTCGGCGAACAGTCCGACCTCGATCTTGCGGGCCAGATCCACCTCGTCCTCTGCGGAGAGCAGGGGGCCCTTGCCGATGCGGCGCAGGTAGTCGCCGAAGGCATCCGTGGACGCCCGGCTGTATCGGGAGGTGGCCGCGGCACTGGCGGCGGCCGACGGCGAATACGACGATGGGGTGGACTCAGCCGGCGGCGCTGCCGGGGCCTGGGTCCTGGTGCGAGCGGTTGCTCGGGCGATGGGCGTCTGAACGATGGTTGTCATGCGAGGACCCCCCGGGTGAGAAGACTGGCTGTTGCACGGTCAAAAGAAGTGAAGTAGGCACGTTCCCGTGGGCGACCGAGGTTGGTCACCTCGAAGGCGCTGCCGACGATCTGGATGAAGCCGAGCAAGGCGGTCGGGTCGTCCTGCTCGATGGCATGGTCCGCGACCCGCCATTCCGTGGGGGAGAGTTCGGTGATCTCGACGTCCGCGAGGGCAACGGCTGAACTCTCGACGGTGCCGTTGGATATCGGTGTCAGGACAGGAGCAGTGTGGGTTTCGGCGCTGGTGACGGATGCGTGTTTGGGTAACGCGGTGTCGGGTGCCGAGGGGCTGTTGTGAAACATGACCACCTCCAGGTCTTTCGGGTGAGATAAGTACACAACTCGGCGTCTGGCCCATTCAAGGGGTTGACGGGGACGACGCCGAGGAGGTACACCTGAAGAGCCCTCATGTTGTGTGAGCGGTCCCAGGCGTCCGACCGACCCTTCCGCCTACCCCGCAGCCAGAACCTGCCGCGTAGGCTGAAGCCATGCCCGACCTGGTTTCAGAGATCTTCGACCCGACCCAGTGGCGTTCGGTGGATGGCTTCGGCGCTCTCGCCGACATCACCTATCACCACGACCTCACCGGCCGCATCGCCCGCGTGGCCTTCAACCGCCCGGAGGTGCGCAACGCCTTCCGGCCGCAAACCGTAGACGAGCTTTACGCCGCCCTCGAGGATGCCCGCACCAATCCGCACATCGGTGTGGTGCTGCTCACCGGCAACGGACCGAGCCCGCGTGACGGCGGCTGGGCGTTCTGCTCGGGAGGCGACCAGCGCATCCGCGGTCGGGACGGCTATAAGTACGGTGAGGGCGAGACCGCCAGCGGCATCGACAAGGCCAGGGGCGGTCGCCTGCACATCCTCGAGGTGCAACGCCTGATCCGATTCATGCCCAAGGTCGTCATCGCCGTGATCCCGGGTTGGGCGGCCGGCGGCGGGCACTCGCTGCACGTGGTTTGCGACCTCAGCATCGCCAGCGCCGAGCACGGCAAGTTCAAGCAGACGGATGCCGATGTCGGCTCCTTCGACGGAGGTTACGGCAGCGCCTACTTCGCCCGCCAGGTCGGCCAGAAGGCGGCCAGGGAGGTCTTCTTCCTCGCCCGGGAGTATTCCGCCCAACGCGCCTTCGAGATGGGGGCGATCAACGCCGTCGTGCCGCACGCCGAGCTGGAGAACGAGGCGCTGGACTGGGCGCGCACCATTCTGACCAAGTCGCCCACGGCCATCCGCATGCTCAAATTCGCCTTCAACGCGGTGGACGACGGCATGGTCGGGCAGCAGGTCTTCGCGGGGGAGGCCACCCGCCTGGCCTACGGCACCGACGAGGCCGTCGAGGGCCGGGACTCGTTCCTTGAGAAGCGCGAACCGGACTGGTCGCCGTACCCCTGGCAGTTCTAGGAGATGCGGTGAGGCCCGTTCGCGTCGTTCCCGTCGGGGATCCGCTGCACCTGCTGGCAGAGTTGCGCCTGGCGCTCTCCGCCACCGGCGACGCGCTGCTGCCGGCGCCTTCGGCCCAGAACGGAACCGGCTCCGGCCGGGACTGGCTCGGGCTTGTG
This sequence comes from Cryobacterium adonitolivorans, assembly GCF_004402695.1. Classification (GTDB taxonomy): domain Bacteria; phylum Actinomycetota; class Actinomycetes; order Actinomycetales; family Microbacteriaceae; genus Cryobacterium; species Cryobacterium adonitolivorans. The sequence continues at coordinate 109,535 of NZ_SOFL01000028.1, read as the reverse complement.
CCGCGCCGCGTGGCCGTGGTGATCGAAACGTCGGGCTCGACGGCCGCGCCCAAGCGGGTGATGCTCAGCACCGACGCGTTGCTAGCCTCCGCGGCGGCATCGAGCGTCGCCCTCGGCGGCGACGGTCAGTGGCTGCTGGCCCTGCCCGCTCATTACATCGCCGGGGTACAGGTGCTCGTGCGGTCGATCGCGGCCGGCACCGAGCCCGTACTGCTTCCGCCGGGTCACTTCGACCCGGTTGTGTTCGCCGAGTATGCCGGCCGCCTCGCCGAACCGTTGCGCTTCACCTCGCTGGTGCCCGTGCAGCTGGCCCGGCTGCTGGATGCCGCGGACGCCGACCCGGCGATCCTGGCCGTGCTCCGCCGGTTCACCGGCATCCTCGTGGGCGGCCAGGCCGTCGCCCCGGCTCTGATCGACCGGGCCGCACGGCACCGGATCCGGGTGTTGCGCACCTATGGGTCGTCGGAGACCGCCGGCGGCTGCGTGTACGACGGCGTCCCGATCGGCAACACCCTGGTGCGCGCCGTCGACGGTCAGCTCGAGATCAGCGGTGCGGTGCTCTCCGACGGGTACCTCGACGACGCGGAGCGCACCGGCGACAGATTCCTGGACGACCAGGGCGTGCGCTGGTACCGCACGGGCGACCTGGGCACGGTCGCCGCCGACGGCACCGTGAGCGTCACCGGCCGGGCCGACAACGTGATCGTCTCCGGCGGCGAGAAGGTGTCGCTGGATGCCGTCGAGACCCTGGTGCGCACCCTTCCCGGCCTGGGCGAGGCCTTCGTCGTGCGCGCGGCCGACCCTGTCTGGGGGCAGGCGCCGGTGGTCGTGCTGGCCGCGACCGTGGCGCCGGCGCTGGAATCCGTGCGCGCCGCCGCAGCTTCGGCTCTGGGCCGAGCCGCCCGCCCCGCTCGCATCGTGACCGTCGAGACCATCCCGCTCCTGGCCTCCGGAAAGCCGGACCGGCAGGCGTTGGAAGCGCTGATCGCGCGCTGAGGCGGCGGCCGTACCGGATGCCGGGGAGCCCGGCGGGCACCCGGACGCGGCCAGTAACATGATGGCGTGGCTAATGGAGCGCGGCCGAACGAGCCGAAACAACAGAAATCCCGTCAGACCGGCCAGAACGGTGCCCGGAACGCGGCACCGGTCGGGCACAGGAACTCGGCGAAGTCGGGCAATCCAGCCCGGAAGAACGGTGCGATGACCGGACCCGGACGCAGCGGACCGGCCACAGCCGGCGACTGGATCTCCGGCGCGCGCCTCCGCACCCTGCCTCTGGCCGTCGCACCCGTGGCGCTGGGAACGGGAGCCGCCGTCGTGGCCGGTGGCGCCGGCGAGTTCCACTGGGTGCGGGCACTGCTCGCGTTGGTGGTGGCGGTGAGCCTGCAGATCGGCGTGAACTACGCGAACGACTATTCCGACGGCATCCGCGGCACCGACAACCACCGGGTCGGCCCGGCCCGCCTCACCGGCGGTGGAGCCGCCAAACCCCGCGCCGTGCTGACCGTGGCGCTGGCCTTCTTCGGCGTCGCCGCCGTCGCCGGACTGGTGCTCGTGGTCGTGAGCCAATACTGGTGGCTGCTCACCGTCGGAGCCCTGGCCATCGTGGCGGCTTGGTTCTACACCGGCGGCAAGAAGCCCTACGGCTACCTGGGCCTGGGTGAACTCTTCGTGTTCGTCTTCTTCGGCCTGGTGGCCACCACCGGAACCACCTACGTACAGGTGGGCACCGTCAACGTGGAGAGCTGGCTGAGCGCCGTGGCCATCGGCCTGATCGCCTGCGGCGTCTTGATGGTGAACAACCTGCGCGACATCAAGCCGGACAAGGTGGCCGGCAAGCGCACCCTCGCCGTGTGGATCGGCGCCAGGGCCTCCCGTGTGGTGTTCTGCGTGTTCCTGCTGGTGCCCTTCGCCATCGCGGGCTTCTTCGCGCTGTTCTACCCGCTGGCCTGGTTCACCTTCTTCGTGCTGCTGCTGGTGCTGCCGGCCTGCCTGATCGTGGCGACCGCGAAGACGGCCAAGGAACTGATCCTGGCGCTCAAGCTCACCAGCCTGGCGGCGCTGCTCTACGGCATCCTGCTCGGGCTGGCCTTCGCCCTGTAACCTCACAACAGAGCGGCGTGCTGCCGGCTCAGCGGAGGGTCAGGGCGCAGGCGGGGTGTGGCCGGCCTCAGCGCGGTCGACCGCGGCGTCCTCGGACTCGGCGTCCGGGTGCACAGGTTCCTTGTCGCGGTGCCGCACGGCGTAGAGACCGCGGGCCACGGTGTCGCGCCGGGCGCGAAGGAAAATGTAGGACAGGCACAGGCCGATCACGGCGGCGAGCAGTGCCGCCAACCAGCCCTCGATGCCCAGCAGCGACAGGATCACGAACGGCACGGCGAACATCAGGACTCGGAGCACGGTGAACACCAACCAGGCTGGAACAGCTTTCATACCTGCAGCTTAAACCGTGCCGCTGTGAGTACTCACCGATCTCTCGGCTGACCGGCCTACAATTGGCCGTATGTTCCGCCTGTTGTTCGGCCTCGGAGTCGTTGTCGTCATTCTCACCGTCTATGCAGTGGTGGATTGCGCGCTGTTCGACCGCAATCGCATACGTGGCGTGCCCCGGTGGGCATGGATCCTGATGATCATCCTGCTTCCTGTTCTCGGCGCCGTCCTGTGGCTGGTGATCGGCCGCGGCCGCCGCAGCAACACCGCCAACCCCGGCGGCAGGGTCACCCGGTCGATGGCCCCCGACGACGACCCTGACTTTCTGCGTGGTCTGGACCGCGTGAAGGACCAGGACCAGCGCATCCGCGATCTCGAGCAGGAACTGGCCGATTTCGACAAGATGGACCCGCCGGCCGACGAGGCGCCCCGTCCCGGCACCGCCGGAGTCGACCCCAAGAAAACCGAACCCGGTGAGGGCGACCAGCCGGGCCGACGGGATGCCTGAGACCACCGAGGACATCGGTTCGACCACCCCGCCTGACACGGCACCCGTGCATCAGGTTGCGGCCAGCAGCCCCGCCACCGACTTCAGCGTGGCGTTGCTGGCCGAGTTCGTGAGCCTCGGCGTGCGCGACATCGTGCTCAGCCCGGGGTCACGGTCCCAGGCGCTGGCCCTGGCCGCTGCCGAATTCGAACGCCTCGGCCTGCTGCGCCTGCACGTGCGTATCGACGAGCGCGGCGCCGGGTTCCTCGCGCTCGGGCTTGCCATCGAGAGCGGGCGCCCCGCGCTCGTGGTCTGCACCTCCGGCACCGCCGTGGCCAACCTTCACCCCGCGGTACTCGAGGCACACCACTCCGTGGTGCCCATGATCCTGCTCACCGCCGACAGGCCGGCCGAGCTGCGGGGCATCCGCTCGAACCAGACCACGGTGCAGCCGGGCATCTTCGCCGGGGCCGTGCGCCTCTGCACGGACGTGGCCGCCCCCGACGGAACCGTGGGGGAGTCCGAAGCCGCGACCGCCCTGGCGCGGCTTGCGTACGCGACGGCGCTGGGTACCCAGACGAACAACCCCGGACCCGTGCAGCTGAACCTGGCGTTCCGCGAGCCGCTGTCGGCCGCCGTCGACCTCGCAGCCGTCGCCGCCGATGCGTCGCCTAGCCGGCCGGATGCGGCGGCGCCCGCTGTCAACGCCGGCCCGCCGCTTGCGTTGCCGCCAGGTCCCCGCACCGTCGTCGTGGCCGGCGCGGGTGCCGGGCCGGCCGCGGAGGAGCTCGCCCGTCTCGCCGGCTGGCCGCTGATCGCCGAGGTCTCCAGTGGTGCCAGGTTCGGCCCGAACCTTGTCGTGGCCTACCGCGAACTGCTCGGGCACGCCGACTTCGGAGGCCAGGTGCAGCGCGTGATCGTGTTCGGCCACCCCACTCTCAGCCGGGAGATCCCGGCGCTCGTGCTGCGCGATGACGTGGAGACCATCGTCGTGGCCCCCGCAGGTCTCGAGTGGTACAACCCCGGCCACCGGGTTGCCAGGTTCGAGCGTGCCGTCGTCGCCTCCGACACGGCGATCGCCGTTGCGGGCACTCGCGAGGCCCGGGCCTGGGCGGGCAGGTGGGTGATGGCGAGCAGGAACATCCTGGCCCAGGACACCCAGCTCGACGCCCCGGCTTTCGGTGCCCACGGCATGACCAAGGCTGAGTTCGCCGCGATGAGGGCACCGGTCACCCGGGCGATCCTCGCCGACGCCGTCTGGCGCGCGTCCTGGCCGCACGACCGCCTGGTGCTCGGCGCATCCAGGCTGATCCGCGAGCTGGACACCCGGGTCACCGGCAAGAAGATCCCCGTGCACTCCAACCGGGGCCTGGCCGGCATCGACGGCACCATCGCCACGGCGCTGGGCATCGCGTTGGCCAGCCAGGCGGGTGCGCATCCGCTTTCGACGGGCACGACCCGGCTGCTCGTCGGCGACGTGACCCTGCTGCACGACGTCGGCTCACTGCTGATCGCGCCCGGTGAGGTGCGGCCGCGGCTGCAGGTGATCGTGGGCAACGACGGCGGCGGCACCATCTTCGACGGTCTCGAGGTGGCGGCCACGGCCGCCCCGTCCGCCATCGACAGGGTGCTCTTCACCCCGCATCAGGTGAACCTCGAGGCCCTCGCCACCGCCTACGGCTGGGACTACACGCGCGCCGCCACCCGCAGCACCCTCGAATCGGCGCTCACTGCCCCGGCCAGCGGCCCGATCCTCGTCGAGGTACCCCTGGCCCGCTAGCTGCGGAGACGGGCCTCTTCTGTTGCACTCTCCCCGGGAGGCGGCGGTGCGGGGCGTTGGCGGGTTTGGTACCGTTGCTCTCATTCCCTGCCAGATGTGCGGGAACGGCCAAGGAGCGCGCCATGCCCGGTAGAACCGCATCACCAGCACCGGCCGCCTTCCCACCGGCCCGCGCCCGCGCCGACACACTCGCGGTGTCCGCCATGATAATTGGCGTCGTCGCTTTCCTCGGCGGCTGGATGCCCGTGCTGGGCCTGATCCTCGGCACCACCGGCGTGACCCTCGGCCTCGTGGCGAGGCGTCGCTCGAATCGTCCGGAGCTGGGCCTGACCGCCCTGATCCTCTCGATCCTGGCCGTACTGACCAACATCGTGGTCGACGTGATCGTGGTCGTCTCCATGGTGACCCAGGTCAACAACCTGCCCGGATAGGCGCAGTCTGCGGCCGGCCCGCGGATGTCTGGGCGGCTGCTAGCCGAAGGCCTCGACCACGGGGCGAAACTTCATCTTGGTCTCGGCCAGTTCGCGGTCGGGAACCGAATCCAACACGATGCCGCAGCCGGCGTAGGCCGTGACGTCCCCGGCGGGGGAGACCTGCGCGCAGCGGAGCGCGATGGCCCACTCGCCGTCGCCGTCGGCGCCCACCCAGCCCACCGGCCCGGCATAGCGACCACGGTCGAAGGGTTCGAGTTCGCGGATGAGCGCGAGCGCCTCCCGGGTTGGCGTGCCGGCGACGGCCGCGGTCGGGTGCATTGCCGCGATGAGGTCGAGCGACGTGGAGCCGTCGCTCAGGGTGCCCTCGAGGTCGGTGGCCAGGTGCCACAGGTTCGGCAGCTTCACCGTGAACGGGATCTCGCTGGTCGTGAGAACCGAGGTGTGCGGGCGCAGCGCGGCCAGCACGCTCTGCACGGCGAACTCATGTTCGTCGCCGTCCTTGCTCGACGTGGCCAGCGCGAGCGCGGCCTCGATGTCGGCCGCCGCATCCGCCCCGCGGGAGATGGTGCCGGCGAGCACCCGGGCGTTGACCTCGTTGTGGTCCGCCCGGATGAGGGTCTCCGGGCTGGATCCGACGAGGCCGTCGACGGCATAGGTCCAGCAGTCCGGGTACCCCAGCGCCAGCTCGGTCAGCAGCCGGCGCAGGTCGGACTCGGCCGGCAGGTGGCCGACGAGGTCGCGCGCCAGCACCACCTTGCTCAGGTCCTGGGCGCCGATGCGCGCAACGGCGGCCGCCACCGCGTCGCGGTAGCCGGCCGGCTTCAACGCGCCGGGCAGGAGCGAGATGCGGTACTCGTCGCCGAGCGGGCGCATGGCCAGCGGAGTCTCGGGAGCGGCCTGGCCGGTGGGCCAGATCCGGGTGACCCAGCACTGGCCGTCCTCGCGGCCCACGATCAACTCGGGCACGATCAGCACGCTGGTCTGGCTGGAGGAGTCGTCGAAGGCGAAGGTGCCGAAAGCCAGAAGCCCGGTCCCGGTGCGGGCGAGCGGGTCTGTGACCGTGGCGGCCGCGACGACGTCGCGCCACGCGGCGGCGGCATCCGTCATCCGGGTGGGCCCGGAAAACTCGAGGCGCAGTGCGCTGCCGAAACCGGCGAGGCCCTGATTGCGGCGCATCCAGAGCAGCGGCGTGCGCTCGTCGAGCAACAGGATCAATTGGCGAATGTCGGCAATCGGGGAGGTTTCAACCGTTAGAGCGGGCGCATTCACTCGTCTACCCTACGCCCGCGCCCGCGGATACCCGGTCTGCGGCCCAGCGCAATCTAGAATGGGCGGGTGAGTAGAGCAGATCTTAATAAGCAGCCAGCACAGGTCGCAGCCATGTTCGATCTGGTCTCGACGCACTACGACCGCACCAACGCGTTGCTGTCCGTGGGCAATGCGTCCCTGTGGCGCGTCGCGACCACGCGGGCCGTCAACCCGCAACCGGGCGAGCGGATTCTCGACATCGCCGCCGGCACGGGCACCTCGAGCGTGGCGCTGGCGCACACCGGCGCCCATGTCGTGGCCGCCGACTTCTCCGAGGGCATGATCAAGGTCGGCCGTGAGCGGCACGGCGACAACCCCAATGTGGAGTTCGTGCAGGCGGATGCGACCAAACTGCCGTTCAAGGACGGCGAGTTCGACGCCGTCACCATTTCGTTCGGGCTGCGCAACGTCGTCGAGCCCAGGAAGGCCATCGCCGAGTTCTACCGGGTCACCAAGCCCGGCGGCCGGGTGGTCATCTGCGAGTTCTCCACCCCGCCGTTCACGCCGATCCAGCTGGGTTACTTCGCCTACCTGAACCACGTGATGCCGCGCATCGTCAAGCTGGCCTCCTCCAACGCCGAGGCCTACGACTACCTGGGTGAATCGATCGCAGCCTGGCCGGACCAGCCCACGCTCAGCGCCTGGCTCCGCGACGCCGGGTACGACGCCGTCGCGTACCGCAACCTCACTGTCGGTATCGTGGCTCTGCACCGCGGAATCAAGACCGCCGACGCCCCCGAAACAACCTCCTGAAACTCCCAGATCCGATAGTTAGGCTGACAGAGTGAAATTGACCGCCCCCGTGGCCCGCCGGAGCCCGTCGGTAACGTCGCAGCTGGGCCTGAGCGATCGCATCTTCTCCACCTCCGCCGACCGCGGTCTGGCGGCCAGCATCGAGTCAGGGTTGGACAACGTCACGACGACCCTGCTGGGCGAACTCGTGTTCGCAGACGAAATCGCTTCGGTCACGAGCCGGTACCTGCTCGATGCCGGCGGCAAGCGGGTGCGTCCGATGCTCGCGCTGCTCACCTCGCACCTCGGCGACGGCACCGTACCCGATGTCATCAAGGCCGCCGCCGCCATCGAGATCACCCATCTCGCCTCGCTCTACCACGACGACGTGATGGATGACGCCGAGAAGCGTCGCGGAGTACCCAGCGCCCAGGTGGTCTGGGGCAACTCCATCGCCATCCTCGCCGGTGACCTGCTGTTCTCCCGCGCCAACCAGCTGATGGGCCGACTCGGCGAACGCGCCGTGCGGCTGCAGGGCGACACCTTCGAACGCCTCGTGCTGGGCCAGCTGCACGAGACCATCGGCCCCAAGGACGGTGAAGACCCCGTCGATCACTACATCCAGGTGCTCGCCGACAAGACCGGTTCCCTCATCGCTGCCGCGGCGCAGGCCGGCATCATCTTCTCCAACGCCCCCGCGGAGTTCGAGGAACCCGTCGTGCAGTTCGGCGAGCGGATCGGCGTTGCCTTCCAGCTCATCGACGACGTGCTGGACCTCTCCCCGCAGCCGAAGGAGACCGGCAAGGTCCCCGGCACCGACCTGCGCGCCGGCGTGGCCACCCTGCCGCTGCTGCGCCTGCGCGAGCGGGCCGCCACGGATGCGGGGGCCGCCGAGCTCGTCGCCCGACTCGAGGCCGATGTGATGAAGAGCCAGGGCGTGGCCACCGAGGCCGCAGACTCGGCCATCACAGCGCTTCGGGAACACGACGTGACCACCCAGACCCTCGCGGAGGCCCACGGTTGGGCCCGTGATGCCGTTGCCGCCCTTGCCCCGCTGCCGAACGGCTCGGTCAAGAAGGCGCTCACCCGCTTCGCCGAGACCATCGTCGAGCGATCCAGCTAGAAAGGCTTCCATGACCAAGTTGCGATTGGCCATCGTCGGTGCGGGCCCCGCCGGCATCTACGCCGCAGACATCCTCCTGAAGGCCGAACGGAACTTCGAGGTTTCGATCGACCTGTTCGACCACCTGCCCGCTCCCTACGGACTGGTGCGGTACGGCGTGGCCCCGGACCACCCGCGCATCAAGGGCATCATTAACGCGCTCCGCGATGTGCTCGACCGCGGCGACATCCGCCTGTTCGGCAACGTGCGCTACGGCACCGACATCACCCTGCACGACCTCAAGAAGCACTACAACGCGGTCATCTTCGCGACCGGTGCCGTGCACGACGCCAACTTGCCCATCCCCGGCATCGAACTTGAGGGTTCCTACGGCGCCGCCAGGTTCGTCAGCTGGTTCGACGGCCACCCCGACGTGCCGCGCACCTGGCCGCTCGAGGCGCAGTCCGTCGCCGTGATCGGCAACGGCAACGTGGCGCTGGATGTCTCCCGCATGCTCGCCAAGCACGCTGACGACCTGCTGCCCACCGAGATCCCCGCCAACGTTTACGAGGGCCTCAAGGCCTCGCCGGTGACGGATGTGCACGTGTTCGGTCGCCGCGGCCCCACTTCGGTGAAGTTCACCCCGCTGGAGCTGCGCGAACTCGGCGAACTCAACGACGTGGACATCATCGTTCACGACGAGGACTTCGACTACGACGACGCCGCCCGCGCGGCGGTGGCGAGCAACAAGCAGGTCTTCGTGATCGACAAGGTGCTCAACCAGTGGCGCAAGCGCGAGACGGGCAAGGCGTCGCGCCGATTGCATCTGCACTTCTTCGCCCGCCCGGTTGAGGTCACCGACGACGGCAACGGCCACGTGGGCGGCTTCCGGTATGAGCGCACCGCACCTGATGGCCATGGCGGCGTTGTCGGCACCGGCGAGATCCGCGAGCTGCCGATCCAGGCCATCTACCGGGCGGTCGGCTACTACGGCTCCTCGCTGCCTGGCGTCCCGTTCGACAAGAAGCGCGGGGTGATCCCCAACCGTGAGGGCCAGGTGCTCTGGAAGGGTGAGCCCGGCTTCGAGTCCAGCACCGCCAGCCAGCAGATGTACGGCGTCTACGCCACCGGCTGGATCAAGCGCGGACCCGTGGGCCTGATCGGTCATACCAAGTCCGACGCGATGGAGACCGTGCGTCACCTGATCAACGACGTCGGCAACTGGTGGCGACCCGAGGCACCGGATGAGCAGAGCATCGTGGACCTGCTCGAGGCCCGCGGCGTTGAGTACACCAACCTCCACGGCTGGCACCGGCTCGACCAGCACGAGCTGGCGCTCGGCGCCGAGCAAGGCCGCGTGCGCGTCAAAGTCGTCCCACGCCACGACATGGTCGAGGTTTCCCGGGCCAACGTCCCCGCCGAACTGTAGTCAAGCCGCGAGCCGTGAGAAAAGCCCCGAAAAATGAGCGATTTCGGGGCTTAGCTCACGGCTCGCGTGTTGTCGCGTGGCAGGAAGACATCCTGGGGAGTGACTACCAGGCAGCCACCCTGCCTCTCGGCAGCGACGAAGAGGGGGAGGTCGTCGCCACCCTGGTGAGGCACCGCCCGCCGCTGACCGACCTGGTGTCGCCGGTCGCCCCGGCGCGCGGCACCGATGTGCTCTACCTGCACGGCTGGTCGGACTATTTTTTCCAGACGGGGCTCGCCGAGCACTGGCACGGTCTCGGCGCCCGGTTCTACGCACTCGATCTGCGCAAGTACGGGCGCAGCCTGCGGGAGTACCAGACGCCCGGCTTCGTGGCCGACCTGGCCACCTACGACGCCGACATCGACGCCGCTCTCGCCGCGATGGGCCATGGCGAAAACACCGAACGGCCCTCTCGGCGGCGGCTGGTGCTGATGGGGCACTCCACTGGCGGCCTCACCCTCAGCCTGTGGGCGGCCAGGCACCCCGGCCGGGCCCAGGCGCTCGTGCTGAACAGCCCGTGGCTGGAGTTCCAGGCCGGCGGGGTGGGCCGGGCCTTCATCGCCCCTCTCGTGCAGCTGGGCGCCCGCGTGCAGCCGCTGGGGACCCTGCCCCAGGTGGACCTGGGCTTCTACACCCGCTCGGTCTCGGCCGAGTTCGACGGCGAATGGTCCTACGAGCCGCGTTGGCGCCCGGCGCGCGGCTTCCCGGCGCCCAGGGCCTGGCTGAACGCCGTGCTCGAGGGGCACGCCGCCGGCTACGCCGCGCTGACCCGATGGTTACACGCGTACGCGCCCTGACCATCCGCGAACTGTGAGAAAAGCCCCACATCTCGGAAGATCTTGGGGCTTAACTCACGGCTCGCGGGAGGGGAACTAGCGGAAGTTGACGAACTGGAGGGCCACGTCGAGGTCCTTGCCCTTGAGCAGGGCCATTGTGGACTGCAGGTCGTCGCGGCTCTTCGAGCTCACGCGCAGTTCGTCGCCCTGGATCTGGCTCTTGACACCCTTGGGGCCCTCGTCGCGGATGATCTTGTTGATCTTCTTCGCGTTCTCCTGGTCGATGCCGGCCTTCATGCTGGCCTCGATCCGGTACTCCTTGCCGGAGGCGAACGGCTCACCGGCGTCGAGGCTGCGCAGCGAGATGCCACGCTTGATCAGCTTCGACTCGAACACCTCGAGGATCGCCTTTACGCGTTCCTCGGTGTTCGCCTTCATGAGCACCTTTTCGCCGCTCATCTCGATGGATGCCCCGACGTTCTTGAAGTCGTAGCGCTGCGCCACCTCTTTGTGAGCCTGGTTGAGCGCGTTGTCGATCTCCATGGGGTCGACCTTGCTGACGATGTCGAACGTAGAATCTGCCATGAGAGCCATGTTACCGAGAAGGGCAGGATGCCGCCCGACGGGGGCGTCGATCAGTCGCCGGGGCGCGCCGTACTCGAGCGCACGATGAGTTCGAACGGCATCGGGGTGTTCAACGCCGCCTGGTCGTGCTGGCCGGGGTGCAGCTGGTCCATCAGGATCTCCACGGCCTTGGCGCCCTGGCCCTGCGGGAACTGCGCGATAGTGCTGAGCCCGAAGAAGTCGGCCAGTTCGTGGTCGTCGATGCCGATCACCGAGACGTCCCGCGGCACGATCAGGCCGAGGTCCCGTGCGGCCAGGATGCTGCCGATCGCCATCTCGTCCGACGCGGCGAAGATCGCCGTCGGCCGGTCGTGCGGGCTGCCCAGCAGCTGCTTCGCCGCCTGGTAGCCGCCACGGATGGTGAAGTCGGCCGGTTGGAACAGCTCGGGGGCCACGCCGAACCCGGCGGCCTCCAGGGCGGCCTCGTAGCCGAAGCGCCGGTTGGTGGGCAGGTGGAAGTCGAGGTCGTAGTCCTTGGTGCCGCCGATGTGGGCGATGCGGGTGTGGCCGAGGGCGAGCAGGTGCTCGGTCGCGAGCCGGGCCACGGCCGCATCGTCGATGGTGAGGGTGCGCACGCCAGTGATCGGGCCGCCGACGCCCACGAGCGGCTTGCCCAGCGCGTGCAGCCTGGCCACCTCGCTCTCGGTCAGTTCCAGGGAGATGGCGATCACGGCATCCACCCGCTGGCGCAGCAGGAAGTGCTCGAAAACGCTGCGCCGCTCGTCGCCACCGCCGGTGAGGTTGTACAGGGTGAGGTCATAGCCGTTGTGCAGCAGCTCCTTCTGGGCGCCCTCGACGACGCTGGAGAAAAACCACCTGTTGAGGAACGGGACGACCACGCCGATGTTCTTCATGCGGCCCGACGCGAGGCTGGACGCGTTCGACGACACCACGTAGCCCAGCTCGAGCGCCGCGGCCTTGACCTTGAGCCGGGTGGTGGGCGACACGTGGCCGTTGCCGCTCAGGGCGCGCGAAACCGTGGCGGTGGAGACGCCCGCGCGGCGGGCGACCTCGTCGATTCCGACCATTCGGGTTCCTTATCGGCGTGCTGGAAGGGGTGTGAAGTGATCATATCCACCGGTTTGGCGACTGGCCGCCCACCCTGATTTCGCACTTCGGCCCTTCGGCTTGTATTCTGTCTGAGCGTCTCCGGTCACGTGGCTACATATGGCCGGGTATGCACTGGCGAGTTACCCAAGCGGCCAAAGGGATCTGACTGTAAATCAGACGGCGTAGCCTTCGTGAGTTCGAATCTCGCACTCGCCACAGCAAGAATGGGGCAAGACCAGCAGCACCTGCACCATCCAAACGCGCCGGACTTCCGGCGCGTTTGTGCGTTAACGCGCTGTTTGCCGGTGCTTCTGCCGCCGGAGTGCGCTCTGGCGTAGCGTGGTCAGATGACCGCTCCCGCTACCACCGAACTGCTCGCCCTCGCCCAGGAGACCGCGATGGTCGCCGGAGAGCTCGCCCGTCGCCGGCGAGCGGAAGGCGTTCAGATCGCCGCGTCGAAGTCGTCGCCGGAGGACGTGGTCACGCTCGCGGACCGGGAGACCGAGGCGCTCATCCGCGGCCTGCTCGCGGATGCGCGACCCGACGACGGCTTCTACGGCGAGGAGTCCACCGCCAGCGCGGGCACCTCCGGGCTCACCTGGGTGGTCGACCCCATCGACGGCACCGTCAACTACCTCTACGGCATTCCCTGCTACGCCGTGAGCATCGCCGTGGTCGAGGGTAACCCCGACCCGGCCAGCTGGAAAGCCCTGGCCGGCGCGGTGCGCAACCCGGCCATTGACGAACTATTCTCCGCCCGCGCCGGCGGCGGGGCGCACCTGAACGGACGCGCGCTGCAGGTGTCGAGCGGGGTGCCGCTGTCGTTGGCCCTGTTCGGCACTGGTTTCTCCTACGACTCCGTGCGCCGCACCCGCCAGGCTCAGGTGCTGCACGGCCTGATCAGCCGGGTCCGCGACGTGCGGCGGATGGGCGCAGCCTCGCTCGACCTGTGCTCGGTTGCTGCCGGCCGGCTGAACCTCTACTACGAGCGCGGACTGCACCCCTGGGACCACGCCGCAGGGGCCCTGGTCGCCGCGGAGGCCGGAGCCCGCGTGGGTGCGTTCGGCGCCGATCGTGAAGGCCTCAACCTTCTCATCGCGGCCGCGCCCGATCTCTACGCGGCAGCCGAGCCGCTGCTCACGAATCTTTTCGAGCAATTTATGGCGGACGACGACATTTGAGAATCGGAGCGCCGGCGACGGCGCCTCACCCGCACGATGGCGGGGCAGACGCCCGATTCACTATCACGCCGGACACATTCCGCGCATCCTCCACAGGGAGGTAAGCACCCCGTTTTCGGGTGTGATTTGCCGACTTCAAATGGCCATCCGTCGCCCCGCAAGCTAGCCTTTATCTATTCGTTACTTTGGCTCACGTCAAAACGCGAGCCTCTTGCCCTGCTTAACGCGCCGAAAGTACCCGTCCTTTGTCACGTCACACCCCGTTGTCGGATGCCCCCGCAGCCGACTCCAGTGACCTCTCACAGAGCGAGCTCGGCCACACCGATTCGACCGAGTCGGCCCGTGCGGCCGCCGCACCGCGACGCGCGCTCACGCGTCGCGAGCAGCGCGAGCTCGAGCGCCGCGCGGAGCTCGCCGCCGAACCGACACCGGTAACCGAGCCCGCAGGCACTGAAACCGCCGACTTTGTTGCCGACGCCCACGTGGAACCCGAGGCCGTGACCGAGTTGTCGCCCGAGGCGCACCTCCTTGTCGGTGCCGGACTGGCCGAACCTCACCTCGAGGCCGTTGTTATCAAGGAACGCGATTTGGCCCTGCCTGCCGAGCCGGCCTACGAGCAGATCCCGAGCGACGTTTCCCCGAACACCACGACCACGACGATCATCCTGCCGTCTCGCGCGGCCCTGCGCGCCCAGCTGCGCGCCACGCAGGCGAGCGACGAGGAGTTGCCGGGCGACGGTGACGCTGCGGCGTCAGAGGCCCGCACGGAGCCGCGCGAGCCTGAGAGCACGCTGCCCACCTACGTGCCCCGCACCCGGGCGCTGCCGTCCTCCGCCAAGCCCGGTACGGCGTCGGCGCGCTCCGGCCACCACCGCATGCGCATGCTGGCCACCAAGGGTGGTTCGATCATCGCGATGTCCTTCATCGCGCTGATGGCCGTCGCCACCTCGATCCCTGCCGACGCGTTGTTGTCCTCCAGCGACGTGCAGGCCGCGGCCCTCGAGGCCAACAAGCCCGTGAGCGGCGCCGAGCCCGCCCAGACCATCAACCTGGCCAACGGCACCGACACCATCACCGTCGAGCAGGACAGTTACGAGTCGCAGTCCATCGCCGAGGTCGCTGCGGCAAGCGGCATCCGCATGGAAGACTCGTTCAGCAACAACCCGAACGGAGCAATCCAGTGGCCGTTCGCGGTCGGCGTGCACGTGGGCGACCAGTTCGGCTACCGCAACTGCGCCGGTTGCTCGGTCAACCACGGCGGCCAGGACTTCAACCCCGGCGTCGGAGCACCCATCCAGTCGATCGCCGACGGTGTGGTCAGCTTCGCCGAGGACGGTGAGGGCAGCCTCGGCGTACATATGATCATCGATCACATGATCGACGGCAAGCTGGTCTCCAGCGTCTATGCGCACATGATCCACGGCTCGATGCTGCTGAAGACCGGTGACGTCGTCAAGGTCGGTCAGGTCATCGGCAAGGTCGGTTCCACCGGTATGTCTACCGGCCCGCACCTGCACTTCGAGATCCGCCTCGGCGGAATCGCCGGAACCAAGGTCGACCCGCTCGCCTGGCTCTACGCCAACACCGACTAGCGCTCTGCCTCGTTGGTCGAAGTCGTTGGACCTCCCGCCGCGGATCTCGGCAGGCCCGATCAACGTGGGGTTACGGCTTGCGCTGCCCGCTCCCGTAGACCCGTGAGGGGCAGGGTCAGACGGCCCTGGCGAGGAAGGCCTCGAGCAGTGACCGGGGGAGCGGGAACGGTGCGAGCCCGTCCGCGGCGGGCTGGGTGGGCCGGGACTTCCGGGGCGCCACGGGCTCGGCAGACTCGTCCAGCGACACGACCTGGTCGTGCAGGCGCTCCATGTCGATGTCGAGCCGGTTAGCCACGTCAGCGGCCTGCTTGAGTTCGCCCACGAGCGCGGCCGGCACCGCGCCGTCGTACTTGTAGAAAATCTTGTGCTCGAGGCTGGCCCAGAAGTCCATGGCCACGGTGCGGATCTGCACCTCGACCGTGACGGGCTGCACCCGGTCGGACATGAACACCGGGATCGCCACGATCAGGTGCAGGCTCTTGTAGCCGTTGGGCTTGGGGCTCTTGATGTAGTCCTTGACCTGCAGCACGGTGATGTCACGCTGGCCGGTGAGCATCTCGAG
Source organism: Cryobacterium adonitolivorans (assembly GCF_004402695.1). Lineage (GTDB taxonomy): Bacteria > Actinomycetota > Actinomycetes > Actinomycetales > Microbacteriaceae > Cryobacterium > Cryobacterium adonitolivorans. Next base: position 94,009 of record NZ_SOFL01000028.1, on the reverse strand, counting down.
CACCCGGTAAGTGTCGGAGATGAAGCTGCAGGTGATGCGGATGCCTGCGATGTCCTGGATGTTCTCGCGGATGCCCTCGAGGTCGAGCGGGTAACCCTTGCGGTTGGCCTTCTTGAGGATTCCCTCCGGCGATTTCAGCCGGTGGCTGACGTGCTCGATCGGGCTGTAGTCGTGGATCGCGCTGAATTCTTCCTTGAGGATGTTGACCTTCGTCATCATCTCGTCGGTTGCGAACTTGTACGACATCATGAACCGAGTGAGCTCGGTCCGGATATCCCGGAGGTCACTGGGCCATTCGACATCATGGTCGGTCACGAGTGCTCCCCTATCAACGACGGCCCAGCGAACGCCGGTGACCACCTCGAGTCTGCCATCCCCCGCATCGGTACTCGCTGGGAGCGCGCTGCGAGCGGGGGGAGTGGCGACTGGAGAGTTCCGGCTGGGTGTCAGCCCTGCATCCACACCGTGGTGTCACCCGGCAGCGTGCGCCCGGTGAGGGTCGCGCTGGTAAGCAGCACATCGCCGGCCGGCAGCTCGACGGGCAGGTCGCCGGTGTTGGCGACCACCACGACATTCCGGTTGCGGAATACGAGCACGCCTGCGCTCGGCGAGGGCAACCACTCCACCGAGCCGAGGCCGAGCTCGTGCCCGCGGCGCAGTGCGAGGGCATCGGAGTAGAGCTCGAGGGTCGAGCCCTCCACGCCGGCCTGCGCGTCGCGGGCCAGCGTTGCCCATTCGGCGGGCTGGGGCAGCCAGCTCTTCGCACTCGGCCCGAAGCCGTAGGACGGCGCGGCGCCCTCCCACGGGATGGGTACCCGGCAGCCGTCGCGGCCATAGCGCTCACCGTTGGTGCGGAACCAGGTGGGGTCCTCGCGCGACGAGTCGGGCAGGTGGATGACCTCGGGCAGCCCGAGTTCCTCGCCCTGGTAGATGTAGCTGGAACCCGGCAGCGACAGCATCAGGGCGGATGCGGCGCGGGCGCGACGCAACCCGACCGCGGTGTCCGGCAGGCCGACGGTGTTCGGCCCGATGCCGTGGCCCTGCAGGTTGTCGGCCGTGAGTGCGAGCCGGGAGGCGTGCCGCACGACGTCGTGGTTGGAGAGCACCCAGGTGCTGGGCGCACCCACGGAGCTGAAGGCGGCGAGCGAGTCGTCGATCACGCTGCGGAGCGCTTTGGCCTGCCACGGGGTCTCCAGATAGGCGAAGTTGAACGCCTGGTGCATCTCGTCCGCACGCACCCACTGCGCCACCCGGTCGAGCGGGTCGACCCAGGCTTCGGCGGCCAGGATGCGGTCACCGTCGTACTCGTCGATCACCAGGCGCCAGTCGCGGTAGATGTCGTGCACGCCGTCCTGGGCCCAGTACGGGGCGCCCGCCACGGGCTCAGCCACGACGCCGGGCTCAAGTGCGGTGGTCGCGCCGCCCATGCTGCCGCCGTCGACGGGTGGGGTGTAGTCGGGCAGGCCCTTGGCCTTGATCATTCCGTGGGCGACGTCCACCCTGAAGCCGTCGACGCCGCGGTCCAGCCAAAAGCGGAGCACATCACGGAACTCGGCGCGCACCCATTCGTTGTCCCAGTCGAAGTCGGGCTGGGTGGCGTCGAAGAGGTGCAGGTACCACTGGCCAGGGGTACCGTCGGGGTCGGTCGTGCGGGTCCAGGCGTTGCCGCCGAACACGGACTCCCAGTTGTTCGGGGGAAGTTCGCCGTTCTCGCCGAGGCCGTCGCGGAAGATGTAGTGGCCGCGCTCTTCGCTGCTGGGACCGGCGGCCAGGGCGGCCTGGAACCACGGGTGGTCGCTTGAGGAGTGGTTCGGCACGATGTCCACGATCACCCGAATCCCCAGGTCATGCGCGGCGGCCTGCATCGCGTCGTAGTCGGCCAGGGTGCCGAAGAGGGGATCGACATCACAGTAGTCGGAGACGTCATAGCCGGCGTCGCGCTGCGGCGACGTGTAGAAGGGGGACAGCCAGATGGCGTCCACCCCCAGTTCTGCGAGCTGCGGCAGCCGCGAGCGGATGCCGGCGAGGTCGCCCATGCCGTCGCCATTCGCGTCAGCGAACGACCGTGGGTAGATCTGATAAATAACGGCGTTACGCCACCACTCTGTGCCTGTCATGACGGACAGACTACGGCATTTTGAAGGTCGTGCAAGCGCTTCCACAATCACAGCCCGTGGATGTGGCACTTGATCTGTCGATAACCGCACACTTGGTTGCTAATCGGTGAGATGGCAGGTATACATGTAAACGCTTGCACAAATTGTCAATGTTGATTATGAAAGGCACACCAATGATGGTGAAGAAGAATGGCCTGCTCGCCGCCGGCGCAATAGCCGTCGCAGCGTCCCTGGCCCTGGCCGGCTGCTCGGCTGGTTCGAACTCGAGCGGCTCCTCGTCGGATGCCGACTCCAGCGGACTGACTGTGTGGGTGGACGCCGACCGCGCCGCCGTCATGAAGGACGCTGCTGCGGCCTTCACCAAGGAATCCGGCGTCAAGGTCAAGCTGGTGCAGAAGGACTTCGCCAAGATCCAGGAAGAGTTCATCGCCCAGGTCCCCACCGGCAAGGGCCCCGACATCACCATCGCCGCGCACGACTGGCTCGGCAACTTCGTGAGCAACGGTGTGGTGCAGCCCGTCGAGCTCGGCGATACCGCGGCCGGCTACCAGCAGGTCGCCGTCACCGCCATGAGCTACGAGGGCAAGACCTACGGCGTGCCGTACTCGATCGAGAACATCGCCCTGCTGCGCAACACCGCGCTGGCGCCCACCGCGCCGACAACCTTCGACGAGATGACCGCGGCCGGTGTCGCCGCAGGAACCGAATTCCCCTACCTCGTGCAGATCGGCCCCGAGGCTGACCCGTATCACCTGTACCCGTTCCAGACCTCCTTCGGGGCCCCGGTCTTCGGCACCAACGCCGACGGCAGCTACAACCCTGAGGACCTCACCGTCGGCAACGCCGGCGGAGAGGCATTCGCGACCTGGCTCGCCGCAGAAGGCGCAGCAGGCCGCATGAGCGTGAACCTCACCGGCGACATCGCCAAGGAGAAGTTCTACGCCGGAGCCTCGCCGTTCCTCTTGACCGGACCGTGGAACGTTCCGGACGCCCTGGCTGCCGGTATCGACGTGTCCGTCGACGCCGTGCCGGCGGCCGGCGGCCAGGCTGCCCAGCCCTTCGTGGGAGTGCAGGGCTTCATGGTGAGCGCCAAGACCAAGAATGCCATCGCGGCGAACGAGTTCCTGGTGAACTACATCGGCAGCGAAGAGGTACAGACCGCGCTCTACGACGTCGGAGGACGCCCACCGGCGCTGACCGCCGCGTTTGACGCCGCCAGCTCCGACCCGATCACCGCTGGATTCGGCGCCGTCGGCGCCTCCGCCGTGCCCATGCCCAACATCCCGCAGATGGGCAAGGTCTGGCAGTTCTGGGGCGTCACCGAGGCTGCGATCATCAGCAACCAGGGTGACCCCGTGCAGCTGTGGCAGAAGATGACCGCGGACATCGCGGCCGCCATTCAGTAACACCCCCGTTGGGGTGCGTCCGGCCTCCAGGGGCCGGGTGCACCCCAACACCCGCAGCACAGCGCTACCCGCACGGACACCCGCCGCCAGGCACACCGCGCCTTGAGGCAAGCAGAGAGCAGAGAATGATGACCCTCCCCGGAACCGAGCGCGATCGGGCCCAGATCGTCGCCGCCAAGAACTCCAGGCAGGCGAGCCGCATTGCGGAAGCCGCATCCGCCGGTATCAAGGTGCTGCTGGTTAAGGTCCTGCTGCTCGGCATCGTCGACGCGATCAGCGTCTACGCCCTCTTCGTGCTCGTCATCAAGCAGGACTGGCTGGTCTTCAGCCTTGTGCTGCTGGTCACCCTCGTCGTCAACTGGATCTACTTCCGCGCCAAGGGCCTGCCGGCCAAGTACCTCACGCCGGGCCTGATCTTCCTGATCATCTTCCAGATCTTCGTCGTCGGCTACTCCGGCTACATCGCCTTCACCAACTACGGCACCGGCCACAACAGCACCAAAGAAGACGCGGTCAACTCGCTGATCCTCTCCTCGCAGGAACGCGTGCCTGATTCGGCCAGCTACGCCGTCACCGTGCTCGAACAGGCCGGCACCTACAGCTTCCTGGTCACCGACCCCGACCACGAGATCAGCGTCGGCAACCCGGACGCACCGCTTGAGCCCGTCACGGATGCCGAGACGGATGCGTCCGGCCAGGCCATCGCGCTGCCCGGCTACACCACGCTGAACTTCGCCGACATCGTGGCCAACCAGGAGACCATCGCGGCCCTCGCGGTGCCCGTCTCCGACGACCCCAACGACGGAAGCCTTCGCACCCCGGACGGTTCCGCCGCCTACCTTTACCTCTCCGACCTCGTCTACGACGAGGTCGCCGGCACCATGACCGACGCCAGCACCGGTGTCGTCTATACCGAAGACCCCTCGAAGGGCTCGTTCGTCGCCGAGGACGGCGCCGACCTGCAGCCCGGCTGGAAGGTGGAAGTGGGCCTGGCCAACTTCGCCAAAGCCTTCGGCACCGACTCCATCCGCGGCCCGCTGATCAGCGTGACCCTGTGGACCTTCGCCTTCGCGTTCCTGTCGGTGGCCACCACCTTCGCGCTGGGCCTGTTTCTGGCGATTGTGTTCAACGACCTGCGGATGCGCGGCCGCAACGTCTACCGCGTCGTCATGATCCTGCCCTACGCCTTCCCTGCCTTCCTCTCTGCGCTGGTCTGGGCCGGCATGCTCAACCCGCAGTTCGGTTTCATCAACCAGGTGCTGTTCGGCGGGGCGGAGATCCCCTGGCTCACCAACGAGTGGCTGGCGAAGTTCAGCATCATCTTCGTGAACCTCTGGCTGGGCTTCCCCTACATGTTCCTGGTCTGCACGGGAGCGCTTCAATCCATCCCCGGCGAACTGCAGGAAGCGGCCACCGTGGACGGCGCCAAGCCCTGGCAGGTGTTCAGGCTGATCAAGCTGCCGCTGCTGCTCGTGTCGGTCTCTCCCCTTCTGATCGCCTCGTTCGCGTTCAACTTCAACAACTTCAACCTCATCTACATGCTCACCAACGGTGGGCCGCGGGACGTCACGGCGGGGGTGAACGTCGGTGCCACCGACATCCTCATCTCGATGGTCTACAAGGTGGCCTTCGTCGGCGCCAACCGCGACTACGGACTCGCGAGCGCCTTCTCGATCCTGATCTTCGTGCTCGTCGCCCTCGTGTCGATCATCAGCTTCAAACAGACCAAGGCGCTAGAGGAGTTGAACTGAGATGACCATCGCCCCGACCATCGCAGCCCCGGACACGTCCGAGTACATCCCCGTCAGGCAGCCCTTCAACTTCGGCCGCTGGTTCCGCGCCACCGGCTGGCGGCACCTGGTCGGCGCCGTCATGGTGGTCTTCTCCGCCTTCCCGCTGCTTTACGTGCTCTCGGCGTCGCTGCACCCCGGCGGCACCCTGATCACCGCCAACGGCCTGTTCAGCGAGGTGGACCTGGGCAGCTATATCACCCTATTCAACCTGCCGCAGCAGCCCTACGCGGCCTGGTACGGCAACACCCTGCTGATCGGCGGGATCACCTCCGCCGGCACCGTGTTCCTCGGCGCCCTGGCCGCGTATTCGTTCTCCCGGATGCGCTTCACCGGCCGCCGGGCGGGCCTGCTGATGCTCGTGCTCGTGCAGATGTTCCCGCAGCTGCTCGCCGTGGTGGCGATCTTCCTGCTGCTCAACGGCATCTCCGACATCTTCCCGGCCATCGGCCTGGACACCCAGATCGGCCTGATCATGGTGTACCTCGGCGGCGCCCTGGGCGTGAACACCTACCTGATGTACGGGTTCTTCAACACGATCCCGGCGTCCATCGACGAAGCAGCGAAGCTTGACGGCGCCGGCCATGCCCGCATCTTCTTCACGATCATCCTGCGCCTGGTCGCCCCCATCCTCGCGGTGGTCGGGCTGTTGTCGTTCGTGGGCACCACCAACGAGTTCGTGATCGCCAGCATCGTGCTCATCACGCCGGAGAAGCAGACCCTCGCGGTGGGCCTCTACCAGTTCGTCTCGCAGGAGTTCTCGAGTAACTACTCGGTCTTCGCGGCCGGAGCCGTGCTCGCGGCCCTGCCCGTGATGGCGCTGTTCCTCTGGCTGCAGAAGTACATCGTCGGCGGTCTGACGGCCGGTTCGGTCAAGTAACCGCCGGATGCAGCCGCACCACCTGCTCCCGCACCACGACGGCTCCCCGCACCAACGCCGACGCCGAGCTGGCGCCGGTGGCCGTGGGCCTCGGTGACCCTGCCAACGCGGGTGGACTGCGCTGGTTGCACGTGGGCGAGGACGCGCTCGTATAGTGGGCGGATCGGCCGTCTGCTCGGTGTCCGGCGCCGGCCTCCGGCTGGTCGCCACCGGCGCATCCTTCACGGCCTGGGCACTGCCCGGCGTCACAATCGCCACGGATGGCCGGCCTGTGTCACCGACGGGTCTCGCGAGGTGATAATGTTTACCGGTTGCCAAAAGCACGGTTCAGCTTCAGATGTTTGAGGTTTTGCCCCCTTAGCTCATTGGTAGAGCACTTCCTTGGTAAGGAAGAGGTAGTGGGTCCGATTCCCACAGGGGGCTCAGGCTTGAGAGCTAGGCTCTGAAGGTCTAAGGCGGGGTAGCTCAGTTGGTTAGAGCACACGGCTCATAATCGTGGTGTCGCGGGTTCAATTCCCGCTCCCGCTACACATAAAGGCCCTTTGATCAGGAATTCTACCGATCACAGGGCCTTGCTTTTTGGCCGGACTGCGAGACCGCCGACGATCCCCACGCCGGTGCTATCTACCCCTTCTGGGTCTCTCCAGTTGACTCAGCTCGGTCTTCGTCCTCCTGGCCCTGGTCGTCCTCTACGGACTGTGGATGGTCGTGCGCCGAGACAAGAACTCGCCGGCGCCATAACGCTGGCTACTCGCTCGTAAGGGAATGATGCCGTGCATCCAGCCAGGGCAAGAGCGGTCAGCCCGGCGCCGAGAATGCTGGCAACGATCTTGTTCATCGTCTCTCCTTCGATTGTTCCGAGCCGGCCCGTTGACAACCGAACCTCGCGGCGGCCAGTGAAGTCGCCAACGAGAACGGTTGGCCACACGATTCGCTCAACAGCAAGGCCGCCATCTTCATCCCGGCCTACGGCGCCGGTCGGATTGAGCGCAAAACGGCGCACCTGAGGAATCTCAGGTGCGCCGGCTCGTTCTGGACTACAGGTGCGGGAGCAGGTGACCAGTCGAGCGGGTTATCCCTCTGGTCGGCCTGCTCCGATTGCTTTGCTCGTCGCACCTTTGTCCACAGGCCTACTGCGCGGGCAGCGTCACAACGTTGCTTTGCAGGGTGACCGCGGTCTGCGCGAGGAGGCGGCCGTTGATCGACGCACCAGTCTTCATAGCAATCAGGGTCTTGCCGAGAATAGTTCCCTCGAAGTGGGCGGTGGTTCCGACCGACACTGATTCGGCGACCTGCCAGAAGACATTCTTCGCCTGCGCGCCACCCGCGAGGGTGATGTTTTTGGCGGAGGCCTGGTCGAGTCCGCCGGCGACCTGGAAGATCCAGATGTCGTTCGGGCCCCCGGTAAGCGTCACATCCGTCGAGATGAGCAGGTCAGTGTTCCACTTGTAGAGTCCGGGGGTTAGCGTCAATCCGCCGATTTCACCAGCGCCGAGGTTGATCGCGTTGGGTAGGGTTCGTCCGGCGGCGTCGGCGTATGCGAGCTCCATGTCGCCAACCGTAGTGGTGAGCAGGGTCGCATCGGTGGTTTTGCACGCGGGGCCGCCCGCGTCGACGGTGTAGATGATGCCGGTCGCAACCTCGGGGCAGCTGAGGTGGATGGCGGCACCGGTGATCGGGCTGGAACCGACATTTCCGTTGACAACCGACGCGGGAACATTCGTTACACCTGTCTTCGACAGGATCGCGAAGGTCGAGGCGACACCGAGTTCCACCGGAGCTTGTCCGGTAAACGGCTCGGGCGTTGTGGTAAATGTCCACACGACCGGCTCGGCTAGTGACCCGCCTGCAGCGCTCAATGCTGCTTCTGTGATCGTCGCGGTGTAGCGCGTGTTCGGCAGCAGCGCCGGAGCGGTCGGGGTGAAGGTCGCGACGGTGTTCGAGGCCGTCAGTGCGACGGTTCCGGAAACGGTGTTCCCAGTCTCTTCGGCAAGAGTGAATGTCGACACCGATCCGGCTGGGGTCGAGGCGATCGTCGCCGGTGCGAGCGGCTGGCTGAAGGTCGCCGACACCGACGTGCCGGTGACGATGTTGTTGCTCGCGTTCAGGCTGGTCGGAACCCGCATGGCTCCGCTGGCGGGTGTGACAGAAGCGATCGTCGGGACGGTTGTTGGGGCCCTCGTATCGGAAGCGGCCAGCACGCTCTGCCCGGCGCCGCCGAGACTGACCAATGAGGTGATCAACAGTAGTGTCAGGGTCAGTGCCGAGGTGCGGGTGGCGGAAAAGTGTCTGGTAATGGTGGTTTCCCCTTCAATGTACGCCCGCGATGGCGGGTGCAGGGCAGGGCCAGAGTGGCCCCCGATGCTACGCATCAGGGTTCTGGTAACGCTTCATAATCCCCCAGAAACTGTCTACCTGCAGATTAGGGTGTCCACCCGCATCCGAGGGGCAATCGGCGAGTGATAGTCAGAAACGTTGCATGAACATTTCCTGCGGGTCGTGGTCGGCGTTCACCGAGACACCGCAGCTATTACCTCGAGGCTTCCGCCGTGATTTGCCGAAGGCTTACGTCTCCTGCACCACGCGGTTTGTTGCCGGACACGCAGCGCCGCCGCCGCCGGATGCCTCGAACTTCGCACCACAACCCGGCGCTCATCAGACCTGAGCAAGCACTCGGCCGACGTGTTTGCCGAGGCTGAGAATCACACCGTCCAGATCACTCGTCGCGACGGTGAGACATGGTGCTGATGTCGCAGCGCGAAGCGGACGCCCGCGCTGAGCTTCTGCAATTCGCCGCAGACCAGATTCGCATCGACCGGCGCCCGCAAAGGATGGGGCAACGTGGCTGCGACGATCCGGAACCCGATGGTAGACGCGTGGGACTTCTTCACGAAGACCCCCACCGAGCGCAAGAGCGTAGATCACCGGCCTTGACCAGCGACAAGAAAGAGAGAAGACCAGCCTTGTCCGACATCGTGAGAGAGCGCGCCCAGTGGCCAGGCGCCCGTAAGACGGCCGGCGAAAGTGCCTTTATCGGGGTCACGTCCCGCTGAGCGGTGGAGTTCTCAACACCGTGCAGGTCAGTGGTTTTAGTCTAGGCGGCGAGTTCGGGGAGTATCACCGCCTCGTCGAGGTCCTCGATGGGGTTGTCCATGGTGGTCAGCTCGAGCATCGATTCTTCGGAAAAGTAGAGGAAGCTTCGAGCCTCTTCTTTGCCCGTCGCCATGCCGTGGAACGCACCTCGTAAGGCGGGAAAAGTGACATTTCTAGGACGGAATTGGCCACAGCGTCCTTCCGAGCCACTGGGCTCGGGGCGTCAGCGGCACGGGGGCAGGCCGCTCGGCGGTAGTGGTCGTGTCGATGCGGCGGCCCTCTGAAGCGGCGCGCAGCAAGGACTCCATGACGTCGAGCACGTGCAGGGCGAGTTCACCGTTGGCGCGCGCCATGGTGCGATGCGGCGCCCGGATCTGGTCGAGAAGCCCGATGCCGCGCACGCCGTCGACGTAGCCGGCCAGCGGGTCGAGCGCCTGGAAGCCGCCATCAGTCGCGCGGCGGAGGCTGGTGGGCCCGTCGAAGGTGTTCGGGTCGCCCACGGCGAGGGTGCCGTCGGTGCCGTGCACCTCGAGCGGCGACGCCAGGGTGGCCGCGGAATCGAAACTCATAGTGATGGTCGACAGCGCACCGTCCTCGTGCTCCAGCACCCCCGTGACGTGAGTGTCGACGAAGACCGGGATGCTCTCGCCGGCCCGCGGCCCGGTGTGGATGACCCGGTGATCCTGGGGTCGGCAGGACGCGCCGGTCACCGAACGGATGGGGCCCAGCAGGTGGATCAGCGCCGTGATGTAGTACGGGCCCATGTCGAAGAGCGGGCCGCCGCCCTCGCGGTAGTAGAAGTCCGGGTTCGGATGCCAGAGCTCGTGCCCGGCGGTGACCATGACGGCCGACGCCGCCACGGGGCGGCCGATCAGCCCGTCGTCGATCGCGGCGCGGGCCGTCTGGATGCCAGTGCCGAGCACGGTGTCCGGCGCTGATCCGACCCGCACGCCCGCGCGGGTCGCGGCCGCAAGGATGCCGCGGCCCTCGGCCAGGGTCACCGCGAGCGGCTTCTCGCCATAGACCTGCTTGCCCTGATTGATGGCGCCGAGCGCGATCTCGGCGTGGGCGGCCGGGGTGGTGAGGTTGAGCACGGTGTCAACGTCGTCGCTGGCGAGCAGCTCGGCAACCGTCAACGCGCGGGCGGCCGGCAGCCCCGACGCGACAGACCGCGCCCGGTCGGGATCAAGATCGGCCACGGCCGTGATGACCACGGCGTCGCTGGCTGCCAGCGTCTCGAGGTAGACGGCGGAGATGACTCCGAGGCCGATGATTCCGAGGCGCTGGGGCATCAGGCGCCCTGCTCGGTTTGTGTGCGGGTCGCCCACAGCATGCCTCTTTCGATGATGGTGCGCACGGATGGGTCCTGGAGGACATCGAGGCTGTGCCCCGGCGTCGTCACGACGATCCGGCCGTTGCCCCAGCGCCGCGTCCAGACCGCCGGCGATGTCAGCGGCCGGTGCCACGGCTGCCAGGCCCGGGCCGGATGCGTCGTCGTCGCGAGCACGTCGCATAGGTCGTCGTGCAGAACCCAGTACTGCTCCGTCGTGAGGCTGAAATCAGCGAGGCCCACGGTGACCGGATGCGTCCGGCCCTCAGCGGTCACGGTGACCAGGTGCTCGAGATAGTTATCCTCCTCGCCCCCCTCCCGCAGCTCTGGTGCCTTGGCGGGGTGCGTCACGAACTGGCCGCCCACGAGCTGCAGGTAGTCGGCGGACGCCCGGTACGAATCCGCGATGCCGCCGTGCCAGCCGGTCAAGCCGGCGCCGGCGGCGACGGCATCCCGGAGGCCCGCCACCTGGTCCGCGGTGATCTCCGACATCGTGACGCTCTGCACGATGAGGTCGGTGCCCGCCATCACCCTGTCATCGGCGTAGACCGCCGGCGATTCCTCGATGCGAACTTCGTACCCGTGGTCCCTGAGGAACGGGACGAACAGCTCGGTGCTCTCCACCGGCCGGTGGCCGTCCCAGCCGCCCCGCACTATCAGTGCCTTCATGCCTACCTCCTTGTAGCCGCACCAGGTCGAAAAGATCAGATGTGGGGTGGAGCCGTCGTCGCCCGGCGCACGAGCCCGGTCGGCAGCCGAATGTGGTTCTGCGGCAGTGTCTCGCCGTTCAGCAGGGAGACGAGCATCCCGGCCGCGGTGGCGCCGAGCTTCTTCATGGGCTGCCGGATGGTGGTGAGCGCAGGGTTCATCTGGGAGGCCTCTGGAATATCGTCGAAGCCGATCACCGAGAGGTCGCCGGGCACCTCGAGTCCGAGCTCTGCGGCGACCTGGATGATCGCGATCGCCGAGAGGTCGTTCGCGGCGAAGACCGCCGTCGGGCGGTCCGTCATCGACAGGAGCGACGCGGCCGGTGCCTTGGCCGTTTCGCGCTTGTACAGGCCGACCCTCACGAGGGCGGGGTTGAACTGGATGCCCGCATCTGCGAGGGCCTGGCGGTAGCCGGCCTCGCGCAGGGTGGCGCTTCGCAGGTCGGGTCGGCCGGCCAGGAAGCCGATCCGGCGGTGGCCGAGCTCGATCAGGTACCGCGTGGCCTGCAGGGCGCCGCCGAAGCTGTCCGATTCCACCGTCGGGAGGTCGGCGCGCCCGGTGTGCGGGTCGATGGCGACGACGGGGATGTCGGCCGAGGTCGTATCGACCGTTGGTGTGACCATGATCGCCCCGTCGATCAGCGTGCCGCTGAGCCGGCTCAGGGAGCGCCGCTCCCACCCGTTTGTCTCCCGCTGCCGGGATCCGCTGTACGCGAGCAGGTCGTAGCGGGAATCCGCGAGGGCGACGCCGACGCCCTTGAGGATCTCCGCGCTGAACGGCTCAAAATCGGCCACCAGGATGCCGATGACGCTGGTGCGGCGCGACCTCATGCTGCTGGCCACGAGGCTCGACTCGTAGCCCAGTTGCTGCACCACGTCGAGCACCCTGGCCGTGGTCGCAGCCGAAATACCGTACCGGCCGTTCACGGCCTTGGAGACCGTCGCCACCGAAACGCCGGCCGCGGCGGCGACATCATGGATCGTGGCACGTGGGGTCATAGGTTCAGCATAGGGTGACATGGAAACTGATTTCGAAAACGTTTGACACTTCTTTTTTCCGCTGTGACACTGAGGCAATCCGGAACGCGCAGGGCAGCCCTGTCGAAGCCCGGACCGAACAGCAGCCCGTCAGGGCGCGGCTTCACACCAAGACCATCGACGACCGATGGTGTCCCTCAATGAAGAGAAAAGGTTGAACCAATGAAGGTGAACCCCACCACGGCGAAGAGGATCTTCGCAGGAACAATGGTCCTGGGCCTTAGCGCCCTGGGCCTAACAGCCTGTAGCGCCGGCTCCTCAGGCGACGCGTCCTCCGGGGGTGACGTCACGATGAGCCTCTGGCAGAACTCCACCACCGGGCCCGGCCAGGAATTCTGGGACAAGACCGTCGCCGACTTCGAGGCCGACAACCCCGGCGTCACCATCGACGTGCAGGCGATCCAGAACGAAGACCTGGACGGCAAGCTCCAGACCGCGCTGAACTCCGGCGACGCACCCGACATCTTCCTGCAGCGCGGCGGCGGCAAGATGGCCGCCATGGTCGCGGCCGGCCAGCTGATGGACCTCACCGGCGGCATCTCCGACCAAGTCAAGTCGGAGATCCCCGAGGGCTCCTTCATCGCGAACACTCTCGAGGACAAGGTCTACGCGATGCCGGTGGCCGTGCTCCCCGGCGGCATCTTCTACAGCCAGGACTTGTTCGATGCCGCCGGTATCACCGAGGCGCCCGCGACGATCACTGACCTCGAGACTGCCGTTGAGAAGCTCAAGACCAGCGGGGTGGCCCCGATCGCGCTCGGCGCCAAGGACGCCTGGCCCGCCGCGCACTGGTTCTACTTCTTCGCGCTGCGCGAATGCAGCCCCGATGTCCTAACCGAGGCCGCAGACACCAAGGACTTCTCGGATGACTGCTGGATCAAGGCCGGCGAGGACCTCGAGAGCTTCGCCGCCACCGAGCCCTACAACCAGGGCTTCCTGACCACCGCCGCCCAGCAGGGCGCCGGCAGCTCCGCCGGCCTGGTCGCCAACCACCAGGCAGCCATGGAACTCATGGGCGCCTGGAACCCCGGCGTGATCGCCTCCCTCACCCCCGACGCGAAGCCGCTCGCCGACCTGTCCTGGTTCGCGTTCCCCGAGGTTGACGGTGGCGAAGGTGAGCCCGGCTCGATCCTCGGTGGCGTGGACGGCTACTCCTGCTCGGTCGACGCCCCGGCGGAATGCCTTGACTTCCTCAACTACATCGGCAGCTCAGATGTGCAGAAGGAGTACTACGCGGCCTTCAACGCCCCGCCGGTGAACACCGTGGCCCAGGAAGCCGTCACCGAACCCTACCTGCAGAAGATCATCGAGGCCTACAACGCGGCCCCGTACGTCTCGCAGTGGCTCGACACCGTCTACGGCCAGAACGTCGGAAACGCGCTGAACGTCGGCGTGGTCGACCTGCTGGCCGGCAAGGGCAGCCCGGAGCAGCTGATCCAGGCTGTCAACGACGCAGCCAAGAAGGCCTAGGCCGGCTCATGTCAGTTCGCGAGAACACTCCGACGCGATTAGAGGTGGATCTCGCGAACGGCGGGGACGCGGGCACCACGCCCGTGGCCCCGACTGTGCGCCGCCGCCGCAGCAGTTCGGGGGGAGCCAGGGTCGAGATCGCGGTCCTCGTGGGCCCCGCGCTGATTGTCTTCCTCGGCTTCGTGATCTTCCCCGTCGTGATGGCGGCCTACTACGGCTTCTTCAGCTGGCAGGGCTACGGCCCGCCCACCGATTTCGTCGGGTTCCGCAACTACGTCACAATCCTCCAGGACCCGACCTTCCAGGAAGCCCTCACCCACAACGGCATCATCGTCGTTCTCTCCCTCGTTCTTCAGGGACCGGTGGCGATCCTCCTCGCGCTGCTCCTGAACCGGAAACTACGCGGCCAGTCCCTCATCCGGGTGCTGATCTTCGTGCCCTATGTAATTTCTGAGGTCGTCGTCGGCACCGGCTGGAGCCTGATGCTGCAGACCAACGGCGCCGTCAACGGAATGCTGGAGAACCTGGGACTGGGCGCTTTCACCCAGGACTGGCTGTCCCACCCTGACATCGCCATCTGGACCCTCATGGTGATCATCACCTGGAAGTACGTCGGCTTCGCCGTCATCCTCTTCCTCGCTGGCCTGCAGGGCATCCCCGAGGAACTCCCGGAGGCCGCGGCCATCGACGGCGCCTCCTTTTGGCAGATCCAGCGGCACATCACACTGCCGCTGCTGGCACCCACGCTGCGCATCTGGGCGTTCCTGTCGATCATCGGCGCCCTGCAGCTCTTCGACCTCGTCTACATCATTTGGGGTCAGTACATCGCCTCCACCGCGGGAACCTCGACAATGGCGACCTACCTCGTCGCGAACGGCCGGAACGCCGGCAACTACGGCTACGGAAACGCCGTCGCCGTCGTGCTCTTCCTGATCTCGCTCGTGGTCGCGCTGATCTACCAGCGCTTCGTGCTGCGCCGGGACACCGAGGGCGCCATCACTGGAAAGGGAAAGAGCTGATGACCGTCATCACGACGCCCGCTGTGGCGCTGCCGCCGGCCAATCCGTCGGCCCCGATCAAGGCGAACCGGCGGTGGGGAACCCCCGTCGCCTACGTCGTCGCTGTTATCGTGATCGGCCTGATGCTGGCCCCGGTGTTGTTCATCATCATCGGCGGGTTCCGCACCAACGCCCAGATCACCACCGACCCGTCCGGCTGGCCGAGCGTATGGAACATCGGCAACTACCTCGATGTGCTCACGGGAGGCACGTTCTGGCGGCTCGTGGGGAACTCCCTGATCGCCGGTCTCGCCACCACTCTCGGCGTGGTGCTGCTCGGCCTGATGGCGAGTTACGTGCTGGCCAGGTACTCCTTCCGCGGCCGCGGCCTGCTTTATGCCACGTTCGCCGCTGGCCTGATGTTTCCGATGACCGTGGCCATCACCCCGCTCTACCTGGTGGTGAAGAACCTGGGCCTGATGAACTCGCTCGGCGGCGTCATCCTGCCGCAGATCGCCTTCGCGTTGCCGACGACCATCATCATCCTGGTGCCGTTCCTGCGCGCCATCCCCGATGAGATCCAGGAGGCCGCCTTCATCGACGGCTGCAGCCGGCTGGGCTTCTTCTGGCGGATGATCGTGCCGCTGGCCATGCCCGGCGTCATCACGGTGGGCATCCTGGCGTTCATCGCCAGCTGGAACAGCTACCTGCTGCCGCTGTTCATCCTGAACAATGACGCGGTGTTCACCCTGCCCCTGGGCGTGCAGTCGTTCGCGTCGCAGTATTCGGTGGATACTGCGAAGGTGTTGGCCTTCACTTCGCTCTCCATGATTCCCGCGCTGGTGTTCTTCGCCCTGTTCGAACGCCGCATCGTCGGCGGGCTGACCGGCGCGGTCAAGGGTTGATCGGCTGCCCGCGGTAATCGCAGCCTGATTCGTCGACGTAGTAGCAAGAGAAAGAGACCGTTGTGACCTTCCCAGAATTGCCTGCGGCATCTAAACGCGTGCGCGAGCTGCTTGCCCGGATGACCCTCGAAGAGAAACTCGCCCAGCTTGTCGGCTACTGGGTGGACCAGGGCGGCGAGGTCGTCGCCCCCCTCGCCGGTGAAATGGCCACCTCGACGAAGTACGAGGACGCCACACTGCACGGGCTCGGCCACCTCACCCGGGTGTACGGCACCCGGCCGGTCGATCCCGTGGAGCGGGCGGAGTGGCTCTGGGCTGAGCAGCGCCGCCTCACCGAGCACACCCGGCTCGGCATCCCCGCCATCGTGCATGAGGAGTGCCTGACCGGGCTCGCGGCGTGGAAGGCCGCGACCTTCCCGACCCCGCTCGCCTGGGGGGCCGCATTCGATCCCGCCCTGGTTGAGGAGATGGGGCTTCTGACTGGGCGCTCGATGAAGCAGCTCGGCATCCACCAGGGTCTCGCCCCGGTGCTGGACGTCATCCGCGATCCGCGCTGGGGCCGGGTCGACGAGTGCATCGCCGAAGATCCCTACGTTGTCGGCACCATCGGTACCGCGTATGTCACCGGTCTCCAAGCGGCCGGTGTACACGCGACCCTCAAGCACTTCGTGGGATATTCGGCCTCGCAGGCCGGCCGGAACCACGCCCCGGTGCACGTCGGGATGCGGGAGATCAACGACGTGTTCCTGCCCCCATTCGAGATGGCGGTGCTCGACGGCGGGGTGCGCTCGGTGATGAACTCATATGCTGAGATCGACGGCGCGCCCGTCGGCGCCACGCCGGAATACCTCACCGAGATCCTCCGCGACCGGTGGGGCTTCGACGGTGTCGTCGTTTCCGACTACTTCTCGGTGGCGTTCCTGCAGCTGATGCACGCTGTCGCCGCCGACCGGGGTGAGGCCGCGGAACTCGCGCTGGTCGCCGGGATCGACGTGGAGTTGCCCACCGGCGACGCCTTCCTCGCGCCCCTGGCCGCGCGGGTGCGGGCCGGGCTGACCGAAGAGGCGCTCATCGATCGGGCCGTGCTGCGGGTGCTCTGCCAAAAGGAGGACCTGGGTCTGCTCGACGAGACCTTCACCATGGCGCCCACCGAGATCGACCTCGACTCCCCGGAGCACCGGCGGGTGGCGCGTGTCCTGGCCGAGGAATCGCTGATTCTGCTGACCAACGACGGGGTCCTTCCGCTCCTGGGCGCCGGCGAGCGAGGACCCGGCACCATCGCTGTGCTGGGCCCGAACGCCGACTCGACCGAGGCTCTGATGGGATGCTACTCGTTCGTGAACCACGTGCTCGCCCACCATCCGGACGTACCGGCGGATCTGGACATGCCCACGGTGCTGGAGGCTTTCCAGCAGGAGTTCCCCTCCGCGGAGATCGTGTTCGCCCCGGGCTGTACGGTGGAGGGGTCCGACGACTCCGCGATCGCCGCCGCCGTGGAGATGGCTCGCGCCGCCGACGTGGCCGTAGTGGTCGTGGGCGACCGGGCCGGCCTGTTCGGGCGCGGCACCGTGGGTGAAGGCAACGACGTGGAGAGCCTCGAGCTCCCCGGGCTGCAACGCCAACTCGTGGAGGCCGTGGTGGCATCCGGCACCCCCGTGGTCATGGTGCTGATGACGGGTCGCCCGTATGCCGTGGCGTGGGCCATCGACGGCCCGCACGCGCCGGCGGCAGTGCTGCAGGCGTTCTTCCCCGGTGAAGAGGGCGGAGTCGCGATCGCCTCGGTGCTCTCCGGCACGGTCTCGCCCACCGGGCACCTGCCCGTGTCGCTGCCCAGGTCTGCCGGCGCGCAGCCGTACACCTACCTGCACCCGATCCTGGGCGGCCCGTCGGATGTGACCAGCGTGGACAGCACCCCGGTGCTGCCGTTCGGGCACGGTCTGAGCTACACCACCTTCGACCGAACCGGGTTGGCGGCCGACGCCACGGTCGTGGCCGGCGGTGCCTTCTCGGCGAGTGTACGCATCCGCAACACCGGCGCGCGGGCCGGCACCGATCTCGTACAGCTCTACGCGCGTGATGTGCACGCGAGCGTCACCCGCCCGGTCGCGCAGCTGCTCGGCTACCACCGCGTCACGCTCGAGCCCGGCGAAGAGGCCGTGGTGCGCTTCGAGGTTCCGACGGCCAGGCTGGCGTTCACCGGCCTCCGCCACGAGCGCATCGTCGAGCCGGGCCAGGTGGACCTGTGGGTGGGCGCATCGTGTGCCGACAAGCAGACCGCGGCGGAGATCACCATCACCGGCGCCGTGCACCGGGTGACCGTGGCAGACGGGCGCCTGGTGCAGAGCCAGGTCGAGCGGTTGGCCGCGCGTCGCGGCAGAGCCGGGAATCCGGCCGCCACCGCGCGTCTCACAACGCTGCGGGCAGAGGAAGGGGCAGGCCACCCCGATGACGGCCCGCCCCATGCGGTGGTGCTTCGGGTGTGACCTCGGTCGGGCCCTCTCAACGGTGCCTCAGGGTCACACTTCGGGGAACACCCCCGTATGGGGGGATAATATCCCGGTTTTTCCTTCTTCGTAAGGAGTCAGGCGCGATTTCTTCGGGCGAACGGTGCGATGTTTGGCAGGATGTTCTGACACGTACCGCCACGCGGCATCGGAGACTCCGGGCAGCCGCTGTGCCGGATCAGGGGGAGACATGACGACGCAGCCGGGCACCGCAGCCGTACCCGCGGTGGTGACGGTCGGGGGAGTCAGCAGGGGTCGCGGATCGCGGCGGCCGGAGGACCACGAGCGGCTGGCCCACCTCGCCGAGGCGGCCTGGGCCGTGGACGGCAACGCGGAGCGGGCCATCCGGTTCGCCGTGGCGTCGGCCGGAACCCTGCCGCAGCCCGGCTCTGGGCACACGAGTGCCCTGTTCGACGCCCTCGCCACCGTGGCCGCGGCCGACCTCACGGCCGCCCGGGTGCTCGAGGCGCACACCGATGCCCTCGCCATCCTGCAGCAGGCGCCGGGCGGCACGACCGAGGCGGTCGCCGCCGGCGCGGGGTGGAGCGGTTCGGAGCCGAACAGCTGGGGCGTCTTCGCGGCGGAGAGTCCGGGCATGAGGGTGGCCGCCACCCGCAGCCCGGGAGGCTGGCAGGTAAGCGGCCGGAAGCCCTGGTGCTCGCTCGCCGGCTCGCTCAGCCACGCTCTCGTCACGGCACACACCACGCCGGAGGGAGAACAGCCGGCTCGTCGGCGGCTCTTCGCCGTGGACCTGGCCGACGCCGGTGTCACGGTTCAGGAGGACGCCTGGTTCGCGACGGGACTCAGCCAGGTGCCCAGCTGCCCGGTTGAGTTCACCGATGTTCCGGCGCTGCCCATCGGCGACGACGGCTGGTACCTCACCCGGCCCGGTTTCAGCTGGGGCGGCATCCAGGTGGCCGCCTGCTGGTGGGGCGGCGCCGTAGGCGTGGCCCGGCAGCTGCGCGCCGCCGCGGAGCGGCGGGAACCGGATCAGATCCTTCTGGCCCACCTGGGCGCGGTGGACATGGCCCTCGTCGGCGCGGGCGCGGCCCTGGCTGACGCCGCCGCGGCGATCGACCGCGGCGAGGCCTTCGGCGAGTCCGGCGGGCTGCTCGCCGCCCGGGTGCGCGGCCTCGTCGCCCGCACGGTAGACGAGGTGCTCGGCAGGACCGGGCACGCGCTCGGACCGGCCCCGCTCGCCCTGGACGCCCGGCACTCCCGCCGGGTGGCCGACCTCACCCTCTACGTACGCCAGCACCACGCGGAGCGGGACGATGCGGCACTCGGCAGCCGCCTGCTCGCGGGGGAGGCGGCCTCGTGGTGAGCTTCACCCACGACGCTGGCGGCACCAGTGAACGGCTCTGGGACAAGGCCGGCTGGTCGGACCGGATCCGGCCGCTCGCGCTGGGGGACTGCGCCCGGCTGATCGTGGTCGCCGCCCACCCCGATGACGAGTCCCTCGGCGCCGGCGGTCTGATCGCCGTCGCTGGGCAGCTCGGCATGGCGATCACGGTGATCCTCGCCACGAACGGTGAGGCGTCGCATCCGCGTTCGCCCACCCTGACGCCCGACGATCTGGCCGCGGTGCGCCGGGTGGAGATGGTGAACGCCGTGCGTGCTCTGGCGCCGGCGGCGACGGTGCGCCTGCTCGACCTGCCCGACGGTGACCTGTCCCAGCACCGCAACAGCCTGGAGGAGGCCGTGTCGCAGGAGGTCGCGGCGGAGGAGGCAGGTTCCTGGCCGGCCAGGGCGACGTGGGTCGTCGCCCCATGGCGGCTGGACGGGCATCCCGACCACGCGGCCGCGGGCGAGGTGGCGGCTTTCGTCGCCGGCCGCACCGGCGCCAGGCTGTTGGAGTACCCGATCTGGGCGTGGCACTGGTCGGCGCCCGAGGACCCGGTCTGGCCAACAGGCGACGGTGGCACCGAGCTGTGGAGCCTCGACCTCGACGCGGCGGCGCGGGAACGCAAGAACACTGCCATGGCGGCGCACACCAGTCAGGTGCAGCCGCTGTCGGAACGGCCCGGTGACGAGGCCATCGTGCAACCGGGTTTCGCCGCCCATTTTGAACGGCCCTATGAGGTCTTCATCGGCGCCGTCCCGTTGGACGGGGCTGCGGCCGGCGCCGAGCCGGCCGGCGCCGCAACAACCGGCACGGGGGCGCCCCCGGCGAGCCTGACGGCCGGCTTCTTCGACGAGTTCTATGCGGGGTCGGCGGATCCCTGGGGATTCGAAACCCGGTGGTACGAGGCCCGCAAACGCGCCGTCACCCTGGCGGCACTGCCGCTGCCGCGCTACGGCGCCGCCCTCGAACTGGGTTGCTCGATCGGCGTGCTCAGTCGCGACCTCGCCGACCGCTGTGACACCCTCCTGGCCACCGACATCAACGCGCAGGCGCTGGCCGTGGCCCGTGACCGACTCGTTGGACTGCCCGGCGTAGTGGTGGAGCGGCGCGCCCTGCCGGCGGAATGGCCGGCCGGCACCTTCGACCTGGTGGTGCTGTCGGAGATCGGCTACTACTGCTCGCCGGCGGACCTGGCCGTGCTCCTGGAACGCTGCCGGCAGAGCCTGCGCCCGAACGGCGCCCTGGTGGCCTGCCATTGGCGGCACCCGGTGGGGGAATACCCGCTCGGCGGCGACGAGGTGCACGCGGCGCTCGCCGCGTTGCCCGGACTCGACCGCACGGTGCAGCACGTTGAACGCGACTTCGTGCTGGAAGTCTATGAGCCGTGCCCCGCCCCCTCCGTGGCGCAGCGGGAGGGGCTGGTGCCGTGACGACTCGCATCGACCGTCTTATCGTGGTGGTGCCGGCCCGCAACGAGGAGAGCCGGCTGCCGCGGTGCCTGGCCGCGCTCGCCGACGCCGTGCAGGCCCTGGAGGAAGAGCGCGGCGCAGCCGCCCCGGCCGTCTCGGTCGTCGTGGTCCTGGACCGCTGCACCGACGGGTCGGCCGATGTCGTGGCGCTGTGGCCGCAGTTCCGTGCGCTGGAATGCGCGGCAGGTTCGGTCGGTTCCGCTCGCCGGGAGGGAGTGGCCCACCTGTTGTGCGACGCCGCGGCTGCGCACACCTGGGTGGCCACGACGGATGCCGACTCCGCGGTCCCCCGGCGGTGGCTGGCGGTGCAGCTGGCCCTGGCCGAGGCCGGCACCGAACTGGTGCTCGGAACGGTGCTGCCCGACGAGGAGCTGCCGGTGCTGGAGCGTGCCCGCTGGCACGAGTCGCACAGCCTGGTCGACGGACATCCGCATGTGCACGGCGCCAACCTGGCCGTGCGCGCCGACCGCTACCTGCAGGCCAAAGGGTTCAGCGACGTCGATTCCGACGAGGACGTGCTTTTGGTGGCGGCGCTCCGCACCCTCGGTGCGCGCGAATGCCGCACTGCGCTCATCCCGGTGCTCACGTCCGGCCGGCTGGACGGCCGGGTGCCGGGCGGATTCGGCGGCTATCTCGCCGGCCAAGTGACGACACACTGACGAAAACTCAGAAATAGCTCGCGATCAGGGCCCCGCTGGGTCTACCATCTCGAACACGAGGAAACCCTCGGCTCTAGGAAAGGTTTGAAAGATGAATCTTCTACTTATCATTATCGCCGTCGTGGCGGTGGTCCTGCTCATCACCGGCGGGCTCGTCGAGTCGCTCCAGTTCCTTCTCTGGGTCGGTGTGATCCTCGCAGTGATTGCCGTCATCGTCTTCCTGGTCCGGATGATCTCGGGCCGCAAAGTCTGATTCGTCCTCGACAGCACTGACGGGCCGCGGGGGAAACCACGTGGCCCGTCTGCGGTCTACGGCGTCTCGACGACGGTCAGCGCGGGCCGCTTGGGCGGGCGGCCGTCGCCGGACGACCGGCCGGTGAGCCGGCGGCCGATCCAGGGCAGCACGTACGCGGCGTAGTACGCGGCGGTGTCCTGGATGCGTTCCCGCGGCGGGGCTTCGCCGGCTGCGCCCATGGCCCATCCGGCGGGGACCGGCACGTTCAGCGCGCTGAGTACGTTCGTTGCGACCCTGGTGTGCCCGCAGGCGTTCAGGTGCAGCTTGTCGGCCGACCAGAACCGGCTGTTCATGAGCTCGGTGTCGATCCAGTTGTCCACCAGGGTGACTCCGGGCTTGCCGAAGGTGTCCCTGGCAGCCTCGGCGAGCTTGTCGCCGCGCTTCTGCATCAGGGAGCCCAACGGCAGGTGCCGGGACGGATTTCCGCCGCTGAGCACCACAACGTGGATGCCGTCGGCCACGGCCCGGTCGACGACCCGGTCGAGCAGGTCGACGACGTAAGAGATCTCCACCCGGGGGCGCATCATGTCGTTGCCGCCGCCGCACACGGTGAGCAGATCCGGTTTCAGCGCCAGGGCCGGTTCCAGCTGGTCGTTCACGATCGGTCCGAGCAGCTTTCCGCGAATGGCGAGGTTCGCATACGAGACCGGATCGGGGGTGGCCGCAGCCAACCCGATCGCGACGAGGTCGGCCCAGCCGCGCACCTGGCCGTCGGGCAGGTCGTCACCGACGCCCTCGGTGAAGCTGTCGCCGATCGCCACATACCGCCGATACGGCTGTGTACTCTGGTGCGGAGTGGGGATGGCGTTCGTGGGTTACTCCTTGGGAAGGTCGAGCCGGGTAATGATGGCGTCGCGTGCCTGCTGCGCCGCACGGCGCACGTCTTTGTCGGGGTCGCGCAGGCGCACCACGATGGTGGGGATGTCCTGTTCGCGACCCTGCACGGCGAGGGCGTTGAGGGAGGCGACCCGCACGCGGGGCACCTCGTCGGTGGTGGCCTTCACGAGCTTCGGCGCAACATCCAGGCCACGCAGTAGCACGACCTTCGCGCACATCTCGCGGATACGCCAGGCCTCGTTGTTCAGGCCCACGACCACGTACGGAGCCGCGGAGTCGTTCCACACGTGCAGCAGGGCGCGGGCGCCCCACAGCTCGGGCCAGTACAGCGCGGGTGCTCCCTCGAGGATGCCGAGCGCGTGCCGGCCGCCCACGTAGAGCAGGAAGTCCTTGCCGGCGTTCTTGCCGCGCATCAGGGCGACGGAGTGGTCGACGACGGTGGACTCGCCGTAGTGTTCGACGGCCTTGGCGATGCGTTCGGCGGTGGGCAGGTCGATCGGAAGATCGGGGTGTGGGGTCAATTTGTTATGCATAACGAGTCAACGTTATCCCGCGAAGGGGGTCGGCGTGGCGTCCGGGGGCCGAGCGACGCATTTCGTCACAGTGATTTGGCGCACGGCGTTGCGATCGACCGCAGGCCGTGCAGGACGTCGACGTCGCGTTTGTCACCATCTCGTTTGCGCTGCCGGCCGGCCTCACCGCCGACCAGGCCATCCTGATCGAGGGTAAGGACAGCCCGTACGCCAACGTGCTGGCCACCACGCCCGAGCTCGAGCTCGAGAACGACCCCCGCATCGTCAAGCTGAAGGAGCTGCTGCTCTCCGATGAGACGCAGGCCTACATGGAAGAGACCTGGGGCGCACTGGTCATCCCCTCCGTCTGACCCGGATGAGCCTGCTCACGCAGGCTGGCGCCCCGGCACTGTTGGCCGCTACGGCCTCAGTGGCGGGGCTTCGCCGTGACGGCGTCGAGGTCGAGCTCGAAGGCCGTGGCGTTCTCGTAGGGGCCGTAGCTGCCGATCTCGACGAAGCCCAGCCGACGGTACAGCGCCAACGCCTCCGGCTGTGCATGGCCGGTTTCGAGCCGCACCGTCTGATAGCCGAGCTGGCGGGCGAGGCCGGCCAGTTCGCGCAGCATCCGGATGGCGTAACCCTGGCGGCGGTAGTCGGGGTTCGTCCACATGCGTTTGATTTCCACGACGGTCTCGTCGATGCGACGGATGCCGCCGCCCGCGACCGTGGTGCCGTCGTCGACAAGCACCACGAATGCGCCGGTCGGCGACTCGAACTCGCCGGCGTCGACATCCAGAACCGACTCGCCGGCGCCGTGCCCGTAGCGGGCGTCGTACTCCTGGCGCAGGCCGGTGAGCAGGGGGGCAACCTCGGGGGCGGTCAGTGCGACCTGTACGTAATCCACTGGGCCCACTCTGCCCTAACCGGCCCGGCTGGACAATTCTGCGCTCCACCGCAGCCCGGCCGCGGCGGCCGGCCCGCACACGCTTGCGTGTCGCAAGTACACTCGGTACGTGTCCGTGAATCCAGCAATCCAGGGTCGGGTCTTTCCCGCCGTGCCGCCGTATCTCGTCGGCCGGGAGAAGGTGCGCGAGTTCTCGCGTGCAGTCTTCGCGACCAACCCGATCAATTTCGACCCCGATGCCGCCCGCGCCGCCGGTCACAGCGACATCGTCGCGCCGCCGACTTTCGCCGTGGTGGTGCAGGAGGCGACCCTCGCCCAGCTGCTCGCCGAGCCCGACGCCGGCATCGACTTCACCAGGGTGGTGCACGGCGACCAGCGCTTCAGTCACACCCGCCCGATCGTGGCCGGTGACGAACTCACCGCCACACTTCGAGTCACCAGCGTGAAGAGCCTCGGCGGCCACTCGATGGTCACCGCGGAATCGACCGTTGTCGACGCGACCGGTGCCCACGTGGTCACTGCCACCTCCACCCTCGTCGTCAGGGGAGACGAATGACCAGCAGCGCACCTGTCACGCCCAGCCTCGACGGCCTCACCCTGGGCGACATCGTCGCCGAGAGCAGCTTCCCGCTCACCCGGGACTCCCTTGTGCGCTACGCGGGCGCCTCGGGTGACTTCAACCCGATCCACTACCGCGACGACGTCGCCCACGCGGTGGGACTGCCCGGCGTGCTGGCGCACGGCATGCTCACCATGGGCCTGGCCATCCAACCCGTCGTGGACTGGGTCGGCGACTCCTCTCGGGTGCTCGACTACCAGGTGCGCTTCACCCGGCCGGTGCCGGTGGACCCCGACCTCGGCGCCGTCGTCACCGTGGTCGCCAAGGTGGGCGCTCTCGACACGGATGCCGGCGTGGCCAGGATCGACCTCACCGTGACCTTCAACTCCGTCACCGTTCTCGGCAAGGCGCAGGCGCGCGTCTCGCTGGTCTAGGCGGCCATGACCGACCCCGTGACCCTGGCCGAGCTGACGACCCTGCGTGTCGGCGGTGCGCCCACGCGCCTCGTCGCGCCGGCCGATGAGGCCGGCCTGATCCAGGTCGCCCTCGACGCCTGGGGCTCCGACGAACCATGGGTGCTGCTCGGCGGTGGCTCGAACACCGTCGCCGCCGACGTCGGCTTCGACGGCACCGTCATCCACGTGCGCACCCGGGGTGTCGAGGTGCTTGCTCCGGCGCGCGAGGCCGGCACCGACGCGGATGTCGACGGGCGCGCGGTGCGTATCCGCGTGCAGGCCGGTGAACCGTGGGACGAGCTCGTCGCCCTCACCGTGGCCAACGGTTGGGCCGGCATCGAGGCGCTCTCCGGCATTCCGGGGACCACCGGCGCGGCCCCTGTGCAGAACATCGGCGCTTACGGTCAGGAACTGGCCAGCAGCCTGGCCGCCATCGATTTCCTCGACTTCGAGAGCGGCGAGGTGGAACGGCTCAGCGCCGCAGAGCTCGGACTCGGCTACCGCACCTCGGTGCTCAAGCAGGGCCGCCGCGGTGTGGTGCTCGCCGTTGAACTCGACCTGCGCGACATGTCGCCGCAAGCCGCCGTGCTCGGCAGCGCCCTCAGCCGGCCTGTGAACTACCCGCAACTGGCCAACGCCCTCGGGGTGCAGGTGGGCGACCGGGTGCCGCTGGCCGAACTGCGCCAGAGCGTGCTCCGGCTGCGCGCCAGCAAGGGCATGGTGCTTGACGCGACGGATCGCGACACGTACAGCGCCGGGTCGTTCTTCACCAACCCGATCGTGACCGAGAGCTTCGCGCGCTCCCTGCCCGACGACGCCCCGCGCTGGAAGCAGGCTGAGATCGAGCTGCCCGACCGGGTCATTCCGCTCGACGAGTACGCCGGTGTTGGACCGATGACGGGCACCGAGGTCCTGCGCACGGTGAAGCTCAGCGCCGCCTGGCTGATCGAGAACTCAGGCATCCGCCGTGGCTTCCGGCTGCCCGGGTCCGGCGCCGCGATCTCGAGCAAGCACACACTGGCCATCACCAACACCGGCGGCGCCACCGCCGACGAGATCGGTCAGCTCGCCCGCTTCGTGCAGCAGCGCGTGCAGGCCGACTTCGGCGTGATCCTGCAACCCGAACCCGTCTTCGTCGGCTTCACGCTGCTCTAGCCGCGACGCGTCGGGTGCCGAGAGGGCAGTTGGGGCCCCTTGTGGAGCGCGTACTGGGCCTCAAGTGCCCTCTCGCGAGAGGTGCAGGGGGTGCGGGGAACGCGTCAGAGCAGGCGCAGTTCCATGGCCAGGGTGACCGCCCGGGTGCGGTCGCTCACCCCGAGCTTCTCGAAGACGTGCAGCATGTTCACGGTGGCCTCGCCGATGAACAGCGACCTGGCGATCTGCGGGTTGCTCTCGCCGGCAGCCACCAGGCGCAGCACCTCGAGTTCGCGGGCCGACAGCCGGGGCGCCGGCAGGGCATCCGTCCGCACCCGTTGCACCAGCCTCGCGGCGATAACGGGCGCGAGCACGGTCTGGCCGCCGGCCACGGAGCGCACCCCCTCGATGATCTCCGCCTGCGGCGCGGCCTTGAGCAGGTAGCCGCTGGCGCCGGCGGCGATCGCGCCGAGGATCTGGTCGTCCGACTCGTAGGTGGTGAGGATCAGCACCCGGGTGGCCGGGTTCTCCGCCAGAATCTGAGCCGTCGCCGCGGCGCCGTCCAGGTGCGGCATCCGCAGGTCCATCAGCACCAGGTCGGGGCGCAGCTGTTCGGCCAGGCGCACGGCCGCGGCGCCGTCGGCGGCCTCACCGACCACCTCGATGTCGTCGGCGGCGCCGAGCAGGCCCACGATGCCGCCGCGCACGATCGGATGGTCGACGGCGACGAGCACCCGGATCATCCGTGGCCGCCGGCATTTACGGCCTGCGCAGGCACAGGCAGTGCCGGCAGCGGCAGCACCTGCACCGGCAGGGTCACCCGCAGTACCGTGCCGGTGCCGTTCGCAGCGTTGGCCACCTCGAGCCGGCCACCCACCAGGCTGACCCTGTCGCGCATTCCCGCCAGCCCGAAGCCGTTCTCGGACTCCGGGCTGTAGTCGCCCAGGCCCTGGCCGTTGTCGGTGACCGTGAGGGTGACCTCGTTGTACGTGCGGTCGACGGTGAGGCGGGCGGCGCCGGCACGGGAGTGCTTGCGCACATTGGCGAGG
Source organism: Cryobacterium adonitolivorans (assembly GCF_004402695.1). Classification (GTDB taxonomy): domain Bacteria; phylum Actinomycetota; class Actinomycetes; order Actinomycetales; family Microbacteriaceae; genus Cryobacterium; species Cryobacterium adonitolivorans. The sequence goes on along the minus strand of NZ_SOFL01000028.1, from coordinate 66,553 downwards.
GCCTCCTGGCCGCAGCGCAGCAGGACCACCTCGAGGGCGCGATTCAGCGGGGGATGAGCCCCGAGGTCGAGGCTGGTGAGGTCGAGCGTCACCTGGATCCCGGTCTCCCGTTCGAAGCGTTCCGCGAGCCTGGTCACGGTGTGAGCGAGGTCGCCGTCGGCGGCGCGCACCGGCGACATCGACGCCACGAGAGCGCGGGCCTCGGTGAGGGCGTCACGCCCGGTCGACTCGATCAGGTCCAGGCTGTCGGCCACGGCCGAGGTGTCGCCGGGCAGCGCGGCCAGCTCGGAGCGGCCGCGTTGGGTGAGCATGACCAGGCTGGTGAGGCTCTGCGCGATGGTGTCGTGGATCTCGCGGGCCAGTCGTTCCCGCTCGGCCGAGCTGCCGGCGTCGCGGTGCAGCACCGCGAGTTCTTCCTGGGCCGCGGTGAGCTTCTCCACCAGCCTGCGCTGGGCGGCCCCGGCGTCGGCGATTCGGGTGATCCAGGTGCCCATCGCCAGCGCGAAGACGAAGGAGATCGCCTCAATGGCCGTGGCCTGCACGGCCGCGTCGGCCGTGCCCCACATGCCGATCCACAGGCCGAGCCCGGCCGACAAGGACAGCAGGGCGCTCAGGACGACGGCGCCGGAGAACGACCGTGCCAGGGCCCAGAGGATCGGAAAGGCCACCGTCTGCGCGGTGGCCAGGCTGGGGTCGAACGCCGTGGCGGCACCGCAGGCGACGATCAGGGTGATCTGGAACAGTCGGGCGGACACGGGGAACGCCTCGTGGTCGAATCCCGAGTCGCCGGCGCTCCCCGACGCGTCGGGCGAGCGGAGCATTCGCCGGCCCCAGACGAGGTAGCCGATGCCGATGGTCGCGAGCGAGAGCACCCCACCCGTGCGTGCGACCGGGCCGGAGCCAGAGTTATCCGCCGCCATGAGCACAAGAACGATGAGGGACCCGGTCACGATCAGGTCCCACCACCGCCGCGCATTCATGCGCTAAGCATCCCATGCGGCCGGCGCATCAGGCGTCCTTACGGATCCAGCGGAAGGTGAGCCGACTGCCGACGAGCCCCACCACCAGCCAGATCAGCAGCGCGATCGCCACCAACCCCAGCTCCCAGGCACCGTTCTGCTCCTGGGCGGCGAAGCCCTCCGGCAGGAACACCGCACGCATGCCCTGCGCCATCCACTTGAGCGGGAACAGGCCCGCGACGTTCTGCATCCACTCCGGCAGGGCGTTGAACTGTAGGTAGACGCCGGAGATGAACTGCAGCACCAGCACGATCGGGATCACGACGGCCGAGGCGCTGCGTCCGGAGCGGGGAAGCGCCGAGAGGGCGATGCCCAGGAACGCACAAGTGATCACGCCCAGCAGGAACACCCAGGCGAAGGTGACCCACTTCTCCGGCTCGGTGGGCAGGGCGATGTCGAAGACGAACCGGGCCACGATCAGCAGCAGAACGGCCTGCAGGATGCCGGTGACGAGCACCTGGCCGATCTTGCCGATGAAGTAGCTCAGCGGCGACAGCGGGGTGCCGCCGAGCCGTTTGAGGGTGCCGTCGCCCTTCTCGCCGGCGATGTCGATCGCGAGGTTCTGCAGCCCGGAGAGCAGCATGCCCGCGGCCAGCATGCCGGGCAGGTAGTACGCGCCGACGCTGATGCCGCCGGAGCCGTCTGGGTCGGTGCCGATGTTGCCCTGAGCGCTGAACGCGGCCGTGAAGATGCCCAGCATGATGAATGGGAACAGGAACGTGAAGAAGACCGTGTCGGTGGAGCGGAAGTACAGCTTGATCTCGAAGCCGATCCGGGCCAGGCCCAAGCTGAAGAGCCCGTGCCGAGCGGCGCGGTGACCGGCCGGCTGGGACAGCGGTCGCGGGGTCAGTGTCGCGCTCATGCGAGCACCTCCGTGCTTGCGGTGTCGCTGGTGCTGCCGGCCGCGTGGCCGCGCACCAGGCCCAGATAGATGTCTTCGAGGCTGGGGCGGATGACCTGCAGTTCGGCGGGTTCGCTGCCGAGGTCCCTGGCCAGTTGGGCGACCAGGCCGGCAGGTGTCTCGGTGCGCGTCTCCCGCTGCGCCCCGTCGGCGTCCCGCCAGCGCACCAGCGGGATCCGGGCGGCGGGGCCGCCAAGTTCGTCGATGGCGCCGATGTCGATGAGCTTGCCGCCCACGATGATGCCGGCGCGGTCGCTGAGCTCCGCCGCCTCATCGAGGTTGTGGGTGGTCAGCAGGATGGTGGTGCCCTCCGACTTGAGGGTGCGGATGAGATCCCAGAACTGGTGCCTGGCCTCGGGGTCGAAACCGGTGGTCGGCTCGTCCAGGAAGAGCAGTTCCGGCCGGCCGATGATGCCGAGCGCGACATCCACCCGGCGTTGCTGCCCGCCGGAGAGCCTGTGGATGCGGGTCTTCGCCTTCTCCTCAAGCCCGACGGCCGCGAGGACCTCCTCCACCGGGCGCGGGTCCGGGTACAGGCTCGCGAAGTGCCGCAACTGCTCGAGCACGGTGGCGTTGCCGCTCTCGCCGCTGGACTGCAGGACGATGCCGATGCGGGCCTTCCAGTCCAAACCGGCGTGCTGCGGGTCCTCGCCCAGCACCGTGACGTCACCCTCTGAGCGGTCGCGGTAGCCCTCGAGGATCTCGATGGTGCTGCTTTTGCCGGCCCCGTTCGGGCCGAGCAGCGCGAAGGTCTCGCCGGGGCCGATGTCGAAGCTGATGTCGTTGACGGCGTCGAACGGGCCATACGACTTGCTCAGCCGCGAGACGCGCACGGCCGGAGGTGAAGTAGTCATGTACCCACAATCGTCCCGGTGCCGAGTCTGGGCAACACCCTCCCGACCGACCTGCCCATCCACCACCCGGTGGATGCCAAAGGTCGATAGGGAACGAGATCGCCGCACGTGCCATACCGCCGGCCGAGTCGTTCATGTACAGCGTGGTGAGTTGCCCGACCGCGCTGGTGGAGACCGGCGCCAGCCCCTTCGAGGAGCTGAGGGCCGGCCTCGCCGTCATCGTCGAGACGGGTCCCCGAGCTACGAGAACAGCTTCTGGAGGCGCTGGACGCCCTCCAGGAGCGCGTCGTCGCCGAGGGCGTATGACAGGCGCAGGAATCCGCTGGGGCCGAAGGCCTCACCGGGAACCGCGGCCACCTCGGCCTGGTCGAGGATGAGGTCGGCCAGCTCCAGCGATGAGGTGGGGGTGACCCCGCCCCAGGTGCGGCCGAGCAGCCCGGTCACGTCAGGGTAGACGTAGAACGCACCCTGCGGGGTGGGCGTGCGGATGCCGGGAATCTTGTTGAGCTCGGCGACGATGAGCTTGCGACGGCGGTCGAACGCGACCCGCATGGCCTCGGCATCGTCCTGCGGGCCGTTCAGCGCCGCGATACCGGCGCGCTGGGAGATGTTCGACACGTTGGACGAGAGGTGCGACTGCAGGTTGGCCGCGGCAGTGATCGCATCCTGCGGTCCGACCATCCAGCCCAACCGCCAGCCGGTCATGGCGTAGGTCTTGGCGACTCCGTTGACCAGGATTGTGCGGTCGGCCAGCGCCGGGACGGCCTCGACGATCGATACCGCTTTTGTCACTTGCCCTGAGCTTGTCGAAGAATAGGTCAGGTTCTGGTAGATCTCATCGCTGATGACCCAGAGTCCGTGTTCCTGGGCCCATTCGCCGATGGCGCGGGTCTGCTCCTCTGAATAGACGGCGCCGGTGGGGTTGGACGGCGAGACGAACAGGAGCACCTTGGTCTTCTCGGTGCGGGCGGCCTCGAGCTGTTCCACGGTGACCAGATACCCCTGGTCGCTGCCGGCGAACACGTCAACGGGCACGCCGCCGGCCAGGCGGATCGCCTCGGGATAGGTGGTCCAGTACGGCGTGGGCAGCAGCACCTCGTCACCCGGGTCAAGCAGGGTGGCGAAGGACTGGTAGACGGCCTGCTTGCCGCCATTGGTGACGAGCACCCGGGACGGGGGTACCGCCAGGCCGCTGTCGCGCAGGGTCTTCGCGGCGATGGCCTCGCGCAGGTCCGGCAGCCCGGCTGCCGGCGTGTACCGGTGGTTGCGCGGGTCCTTCACGGCTTCCAGCGCTGCCTCGACGATGTGCGGCGGGGTGGGAAAGTCAGGCTCGCCCGCGGCGAAGCTGATCACCGGCCGGCCGGCCGCCTGCAGCGCTTTGGCCTTGCCGTCGACCTTGAGGGTCGCGGACTCCGCAATAGAGCCGATTCTGGTGGAAATCCGTTTGATGTCGTGTGCCACGCTACGAGCATACGGGGCACACGTGTTGCCGCACAGTGTTGCCGCACAGTGATGCCGCGCAGCCGCCGAACAACCCCTCGGAGTGCCGCTGGCTTTACAGGGCACTCGCCGTGACCTAGACTTGATCCGGTAGTTGAAATCTGCCAAGCTTTTTTGCGCCTATTTTGGTCGTTGGAAGCTGGACGGTTTCGCTTCATAGGGTGGTGGCTCAATTGGTAGAGCAGCGGTCTCCAAAACCGCAGGTTGCAGGTTCGAGTCCTGTCCGCCCTGCAAGTCGGTGGTCTTTCTGCCGGCCCACGAAAGGTGTAACAGGTGGCCCGAAAAGTTATCGACGAACCCAGCGAGGAAATCGTCGCCAACGCCAGAGTGGCCCGCGAAACCAAGCGCGGACCGTTCGCTCGGGTGTCCCTGTTTATCAAGCAGGTCCTGGCCGAACTTCGCAAGGTCGTCACCCCGACCCGCAAGGAACTGCTCAGCTACACCGGAGTGGTTCTGATTTTCGTCGTGATCATGATGGCGCTGGTATCGGCACTGGACTGGGTGTTCGCGCTCGTCGTCACGTACGTATTCGGCACTCCCAGTTGACCCGTGCCGCGAGAGCGGCACCCAGACTGATCATGAACGTGGATCGGTGAGCGAGCATCCTGGTGCGGCCTCACGCCCACGCAATAGAAGAAGGATTGATATTTAGTGACTGAGACCAATCGCGACGACGTCGACTGGGCCACCGCCGCAGAGCAGTCCTCCAACGACGATGAGGCGCAGGAGGGCAACACCCTCGCCGCTGACGAAACGTCCGTCGAAGCCGCCGAGCAGGTCGCCCTGCACGTCGAAGACGAGAACGCCGACATCGAAGACGATCTCGACGCCGCCCTGGACGCTCTCGCCGAGTCGACCGACCCCGAAGCCGACGCCATTGTCGAAGACGCCCTCGACATCGACTCCGCCGACGAGGCCGAGGCTGCCGTCGAAGCCGTTGACGACGAAGAAGAGGTCGACGGCGAAGCCGAGGACGCCGAAGCATCCGCAGAAGAGGCCGAAGACGAAGACCCCTACGAGACCTTCCGCAAGGAGCTGCGCTTCCAGCCCGGCAAGTGGTTCGTCATCCACTCCTACGCCGGTTTCGAACGCCGCGTGAAGTCGAACATCGAGAACCGCAAGCAGTCGATGGCCATGGAAGATTACATCTACCAGGTCGAGGTTCCGATGGAAGACGTCGTCGAGATCAAGAACGGCCAGCGCAAGATGGTCACCCGTGTTCGCATCCCCGGCTACGTGCTGGTGCGCATGGACCTCAACGAAGACAGCTGGTCGGTCGTTCGTCACACCCCCGGCGTCACCGGCTTCGTGGGCAACGCGCACAACCCCACCCCGCTGCGATTCGAAGAGGCATTCGGCATGCTCAAGGGCCTCGTCGAGATCAAGGATGTTCCGGCCACCAAGTCCGGCGCCCCCGGCAAGGCCGCCCAGCGCGTTCTGCCCGCCGAGATCGACTACGAAATCGGCGAGACCATCACGATCAAGGAAGGCTCGTTCGCGGGCCTGCCCGGTTCGATCAGCGAGATCAAGCCCGAGAGCGGCAAGCTCATCGTGCTCGTGTCGCTGTTCGAGCGTGAGACCCCGGTCGAGCTCAGCTTCGACCAGGTCACCAAGCTTTAGGCTCTGCCCGGCTTCCAGTCAGCAGCGCCCTGAACCACCGGGGCCCATCCGGGCCACCGGGAGAGCGACCTTCGCGGCCGCTCGAACATCAATAACGAAGGAAGAACAATGGCACCGAAGAAGAAGGTTACTGGTCTGATCAAGCTTCAGATCAAGGCCGGCGCCGCCAACCCCGCACCGCCCATCGGGCCGGCGCTGGGACAGCACGGCGTGAACATCATGGAATTCTGCAAGGCATACAACGCCCAGACCGAATCCCAGCGCGGCAATGTCATCCCGGTTGAGATCACCGTTTACGACGACCGTTCGTTCACGTTCATCCTGAAGACCCCGCCCGCAGCGGAGCTCATCAAGAAGGCCGCCGGAGTTGCCAAGGGCAGCGGAACGCCGCACACCGTCAAGGTTGCCAAGCTCACCAAGGCGCAGGTTCGTGAAATCGCCGAGGCCAAGATGGTTGACCTCAACGCCAACGACCTCGACGCCGCGTCGAAGATCATCGCCGGAACCGCTCGCTCCATGGGCATCACGGTCGAGGGCTAAAACCCTTTCGTTCGATTCGTCGAACACCCGCCGACGCGCACCGGTCGAATAGACCCTGCCGACAGGCACCAAGTGGAAGAGCCAGCCAGGCTCACGAAAACCACGCTCTCAGCACATGCATCTACAGGAGATTCAAAATGGCACCCAAGTCAAAGGCCTACCGCGCTGCGGTCGAGAAGATCGAAGCCGATAAGTTCTACACCCCCACCGAAGCCGTCACCCTCGCTCGCGAGACCGGTTCCGTCAAGTTCAACTCCACCGTCGAGGTGGCGCTCAAGCTCGGCGTCGACCCGCGCAAGGCAGACCAGATGGTCCGCGGCACCGTGATTCTTCCTCACGGCACCGGCAAGACCGCCCGCGTCATCGTCTTCGCAACGGGCCCCGCGGCTGACGCAGCGATCGCTGCCGGCGCCGACGAGGTCGGTGGCGACGAGCTCATCGAGAAGGTGGCCGCCGGCTACACCTCGTTCGACTCCGCCGTCTCGACCCCCGAGCTCATGGGCAAGGTCGGTCGTCTCGGTAAGGTCCTGGGCCCGCGCGGCCTCATGCCCAACCCGAAGACCGGAACCGTGACGCCGGACGTGGCCAAGGCCGTGAACGACATCAAGGGTGGAAAGATCGCCTTCCGCGTCGACAAGCACTCCAACGTGCACTTCGTCGTGGGCAAGGCCTCGTTCTCGGCCGACCAGCTCAACGAGAACATCGGTGCAGCACTCGAGGAGATCGTTCGCCTCAAGCCCAGCTCCTCCAAGGGTCGCTACATCATGAAGGGCGCCGTGTCGACCACGTTCGGCCCCGGCATCCCCCTCGATGTGAACAGCATCTAAGGATTTCACGGACGCGCTTCGTCAGGAGCGCACGGTGAATTAAGGCGCGTAAAAGGGCCCGTCCAAGGACGGGCCCTTTTTCGCGCCCTGCTCACGATGGTGCAAACGGGGACCGGCCACCCCCAATACGCGGCGTTCAGGCGTGATTTGCGGCGTATCCGCCCGCCGGGCGCCTCCAGTGTGTAAAGCTCAACATGCGGGTGGGGTGTGCCCCTGTCAGCGGACGGGGGACCGGTGGCGTCTACAGGTGGTGAAACGGTCTACCTGACCCTGCGCGCCCGGATCCTGTCAGGTGAGTTGAGCGCCAACACCACGCTGAGGGAACAGGCTCTTGCTGCGGAACTCGGAGTGAGCCGGACGCCGGTGCGGGAAGCCTTGCGCCGCCTGGACGAGGCCGGACTCGTGACCTTCGTGCCCAATCGCGGTGCCACCGTCGTGGCCTGGACCGTCGAGGAACTCCGCGAGACCTATATTGTGCGCGCCGGACTCGAGAGCCGGGCAGCAGGTCTGGCCGCCAGCCGCATCACGGTGGATGAACTCGACAGGCTCGCCGTGCTGATCGACGCCATGGAACCCGTGCTGACAGCGGATGACGACGCAGGCATCGCCGCATTGGGAAGCCTCAACGCCGAATTCCACCACATCGTGGTTGCGGCCTCCCGCAGCCCCCAGCTGATGACCCTCACGTCGTCCGTCTCCCGGGTGCCGCTGATGGCGGATGCCTTCCGTCGGCGCGGCACCGAGTACCGGGCGAGGAGCAACCACCAGCACCGCGACATCCTCACCGCGCTCCGCACCGGAGACTCGATGTGGGCCGAGGTGGCCATGCGGGCGCACATCCTCGGAGCCCGCAACGCCATCTCGGGCGCTAAGGGCTGATTCGTCGGTGGTCAGAGGCCGATCGGCTGAGGCCCCGACGGGCCGTCGGCGAGCAGCCGCCGGCTGTGCGGGTGACGGGGGTCGTGCAGCAGCTCGCGGACCGAAGCGTACTCGACAATGGTGCCGTCGCTCATAACCGCGACACGGTCGCACCCGGTGATGATCTCGGCCCTGGGCGACGCCACGATGAGGGTGAAGCCGCGCTCCCGCTGAAGTGCGTGCAAAGAGTCGAGGAAGCTCTCCTCGTCGGCAACGTCGAGGCCCCCGGTCGGATTGTCGGCGACGAGGAGCTGCGGCTCGCGAACCAGGGCGCCCGCGAGCAGGACACGTTGACTGGTCACGGCCGAGACCTGATGCGGATACGCCCCGAGCACGGCCTCGGTGTCGTCGATGCCGACGGCGGTCAGCAGCGACGCGACGGCGAAGTGGGTTCGTGAGCGGGAGCCTTCAGGCCGTCCGGTCAGGATTCCGGTGAGCTGGTGCCCGATGCGGATGTCGGGGTCCAGTCTGTCCGCTGCCGGTGCGGCGAGGAACCCGATGTGGTGCCCGCGCAGGTGCCGGAACTCCCCCTCGGCCAGGCCGACGAGCTCTGTCCCGTCGAACAGGATCGACCCGGAGAGCACAGGACGGCCGAGCGGGAGCAGGCCCGCGATGGCATGGCACAGCATGGAGGTGGCGTCATCGCCGCCGCCGACGACCGCCAGGGCCTGACCCCGGGCCGCCGTGAGGCTGATGCCGCGCAGGAACTCTCGAGGCAGCTGAGCCGAGCCGGCATGGAGGTGCAGATCACGGATATCGAGGAGATCGGTCGAACGAAACCTGGTGGACGGCACGGACGGTCCGGCCTGACGACGGTCCGCCATGAGGACGGCGGCGAGCCCACCGTGAACGGCCCTCGCCTGCGGCCGGTTCCGGGCCGCGGGGCCGAGGGCCCCCGAAGCGACAGTAATGGCGGTCATGGTCACTCCGACGACACACAGTAAGGAGGCCCCGAGCACGAACGGGAGGCTCTCCGCGGCCAGCGACGGCAGCATAGTGGCGAGGGACGGCGTCGTGAACACGGCCTGAACGGTCAGGGCGCCGGCGTAGAGCACCACGAACTCGACGAGCAGGACGGCCAGAATGGCGGGCAACGTGCGGCGGAGCACCCGGCGGATGACCAGCGCCGTGGTGGGAAGGCCCCGGCTCCGGGCGGTCTGGACGTGTCCTTCGATCGCGGCGATCCGAGTCGCAGCGCGCACATGCACCGTGATGGCCGTTGCGCCACCCAAGAGGACCACGGTGGCGGGAAGGAGCAGGGTGCTCAGTGCGCCCGCACCGGCATGGGCGGTCGGCCCGTCATCCAGCACGGGCATGAGTTCGGCCTGGACGGCGAACCAGAACACAAGGATGAGCGCCAGCCAGGCCAGACAGACAGCGCAGCCGGCGGCAACCAGCGACCGCAGTCTCGGGTCGATCCAGCCGTTCCGCCGAGCGGCCAGCAGGCCCCCGCCGATGCCCAGCACGCCGGACAGGATCGGTGCGGCCACGGTGCCGGCGGTCGCGAGGGGGAGCCGGGCCGAGAGTGTGTGCAGCAGCGCACTGTCGGAGCCACCGAGCCAGGTCGCCAGGAGCACGCCGCCGACGGTCAGGGAGAGGATCAACAACCCTAGCCAGCGGGGCCCTGCAACTGTGCGCATGAGTGCTCGGATCTGCTTGGTGCGGCCGGATCGTGGCCTGACGGGTGTCAGAATCGGACTTGAGCTAACTGTATGCAAAAAAGACGCCTGCCCGCACCTTTGGTGCCAGAGTTTGCCCCGATTGGGTCGCGAGTTCGCTTCATATTGTATGCATCATGCGGAGGGTGCGGCGGCGATATGGTCAGGAAACAAACCGGCAACACCGGATGGCTAGCATCCAGACATGGTTGACCTCTTCAGTGGTTATGGCGCCACCTCCGCCCCGCCCCGCGAGCGAGGCCGGACCTCGGCCTGGGACGAAATGTTTCCTGACCCGTCGTCGCTCTCCCCCTCAGAGGCGCGCGCCGCCTACAAGGACGTGTACGCCGCCCTCGCCCGGATGACGCAGGAAGAACTGCGGGGCCGTACGGATGCGCTCGCCAGTTCGTACCTGGCGCAGGGCGTGACGTTCGACTTCGCCGGCGAGGAACGACCGTTCCCCCTCGACGCTGTTCCCCGGGTGATCGAGCAGCCGGAGTGGGTGAACGTCGAGGCCGGCATCAAGCAGCGGGTCCTCGCACTGGAAGCCTTTCTCGCCGACATCTACGGCCCCCAGGCCGCGGTTCGGGACGGCGTCATCCCGGCCGGCCTGATCACCTCGTCCACACACTTCCACCGTCAGTCCGCGGGCATCGTCTCGGCGAACAACGTACGCATCCAGGTGTCAGGCATCGACCTCATCCGCGACGAGATGGGCGCCTGGCGGGTGCTCGAAGACAACGTGCGGGTGCCCAGCGGGGTCAGTTACGTCATCTCCAACCGGCGTGTGATGGCCCAGACCCTGCCCGAGCTGTTCGTGTCAATGCGGGTGCGACCGGTGGGCGACTACCCCAACAAACTACTGCAGGCCCTGCGCGCCTCGGCCCCGGCCGGCGTCGACGACCCGAACATCGTGGTGCTCACCCCCGGCGTCTTCAATTCGGCCTACTTCGAGCACACCCTGCTCGCCCGCCTGATGGGCGTCGAGCTCGTCGAGGGCCGCGACCTCTTCTGCTCCGGCGGCCGCGTGTGGATGCGCACCACGGCCGGTCCTACCCGGGTCGATGTGATCTACCGCCGGGTCGACGACGAGTTCCTGGACCCGCTGCAGTTCCGCGCCGACTCGCAACTGGGTTCGCCTGGCATCCTGATGGCCGCGCGGCTGGGCAATGTGACCATCGCCAACGCCGTGGGCAACGGGGTCGCCGACGACAAGCTCGTCTACACCTACCTGCCCGAGCTGATCAAGTACTACCTCGGCGAAGACGCGATCATACCCAACGTCGACACCTGGCGGCTCGAAGACCCGCTCGCGCTCGAAGAGGTGCTGGACAGGCTCGACGAGCTCGTCGTCAAGCCCGTCGACGGCTCCGGCGGTAAAGGCCTTGTGGTGGGCCCGGCAGCGTCGAAGGCCGAACTCGAGACCCTGCGTCGGCAGCTGCTCCTGGATCCGCGCGGCTGGATCGCCCAGCCTGTGGTGCAGCTGTCCACCATCCCGACCCTCGTCGACGACGGCATTCGGCCCCGGCACGCCGACCTCCGCCCATTCGCGGTGAACGACGGGTCGGATGTCTGGGTGCTGCCCGGCGGGCTCACCCGGGTGGCCCTGCCGGAGGGCGAGCTGGTGGTCAACTCCAGCCAGGGCGGCGGGTCGAAGGACACCTGGGTGATCGGGCTCGAGCCCGACTTCCACACCAACGGGTCGGCCCGCAACATCCAGGGCCTGGTCAACGACCAGGCCGCTAACACCCAGTCGATCGCCATCATCCCGACCCGGGTCGTCGACCATTCCCCGCAGGACACCCCGCCGGGTGGCGACCAGGACCAGGACCAGCAACAACAACAGCAGCGCACCACCACCACCAACATCGCGACTGCCAACGCGGAGGGGACCCTCGAATGCTGAGCCGCATCGCCGAGAGCCTGTTCTGGATCGGCCGCTACATCGAACGCAGTGACGGCACCGCGCGCATCCTGGATGTGCACCTGCAGCTGCTTCTGGAAGATCCGTGGATCGAGGAGAACCTGGCCTGCCGGTCGCTGCTGCACCTGATGGGCAGCCCGGTGCCGCCGGACCGTGAACTCACCCGCAAGGACGTGCTCGCGACCCTGGCGGCCGACCGCACGCATCCGGCCTCGATCGCCTACTCGCTCGGCGCCGCCAGGGAGAACGCCCGCCGGGCCAGGGAGATCGTCTCCACCGAGCTGTGGGAGTGCCTGAACACCACGTACACGAGGATGCCGAGGAACATCGCCAGTGCCAAAACCCACGACTTCTTCGGCTGGGTGCGCGAACGTGCCGCCCTGGCCGTCGGCATCGTCGAGTCCAGCGCCAGCCGGGACGATGCCTGGCACTTCTTCACCCTGGGCTGCAGCCTCGAACAGGCCGATATGACCGCGCGGCTGCTCGCCACCCGGTCGCTGACCGAGAACAGCGGACCGTCCTGGACCACGATCCTGCGTTCCTGCGGGGCGTACGAGTCGTACCTGCGCACCTACCGGGGGGTGCCGTCCGCGCGGAATGCCGCCGAGTTCCTGCTGCTGGACCGGCTGTTCCCCCGGTCGATCGTGTTCTCGATCTCCCGGGCCGAGCAGTGCCTGCAGGAACTGGAACCGCGCACCGACCGGCTGGGCGTCTCCGAGTCGTCGCAGCGGGTGCTCGGCCAGATCCGCAGCCAGCTGGAGTACCGGCCGATCATGGAAATCCTGGGCGACCTGCCTAAACACATGGACATGGTGCAGGACGCCACCAGCACCGCGTCGGAGTCGATCGGGCACCGGTACTTCCCGACCAGCGCGGTGCCGACCTGGACTGGAGAGGCCTCGTGAAGCGCCTGCGAATCCGGCACACCACCGGCTACCGATACCAGGGCGAGGTGGCCACCTCGTACAACGAAGCACGGATGCTGCCCGTCACGTCACCCGACCAGTTCGTGTTGTATTCCAACCTGGACATCAGCCCCGTCTCGAGCAACCACGACTACGTGGACTACTGGGGCACCAGGGTGTCGTCGTTCGAGGTGCTCACCCCGCACGCCGAGCTCACCCTCACCGCCAACAGCCTCGTGGAGGTGTCGCCGCGAGAGCACCAGCTGCATCCGATGCAGTGGGAAGACCTGGCGGCGTTGGTGGCCCGCTCGACCTCTTCGGTCGAACAGTCCTGGCAGACCTCACTCACCGAGCCGCCGGCGGACGTGGTCGCCAGCGCCGCCGAGATCGCCGGCCGGCTGGACCCCTGTGACGCGGCGCTGGCGATCTGCCGGTTCGTGGGCGAGAATATGGCCTACGTGCAGGGTGTCACCGGGGTCAAGACCAATGCCCGCGAGGCCTGGGCCGACAAGCGCGGCGTCTGTCAGGACATCACCCACGTGGCACTCGGCGCGCTACGGTCGGTGGGCATCCCGGCCCGCTACGTGTCCGGCTACCTGCACCCCAAGCCTCAGGCCGGGATCGGCGAGACCGTCACCGGGGAATCACACGCCTGGGTGGAGTGGTTCTGCGGCGAGTGGCGGGGCTTCGACCCCACCAACCTGATCGACATCGGCGACCGGCACGTGGGCGTGGGCCGCGGCCGTGACTACAACGACATCGCCCCCCTGCGCGGCGTGTACGCGGGGTCGAGCGGATCGCAGCTGTTCGTGAAGGTGGAGATCACCCGGGAGTCGTAGCCGCGCGCTCGGCCCGGGCGACCGCGCTGCGTAGACTGGTAGTTGCAAGCGCGTTGTACTTGCGTCTTAGTCGAAAGTCGGGTCGAGGGAGCAGCACGGATGAGCATCGAAGACGACGCTGTCGAGGTTCGGGCGCAGGGCTGGCGCACCCTGGCCGCCCTGCACGGCCGCATTGAGACAGTGCTGGAGCGGACCCTGCAGGCCGGCTTCGACCTGTCGGTGGTGGAGTTCACTGTGCTCGACGCCCTCAGCCGCCAGCACGGCTGGCACATGCGGATGCAGCAACTCGCCCGCGCCGCCGCCCTGTCGAGCAGCGCGACGACCCGCCTGGTGAACCGGCTGGAAGACCGGGCGCTGCTCACTCGCATCCTCTGCGCCGACGACCGCCGCGGCGTCTACACGGAGCTCACCGAGGCCGGCAAGGCGCTGCTGGCCCGCGCCCGCCCGGTCTACGACGAGGCGCTGGCCGGCGCCCTGGCCGCCGCCGAGGAAGAATCCGAACTCGGCCCGCTGGTCGCCGCACTGCACCGCCTGCCCGACCTGGCCCGCGCCGGGGTCTAGCCTTCGCCCGCGCTGCCATCGAGCAGCCCGAGCCCGAGTCCGCCCGCATCCGCGCTTGCCCGCCCGAATCCGCGCCCGCGAGTCGCCGCAGAAGTGCCCTTCGGGTGCTCTGAAGGGGCACATTGCGGCAAGTCGGTGCGGTCAGGCGGGGGCGTGCGCCTCGAGGAACTTGTAGACCTCGGTGGGATCGACGCCGGGGAACGTGCCCGTCGGCAGGGCGGCGAGCAGGCTTGTGGGGGTGCGGGCGACGGGCCAGGCCTGGCCCGCCCAGCGGCCGGAGAGGTCGTCGGGCGCGCGGCGGCAGCAGGATTCGTCCGGGCAGTGTGACACGGCCCGGTTGGTGGTCTCCCGACCGCGGAACCAGTTGACGTGGGCGAACGGCACGCCGACGCTCACGGAGTAGTCGCCCTCCTTGGCCTTCTCGATGCGGGAGGTGCACCAGAACGTACCGGCCGGGGTGTCGGTGTACTGGTACCAGGGGCTGAAACGGTCCGGCACGTCGAAGACCGTGCGCGCCGTCCAGCTGCGGCACACCGTGCTGCCCTCCACGGCGCCGAGCGCGTCGCTGGGGAACTGCACGTCGTCGTTTTCGTAGGCTTTGATGATGGTTCCGGATTCGTGCACCTTCATGAAGTGCACCGGAATGCCCAGTCTGGCCGTGGCGAGGTTGGTGAACCGGTGCGCGGCGGTTTCGTACGACACCGAGAAGGCATCCCGCAGGTCTTCAAGCGAGATCCTGCGGGCGGCCTTGGCGTCGTTCAGCAGTCGCAGGGTGTCGGTCTGCGGCAGCAGGATGGCCGCGGTGAGGTAATTGGTCTCCACACGCTGTCGCAGAAAATCGGCGTAACTTTCCGGTTCGGAGTGCCCGCAGAGGTGGCTGGCGAAGGCCTGCAGGATGGGGGAGCGGCTGTCGCGGGACGTGGACTGCTCGGTGGGCAGGTAAATTCGGCCGTTGCGCTTGTCGGTGACCGACCGGGTGGAGTGCGGCAGGTCGCCCACGTAATGCAGGGAGAAGCCGAGATGCGCCGCCATGTCGGCGACCACCTGGTGTGAGACCGGGCCACCGGAATGCCCGACGGCGGTGAGCAGCTCGAGCGCCTGCGCCTCGAGGTCGGGGAAGTAATTGTCCCGTTCGCGCATCTCGGCGCGCAGCTGCGCGTTGGCCCGCCGGGCCTCCTCCGGGGTGGCCGCCCGTTCCCGGTGCAGCCGTTCGATCTCATTGTGCAGGGTGAGGATGGTCTGCAGGGTGTCGTCGGGCTGGCCGGGTCCGACCCGGAACCGCGGCAGCCCCAGCGCCGTGAAGACAGGCCCGCGCTGGGCGCGTTCGACGGCGATCTCCAGCGCCGCACGCGGGGTGGGCGCATCCGTGCGGAGCAACTCGTCGACCGTGGTGTCCAGGGCCGCCGCGATCAGCCGCAGCATCGACAGGCGCGGTTCGCGTTTGCCGTTCTCGATCATGGAGATCTGCGAGGGTGCCCGGTCCACGGCCGCGGCGAGGGTGTCGAGGGTGAGGCCGAGCCGGTGCCGGCGGTCCCGGATGCGCCGGCCCAGCGTGAGCGCGTCGAGGCCCGCTGCGCCCGGATCGGCACCGCCCGGCACGGGGGGCCCGGCGGCGGCCGGCCGCGTGATCGGCGCTGCGGACGACTGGATGGGATCGACGTTGACCATCTGCTCATGCTCACATGCGGCGATTGTTCACACAACCGGAAGAACAGGATTTCTTCTTCGGATCGAGCTCGGAGTGCGGTCGATGGCGCGCAGCAGAGTGAGTGCACGCACCTGTTCGCAATGACGCTGACCGAGGAGAACACCATGACGAATCCCACCGCAGCCGGCACCCCCGCATCCGGCCGCCCCGCCGCCCGCCCCGGCGACCAGACCCAGACGGCCGCGGAGCTCGCCCTGGAATGGGCGGCTGACCCCCGCTGGGAGGGCGTGCGCCGCGACTACACCGCCGAGGACGTGATCGCCCTGCGCGGCGCCGTTCGTGAGGAGCGCACCCTGGCACGCCGCGGAGCCGAGAAGCTCTGGGAGCTCATCCACGAGAACGGCACCCCGGAGAATCCCGAGTGGGTCGCCGCACTCGGCGCCCTCACAGGCAACCAGGCTGTGCAGCAGGTGCGCGCCGGGCTCAAGGCCATTTACCTGTCGGGCTGGCAGGTCGCCGCCGACGCGAACCTGTCCGGCCAGACCTACCCCGACCAGTCGCTCTACCCGGCGAACTCGGTGCCGGCCGTGGTGCGACGCATCAACAACGCGCTGCTGCGGGCCGGCCAGATCGAGGGCGCCGAGGCGGCCGGAGCCGACACCTGCAGTGATGGCGCCGGCATCGATTGGATGGCGCCCATCGTCGCCGACGCCGAGGCCGGGTTCGGCGGACCGCTGAACGCTTACGAGCTGATGGCCTCGATGATCGAGGCCGGCGCGGCGGGCGTGCACTGGGAGGACCAGCTGGCCAGCGAGAAGAAGTGCGGCCACATGGGCGGCAAGGTGCTCGTGCCCACCGGCCAACATATCCGCACCCTCAACGCCGCCCGGCTGGCGGCGGATGTCGCCGGCGTGCCCACCGTCATCATCGCCCGCACCGACTCGCTCGCGGCCAGCCTGATCACGAGCGACATCGACGAGCGCGACCAGGAATTCCTCACCGGCGGCCGGACCGCCGAGGGGTTCTACGACACCGCCAACGGACCTGACGTGGTGATCATGCGTGGCCTGGCCTACGCGCCGTACGCCGACCTGCTGTGGGTGGAGAGCTCGGAGCCCGACCTCGAGCTCGCCCAGCGCTTCGCCAGGGAGATCCACGCTCAGTTCCCCGGCAAGAAGCTCGCCTACAACTGCTCCCCGTCGTTCAACTGGAAGTCCCACCTCAACGACGAGCAGATCGCCGCGTTCCAACGGGAACTCGCGGCCTGCGGCTACGCCTTCCAGTTCATCACGCTGGCCGGTTTCCACGCCCTCAACCACTCCATGTTCACCCTGGCCAAGGACTACTCCGAGCGTCAGATGAGCGCATATGTCGACCTGCAGGAGGCCGAGTTCGCCTCTGAGGCCGACGGATATACCGCCACCCGCCACCAGCGGGAGGTGGGCACCGGCTACTTCGACCGGATCGCCACCGCGCTCAACCCGACCAGCGCCACCCTCGCCCTGGCCGGATCCACCGAGGCCGAGCAGTTCTAGCCGGCCTCGCCCCAGGCATCAGCCCGACATCCGTATCGCTTCGAAGGAGAAAACGATCATGACCACACCACCGCTTTCTACGGCGCCGAGCACCGCTCGCCGGGTCTCGACAGGCTCGACCACCGGGACAGGCTCGACCACCGCCCCGCGCCCTGCCCGCGCATTCGGTGAGACCAGCACGGGCAGCTTCGCCACCATCCCCCCACACCTCGAGGTGACCGGGTCCCTCGGCGACCGCTACGACGAGGTCCTCACGCCGGCGGCCCTCGAATTTTTAGCCGAGCTGCACGACCGGTTCGCCGGTACCCGGCACGACCTGCTGGCTACCCGGCTCCAGACCCGGGTGGACGCCGCCAATGGGCGCGACCCGCGGTTCCTGCCCGAGACCGCGCACATCCGCGACGACCCGACGTGGCGGGTGGCCGGCGCGGGCCCCGGCCTGGAAAGCCGCCGGGTGGAGATCACCGGACCGACCGACCGCAAGATGGCCATTAATGCGCTGAACTCCGGAGCGGCCGTCTGGCTGGCCGACCAGGAAGACGCGACCAGCCCCACCTGGGCGAACGTGATCGAGGGCCAGCTCACCCTGTTCGACGCCGTGCGCGGCACCCTTTCGTACGACGGCCCGGACGGCAAGGCGTACAGGGTCACCGGCGCTCCCTCCGACCGAAAGGACGGCGCGACCCCCGGGTCCACGCCGACCATCGTCATGCGGCCGCGCGGCTGGCACCTGGTGGAGAAGAACCTCACCTTCGTCGACCGGGCCAATCGGCGGATGCCGGCCTCCGGCAGCCTGGTGGACTTCGGCCTCTACGCGTTCCACAACGCGCACAGGCTGATCGAGAACGGCAGCGGGCCCTACTTCTACCTGCCCAAGCTCGAAAGCCACCTCGAGGCGCGGCTGTGGAACGACATCTTCAGCCACAGCGAAGATCACCTGAACCTCGGCCACGGCACCATCCGCGCCACCGTGCTGATCGAGACCATCCAGGCCGCGTTCGAAATGGACGAGATCCTTTACGAGCTGCGCGACCACTGTGCGGGCCTGAACGCCGGGCGCTGGGACTACATTTTCAGCATCATCAAGACCTTTCGCGCCAGGGGCCGCCGGTTCGTGCTGCCCGACCGCAAGGAGATCACCATGACGGTGCCGTTCATGCGGTCCTACACCGAGCTGCTCGTGGCCACTTGCCACCGGCGGGGCGCGTACGCCATCGGCGGGATGAGCGCCTTCATCCCCAACCGGCGTGACCCCGCCGTGACCGCGCGGGCGCTGGAACAGGTGGCCGCGGACAAGCGCCGCGAGGCCGGCGACGGTTTCGACGGCACCTGGGTGGCGCACCCGGACCTGATCCCCACCGCCAGGGCGGAGTTCGACGCCGTGCTGGGCGACCGGCCCAACCAGCTGCAGCGCACCCGCGATGAGGTTCAGGTCACCGCTGCCGAGCTTCTGGATGTTGCGTCGGCCGGCGGCCAGATCACCGAGGCCGGGGTGCGCGACAACGTGCGTATCGCCCTCCGCTACATCGAGTCCTGGCTGCGCGGCGTCGGCGCGGCGGCGATCGACAACCTGATGGAGGACGCCGCGACCGCGGAGATCTCCAGGTCGCAGATATGGCAGTGGATCCACGACAAGTCGGCCCTCGCCGACGGTCGCCGGGTAGACGCGAACTGGGTGGCCCGGCTGGTCGATGAGGAGATGGCGGCGCTGTCACGCACGCCAGGGGACAGATTCGACGACGCCCTCGAGGTGTTCCGGGCCGCAGCCCTCGAACCCGAGTTTCCGACCTTCCTCACCGTCGCCGCCTACGCCCGCTACCTGTAGGCGCCAGGCACCCTGCGAACGGCACCCGATCGGCCCCGTCGGCACCCCGACGGGGCCGTTTGCGTGCCCGGGGCCGGACTGTGAAGCTGGGACAGTGACCGAGACCACACCGACAGACCCCACGCCCACGCGGCCCGCCACCGAGATGCGGATTCGCCCGGCCCGGCCCGGCGAGGCCGCGGCGCTCGCCGAGCTGGCCGCGGCTACCTTCGCGCTGGCCTGCCCGCCGCACACCAGTGCCGAGGCCATTGCCGCGTTTCTTCGCGATGTGCTCGCCCCGGCGAACTTCGAGGCCTTCCTCGCCGACCCGGATCGTCTCCTGCTCGTCGCCGAGACCGGCGCGGGCGCCCTCATCGGCTACACGATGCTCGTTTTCGGTGAACCACACGACGCGGATGCCGCCGGGG
The DNA here is from genome assembly GCF_004402695.1 of Cryobacterium adonitolivorans. Lineage (GTDB taxonomy): Bacteria > Actinomycetota > Actinomycetes > Actinomycetales > Microbacteriaceae > Cryobacterium > Cryobacterium adonitolivorans. The sequence goes on along the minus strand of NZ_SOFL01000028.1, from coordinate 47,072 downwards.
CGATCCGCATGCGCCCCACCGCCGAACTGAGCAAGTGCTACGTGCGCTCAGAGGCGCACGGCAGCGGCACGGCCGCCGCCCTGATGGCGGCCACGCTCGACGCCGCGCGGGAGCGTGGCGCCGCCGGCTCCTGGCTCGGGGTCAACCAGGAGAATGTGCGTGCCCTGCGCTTCTACGGCAAGCACGGGTACGAGCGGGTGGGCATGAAACGGTTCCTCGTGGGTGAGCGCTACGAGGACGACTACGTCCTCGAGCGCGCCCTTTAACGCTCACCGCATCCGCGAACCGTGAGTTAAGCCCCAAAAATCAAGAAATTCTGGTGCTTAGCTCACAGTTCGCGAACCTCCGGGCGAGCGGCCTTGACCTGCTCGTAGGCGGCCAGGGCGGCCCGGCGGGTCTCGCCGAGGTCGACGATGGGCTGCGGGTAGGCCGCGGTGCCCCACTCGGGCACGTTCTGCCGCACGTACTCGTTGTTAGGGTCGAACTTGGCCGCCTGCAGCTCGGGGTTGAACACCCGGAAGTACGGCGCGGCATCCGCCCCGGAACCAGCCACCCACTGCCAGCCGAACGGGTTGCTCGCCGGGTCGGCGTCGACGAGGGTGTCCCAGAACCACTGCTCGCCCAGCCGCCAGTCGATGAGCAGGTTCTTGATCAGGAACGACGCCGTCACCATGCGCACCCGGTTGTGCATGCTGCCGGTGCGCCACAACTCCCGCATACCGGCATCCACCAGGCGGAAGCCGGTGCGGCCCCGCCGCCAGGCGGTGAGCGCGGCGTCGTCCAGGGGCGGCCAGGGGAAAGCGTCGAAGCCGGGACGCAGGTTGGCCGTGGCCAGATCGGGCGCGTGGAAGAGCACGTGGTACGCGAACTCGCGCCAGCCGACCTCCGTGAGGAACCGGGTGGCGCTGGTGGCGGCCGCCCCGGTGAGGCCTCGACGGGCCACATCGGTGGCGTGCCAGATCTGGTGCGGGCTGATCTCGCCCCAGCGCAGGTGCGGCGAGAGCCTCGAGGTGGCCTGCTGGGCCGGCAGGTCGCGTTCGGTGCCGTACTGCGGCAGGGCGTCGTCGAGGAAGGCCGCGAGCGACTGCTGGGCGGCGTCCTCGCCGGGCGTCCAGGCCTCGCGGAGGCCGTCCGCCCAGTCCGGCCCGTGCGGCTCCAACTCCCACGATGCGAGGTCCTCGGAGTGCGCGCCGGCGAGTGCTGGGTGCGCCAGGTCGCCGGAGGGGTCGCCGTCGCCGGGCAGATCGAGCGACGCCGGCGCCGGGTAGGGCGCCCGCGGCGGCGGCCCGGCGGTGCAGGCCCGCCAGAACGGCGTGAACACGGTGTACGGGGTGCCGCCTCCGGTGCGGATGGTCCACGGTTCGAAGAGCAGGGAGCCGGCGAAGCTGTGCGCCACGACGCCCGCGTCGGTGAGGCTCGCCTTGATCCGGGTGTCCACGTCGCGCTCGGCGGCGCCGTACCGGCGGTTCCAGAACACCGCGCCGGCGCCGAGCTCTTCGACGAGTTCGCCGATCACGGTAGCCGCGGCACCGCGGCGCAGCAGCAGCCGGCCGCCCAGGGCCGCCGTGTCGGCGGCGAGCGAGGCGAGGCTCTGGTGCAGCCACCAGTGGGCGGCGCCGCCGAGCGGGCGGATGCCGGGGGAGACCTCGTCGAGAACGTAGACCAGCGCGAGCGGCCGGCCGCGTTCGACCGCGGCGGTCAGGGCCGGGTTGTCGCCCAGCCGCAGGTCGTCGCGCAGCCAGACGACCGACGGGCCCTCTGGTCGAATCGGAGAGGGGGCGGCGGCGCCCGGGTCGCCGGTCACGCGGCGCTCTCGTCGGCGTCGGAGACCCGCAGCACGATCTTGCCGCGGGTATGTCCTCCCTCGATCGCTCGGTGCGCTGCGGCGCCGTCATCGAGGTCGAAGACCGAGTCGATGTTCACCCGCACGCTTCCGTTGTCGATCAGCGCGGTGATGGTGTCGAGCACCCGGGCGTCCGCGGCGACCTTGTACCCGGTGGCGCGCACCCCGGCGGCGGCAGCCTCGGCCCGCATGGTGGGCCAGCTGCCGGTGGGGGCGTTCACGAGCAGGCCGTCCGGCCGCAGCACCGCAAGCGAGCGGGTGCCGGTGTTGTCGTGCACGTTGCCGATCAGGTCGATGACACTGTCGACGCCCGTGAGGGCTTCCTCGAACCGGGTCGTGCTGTAGTCGATCACCTCGTGCGCGCCGAGGCGGTGCAGGAACTCGACCGACGCCGTAGAGCCCGTCGCGGTGACGTGGGCGCCCAGGTGTCGGGCGAACTGCACCCCGAAGTGACCGACTCCGCCGCTGCCGGCATGCACGAGCATCCGCTGACCGGGGCGGGCCCCTGCGATGGTCACCATGCCCCAGGCGGTCAAGGCAGCCAGCGGGATGCCGGCTGCTTCGATGTGGCTCACCGCGGCGGGCTTGCGGGCGACGGACAGGCTCGACACCGCCAGGTACTCGGCGTAGCTGCCCGCGATCCGCGGCGGCCGGGCCATGCCGTACACGGCGTCGCCGGGCTGCAGCCCAAAGGTGTCGTATGGAGCGCGCACGACAATGCCGCTGAAGTCGTTGCCGAGAACCGCGGGGTAGGCGCCGATCGCGGCCGCGGCGCCGGACCCGGCCCTTGTTTTCGCGTCGATGGGGTTGATGCCGGCGGCCACCACGCGCACGAGGAGTTCGTCACTCACCACGACGGGCAGCGGGAGCTCGGCCACGTGCAATTCATCAGGGCCACCCGTACGGTCGATGACCAGGGCGCGCATGGAGGTGGGCAGGACCGAAGAAAAGGGCATGTGCCTATTCTGCGCCACGATCCTGAAGCCGTCCCCGACCGGGCCGGGCGGCTAAGTCCCGGACGGGCCCCGAGTGGCGAATCGTTGCTGCAACAACACCGCGACCACGATGATGAGACCTTTCGTGATGGACTGCACCGAGGTGTCCAGGTTGTTCTGGGTGAACACGTTGGTGAGGGTGCTGAAGATCAGAACTCCCAGCACGGTGCCCACGATCGTGCCGCGGCCGCCGATGAGCAGGGTGCCGCCGACCACCACGGCCGCGATGGCGTCGAGCTCATACAGGCCGCCGTGGGTGGACGTGCCGGCGGTGGTGCGGCCGAGCATCATGATCCCCGCGATCCCCGCGGTCAGGCCGCTGAGCACGTAGACGTAGACCAGGTGCCGCTTCACCCGGATGCCGGCCAGCCTGGACGCCTCCCGGTTGCCGCCGATGGCCACCGTGCGGCGGCCGAAGGTCGTGCGGTTCAGCAGGAACCAGGCCACGATGGCGACGATGAGGAAGACCCAGATCAGCAGGGGAACGCCGATGATGCTCGACCGGGTGAACTGCAGGAACCCGGTCTCGATGACGATCTGGGTGCGGCGGCCGGAGATGAGTTCGGCGAGGCCGCGGGCACCGACGAGCATGGCCAGCGTGGCCATGAACGCGACGACATTGCCGTACGCGATCACGATCCCGTTCACCAGCCCGGCCGCGATCCCCACGCCGAGCGGGATCAGCACCATCAATATCCAGGAGCTCTGGGTGGCGGCCGCCTGCACGGCGGCGAGGCTGGCGACCACGGTGGCCAGTCCCATCACCGACCCGACAGAGAGGTCGATGCCGCCCGCGATGATCACAAAGGTCAGGCCGATGCTGATCACTCCGATGATCGAGGCGAAACGGATGATGGTGAGGAAGTTGTCGTAGCTGGCGAATCGGTCGCCTGCCGTGATGGTTCCCACGATCACCAGCACCACGAGCGCGATCACCAACCCGAGGTTGCGGCCGACCGATCCGCTCATGATCCGCCGGAGGACTCCGGGATGGTTCTCGGCTTCGTTGTGGGAATCGCTCTGGGCGGCGATGGCGCCGTCTCGTTCGCTCACGCTGCTGCTCCTTTCATGACCAGATCGAGCACGCCGCGCTCGTCGATGGCGTGTGCGTCGGTGGTGGTCAGCACCTCGCCGTCGCCGATGACGAGTACCCGATCGGCCAGTCCGATGACTTCCTCGATTTCACTCGACACCAGGATGATGGCGGTGCCGGCGGCGGACAGCCGGCGGATGAGCGCGTAGATTTCGGCGCGGGCGCCCACATCGACGCCCCGGGTCGGTTCATCCAGCAACAACACCTTGGTGCCGTGCAGCAGCCAGCGGGCGAGGAGCACTTTCTGCTGGTTCCCGCCGGAAAGCGTGCGGGTGGCCCGGTCGGGGTCTGCCGGCCGCAGTTCGAGTGCCTGCATCTGCTCGAGCGCCAGTTGCCGTTCGCGGCGCTCGTCAAGGAACCCGCCGCGAGCGAACCTCGCGAAGGTCGACAGGGTGACGTTGCGGTAAACCTGTTCGTCGAGGATGAGGCCCTGGCTCTTGCGCTCCTCCGGAGCCAACCCGATACCGGCCCGGACGGCGTCGTTCACCGAGCCGGCCGTCAGCCGCACCCCCGACACCCTCACCCGTCCGCCCGAGGCCTTGCGCGCCCCGTAGATGGTCTCCAGAATCTCCGACCGGCCGGATCCGACCAGCCCGGCGAGGCCGACGATCTCGCCGGCGCGCACACTCAGGTTGACGTCGGAGAAGTGGCCGCGCAGGCTGAGGCCCTGCACATCGATCAACACCGGGGCGTCAGCGGCAACCGGGACCCGGTCGGGGAAGACGTTAGCCACGGCCCGTCCCGTCATCAGGGTGATCAGGTCGGCGGTGGGGGTGTCCGCAACGCTCAGGCCGACGGACATGCTGCTGCCGTCCTTGATCACGGTGATCCGGTCGCCGATCTGCCGGATCTCCTCGAGGCGGTGAGAGATGTATACGACGGCGACGCCCTGGGCGGTGAGCTCGCGGATGACCCTGAACAGGTTGCGCACCTCTTCGGAGTCCAGCACCGCGCTGGGCTCGTCCATGATGATCAGCTTCGTGTCGTGAGACAATGCCCGCGCCATGCTGACGATCTGCTTGTTGGCGGCGGACAGTCGGCCCACCTCGGTGCCGGGCGACAGATTGCCGTGGCCGAGCCGCACGAGCAGGGCGCGGGCGGCCCGGTTGGCCTCCTTCACCTTGAGCATTCCTCCGGACGCGCGCTCGTGCCCGAGGAAGATATTCTCGGCGATGGTGAGGCCCTCGACGACGTCGAGTTCCTGATACATCGTGGCGATGCCGAGACCGAGGGCGAAGACCGGATGGATGATGGACACCTCGTCGCCCTGCCACCGGATGACGCCCGCATCGGGTTGATACACCCCGGAGAGCACCTTGATCAGGGTGGACTTGCCGGCGCCGTTCTGCCCAAGTAGGCAGTGCACTTCGGCGGCACGAACCTCAAGGTCGACACCCTTGAGTGCCTGCACGCCGGCGAAAGCCTTCGTGATTCCGTGCACCATGAGCAGGGGTTCCGGATGGTCGTCGTCGATCATGTAGGCAACCTAACACACATATGTCGACGGGCGAGATTAAGTCGGCGATATTTGGGATACTTCTGCTACTGTGTGGTTCGTCAGCGTGGACAGGCCACCGGGATGCACCCTTCGCCCGGTTTGCTGCGCACCTCTTCGTTGGCGAACACTGCGATTCACCAATAAGGAGGACCACATGCATGCACTACATCCCAGGCGCCACAGGATGCTCCTGGCCGCCGGCACCTCGCTCGCCATGGTCGGACTGCTGGCGGCGTGCACCCCCGGCACCACCACCGAAACCGAGACCCAACCCACCGGCGCTTCTCTTGAGGGCAACGCGGAATCCGGGGACACCGTTGTGATCGGCTTCTCCGGCCCGGCCGCCGACCACGGCTGGTTGGGTGCGATCAACTCGGCGGCCATCGCCGAGGCGGAGAAGTACCCGGACATCGACCTCAGGGTCGCCGAAGGCACCAACGACGCGAACCTCCAGATCAGTCAGGTGGAGGGCTTCATCAACGACGGCGTCGACGCCATCGTCCTGCTGCCCACCGACGGCGCTGCCCTGACAGAGGTCGCCATCCAGGCGATGGAGGCGGGGATCCCGGTGATCAACGTCGACCGCGAATTCTCGAGCACCTTCGCCGCCCGCACCACGATCCTCGGCGACAACTACGGAATGGGAGTGAGCGCAGGAACCTACATCTGTGAGGAGCTCGGCGACAACCCAGACGCCGTCGTCGCGGAGATCGCCGGTATCGACTCGCTGCCGCTGACCCAGGACCGCAGCCGCGGCTTCGCTGACGCCCTGGACGACTGTGGCCTGTCGGTCGAGAACCGGGTGGCGGCTGACTTCACGGTGCAGGGTGGCGAGGCGGCGGCGTCCCAGCTGCTGTCCGCGGCGCCGCGGATCGACGCCCTCTGGAACCACGACGACGACCAGGGAGTCGGGGTGCTCGCGGCTATCGACGCGGCTGGCCGGGATGAGTTCATCATGGTCGGCGGAGCCGGTTCGGCGAACGCGATGCGGGAGATCGAGTCCGGTGACAGCGTGCTGAAGGCCACCGTCATCTACCCGTCCACCCAGGCCGCCGACGGCATCCGGCTCGCCAGGCTGCTGGTGCAGGACAAGTCGATGAGCGACCTCATCGAGGTTGAAGTGCCCAGCCGCATCGTGTTGAACGCCCCGGTTGTCACGAGCGAAAACGTCGACAAGTATCTGCCGAGCGCCTTCGAGTCCTGACCAGTCGGGACGCTCACGGCGGTTTCCGTGGGCGTCCCGCCATTCACGCCTTTCATGCGATGCCGGAAAAGAGGACACGTTGGACACGCTCCCGTTGAGGATTGCCATGGTGGGACACGGATTCATGGGGGCGGCACACTCTCAGGGCTGGAGGGTCGCTCCACGGTTCTTCGACCTGCCGGCGCGGCCTGAGATGGCGGTGCTCGTGGGCCGGAATCCCGACACCGCCGCCGCCGCCGCCGAGAAGTGGGGCTGGGCGGAGACCAGCACTGACTGGCGATCCGCTGTCACCCGCGATGACATCGACGTCGTCGACATCGTCACCCCCGGCCACAGCCACGCTGAGATCGCGATCGCGGCTCTTGACGCCGGCAAGCACGTGCTCTGTGAGAAACCCCTGGCGAATACCGCAGAAGAGGCCGAACAGATGGCGGCCGCGGCAGCCCGCGCGGCCGCGAACGGCATTTTCGCGATGGTGGGATTCACCTACCGGCGGGTGCCGGCCGCCACCTTCGCCCGAGATCTGGTGGCCGCTGGAACCATCGGCGAGATTCGCCAGGTGCGCGCCGCCTATCTGCAGGACTGGCTGGTCGACCCCACTGTGCCGTTGGCCTGGCGGCTGCAGAAGGACCTGGCCGGGTCCGGTGCTCTCGGTGACATCGGTGCGCACGCCATCGACTTGGCCGAGTTCATCACCGGTCAGCGGCTCACCTCGGTAAGCGGGGTGATGGAGACGTTTGTGACGGAGCGTCCGCTGCTCGCCAGCTCGTCGGGTCTCTCCGGCACTGCCTCGGCCGAGCGCGGCGCGGTGACCGTCGACGACGTTGCCCTGTTCACCGGTCGCTTCGACGGCGGCGCGCTGGGATCGTTCGAGGCCAGCCGAATGTCGACGGGGCGCAAGAACGCCCTGCGGATCGAGGTCGCCGGTTCCCTGGGTGCGGTCTCGTTCGACCTGGAAGACCTCAACGCGCTCGGCTACTACGACAGGGCGGCGCCCGCTGACCGCCAGGGCTTCACCCGCGTGCAGGTCACCGAGCCCGAGCATCCGTACATCTCGGCATGGTGGCCGGCGGGTCACCTGCTCGGCTACGAGCACGGGTTCACTCACCAGGCCCGGGATTTCGTGGAGGCGATCATGGCCGGCAGCCAGCCGAAACCGTCATTCGCGGACGGGCTGCACGTTCAACAGGTGCTCGCGGCCGTCGAGCGCAGTGCCGCGACGGGCAGCGCCTGGACGCCGACCCTCGAGAACGCCTGACCAACCCCTTTTAATCAGCCGGTTCCACCTAGTCACTGGAGAATTCGATGCCCCGTCCCGTCACCCTGTTCACCGGCCAGTGGGCCGACCTTCCGTTCGAAGAAGTGGCCAGGCTTGCGTCCGGCTGGGGCTACGACGGGCTGGAGATCGCCTGCTGGGGCGACCACCTGGACCCCTGGCGGTGGGATGACGACGCCTATGTGGCCGATCGACTGGCGATTCTGGCGAAGTACAACCTCAAGGTCTACGCGATCTCCAACCACCTCAAGGGGCAGGCGGTCTGTGACGACCCGATCGACCAGCGGCACCGGGACATCCTGCCGGATGTGGTGTGGGGCGACGGCGACCCGGAGGGGGTGCGGCGGCGAGCGGCCGAGGAGATGAAGCACACCGCCCGGCTCGCGGCGAAGCTGGGGGTGAAGACCGTGATCGGCTTCACCGGTTCGTCGATCTGGAAGTACATCGCCATGTTCCCCCCGGTGTCGCAGGAGGCCATCGACGCGGGCTACCAGGACTTCGCCGACCGGTGGAACCCGATCCTCGACGTCTTCGACGAGGTTGGAGTGCGATTCGCGCATGAGGTGCACCCCAGCGAGATTGCCTACGACTACTGGACCACGGTGCGCACCCTCGAGGCCATCGGCCACCGGGAGGCGTTCGGGCTCAACTGGGACCCGAGTCACTTCGTCTGGCAGGACCTGGACCCGGTCGGGTTCCTCTGGGACTTCAGGGACCGGATCTATCACGTGGACTGCAAGGACACCAAGAAGCGCATGGTGAACGGGCGCAACGGTCGACTGGGCTCGCACCTGGCCTGGGCGGACCCGCGCCGGGGCTGGGATTTCATCTCCACCGGCCACGGTGACGTGCCCTGGGAGGACAGTTTCCGGATGCTGAACACCATCGGCTACGACGGCCCGATCTCGGTGGAATGGGAGGACGCCGGGATGGACCGCCTCGTCGGCGCCCCGGAGGCGCTGGAGTTCGTGCGCAGGTTGGCGTTCGAAGCGCCGACAGCCTCATTCGATGCCGCATTCAGCAGCCGCTGACGGTCCTATTTCGCCAGGGCAGCGGTTTCCATCAGTTCCAGCACCATGGCGTCCACCCGGGCGGGCGAGAGGGCGTGATGGATGGCCAGCATGCTTGCTCCGATCACGGCGGCGTCCGGACCTGCGCCGGACTGGGTGATCTGCAGGTGCTGGGTGGCCAGGGGCATCGACCGGGTGTACACGACCTCGCGTACACCGGCGATCAGATGCTCCCCGGCCTGCGCCATTGAGCCGCCGATCACGATGACCGACGGGTTGATCAGGCTGACGCAGGCGGTCAGTACCTCGCCGAGATCCCGGCCGGCCTGCCGCACCGCCTGGATGGCCTCGAGGTTGCCGCGTTTGACCAAGTCCACGACATCCTGGTTGGTGTTGATATGCAGCCCCTGGCCGCGCAGCTGCGCGGCCAGGGCGGGCCCGGACGCCAACGCCTCCAGGCAGCCGCGGTTGCCGCAGTGGCAGGGCACGTCGGCCCCACGCGGCACCTGCACGTGGCCGATGTCCCCGGCGATGCCCTGGGCGCCGCGCTGCAGGATGCCGCCGGAGATCACGCCGGAGCCGATGCCGGTGGCCACCTTGACGAAGATGAGATGGTCCACATTCGGCCAGGCGGTCTCGCGTTCGCCGAGTGCCATGATGTTCACGTCGTTGTCCACCAGCACGGGAACGTGGAAATGCGCTTGCAGGGTGCCGCGCACGTCGAACCGGTCCCAGCCGGGCATGATCGGCGGGTTGATCGGCCGGCCGCTGCTGTATTCGACCGGGCCGGGCAGGCCAACCCCGATGGCGAGCAGGTCGGCTGTGGGCCGGCCGGACTCGCGCAAGAGGGTGTCACCGGCCTCGATCACCCAGCCGAGCACCGAGTCGGGCCCGGCGGCGACGGCGATGGCGGCGCTTGTCTCGTACAACGGGCGCCCGGTCAGATCGCTGACCGCGATCCGCACGTGAGAGGCGCCGATGTCCACGCCGAGCACGATTTTCGTGCCGGTTGCCAGCGCCACCTGGGAGGACGGCCGACCACCGGTGGACGGCGCGTCGGCGCTGGGGCCGACGAGGCCGAGCTTGACGAGGGAGTCGATGCGCAGGGCGATGGTCGAACGAGCGAGCCCGGTGAGGCTGGCCAATTCGGTGCGCGTGCGGGAGTGGCCGTCGCGAAGGATCTGGAAGAGATCACTCGTGCCGGTGGAGCCGAGCGCATCTCCACGACTTATGTCGATCATCTATCAATCAAAGCACAACATTCGACTGATTTCTGTCGAGCAGAATCAAATGATCGATCGTCCGACTCAGCGGCCGTAGTCGTAGGGCGGCGGTGCGTCGGCGCGCTCACGCTCGCGCTGGTGGTTGAGCAGGTCGATCAGCTGGTCGGCGAAACCCACCAGGATCCTGATCTGGTCGTCGTCCCGGTCGATCCAGCGGCACTCGGGCACGGCGTTGCGGGGCACGAAGTTGTCGTGCTCCTCCCACACCAGCAGAGTACGGTCGGCGCCGAGCACGTACTGTTGCCACCAGATCTGCCGCAGGTACGAGCGGGGGATGCTGCGCCACGGTTTGCTGGTGGTCTTGATCTCGGCGAGTTCGAAGACGCCGTTCCTCGCCAGGCCCAGGCCGTCGGGAGTGGCCAGATGGCGGGGCTGCCCCGCGGCGTGGAACAGATTGGTGCTCGGTTCGATGCCGTAGTTCGCCAGCACCCAGGTGGCGATTTCAGGTTCCCTGGCCCGACCGTGGTCGGTGTACGGATTGCCGCCGAATCCGCTGCCGTTGATCTTTTCCCTGGCCGCGTTGTGCACGGATTTCTCGGTGGCGAGCTTGGCGACATCCGTGGCGGTGATGCCTTGGCTGCGAGCCCGAAGCCAGGCGACCCGGTCGGTGGAGTCGGCCACGATGCGACCGAGGTGCGCCATCGCCGGCGCCGGCGGCGGAGTCGCGGCGGCGGCGGACGGGGAGATGGAGATCTGCTCATCCAACTGGAAGAGGGACAGCAGCGAGTGGGGCACAGGTTCCATTCTGCTCTCTGTCGGCGGCCTCGGCCGCCACCCCGCCGGGGGACACCGAACCCAGTAGCGGCCTCCTCGCGGTGCTCCTCGGCGCCGGACTGCTGCTGGCCCGCGGGTTGCGTCGGGCATAACCGCGGCACGCCCGCACACAGGAACACCCCGGACGAATAGTCGTCCGGGGTGTTTTTGTGCGGCCGGCGGCAACGAGATCAGGCGACTTCGCGCACAACCCCGTTCCTTATCACGAGGCGGCGCTGGGCGCGCCTGGCGACAGCCGAGTCGTGGGTGACCACAATCAGGGTGAGGCCCTTCGCCCGCCAAAGGCCCTCGAGCAGGTCCATGATCTCGTCACGGGTCTGCTCGTCAAGATTCCCGGTCGGTTCGTCGGCCAGCAGCACCGCCGGCTCTTTCACGAGGGCACGGGCGATCGCCACGCGCTGCTGTTGGCCGCCGGAGAGTTCGGCCGGCAGGTGGCTGCCGCGCTCGCCGAGCCCCACGGACTCGAGCGCTGCCGCGGCCCGCGAGGTGCGATCCGGCGTGGAAACCCCGAGCGGCGCGAGCGCGGTCTCCACGTTCTCCTGCGCGGTGAGAGTGGGGATCAGGTTGAAACCCTGGAACACGAAGCCGACCTCCCGCGCCCGGATCTCGCCCAGCGGCCCCTGGCCGAGCTTGGAGAGGTCGGACGACCCGAGCTGCACCGTGCCCTCGCTGGGCCGGTCAAGGGCGCCGAGCATCTGCAGCAGGGTGGACTTGCCGCCACCGGTCGGTCCCTGGATGGCGACCATCTGGCCATCCGGAATGGACAGCGTGACCTTGTTGAGGGCTGTGACCGAGCGCTTGCCCTGATCGTATTTTTTGGTGACATTGGTCAGTTCATACATGGGAGCTCAATTCTCGGGATGAAATCGGCAGTGGAGGTCACGCGATGCTGCGCAGTGCTTCGGACGGGCTCAGGCGCGAGGCGCGCCAGCCGCCGATCGCGCCGGCGAGCAGCCCACCGAGGACAGCGAGTCCGACGGCGATGAGGATGACCGACAGCGTCACGGGCACCTGCAGCACGATGTCGGAGGTGGCGGCTTCGACCGTTGCCTGACCGAAGCCGCCGCCGGGGCCGCCCAGGGCGGATGCCGGGTCTGCCGTGGCCGCGCCCGCGGTCAGGGTGGGGGCCACGAGGTTGATCACCAGGATGCCGGCCAGGCCGACCGCGATGCCGACAACCCCGCCGATCAGACCCTGTACCAGGGATTCGCCGGCAACCTGCCGCACGATCCGGCCGTTAGACCAGCCGATCGCCTTGAGGGTGCCGAATTCGCGGGTGCGGCGGGTGACGCCGGAGATCGTGAACAGGATGGCGATCAGGAACGCCGCCGCCAGCACGATGAGCGACAGCCAGAGGCCGAGGTTCTTGACCAGGTCTGAGGCGCTGGAGAGCGACCCTGACACGCTCGAGGCGAGGTCGGATTGGGTCTGCACGGTGGCATCCGGCAGGGCGCCCTCGACGTCGGCCTGGATCTGCTCGATGTCGGTGGACGAAGCGGCCTGCACGTAGATGTCGGTGACTTGATCGGTCAGGCCGGACAAGGCCTGGGCGACATCGAGAGGGATGTAGACGTTGGAGGCGGTGGCGGCATCCGCCGACGAGGCTGTGACCAGGCCGACGACGGTGAAGTCGGTGCCCGCGATGGCGACGGTGTCGCCCACGACGAGTTCGGCGGTGGTGGCGTAGCTGGCGTCGAGGACGGCCACGTTGGTGCCCGCGTCGGCGCTCTCCAGGCTGCGTCCGTCGGTGAGGCTCACGGCCGAGAGCGGTCCGACGGCGTCATCGGCCGGGTCGAGGCCCAGCACGGTGAAGGAGTCGACGCTGAACGAACTGCCGCCGGCGCCGTCGGGCCCGCCGCTGGGTGGGGTTCCGCCGACTGCGGCGTCGTCTCCGGTCGGAGCGGTGCCGGTGTCGGTGGTGGAGCGTTCGGGCAGGGCGCCGTCGAAGGTGGTGTTGCTCAGCGACAGGGTCGCGGCGGCTGCGGAGACGTTGTCGATGCCGCTGGCGGTGTCCAGCGCGATGGCGTCGAAAGCGGTGGTGCCCCGGTCGACGGAGAGCCGGGACTGGCTGACGGTGGTGGTCCCGTCGGTGGTGGCGCCGGCATCCGCGCCGAAGTCGAAGTTCTGCGGCCCGCCGGTGCCTGCTTCGCCCTCGGTGGGCGCGGCCGGGGTTTGGCTGACGGTGATGTCGGTGCCGACGCCGTAAACCGAGGCCAGCACGGTGGACTGTGCCAGCTGCACTCCGCTCGACACGGCGTTGACAATAATGACCAGGGCGATGGCGAGCGCCATGCCGATGGCGACGATGGCGGTCTGCTTACGGCGACCCGCCAGCTCTCGTCGCAGATACGTGACAAACATCGATTCTCCAGTCCGGTGGCAGGGAGGTTCCCGCCGTTGCCTTAGAAGCTAAGGAGCGCGGTTGTGGCTGCACTATGGCCTGCCTATGAATCGGCCCAGAAGGCCGCCGGGCGCGTTTTCTCAGGATCGTCGTGGGTGACGTAAAGCCGGTTCATAGGAAAGGCATGGATACTTCGACGCATGAACACCCGAACCAACGAGCAGCCGGCCCACGGACCCCGCCTTCGCAAGGCCGACGGCTCCCCGATCCGGGTGCTCGTCGTCGACGACGAACCCACCCTCACCGACCTGCTCTCGATGGCCCTCCGCTACGAGGGCTGGGAGGTGCGCACGGCCGGCGAAGGCCGGGCCGCGCTCACCCAGGCGCGCGAGTTCCGGCCCGACGTCATCGTTCTCGACATCATGCTGCCCGACATCGACGGCCTGCAGGTGCTCCAGCGGCTGCGGGCGGATGGCTACCAAACGCCCGTGCTCTTCCTCACCGCCAAGGACTCGCTCGACGACCGCATCGCCGGCCTCACAGCAGGTGGCGACGACTACGTCACCAAGCCGTTCAGCCTGGAAGAGGTCGTCGCCAGGCTGCGCGGCCTCATCCGTCGCTCCACGATGGCCGTCTCCGACTCCAGCGACCCCCGGATCTCCGTGGGTGACCTCACCCTCGACGAGGACAGCTACGAGGTGTTCCGCGCGGGCGAACAGATCGAGCTGACCGCTACCGAGTTCGAACTGCTGCGGTTCCTGATGCGCAACCCGCGCCGGGTGCTCAGCAAGGCCCAGATCCTCGACAGGGTGTGGAGCTACGACTTCGGTGGCAAGTCCTCGGTCGTGGAGATCTACATCTCCTATCTGCGCAAGAAGGTGGATGCCGGCCGCGAGCCGATGATCCACACCGTGCGCGGCGCCGGTTACATGCTGAAGATCGCCTGATGGCCAGGGGAGCATCCGCCGCCACCGCCCCCATCATCCCGACCCGCAGCGGCCGGGCGCCCTGGACCTTGCGCCGGCGCCTGGTTGTCGCCGTGGTGGGCCTGCTCGCCTTGGTCAGTCTGGTCATCGGAGTGGTGAGCGTGGCCATCCTCAGCGCCAACCTGATGGACGGCCTCGACCGGCAGGTTGAGAGCGCGGCCGAACGTTCCAGCGTGGCCTTCGGCGGCGGGCGGCCGACGGGCGCCGACTTCAACATCGGCACGCCCACGGCCAGCAAGGTGCTCAACGGACCCTCCCAGCCGCCGGGCACCCTCGCGCTGGTCTATGACGGCAGCACCGTCACAACCGGCTACACCGACGACACCGGAACTGTTGTGGCCCTGAGCAACGACCAGGTCACCCAGCTACTCACCGAGCTCGACGCCGCGGTGCAGGAGGGCAGCACGTCGGTCCCGTTCACTGTGGACCTCGGCAGCGACGTCGGCGAGTACCGGGTCCTCGCCCAGGCAGCACCCACCGGGGCGCTCTACCTGGTAGGGCTACCCGTGTCCAGCGTTACCGGCACGGCCACCCAATTGGCGCTCGTCATCGCCGTCGTGTCGCTGGCCGGCATCGTGCTGGTGGCGTTCCTCGCCACCGCGATCGTGCGCCTGGCCCTGCGTCCCTTGCAGCGGGTGACCGCCACGGCCACCCGGGTCTCCGAACTGCCGCTGGATCGCGGTGAGGTGCTGCTCGTCGACCGGGTTCCGCTGGCAGACACCGATCCCCGCACCGAGGTCGGCCGGGTGGGCTCGGCGCTCAACCGCATGCTCGACCACGTCGACATCGCCCTCGAAACCCGGCAGGCCAGCGAGAACAAGGTGCGCCAGTTCGTGGCGGATGCCAGCCACGAGTTGCGCACCCCGCTCGCGTCGATCCGCGGCTACTCCGAGCTCACCCGGCGCAGCGGCCAGGAACTGCCGCCGGACGCCATCCACGCGCTCGGGCGCATCGAGTCGGAGTCGGTGCGGATGACGGGCCTCGTTGAAGACCTGCTACTGCTCGCCCGCCTCGACGAGGGCCGCGAGCTGGAACGCGAGCCCGTGGACCTCACCAGGCTGCTCGTGGACGTGGTCAGTGACGCCCATGCGGTCGGCCGCGACCACAGCTGGGACCTCGACCTGCCTGACGAACCCGTGCTGGCGTCCGGTGACGGGCCGCGCCTGCACCAGGTTTTCGCGAACTTGCTCGCCAACGCCCGCGTGCACACCGACGCGGGCACCCGGGTGCACGTGTCGCTGACCACCGAGGGCCCCAGCGCCGTGGTCACCGTGACCGACGACGGCCCCGGTATCCCGGAGAATCTACGGGCGACCCTGTTCGAGAGGTTCGCCCGCGGCGACAGCTCCAGGTTCCGCGGCACCGGCGGCAGCACCGGTCTCGGCCTGGCGATCGTGCAGGCCGTCGTCCTGGCCCACCACGGCGAGGTCATGGTGGATAGCAGGCCGGGGCGCACCAGCTTCAGGGTGGCGCTGCCCCTGGCCTGAGCTGGGGCGAGGCCGGCAGGATCAATCCGGGCGCACTCCGCCGATGATCGCCCGCAGCCGTTCCATCGGGGCCTTGGGGTTGCGAGCCTCATCAAGGAGCCCGTTGGTCTCCTGCAGGGTGTCGGTCAGCTGGGTGTAACAGAACCCCGCCAGCGCCGTGCTCGCCAGGACGGCGCCCACCACGGCGGCGAGGCGGGCGAGGAAATCATCCGTGGAGCTGGCGCTGGAGTAGCCCCACGCCTCGGCGTCGGCGTCCTCCCGCGGAAATGAGATGCCGCCGAACTCGGTGAGCATCACCGGCCGGCCGGCGGCGTTCCGGCCGGACGGGTCCTGGCCGGGGAGCACGAGACGCCGCCCGGCCGGGCCAAGCCCGGTGAGCAGCCGGGTGATCGCGTCGTCGTCCTGGTAGCGCGCGCGCAGCGCTTCGCCGTCCGCGTCGTAGTCGTGGACCGTCAGGATGTCGGAGTCGACGTGTTCCCAGCCGTCGTTGGACACGACCGGGCGAGACGGATCGATCGCCCGGGTGAGTGCGACCAACGCCCTCACGAAGGAGGCCTGGGCGGGGTCGTGGCCGATGTGCGGCACCCCCCAGCTCTCGTTCACCGGCACCCAGGTGACGATCGACGGATGCGAGAGGTCGCGCTCCAGCACGGCCGTCCACTCCGCGACCGTGCGCCGCATGGCCGTCGCGCTGAATTCGAAGGCGCCAGGGGCCTCGCCCCAGACGAGCAGGCCAAGCCGGTCGGCCCAGTACAGGAAGCGTGGATCCTCGATCTTCTGGTGCACCCTGGCGGCGTTGAAGCCGAGTTCCTTGATCAGCTCGACGTCGCGGCGCAGATCCTGCGGCGACGGGCTGGCCAGGTGGGACTGCGGCCAGTACCCCTGCTGAAGCACCGATCGCACGTAGTACGGCCGCTCGTTGAGCAGAAACCGGCCCGCGCCGATGCCGGCGGAACGGAGCCCGAGATAGGACCAGACCTCGTCCTGGATCGTTCCCGCTGTCGTCAGGGTGACGGTGGCGTCGAGCAGCCGCGGTGTCTCCGGGCTCCAGAGCAACTCCTCGGAGGCCTGGCCGTTCGTCTGCGCCGGCAGGGTGATGGTGGTGGTGGAGGACACGTCGGACACCGTGTGGCTGGCCTCCGCCACCGGTGCGCCCTCAAAGCTCAGGGCGTAGCGGAGCGTGCTGCCGGTCGCCGGTCGCCGGTTCAGGTCCACCCGCACCCGCACGGTGCCGGTGACGAGGTCCGGTGTCCAGTGCAGCAGCGACACCGCAGTCTCGTTGGTGGCCTCCAGCCAGACCGGTTGCCAGATGCCGCTGGTGCGGTGGTACCAGATTGAGTGCGGGTCGAGCCGCCAGTCCTGTTTGCCGCGTGGCTGGGCGGCGTCGACGGGGTCGTCAACCGCGCAGACGACCACGGTGTGCTCGGCCAGGGTCGGGGTGAGGACATCGGTGATGTCGTATGAGAACGGGGTCTGCCCGCCCTCGTGCTCACCGACCAGGCAGCCGTCGATCCAGACCCTGGCCCGGTAGTCGACCGCCGCGAAGCGCAGGTGCATCCGCTGCGCCAGGGGAGAGCCGGGATCGAAACCCGCCGCGGCCAGGTCGTGGGCGCCGAACCGGCGGGAGAACCAGACGGTGCGGTGGTAGCCGGTGTCGTGGATGCCCGAGGTGGCCGATTCGAACGGGAACGGCACCTGGATGGTGCGGTCGAACCGCGGCTGCGCGTACCAGCGCGCGGCCTCGCCCTCTTCGGCGTCGTCGAAGGCGAACCCCCACGCGCCCGCCAACTCATGCCAGCGCCGGCGCACGAGTTGCGGCCGCGGGTGGATGCCCTCCTGTCGGCTGGCTCGGAAGTCACTCTGGCCGGCATCTGCG
This sequence comes from Cryobacterium adonitolivorans, assembly GCF_004402695.1. Lineage (GTDB taxonomy): Bacteria > Actinomycetota > Actinomycetes > Actinomycetales > Microbacteriaceae > Cryobacterium > Cryobacterium adonitolivorans. The sequence continues at coordinate 29,406 of NZ_SOFL01000028.1, read as the reverse complement.
CTGATGGTCATGTCTCCCATCATGCTCCGGATGGCCCGCCGGTACAGCTACTCGCGACCAGTCGGGCTTCCGTCGGGGGAGTTCAACCGTTTCAGCAGCAGGGCGAACTGGTGCAGGTCTGCTTCGGGCCAGGCGGCCAGCCTGCCGTGCAGGAGGCTCTTGTCACCTCCGGGCATTGCCGCCATTTTCTGGATCGCCAGGGGGGTTGCCGCGAGGAATCTGGCGCGCCCGTCGGCGGGGTCCGCAGCGAGCTCGAGCAGGCCGAGGTCCTCGAGCAGCCGGGCCTGGCGGCTGATCACACTGCGGTCCACCTCGAGCGCCTCCGCCAGGGCGCTTGCATGCGTGGGTCCACAGCGCCGCAGCGTTCGCAGGATCTTGAGACCGAACGGCTGGAGCGCCGGGTCGATGCGCAGGGCCGAGTCGCGCATGGCGCCGCGCACATAGGCGGCCAGCTCCATCATCTGTTCCTCGACCTCGGCCAGAGCCTCGGCGGCAGGGGCCGCTGGGGCCGTGTCGCCGGGCTCGGTGGCCGGGAGGAGTGCGCCGTGTTCGGTCATGACCATCACACTATCGACCGGTGCTCGGGTCGTCAGAGGAGCCTGAGTCGCGCTGCACGCGGATCGAGCCCGTCGGGTGAGCCAGGCCCACCGGGGTGAGGCCGGCGGAGGCCGCGCCCACTTCGATCAGCATGTCCTCGGCGTCTTCGAGTTCGCGCAGGTCGTCATCCTCGAGGTTCCCGGGTGACGTCGGCGCGGTCTGTGCCGCCTCGGCCTTGGTCAGGGCGATGGCAGTCTGGGTGCCGAGCGACGCGTTGGGCATCAGCGCGACCATCACCAGGGTGATCACGGCCAGCGGCACACCGAGCAGAAAGACCGTGCCGACGCCGGTGCCGTAGGCCGACTCGACGACGACGCGGATGGCGTCAGGCAGGTCGCTGACGTGGGGGATGACACCGGAGCCCAGCGTCTTCACGGCGACGACCTGGTCGGCCGGGGCGAGCGTGCTGATGCCGTCCTTGATGTGCTGGGCGACGACGGTGCCGAGCACGGAGCCGAGCACCGAGACGCCGACCGTGCCGCCGAGGCTGCGGAAGAACGTGACCGCGCTGGTGGCCACGCCGAGGTTGTTGACCTCGATCGAGTTCTGCACCACCAGGACCAGGTTCTGCATGACCATGCCCAGGCCCGCACCGAGGACGAACATGAAGATGCCGACCAGGATCAGGTTGGTGTCGTACTGCAGGGTGCCGAGCAGCAGGAGTCCGGCAACCACAAGGACCGAACCGGAGACCATGATCGACTTCCACTTGCCGGTGCGGCTGATCAGGGTGCCGAACAGCGTCGACGAGATCAACAGTCCGCCCATCATCGGAATGGTGAGCAGCCCGGACTGGGTGGGCGTGGCGCCGCGGGCCAGCTGCATGTACTGGCTGAGGAAGACGGAGGTGCCGAACATCGACACGCCCACCGAGATGCTGGCGACGGTGGCCAGGGTGAAGGTGCGGTTCTTGAACAGCGTCAGCGGGATGATCGGCTCGGGAGCCTTGAATTCGACGATAACGGCGGCGACGAGCAGCAGCGCGGCGGCGGCGACCATGACGAACGAGGTGACGGATGCCCACGCGAAGTCGTTGCCGGCCAAAGTGACCCAGATCATCAACAACGAGACGCCACCGGCGATCAGCGCGGCACCGAGGTAGTCGATCTTCACTGCGCGCTTCACCCGCGGCGGCAGGTGCAGGGTGCGCTGCAGGAGAACGATGGCGACGATGGCGATGGGCAGGGCGATGAAGAAGTTCCAGCGCCAGCCGAAGGCATCCGTCACCACGCCGCCGAGCAGCGGGCCGCCGACGGTGCCGAGGGCCATGACGCCGCCGAACAGGCCGGCGTACTTGCCGCGGTCACGGGGGCTGATGATGTCGGCCATGATGATCTGGCTGAGCGCGGCGAGACCGCCGGCGCCGAGGCCCTGCAGCACGCGGAAGCCGATGAGGGTGCCGGTGTCCTGCGAGAAGCCGGCCAAGGCCGAGCCGATCACGAAGGTGGCCAGGGCGAGCTGGATGAGCAGCTTGCGGTTGAAGAGGTCGGCGAACTTGCCCCAGATGGGCGTCGACACCGTGGTCGCGAGCAGGGTGGCCGTGATGACCCACGTGTACGCGGACTGGTCGCCCTTCAGGTCGGAAATGATGATCGGCAGCGAGGTGCTGACGACGGTTCCGGCGAGGATCGAGACGAACATGCCCAGCAGCAGGCCGGACAGGGCCTCGAGGACCTGGCGCTTGGTCATGGAACCGTCGGCCGAGATGGCCCGGTTCGGGGGAGTGGTGGTGGAACGGCGTGACATGAATCTCCAGCTACGTAATTGACAGATGTCAACTATAAATACATAGTGGACTTCTGTCAACTAGTTTTCGGACCTGGGTGGGCGCGAGCTCGATTTGCACGTCGCCGGGGGAATCCCGTAAGGTGGGGAACAGCCAAAGACCGCCGGTTGTCGCTGCCCAGAAATGGAAAAGCGATCGAAGGTTCATTCACGTGAACGGCCCGCGCAGGTGTTCGAAGTTAGCCAGTCCGACTGGCCCCAGCTCCGGCGCTTGCGCTGGGGCTTTTTTCATGTCTGCGCCCCGGGCTACCGGCACATGAATATTTAGAGGAGCGCCATGGCGAACAAGGAAGCAACGGTCGCCGAGCTGCAGGAGAAATTCCAGAGCTCGACCGCCGTTCTGCTCACCGAGTACCGCGGACTCACTGTTGCGAAGCTCAAGGAGCTGCGCACGTCCATCAGTGAGGACGCCACGTACGCCGTGGTAAAGAACACGCTCACCAAGATCGCGGCCAACAACGCCGGCATCACGTCTTTCGACGAGGAGCTCGTTGGTCCGTCCGCTATCGCTTTCGTACACGGTGACCCTGTCGCCGTCGCGAAGAAGCTGCGTGCCTTTACCAAGGCAAACCCTCTCCTGGTTGTCAAGGGCGGTTACTTCGACGGTAACCCCCTGACCGCCGCAGAGGTAGGCAAGCTCGCCGACCTCGAGTCCCGTGAAGTTCTGCTCGGCAAGCTTGCCGGCGCCTTCAAGGCCTCGCTGTTCGGAGCCGCATATCTGTTCAACGCACCGCTGTCGAAGGCTGTTCGCACCATCGAAGCGCTGCGTGAAAAGCAGGAGTCCGCGAACTAGGCATCTGCCTGTACCGCGGTGAGTAACTAAGAAACTAATAGGAGAAAAATCATGGCAAAGCTTTCCACTGAAGAGCTGCTCGAGCAGTTCAAGGGCCTCACCCTCATCGAGCTCTCCGAGTTCGTCAAGGCATTCGAGGAGACCTTCGAGGTCACCGCGGCTGCACCCGTCGCTGCTGCCGGAGCCGCTGGCCCCGCCGCCGCTGTCGAAGAGGTCGAAGAGCAGAGCGCGTTCGACGTCATCCTCGACGCCGTTGGCGACAAGAAGATCCAGGTCATCAAGGTTGTGCGCGAGCTCACCAGCCTGGGCCTCGGCGAGGCCAAGGCCGTTGTCGATGGCGCGCCGAAGGCCGTCCTCGAGGGCGTTGCGAAGGAAGCTGCCGAGAAGGCAAAGGCTTCCCTCGAGGCCGCTGGCGCAACCGTCACCCTCAAGTAATCTCGCCCCGCAAGGGGATAGTTACTCGCACGGGCGCCGCATCCATTGGATGCGGCGCCCGTTGCCGTTAACCCGCGAACCGTGAGAAAAGCACCGAAAAAGCCGAGTTTTCGGGGCTAAGCTCACGGCTCGCAGGCTGGATATATAGCTTGGCTATGTATAGGGTGGGGGGATGTCCGCAGATCTTCATGTAATCCTCGGGGACCTGGTCTCCGTCAACCACCGCCTCACCCGCGTGGCCGCTCGCGCCGCGCGCGGCACCGAGTCACCCGCCCTGTGGCGGACCCTCAGTGTGCTGCGCTCCACCGGTCCGATCCGCCTTGGCGAACTGGCCGACCTGAGCCGCGTCTCGCAGCCCACCGCCACCAAGCTCGCCGGCGGCCTCGTTGCCCGCGGCTGGATAGAGCGCACCAACGACCCCGACGACGCCCGCGTCAGCCTCATCGCCAGCACGCCGGCGGGGGAGGCCGCACTCGCGGCCTGGCGCGCCGAACTGGCCGCCGCTCTGCTGCCGTACTTTGCCGACCTCTCCGCCGGCGACGTCGAGACACTCGAACGCGCGGTCGCCATCCTGCGCGACAGGGTTGAGGCCACCGAACGGATGGCGGCGCCGCACCGCCTCGCCGCCGAGCCCACGGTGACCGCCCGATGAGCCGGCGCGCCGCCCCGGCCACCGTGTCCTCCGCGTCCGCGGCACCGACCGCCGCCGCGCCAGCGCCTGATGCGTCGGCCGCCAGCATCCTGCACCAGCCAACGGCGGTGTGGGCCGTGGCCTTCGCCTGCGTGATCGCGTTCATGGGCATCGGCCTCGTCGACCCGATCCTGCCGGCCATCGCGGCTGACCTCGCCGCAACGCCCACCGAGACCGAGATGCTCTTCACGAGCTACCTGCTCATCACCGGTATCGCCATGTTCTTCACCAGCTGGCTGTCCAGCCGCATCGGCGCCAAGCGCACCCTGTTGATCGGGCTGGCCCTGATCGTCGCGTTCGCCCTCGCGGCCGGGCTGTCGCAGGACGTCGAATCTATCATCGGCTTCCGCGCCGGCTGGGGCCTGGGCAACGCCCTTTTCATCTCCACAGCCTTGGCCACCATCGTGGGCGCCGCGGCCGGTGGAACATCCTCGGCGATCATCCTCTACGAGGCCGCACTCGGCCTCGGAATCGCGATCGGACCGCTGCTCGGCGGGCTGCTGGGCAGCATCAGCTGGCGCGGACCGTTCTTCGGCAGCGCCACCCTCATGGCCGTCGGGTTCATCGCTATCGTGGTGTTGCTCAAGACCGAAGGGCCCCAGCCGGTGCCCACCCGGCTGTCCGCCCCCTTCCGGGCGCTGGCCCGGCCGGGTCTGGGCATCCTCGCCGGTGCCGCCCTGTTCTACAACATCGGTTTCTTCGTGCTCTTGGCCTACACGCCGTTCGCGCTCGTGCCGCTGGGCCTGGGCAGCGCCGTCAACCTGGGACTGGTCTTCTTCGGATGGGGGCTCTCGTTGGCCGTGACCTCGGTCTGGGTGGCGCCTCTGCTCACCCGGCGGATGCGCCGCAGCAGGGTGCTTTGGCTCGTGCTGCCCTTGCTCGCCCTTGACCTGGCAGCGGCCGGCCTGTTGATCGGGTCGGCGACCGGGCTGGTCGGGTGCGTGATCGTCGGCGGACTGTTGCTCGGCGTCTTGAACACCGTGCTCACCGAGAGCGTGATGGAGGCCACCGACCTGCCCCGAAGCGTGGCGTCGTCCGCGTACTCTGGGGTGCGGTTCCTCGGTGGGGCGATCGCTCCGCCTGCGGCCACCCTGCTCGCCGACCACTTCAGCTCGGCGACGCCCTTCTACGCCGCCGCCGCGGCCGTTCTCGTGGCGCTGCTGGTGATCGTGCTCGGACACCGCCACCTCGCCCGCGCCGACGGTGCCGTCGAGGACCCCCTCGAGGAAGCCGAGGCCATCGCCGTCGGCGACAGCTGACCGGAGCACCCGCGCCAGGCTGTCGTAGCGCAGGTGCCTACTCGTGGCGTCCGGTTAGTGCGCGCGGTGGTCCTGGATGGTCATGCGCGGGCCGTGGCGCGGGGCACGGTAGCCGCTGTCCAGGATGAGTCGCACCACGCGCTGGCGGTGGTCCGCGAAGGGTTCGAGCAGTTCGAGCATTCCGTCGTCGTCGACGGGGGAGCCGGTCAGGGCCCAGCCCACCTGGGCGGCGAGGTGGTAGTCGCCCACGCTCACGGAATCGGGGTCGCCGTGCGAGCGCTGGGTCACCTCCGCGGCGGTCCAGCGGCCGACGCCGGGCAGGGACTGCAGCCGCCGTGCGACGGTGCCGGCGTCGACCGGTCGGTCAACCGACGCCGCCACGGCCGCGACAGAAACGGCCGTGCGCGAGCGGCGTGGATCGACGCCGGCCCGATGCCAGTCCCACGACGGCACCAGCCGCCAGCGGTCGGGCCCGGGGGAGACCATCATTCCCTCTGGTGCGGGGCCCGGAGCCGCTTCGCCGTGCTGGCGGATGAGGCGGTACCAGGCCCGGTGGGCCTCGAGGGCGGTGACCTTCTGTTCGATGATCGCGGGGATCAGGGCCTCGAAGACCAGCCCGGAGCTGCCCAGCCAGACGCCGGGGTTGCGGCGGCGCACCTCGGCGAGGGCAGGGTGGCCGCCGAGGTCGAGCCCGGTCCAGTCGTCGCCGTCGCCCAGCAGCGCGGGCACCTGGGCGATGCTCCACTCGGCGCCCGGTCCCCAGGCGCGGGCGTCGACGACGCCGTCTGCACCGTGCCGCAGCAGCAGGGTCGCCGGTCCGAGCGGGGTGCGCTGGGCGCGCCAGAGCCCGGCGGCGTCGGCGCGGGCGGTGGGGTCGCCCCGGCCGCGGCGGTGCGGCGACATGGTGGCCATCAGGTCGAACGGGCGCCGGGGTGCATACCGGGTGGATGCCGAGGGCGCGGCATCCGGCGTCGTGCCGCGGGATGTCGTGCAGAGGGGTGCGGTGCCGGCGGTTGGCGTGCCTGGGAAATCGGGAATCATCCCCTCGAGGCTAACCCGCAAGTCACCGCGGTGCACTCGTGCTCGAGCGCATCACCAAGTTGGTCGGCGCCCTCGTCAGCCCCGGGGTCACCGGCGCCGACGGCTGCTCGAGCGCGCGCAACAGGGACTCCACGGCCATCCTGGCCTGGTTGCGCGGGTGCTGTTCGATGGTGGTGAGCCGGAACATCTCGGCATAGGGATGCCCGTCGATGCCGATCACCGAGAGTTCGGACGGAATCAGGATGCCGAGTTCCCTGGCCGCGACGATGAGGCCGAACGCGATCTCGTCGCTGGCCGCAAAGACCGCCGTCGGCCGCCGGTGCGGGTCGCCGAACAAGGCCAGGCCGGCGCCGTACCCGCCGGGAACCGTGAAGGCGCAGGGGGCGAAGCAGCCATCCGCGGACAGCCCGGCGGCACTCATGGCCATATTGAAGCCGGTGAGCCTTTTCGTGTGCACAGCGAAATCCATCTGGTCCACCTGGTCGCCGCCGATGTGGCGGATGTCGGTGTGGCCGAGGCTGAGCAGATGTTCGGTGGCCAACCGCGCGGCCGCGGTGTCGTCGATCGCAATGGTATGCACGCCGGGGATCTCACCGCCGATGCCGACCAAGGGACGACCCAGTCGGTGCAGGAGCCCGACCTCGGCGTCGCTGAGCTCGACGCCGACGGAGATGACACCGTCGAACCGCTTGCGGGCGAGAAAGAAGTCAAAGACCCGCTCCCGTTCGGCCGAGTGCGCCGGGAGGTTGTACAGCGTCATGTCGTAGCCCTCGGCGAGCAGGGACCGCTCGAGGCTCTCGAGGACCTCGGAGAAGAACCACCGGCTGATGAACGGAATGATCACACCGATGCTCTTGGTGCGCCCGGTCACCAGGCTGGCCGCATTCGGGGAGGCAACGTAACCGATCAGGGTGGCGGCGTCGACCACCTTTCGGCGCGTCTCTTCCGACACGTAGCCCCGGCCGCTGAGGGCACGGGAGGCCGTGGCCTTGGCGACACCGGCCAGGCGTGCGACATCGGCGATCGCGCTCATGCCAGCCTCCCCATCGTTGGAACCGCTGTGCACACCATAGCCGTTCGACGACAGGGGTGGAATCGGTTCCAGAAATTCGACACCGAAGTGTGACTGATTCGAAGGGCCAATGTCGTGAGAGCGTTATCTTTGTCAACCTGTAACCAAGTCGGGCTTGTGTCGATCGATTCTGTGCCGTACTTTGTGGTGTGGAACCGGTTCCTTATGCAACCGTTTCCATATCTGGAACCCAGAGCACCTGAACCACACATTCGGCCCGACCGGTCAAACCGATACGGCCACCAGCATTACTCAACGAGGAGGATTTGCATGAGCGTGAAACAGCATCGCCGGCTCTTGGTCCCGGTCGCTGCAGCCGCAGTGATGGGACTCGCCCTGGCCGGCTGTACCGGCGACATCGCCGCCCAGACCGCAGAAGACACCGACTGCGCCGCTTACACCGACTACGGCACCTTTGAGGGCAGCCCCGAGGTCACCATCGGCGGCACCATTCAGGACGATGAAGCCGACCGGCTCGTGAAGTCCTGGGCCGACTTCCAGGCTTGCACCGGCATCACCGTGAACTACACGGGCACCAAGGAGTTCGAGGCTCAGATCGCCGTTCTGGCCGAGGGTGGCAGCGCCCCGGACATCGGCATCATTCCTCAGCCGGGCCTGTTCAACAAGCTCGCGGATGCCGGCTTCCTCAAGGCCGCACCCGCAGCCGTGGAAGCCAACGTCGACGAGTGGTGGTCCGCCGACTGGAAGGGCTACGGCACCGCGGCCGACGGCACCTTCTACGCCGCACCGCTGATGGCCAGCGTCAAGGGCTACGTCTGGTACTCGCCCTCGGAGTTCAAGGAGAAGGGCTACGAGATCCCCACCTCGCTCGACGAGATGATGGACCTCACCGCGCAGATCGCCAGTGACGGCACCGTGCCGTGGTGCGCTGGCGTGGGTTCGGGCGACGCCACGGGTTGGCCGGGAACGGACTGGGTTGAGGACTACGTTCTTCGCCAGGCCGGCGCGGAAACCTACGACAAGTGGGTCACGCACGAGATCCCGTTCAACGACCCTGCCATCGTCACCGCATTCAACTCGGTCGGCGACATCCTGAAGAACCCGGAGTACGTCAACGCCGGACTCGGCGACGTCTCGTCGATCATCTCCACGGAGTTCGGCGACGCCGGCCTCCCGGTCCTCGATGGCACCTGCGCGCTGCACCACCAGGCCTCGTTCTACGAGGGCTTCTGGAAGAACGCCGATGGGTCTGACGCCACGGTTGCGCCCGACGGCGACGTCTACGCGTTCCTCCTGCCGCCCGCTGAGTCCGGTGGAGAGCAGGCCGTCACCGGTGGTGGCGAGCTCGTCAGTGCCTTCGCCGAAAGCGACGAAATCACCGCAGTGCTCAGCTACCTCTCCAGCGACACGTGGGCGAACAACCGCGTGGCGCTCAAGGGCGTCATCAGTGCCAACACCGGCCTCGACGCCTCGCTGGCCTCCAGCGACATCCTGAAGCAGAGCGTTGAGATCCTGCAGGACCCGAACACGGTCTTCCGTTTCGACGGCTCTGACCTGATGCCGGGTGCCGTTGGCACCGACTCGTTCTGGAAGGGCATTGTGTCCTGGCTGAGCGGCGACGACACCCAGAAGGTTGTCGACACCATCGAGTCGAGCTGGCCGAAGAGCTAGTTCCGCATTCCGGGGTGGGTCCGCCGCGAGGCGGGCCCACCCCTGCATGACCCCCCACACTTTTCACCACCCCCTCTCTCGAGACCATAGAAGGGTCCGGCCAATGACGACCGCAGATCTGCTCGGCAAGATAATTCAGGTGGTAGCGGCCCTCGCCGCCTTCTCGCTCGTTATCGGGCTTGTGCTGTTCCTTATCGACAAGGCGCCCAAACGTGGGCGCGACTACTGGCAACTTGCCTTCTTCCTGCTCCCCGCCCTGATCCTGCTGGCTGTCGGACTCATCTACCCCGCCTTCCGGACCTCCCTGCTGGCATTCAGCAACAGTTCCGGCGAATGGGTGGGCGGCGAGAACTTCGTCTGGATGTTCACCCAGCCGGCCGCACTCATCACCCTCGGCAACACCGTGATCTGGGTCGTCGTGGTGCCGATTCTCTCCACCGCCATCGGCCTGGCCTATGCGCTGTTCATCGACAAGTCCCGCGGCGAGAAATACTTCAAGGCGCTGGTCTTCATGCCCATGGCGATTTCCTTCGTGGGCGCCGGCATCATCTGGCGCTTCGTCTACGACTACAAGTCCGGCGACAGCGCCCAGATCGGCCTGCTCAACCAGATCCTGGTGTGGTTCGGCGCCGAACCCGTGCAGTGGCTGCAGACCTCGCCGATCAACACCTTCCTGCTGATCGTCGTGATGATCTGGATCCAAACCGGATTCGCCATGGTCATCTGCTCCGCTGCGATCAAGGGTGTTCCGACCGAGCAGATCGAGGCCGCGCAGCTGGACGGCACCAACCCGTGGCAGCGGTTCACCAACGTGACCCTGCCGGGCATCCGCGGTTCGCTGGTGGTGGTGATCACCACAATCTCGATCGCCACCCTCAAGGTGTTCGACATCGTGCGCACCATGACCGCCGGTAACTTCGACACCAGCGTCATCGCCAACGAGATGTACACCCAGGCCTTCCGGGCCGGCGAGCAGGGCCGAGGCGCCGCGCTCGCGATCGTGCTGTTCCTCCTGGTGCTGCCGATCGTCATCTATAACGTACGAGTCCTGCGTCAGCAGAGGGAGATCCGATGAGCGACAACGTAGTCGACCTGCCCATCCCGGGCACCGCGAAGGGCAAGGCCGACTCGACCGCCGAGGTGGTCGGCAAGGCCTCACGGGTGAAGCGACGGCTCACCTCGCGCACGGCGACCGCCGTGGCCCTCGTCATCGCGGTGCTGTGGACCCTGCCCACCTTCGGGCTGTTCATCTCATCGTTCAGGCCGGCCGGCCTGATCAGCACCACCGGTTGGTGGACGATCTTCCAGAACCCGGGCTTCACCCTGGCCAACTACCAGGAAGTGCTGTTCAGCACCTCGCAGTCGTCCCCGCAGCTGGGCGCATACTTCGTGAACTCGCTGGCCATCGCGATCCCAGCCACGCTGTTCCCGCTGGTGATCGCGGCGATGGCCGCCTACGCCTTCGCCTGGATCAAGTTCAAGTGGAGCGGCGCCCTGTTCGTGCTGATATTCGCGCTGCAGATCGTGCCGCTGCAGCTCGCGTTGATCCCGCTGCTACAGATGTTCACCCAGTTCCTGCGGCCTGGGCAAATCTGGATCCATGAACTGATCCCGATGATTCCCGAACAGGGCTACCTGCCGGTCTGGATCGCGCACACGATCTTCGCGCTGCCACTGGCGATCTTCCTGCTGCACAACTTCATCTCCGAGATTCCCGGTGAGGTCATTGAGGCGGCCAGGGTGGATGGCGCCAGCCACGGCCAGGTCTTCTTCAGGATCGTGCTACCGCTGGCGGTTCCGGCGCTGGCATCGTTCGCGATCTTCCAGTTCCTCTGGGTTTGGAACGACCTGCTCGTGGCGTTGATCTTCTCGGGCGGCACGCAGGATGTGGCGCCGCTCACGCAGAGACTGGCGGAGCTGACCGGCACCAGGGGCCAGGACTGGCAGCGCCTGACGGCGGCCGCGTTCGTGTCGCTGGTCGTGCCGTTGATCGTGTTCTTCAGCTTGCAGCGCTACTTCGTGCGCGGCCTGCTGGCGGGTTCGACCAAGGGATAGCTTCCCCACGTTCCCGGGCCGGCACTGGCGTCGGCTGGGACGGACCGGCCCCGGATTCCCGGGGTCGGTCCGCTGTCTTAGAGTGAGACCATGAGCGGATCGCACGGCGGGGGCCGACGTCCCCCAGGAGAGTCCCTGGGACGCCGCAACCGCGTCAGCGGCGACGACCCGGCCGCCCAGAAAGCACAGAACGCCGAAGCGCCCGAGATCCCCAACCTGATCGGCCGCATCCGGGCCCTGTTCGCCCCGCACGCACGCAAGCTCATCGTCACGGTCATCCTGGTGCTGATCTCTGCGGGACTCTCGGTTCTGCCGCCGCTGCTCATCCAGCGGGCCTTCGACCAGGGCCTGTTCCCCCCGTCCGGCGGACCCAACCTGCAGCGGCTGACCGTGCTCGTGGCCCTGATGATCGCGGCATACCTCACCACGGCGCTGCTGGGCGTCTGGCAGACCTGGCTCACGGCCACCGTGGGTAACTCGGTGATGGGCGAGCTGCGAGTGCGGCTGTTTACCCACCTGCAGGCCATGGAGCTGAGCTTCTTCACCCGCACCAAGACCGGTGTGATCCAGTCCAGGCTGCAGAATGACGTCGGCGGGGTGGCGAGCGTGCTTACCAACACCGTCTCCAGCGTGCTCGGCAACGCCGTGACGGTGATCGCCGCGTTCGTGGCAATGCTGCTGCTCAATTGGCAGCTGGCGATCGTGGCCGTGATCCTGATGCCTATCCTGGTCTTCGCCCAACGCCGGGTGGGTCAGGTTCGGGCCCGCATCGCGGGCAAGACCCAGGAGTCTCTCTCCGACATGACCGCGATCACGCAGGAGACGTTGAGCGTGTCAGGCATCCTGCTCTCCAAGAGCTTCACCCGGCAGAAGGCCGAGATCGCCCGCTACTCGCTCGAGAACGACAATCAGGTGCACCTGCAGGTCAGCCAGCAGATGAGCGGCCAGTGGTTCTTTGCCATGGTCAGCATCTTCCTCTCCAGCATCCCGGCCATCGTCTACCTGGTCGCGGGCCTGCTGCTCACCAACGGTGCCACCGACATCACCGCTGGCACCGTGGTGGCCTTCACTACGGTGCAGGCCCGGCTGCTTTTCCCCTTGCTGGGCCTGATGCGGGTGGCCCTGGACCTGCAGACCTCCAGCGCCCTTTTCGCACGCATCTTCCAGTACCTTGACCTCACCCCGGCCATCAGCGACGCTCCCGACGCCCGTCCGGTGCCCGCCGTGACCGGCCGGGTGCAGTTCGACGCGGTCACCTTCGCCTACCCGGATGCCGACGTCGACGCCCGGCCCACCCTGGACGCGGTCTCCTTCACGATCGAACCCGGCGCGTTCGCTGCCTTCGTCGGGCCCAGCGGCGCGGGCAAGACCACAGTGTCATACCTGATCCCGCGTTTCTACGAGGCGACGGGCGGCCGGGTGCTGTTCTCCGGAGTCGACGTGCGAGACCTCGAACAGGAGTCCCTGGTCTCCCACATCGGCATCGTCAGCCAGGAGACCTACCTCTTCCACGCGACCATCGCCGAGAACCTCCGGTATGCCAAACCCGAGGCCACGGATGCCGAACTCGAGATTGCCGCGCGCGCCGCGAACATCCACAACACCATCGCCTCGTTCCCGGCCGGCTACGACACCGTGGTCGGCGAGCGGGGCTACCGGCTCTCGGGTGGCGAGAAGCAGCGGGTGGCGATCGCCCGGGTGCTGCTGAAGAACCCTGAGGTGCTGATCCTCGATGAGGCCACCAGCGCGCTCGACGCGATCTCCGAGCGGGTGGTGCAGGCCGCCCTCGACACCGCATCCCGCGGCCGCACGACCATCGCCATCGCCCACCGGTTGTCGACCATCGTGACCGCCGACGTGATCTTTGTGGTCGACCGCGGTCGCGTGGTGGAGAGCGGCACCCACTCCCAGTTGGTCGCCGCCGGCGGCACCTACGCCGAGCTCTACGCCGAGCAGGTCCCCGCGCCGCTCCCCGAGCAGGCTCGCGAACTGTGAGTTAAGCCCCAAAAACCTCGAGTTTTCGGTGCTTAACTCACGGCTCGCGAGCGGCGAGCATGGACTCCATGAGGGTGATTTCCGCGTTCTGCGAGATGATCACCGAGTTGGCGAAACCGAGAATCGAGGTGTTGTTGGCGCGGTCCTGAACGGACTCGGCCATTTTCACAGCGCCCTGGTGGTGGGCGATCATCAGGGTGAGAAACTGGCGCTCGGCGTCGACGCCGGTCGCGGCGGTGAGGGCGGCGATCTGCTCGTCGGTGGCGAGTCCGGGCATCGGGTCGCCCGGGGTGCGGCCGCCATCGGTGTGGGCGTGCCCGGCGTCCGAGCGGCCGGGCCGGGTCATCCAGGTCATCGACGGCTCGGGGCCGGCCTGGGACAGGTCCCATTCGGTGAGCCAGCCGTAGAGCTGGCCGGCCTGCTGGGCCTGGGTGGTGGCGATGTCATAGCCGAGCAGGCGCACATCCGCAGCATTGCTGCGATCGCGAATGATCATGGCCAGTTCGACCCCCTGCAGGTGGTGCACCTGCATGTCGCGCGCGAATCCGGCCTCGGCACTGGTCGCCGTCGGCGTGGGATTGTCGATGGTGCTCAGCCGACCGACCGAGAAGCCGACCAGGCCGATCGCGACGGCCGCGACGGCGGCCGTGACGATCAGCGCGGCGCGCCGGGCGGTACTACGCCTTTCCGGGGGCATCGTAGGCGCCGGTGCAGAGCGCGCCGGGTTCGGGAACGTTGTTGCTCTTCCAGTGCTCCTCGAAGAACGCGGCGACGCGCTCATCGTCGGCCGAGTCGACCTGCAGCTGCACGTTCCAGCCGCTCACCACGATGGGGGCGGGCAAACCGTCGAACGGCGAGAGGATCACGTAAGTGGACGGGAGCGCCGCCTTGAGCGTGGCCAGCTCGTCATCGGAGATGGACGGGTCGTAGGTCACCCAGAGCGCACCGTGCTCGAGGGAGTGCACGGCGTTCTCGCTCGGCACGGGTTCGGTGTAGACGCCGCAGTTGAGCCAGGTTGGATTGTGGTCGCCGCCGGCGGGCGGGGTCTGCGGGTATGAGACCGGGGTCTCCACGTGCAACGAGGCGTTCTCGAAAGTCTCCACGCCGTCGATCTCGGCGCCATCGCCGCCGGCGGAGTAGCTCGCGCTCTGCGGGGTGAGCACGATCGAGGTGATCAGCAGGCCGATGACCGCGACGGCGACGGCGATCCCGCTGATGAGGCCGATGCGCCGGTTGCGGGCGCTGCGTTTTTGCTCGCGGTGGTACTGCTCGAGCTTCTGGGAGCGCTGGGCCGCCCGTCGCTGTTTGACACCCGGCTTGGGCGTCGACGATCCGGATGTGCCGGTGGGCGGGGCAGGGGTCACGAGGGGCCTCTTTCGTTTGCTGTGCACTTATTCGAACGCATACACCGGCGCCCAGCCTTCCCCGGCTGTCGATCTCACAGATGGTTCACAGGCTGGTCGCCACTCCCGGGCGGCGACTAGAGTGAAGACGTGATCACCCTGACGTCGTGTCCCTGTTGCTGCTTTCGCTAGCCGACCCGCACATTCACACTCTCGGTTCCAGGACCGCCCAACCTGGCCAGCGGCCACGCCTGCATCGTCCCGCGACACGTCCATAGACGTAAGGATCCCACTATGAAAATCGCTGACACCATCCTCGACCTCATCGGCAACACGCCGCTGGTCAAGCTGCACAAGGTCACGGAGGGCGTCTCGGCCACCGTGCTCGTCAAGCTCGAATACCTCAACCCCGGCGGGTCCGCGAAGGACCGCATCGCCACCCGCATCATCGACGCCGCCGAACGCGACGGACGCCTCAAGCCCGGCGGCACCATCGTCGAGCCGACCTCCGGCAACACCGGCGTCGGCCTGGCCCTGGTCGCCCAGCAGCGTGGCTACAAGTGCGTATTCGTGCTGCCGGACAAGGTGGGCGAGGACAAGCGCAACGTTCTCACCGCCTACGGCGCCGAGATCGTCGTGACACCGACATCCGTGGCCCCCGACGACCCTGAGTCGTACTACAGCGTGTCGGACCGCCTCGCCCGGGAGATCCCCGGCGCCTTCAAGCCCAACCAGTACTCCAATCCGAACGGGCCGCTCAGCCATTACGAGTCCACGGGCCCGGAGATCTGGCGGGACACCGACGCAACGGTCACCCACTTCGTCGCCGGCGTCGGCACCGGCGGCACCATCACCGGCACCGGCCGCTACCTGCGCGAGGTGTCGAACGACGCCGTGCGCATCATTGGGGCCGACCCCGAAGGCTCGGTCTACTCCGGTGGCACCGGCCGGCCCTACCTCGTCGAGGGCGTCGGTGAGGACTTCTGGCCGGGCGCATACGACCCGGCCGTGCCGCACGAGATCATCGCGGTCTCCGACGCTGACTCCTTCGCCATGACCCGCCGCCTCGCCCTCGAGGAGGGCATCCTGGTAGGCGGCTCGAGCGGCATGGCGGTCGTCGCTGCCCTGCGCGCCGCGAAGGACCTGCCCGCCGATGCCGTCGTCGTCGTGCTGCTGCCCGACGGCGGTCGCGGCTACCTGGGCAAGATCTTCAACGACGGCTGGATGCGAAGTTACGGCTTCTCGAATGCGCCCGCCGGTCACACCGTTGCCGACCTGCTGCACTCCAAGACCGGCACCCTCCCGGCGTTCGTCTATGTGCACCCGAACGACACCGTGCGCGACGCCATCGAGACGATGACCTCGGCGAGCGTGTCGCAGCTGCTCGTACTGGCGGCAAAGCCGCCCGTGGTGATGGGCGAGGTCGTCGGCGCGCTCGATGAGCGCAGCCTGATGGGCCGGGTATTCTCCGGCGAAGCCAAGCTCACCGACAAGGTCGGCTCGATCGTGGGCGACGCCCTGCCGCTGATCGGTGTGAACGAGCCAGTCGGTTCGGCCCGCGCCGCGTTCGCCGAACACGACGCGCTGCTGGTCACCGACGGCGGCAAGCCGCTCGGCGTGATCACCCGGCACGACCTCCTCACCTACCTCAGCGTCTAGCCCCCGCCCGCGCAGCTGCTGCGCCCGGCCAGACACACCCCGATCTTTTTGAAAGTGACCCCATCATGAGCCAGTCAGACAGCCAGAAGTTCAGCACCATCGCCATCCACGCCGGTCAGGAGTTCGACCCCAGCACTGGCGCGGTCATCCCGCCGATCTTCCAGACCTCCACCTACGTGCAGGAGAGCATCGGTGTTCTTCGTGGCGGCTACGAGTACAGCCGCGGCGGCAACCCCACCCGCACGGCGCTGGAAACCATGCTCGCCGCACTCGAGGGTGGCAAGCACGGCCTGTCCTTCGCCAGCGGACTCGCGGCCGAGGACAGCCTGCTGCGCGCGGTCCTCGTTCCGGGTGACCATGTGGTGCTCGGCAACGACGTCTACGGCGGCACGCACCGGCTGATCAACCGGGTGCACGGCGCCTGGGGGGTGCGCAACACCACGGTGGAGATGAGCGACCTGGCCGCGGTCGAAGCGGCGATCATCCCCGGCGAAACGAAGATCCTCTGGGTGGAGACGCCGAGCAACCCGCTGATGAAGATCAGCGACATCGCCAGCCTCGTCACGATCGGGCACCGGCACGGCGTGCTCGTGGTCGTGGACAACACCTTCGCGTCACCCGCCCTGCAGCAGCCCCTCGCCCTGGGCGCCGACGTCGTCGTGCACTCCACCACCAAGTACCTCGGTGGGCATTCCGACGTCATCGGCGGCGGTCTGGTCATCAACGACGACGAGCTGGCCGAGAAGACCAAGTTCATCCAGTTCGCGGCCGGCCCCGTTTCCGCTCCGCTGGACGCCTGGCTCACCGTGCGCGGCATCAAGACCCTCGCGGTGCGGATGGAACGGCACAGCAGCAACGCGCTCACCATCGCCAGGTACCTCGATACCCACCCGGCCATCGAGAAGGTCTACTACCCCGGCTTGGAAAGCCACTCCGGTCACGAACTGGCCAAGGCCCAGATGAGTGCCTTCGGCGGCATGCTCTCCGTTGCATTTGTGGGTGGTGAAAGCGCGGCCCGGCGTTTCGCCGAGTCAATGGAGCTGTTCCAGCTGGCTGAATCGCTCGGCGGCGTCGAATCGCTGGTGAACTACCCGTCCGAGATGACCCACGCCTCGGTGCGCGGCACCGAGCTCGAGGTGGCCACCAACATCGTGCGCCTCTCGGTGGGCATCGAAGACATCGACGACCTGCTCGCCGACCTCGCCCAGGCGCTACCCGCGAGCTGAGCTAGCGTGGCAGCAATTCGACGCACGCTGTCGTTTCTGCCATTGAACTGCGGGTCGCTGCTGGGCACGATGGGACCGTGAGTACATCGTGAGCACGACCGGCGGGCGCCTCGGCGTGCTGCAAGGCACCGCACTGTACGTCGCGGCGGTGCTCGGCACCGGCATCCTGGTGCTGCCCGGCCTGGCCGCGCAGGCCGCAGGGCCGGCGTCGGTCCTGGCCGTCGCCGCGGTGTCCGTGCTGTCGATCCCGCTGGCCGGGACGTTCGCAGCGCTGGCCGCGCGGTACCCGGATGCCGGTGGTGTGGCCAGCTACGTGCGTCGCACGCTCGGTGACACGTGGGCCCGGGTGACCGGGTATTGGTTCTTCTTCGGGGTGGGCGCGGGTGCCCCGGTGGTGGCCGTGCTCGGCGCCGGCTACGTGGCGGCCATCGTGGGGGTTGACCGCTCGGTGGTGCCGTGGCTGGGGCTGGCGCTGCTGGTGCCGCCGTTCGTCGCGAACTACTTCGGCGTGCGGGTGTCCGGGGCAGCCCAGCTGGCGCTCACCGGTGCGCTGCTGGCCATCGTCATCGGTGTTGTCGCCGTGGCGGCACCCGCGGCGAATCCAGGCAACTTCACCCCATTCCTCAGCCATGGCTGGGGTGGCGTCGGCGCCGCGATCAGCTTGTTCGTCTGGGCGTTCGCCGGCTGGGAAGTCGGGACCCACATCGCCGGCGAGTTCCGCAACCCGCGCCGCACCATACCGCTGGCCACCGGGATCGCCCTCGTGGTGGTGGGGGTGTCCTATCTGGCCTTGCAATACGTCACCGTCGGAGTGCTGGGTGCCGCCGCCGGCACCGGGCGGGTGCCGCTGCTCGACCTCGTCGCGGCGTCGACCTTCGGCGTGGGTCCGGTGCTGGTTGCCGCCATTGCCGCCATCGTGGCGCTCGGGGTGCTGAACGTCTACATCGGTGCGTTCGCCAAGCTTGCCGCATCGCTCGGCCGCGACGGCGACCTGCCGGGCTGGCTAGCGCCAGGGGCCGAGTCCGGCGGCGTCCCGCGGCGCGCCCTAGTGGTGGTCGCCGCCCTCGTGACGGTCTACTTCGGCCTGATGGTGGCGACGGGCATGGAACTGACACCGTTCATCCTCACCCACACGAGCTCGATGGTGGCGATCTACGTACTCGGCATGGTCGCCGCGGTGCGTCTACTGCGTCCGCGCAGCGTGGGCTGGTGGCTGGCCGCGGTCTCGGTTGTGCTCACCTCCGGGCTGTTGGTGCTCGCCGGCGTTCACCTGGTCGTCCCCGTCGGGCTCGCCGTCGTCGCCCTTGTGGTGGGGGTGCTGTCCCGGCGTCGTTCGACACCGCCCGTATCGACACTGACCGAAAGAGAAAATGCCGCATGACCTCTGTCTCCTCCCGCTTCGTCGACCTCAGCCACGTAATCAGTGCCGGCCAGGTGACCTACCCAGGGCTACCCGCACCGGTGATCACGCCGTATCTCAGCCGGGAAGACTCACGAAGCCGGTACGCACCAGGCACCGAGTTCGCCATGGACACCATCACGATGATCGGCAATACCGGCACGTACCTCGACAGCCCGTTCCACCGTTATGAGGGCGGCGTCGACCTGGCCGAGCTGCCGCTCGAGTCCCTGGCCGACCTGCCCGCGCTCGTATTCCGCCACGAGCATGCATCGGAGCGGGGGATACCGGCCGCCGATTTTGACGGGCAGGATCTCGCCGGAACGGCCGTGCTGCTGAACACCGGATGGGACCTGCACTTCGGCGCGCCGGTCTACGCCAGCGGCGCCCCGTTCCTCACCGAGGCGGGCGCGCAGGCCCTCGTCGATGCGGAGGTGGCGCTCGTCGGCATCGACTCGCTGAACATCGACGACACCGAGTCTGGGGGAGAACGTCCGGCTCACTCGCTGCTGCTGGCCGCCGGTATCCCGGTCGTGGAACATCTCACCGGGCTGGGAGGACTCCCCGACCGGGGAGCCCGCTTCTTCGCCGTGCCACCGCGCGTGCGTAACTTCGGCACCTTCCCTGTACGGGCCTTCGCGCTCGTGCCCTGAGCCGGCAACTGTTGCCCGGACGGACCATTGCGTCCGGTACGCCGGGAACACTTGTCCGCACGGGCAACAGTTAGCCGTTACAGGGTGCTGTGGACCACCCGGGTGAGCCCGGCGGGCACCAGTACGGTGCCGTCGACCGCGGTGTTCGTGAGCAACTCGGTTCCGCTGGCCGGCCAGGACTGGTCGGCATCCGAGTGGTTGATCAGAAACAGGAACTCGTCGGTGTCGGTGGAGCGGATGATGGTCTCGACACCGTCAATGCTGCGGGCCGCCTCGATGCCGGCGGTGTTGAGCACGTCGAGCAGCAGGGAGTCCAGGTCGGTACCGGTGAGCTTGGTCGAGATGTACCAGGCCGACCCCGCACCGTACACGTTGCGGGTGAGTGCCGGTCCGCCGGCGGCGGGGCCATCCACGTACCGGGCCAACACCTCGGCGGTGGAGACCTCGATATCGTCGGTCCAGGCGGTCCCCGTGCGGGAATCGCTGAGGGTGACGGTCTCGTTCTCGTGCAGCGGCAGGAACTCGGGGATGGTCAGACCGAGCACCTCCCGCAGGGCTCCGGGTGCGGCTCCGGCGTAGACGGTGTCGTTCTCATCGACGATGCCGGAGAAGTAGGAAACGACCAGGTGGCCGCCGTCCCGTACGTAGCCGGTGAGGTTCTCCGACGCCGCCGGTCCGACGAGGTAGAGGCTGGGCGCGACGACGAGGGCGTAGCCGGTCAGGTCCGCGGTGGGATGCGCGAAGTCCACCGACACGTTGCGGTTCCAGAGCGCCGTGTAGAAGGCCTCGAGGCGTTCACGGTGGCCCAGTTCGGCACTCGGGCGCCATTCGAAGTCCTGGGCCCAGAACGACTCGGTGTCCCAGAGCAGGGCGACCCGGGCCTGAACGCGGGAGCCACGCACGGCCTCGAGCGACCCGAGGGTTTCGCCCAGGGCGACGACCTCGCGCCAGACCCGGGTCTCGGCGCCGGCGTGCGGAAGCATCGCGGAGTGGAACTTCTCAACACCGAACCTGGAGGCCCGGAACTGGAAGAACAGAATGGCGTCAGCACCGCGGGCCAGGTGGGAGAGTGAATTGCGGGCCATCTCGCCGGCACGCTTGGCAATGTTGCGGGGTTGCCAGTTGACGGCGCCGGTGGAATGCTCCATCAGAATCCACGGGGCCCCGCCGGCCAGCGACCGGCTGAGGTCGGCATCCATCGCCAGCAACACGTGGTTGTCAGCGCGTTCGGCCACCAGGTAGTGGTCGTTGGCGACGATGTCCACCTCCCTGGCCCACTTCCAGTAGTCGGGGGAGAGGCAATTGGTAGCCATGAAGTTGGTGGTCACGGGGATGTCCGGCGTGAACCGGCGGATGACGTCACGCTCGTTGATGTAGCACTCGAGCAGCGCGTCCGAGGTGAACCGGTGGAAGTCCAGGCGCTGCGCCTGGTTGGTCACCGATGCCGACTGTCGGGGTGCGTCGATCTCATCCCACTCGCCGTAGACCTGGCCCCAGAAGGTCGTGCCCCACTTTTCGTTGAGCGTGTCGAGGGTGGCGTAGCGCTTCTGCAGCCACATCCTGAAGGCGGCCACGGAGTGGTCGTCGTAGGAATCGCTGATCGGCGCGCCGTACTCGTTGTGCACGTGCCAAAGCACGAGCGCCGGGTGGTTCGCGTACCGGCGGGCTAGCTGCTCGGTGATGGCGGCGGCGGCCCGGCGGTAGTCGGGGCTCGACGGGCTGACCATGCCGCGGGAGCCGTTGCCCAGGGTGATGCCGTCACGGGTGACCGGGCGGGAGTCCGGATACTTTTTCCAGAACCAGGCCGGCGGCGCCGCCGTTGGCGTGGCCAGGTCGATGTCGATGCCGGCCTCATGCAGCAGGCCGAAGATGTCGTCGAGCTGGCTGAAGTCGTATTCGCCCTCGCGTGGTTCCAAGATGCCCCAGGCGAAGATCGCGATGCTGACCAGGTTGATGCCCGCCTGTTTCATCAGCGCGATGTCTTCCAGCCAGGTCTCGCGGGGCCATTGTTCGGGGTTGTAGTCGCCCCCGTACCGAAGCCCGGTCGTGCCCTTCAGCCACCGGTCCGTCGTGGGAGGGCTGGCTGGGGATGTGGTGTGGATCGACATTGGTCTAGGACTCCTTCAACTGTGTGCGCTCCCAGTTCTAGCACAGTAATTCAGCGCAAGCCAGATCATTAGCCCGTGTTGACATGGTGAAGATTGTGTGAACTACTAGTACCGCTCCCAGTTCGTACCGAATTTTCTCGATACGACGGCGGGGCGCCAACACACAGCACCCAGCTTTCATCAAGGAGGACGAATGCGTACGTCAATTCGGGTAGGAGCAGTGGCCATGGCCACCGCCGCCGCACTGCTCATGTCAGGTTGTTCGGCAAACACTGGCGGGGGTGACGACGGTCCCGTCAAGCTGAACTACTGGGCCTGGGCCCCGAACCTGGAAAAGGTGGTCGACCTCTGGAACGCGGAGAACCCCGACATCCAGGTCACCGTGCAGAAGCAGGACGGCGGCGACCCCGCGATCACCAAGCTGCTCACGGCCATCAAGGCCGGCAGCGGTGCACCCGACCTGATTCAGGCCGAGTACCAGAAGATCCCCACCCTGGTCTCGTCCGACGCGTTGGCTGACCTGTCTGAGTATGGTGCCGGCGACATCGAGGATTCCTTCGCCGATGGCGTCTGGGATTCCGTCACCCTCGGGTCGGATGCGATCTACGCGATCCCGCAGGACAGCGGACCGATGATGTTCTTCTACCGGGCCGACATCTTCGAGCAGCTCGGGCTGACCGTACCCACCACCTGGGACGAATACGCCGAGGTCGCCCGTGCCGTGCACGCCGCTGACCCGGCCAAGTACCTGGGCACCTTCTCGTCCAACGACGCCGGCTGGTTCACCGGTATGGCTCAGCAGGCCGGCGCCTCCTGGTGGGGCATCGACGGCGAGGCCTGGAGCGTCGACATCGCCGAAACCCCCACCGAGACTGTTGCCGGCTATTGGGGCGGCCTCGTCGAAGAGGGCGTCATCGACAATAAGCCGATGTACACGCCCGAATGGAACGCCGGACTCAATAACGGCGAACAGGTCGGCTGGCTGAGCGCCGTCTGGGCTCCCGGAGTGCTGGGCGGCAACGCCGCAGACACCGCCGGGCTCTGGAAGGCCGCTCCCATGCCGCAGTGGGATGTCGACGCACCCGCCACCGGCAACTGGGGCGGATCCTCGACGGCCGTGACCACCCAGTCCGAGCACCAGGAGGCGGCCACCAAGTTTGCCACCTGGCTGAACACCGACGCGGAGGCCGTGCAGGCCCTGGTCAACACCTCAGGGATTTACCCCGCCGACGCCGCCCAGGCCGAAGCTGCGCTGACCGCCCCGCCGGAGTTCTTCAGCAACCAGCCGGACTTCTACGAGGTCGCAGCCAAGGTGGCCGACACCGTGAGCCCATTCACCTATGGTCCGAACGTGAACGTGGCCTACAGCGCGTACAACGACGAGTTCGCGAAGGCGGCCGACGCCAAGACCCAGAGCGCCTTCCTCGAAGCCGTCGCTGCAATGCAGAAGATCACCACCGACGACATGAAGAAGAGCGGCTTCACGGTCGAATAGACGCGGTCGAATGACGCTACGCGGCTCGCGCTACACCCGCGGAGTCCGCCGGCCGACCGGCCGGCGGACTCCCGCACCATCCATCACCACCCAGATCGAGTCGATTGAGGACAACTTGTGACAGTGACAGAGGCCCCCGTGGCCATCAGGGGCAGCAATCCGCCGGTACGCCGGGGGCGCGGCACCTTTCGTTCGAGGGTGCTCGTGCCCTACGCGATGCTGGCACCCGGCATCATCCTGTTCGTGGCCTTCATGGCCGCGCCTATCGTCTACACGCTCTTCCTGAGCTTTCAGAAGACCAAGGTGTCCGGCCTCGGTCTCGGCTCCGGCGCGCGCAGCACGGTCTTCGCCGGCATCGACAACTACGTCACGACCCTCACGAACACCGAGTTCGGCGCCAGCGTCGGACGGGTGCTGGTCTACGGCTTCATCCTGATCCCTCTGATGCTGGGCCTCGCGCTGCTCTTCGCCCTGCTGCTGGACTCGCGCCGAACCCGCGCCGCCGGTTTCTCCCGCACGGCTATCTTCCTGCCGTACGCTGTGCCCGCCGTGATCAGCTCGCTGCTCTGGGGCTTTTTGTACCTGCCGGCCGTGAGCCCGTTCTATTTCGTCTTCGACAAGCTGGGCTGGGATGTTCCTTCGCTGCTCTCGTCCGGCGGGGTCACCTTCGCGATCGCCAACATCGCCCTCTGGGGCGGCGTGGGATTCAACATGATCGTGATGTACACCTCCCTCAAGTCGGTGCCCTCCGATATATACGAGGCCGCCAAGCTGGACGGCGCCAGCGAAATCCAGATCGCGCTGCGCATCAAGATTCCTATTATCGCCCCGGCGATCGTGATGACCGCGTTGTTCTCGATGGTCGCCACCCTGCAGGTGTTCGCCGAGCCCACGACGCTCCGCCCGCTCACCAACTCGCTGTCCACCAGCTGGTCTCCGCTGATGCTGGTCTACCGGGATGCCTTCACCCGCGACGACATCTACTCCGCCGCCGCCACCTCGATCGTCATCGCCCTGGTGACCTTCGCCTTCTCATTCCTGTTCCTGCGCGTCGTGCAGAAACGTGCCTTCGGCCAGGAGGACTGACCCATGACAACCACACTCGTTCCCACCCGGCCCGACCGCTCCCTGCGTAAGGCCGAGCGAGCCTCGGCCCGCACCTTCCGGCAGAAGGCCAGCCCGGTGTCCACCGGCATCCTCATCATCGGCGCGATCTACTGCCTGTTCCCGGTCTTCTGGGTCCTGATGGCGTCGAGCAAGGACAGTTCCGAACTGTTCTCCACCTTCACGCTGATGCCCAGCACCCACCTGTGGGACAACATCGTCGAGCTCAGCCAGTACCGCGACGGCTTGTTCTGGCGCTGGGTGCTCAACACCGCGATCTATGCCGGTGTCGGCGCCCTGGCCTCCACCTGGATCTCGGCGATCTCCGGCTACGTGCTGGCCAAGTTCGAGTTCCCCGGCAAGAAGGTCGTCTTCTCGATCCTGCTGATGGGCGTGCTGGTTCCCGGCGTCATCCTCGCCATCCCGCAGTACTTCCTGTTGGCCGAGGTGGGCCTGACCAACACCATGTGGTCGGTGCTGCTGCCCCAGATCATCAGCCCGTACGGCATCTACCTGGCCCGCATCTACGCCGCGGCCTCCGTGCCCACCGAGGTCATCGAGGCCTCCCGCACCGAGGGCGCCGGCGAGCTGTACATCTTCAACCGCATCGTCCTGCCGATGATGGGCCCTGGCCTGGTGACGATCTTCCTGTTCCAGTTCGTTGCCGTCTGGAACAACTTCATGCTGCCGTACATCATGCTCGGCGACGACCAGCTCTTCCCGGTCACCGTGGGCCTGAGCGGCCTGCTCAACCAGGGCGCATCCGCACCGTCGATGTATACCCTGGTGATCACGGGCGCGCTTCTGTCGATCATTCCGCTGATCATTCTGTTCCTCGTTCTGCAGCGCTACTGGAAGGTCGACCTCGCCGCCGGTGCGGTAAAGGCCTGACGGTCGCTAGGCTTCAGTCGTGACCCCGCCCCCCGCCAAGCGCCGGCCGACCATCGATGACGTGGCCGCCGCTGCCGGCGTCTCCAGAGGCACGGTGTCCCGGGTGCTCAACGGCGGTCACTGGGTAAGCCCGGATTCCCTGGCGTCGGTCAACAGCGCGATCAAGAAGACCGGCTACCGGGTCAATCCGCACGCCCGCAGCCTCGCCACGAGCCGGGCGAACTCGGTGGCGTTCCTGCTGACCGAATCACATGACCGCCTGTTCGAAGACCCGAACTTCGCCGTTCTGATGCGGGGCGCGTCAAAGGCGCTGTCCGTGCACGACATCTCGCTCGTGCTGATCATGGCGGGCAACGAGGACGAACAGCGCCGGGCCACCGAGTTCATCACCGCCGGCCACGTTGACGGGGTGCTCCTTGTTTCGTCCCACAGTGACCGTCGCGGGCTGATCTCCGAGATTGTCGCGGCCGGCGTACCGGCGATCGCTTGTGGTGTTCCGCTCGGATTCGAACGCAAGATGGGCTACGTGGCTGCCGACGACTACGCCGGCGCCCGGGAACTTGTGCACCATCTCGCCGGACTCGGCCGAAAACGCATCGCCACAATCGCGGGCCCCAAAGATACCTCTGGAGGCATGCGTCGATTCGAAGGGTATGCGGATGAGCTCGGGGACGACTTCGATGAGACCTTGGTGGCCCGCGGCGACTACAGCAGGGCCAGTGGGGCGCAGTCGATGACCGAACTTCTCGAGCGCCACCCCGACCTTGACGCCGTCTTCGCGGCCAACGACGTCATGGCCGCGGGCGCCATCGACGTCCTGCTGGCTTCCGGCCGCCGGGTGCCAGAAGACGTCGCCGTCGGCGGGTTCGACGACGCTCCCGTTGCGACCCAAACCACACCGCCGCTGACCACGATGCACCAGCCGTTCGAGCGCATCAGCGAGGAAATGGTGCGTTTGCTGCTGCGAGTCATCGGCGGCGAACGGCCCGCCGCCATCGTGCTGCCCACCGACCTGGTGGTGCGCGAGAGCGCCTGAGCTGAGCCCGCTCCCGGCGTGGCACGCCCGGTGTGACTGTCACATATCCCCAGCGCTGGGGTATGTGACCGTCACATCGTGCACCCCCGCGAGGTGCGTCGCGTGCATAATTGGGATGCGTCCACAATTTGTGACCGTGCACATTCGAACGAGGCCTCCTCCCGTGCCAGCTGATCTGCCCAAGAGTCGCGCACCCAGCATCCGGGATGTCGCGCGCCTTGCCGGGGTGTCGCACCAGACGGTTTCCCGGGTGCTCAACAACCACCCGAGCATCCGTGATTCGACCAAGGCCCGCGTGCAACAGGTCATGGAGGAACTGCAGTATCGCCCCAACCGGGCGGCCCGCGCGCTGTCCCGCGGCAGCTCCCGCACCATCGGGGTGCTTTCGGCGTCGAGCTCTCAATACGGCCCGGCCAGCAGTATCGCCGCCATCCAGGATGCCGCCCGCGAGGCCGGCTACTACGTCAACACAGCCAATCTCACCTCCGTCGACCCCGAAACCATCGAGGCCGCTCTCGACCACCTGATGTTGCAGTCCGTGGAGGGCATCGTCGTGATCGCCCCGCAGATGCGGGTCTTCGACGTCCTCGAACAACTCTCCGTCGCCGTGCCCTATGTGACCCTGCAGTCCACCGGGAGCCTGAACGAACACGGCCTGTCTTTCGATCAGATCGCCGGCGCCCGGGCCGCGACCCGGCACCTCATCGAACTGGGACATCGCAATATCTACCATCTGGCCGGCCCACAGGACTGGATCGAGGCCGAGGCGCGCATGCGCGGCTTCCTCGACGAGATGGGGGCAATGGATGTGCCGACAACCGCGCCCATTTTGGGTGACTGGACCGCTGACTTCGGCTACCACGTCGGCCGCGAGTTGTTGAGGGTGCGCGATTTCACCGCCATTTTCTCTTCGAACGACCAGATGGCGCTCGGCCTGATGCATGCCATCCGGGATGCCGGACTCAACATCCCCGGCGACGTGAGCGTGGTTGGCTTCGATGATATTCCGGAAGCGGCACATTTCTGGCCACCACTTACGACGGTGCGGCAAGATTTTCCGGAGCTCGGCCGACGCTGCATGGCGCTGCTGCTCGATGACCTCAACCCCGGCCCCAAGGAGCAACGCCGCGCCATCATCCCCGAGCTTGTCGTACGCGCGTCGACAGGTCCGCCGGCGTTCTGACCGACGTCCGTCAGGAGCCCGGCCGGGCACTCGTCACAGCTGTTACCCAAAAGTGACAAACCGCACTTGACACAGGATTCCCCGATGCGGCTAACATGAGGTCAGCGATGTGACCGTTCACATTGCGAGCTACCTGCACCACTTCAGACAAGGGAGTCGATTCTGTGAGCACGTCTACTGCGCAGCCCGCCGCACAGGCAGCTCTCGGCGACGAGTCGTTCGGCTCTGGAATCGATAACCCGGCCGCTGTCGAGATCGCCGCGGTGTCGGCATGAGCACCTTCGGCCCGCAGATCGAGGTTGCCATCGCTCGTGTCCGCGCGGACATCGCCCGTCTGCACGGTGAGTTGACCAACAACGGCCTGGTCGTTTGGACCGGCGGCAATGTCTCGGGCCGGGTGCCTGGCGCTGATCTGTTTGTGATCAAGCCGTCCGGTGTGGACTACGCCGACTTGGCGCCGGAGAACATGATTCTCTGTGATCTGGACGGGGCCGTGATCCCGGAGACGCCCGGGTCGGACCGGTCGCCGTCGTCGGACACTGCCGCGCACGCTTACGTGTACCGGAACATGCCCGAGGTCGGTGGGGTTGTCCACNGGCCGAGTGCGGTCTTGGTGAAGGTGCGCATGATGAGGTCCTTTGCTGTGGAGTGTGGGGGCTTGCTTGGTATGCAGGTGGTTCGTCCCCACGTCAGAAAAGGTTTGGTCCCTGTGTGGCGCGTGTGCGGAATGTGCCGCCTAGAAGTGGCGGAAGCGATCTGGTGCGAGATCCCAGGGGTCCTTGCCCAGCAGCTCGGCGACGCCGCGGAAGACGCAGCTTTCAATGACCATGCGCTGATGAAACTCGTCGGTGCGGTGCAACCCGCTCAACCGCTGGATCGGCAGACGGAAGAAGGTGATGCGGCGCCCGGGCGCATCGACGGCGTAACGCGCCACCCCCACGCCGGGAATCACGTTCAGCGGCCCAGTGGCCACCTCGAAACCCACGTCGGCGAGTTCGGCAGGCCACACCATGCGCAAATAGTCGACAGTCGACGCGATGGTCATGTCGAACATGTCCACCCGCGTGCGCAGGGGAGGAAGGAACGGGCCGGTGGCAGAACTGCGGATGCCGCGGCCGTGTCGGTCTCGACCCCGACCGCGAGAGGTCGGTGATTGCACGGTCGTGCGGCGGGAACGAGGCATGTCCTCATTCTACTTCCGGGCATCGGCGGTACCCTGAATCACCATGTCAGTCAGAGCGTGTTCAAGAATCTCCTGCAACGACGGGGCCGTGGCCACGCTCACGTTCTCGTATGCCGACTCGATGGCAGTACTGGGACCGCTGGCCGGCACCCACGAACCGCACACCTATGACCTCTGCGAACGGCACGCCCGCCTGACCACCCCGCCGCAGGGTTGGCAAATGATCAGGCATCGCATCGTGTCGATCACGGATGCCGAATACGGCGCCCAGCCCTCGCCGTAATC
Organism: Cryobacterium adonitolivorans; assembly: GCF_004402695.1. Lineage (GTDB taxonomy): Bacteria > Actinomycetota > Actinomycetes > Actinomycetales > Microbacteriaceae > Cryobacterium > Cryobacterium adonitolivorans. The sequence continues at coordinate 486 of NZ_SOFL01000028.1, read as the reverse complement.
GGCTCCGTGGCGCCCTCCACGCGCGGGCGACAGTGGGCGTTCCGCTCCGACACGCCCGGGTGTCAGATCCAATTTGCGGCGCCTCCGGAATCCCCGTAATGTCATCTCTCGTCACCCCACAGGTTCGGAAAAGCCGCAGAGCTTCCGGCCTCAAGCGGGACCAACTCCCAGTCAAAACAACCCAGATCGTCTTCGATGTGGCTCTTCGTTTTGGCCAGGAATCAGCTCTTCGCAACAGATCCTTCGGATCGAACGAACGGAGCGGTTTCAGGCACTAGTTTGCCGAAAACACGCCGCTCACTCGATTTGACACGGATTCTTGCGGAGGCTAAGGTAGTCAAGTTGCCCCGGAGCGACAGCCATTCACTTGGCCAGAAGTCGGGTGCGTCCGATCCTTGAGAACTCAACAGCGTGCACAATGTCAAATGCCAAAAACCTCGTGGTTTGGATCCGTTTCTAGCGGTGAAGGGCCAGGAGATTCCTTTG
>NZ_SOFL01000048.1 GCF_004402695.1 Cryobacterium adonitolivorans | reverse complement strand
GTCGGCCAGCGCGCGGGCGGCGTCGAGCTCGGCTTGCAGCCGGCCGGCCCGCTCGGTGACGCTGTGGAACCCGGCTCGCTGGGCCTGGACGCGGCCGGCGATGCCGTCGCGCGCGGTGCGGCGCTCCGCCAGGTGCACGGCGGCTTCGTCGCGAATCAGCTGGAGCGGGGCAAGGGCGGCCTGGGCCTCGGATTGGTCGGCGCGCAGGCCGGCGAGCTCGGCCTCGAGGGCGGGCAGCCTGGCGCGGTGGTCGGTGGCCACGGCGAGGGCCTCCCTGGCCTGCCGGAGGGCCGTGTCGATCGTCTTGGCATTTCCGTCGCCGGCCCGGGTGCGGGCGGCGGTGAGCAGGCTGTCCACGGCCAGGGAGGTGCTGCGGGCGTCATCGACGGCGGCCTGCCGGCGGCTCATCAGGCTGCGGGCGTCGTCGAGGTCAACCTCGGTGACGGGTTCGGCGTCGCCGCTCATGGGCGCCGGGTGTTCGGTGGCTCCGCAAACCGCGCAGGGGTCGCCGTCCACGAGTCCGGCGGCGAGCTCAACGGCGAAGCCGCCGAGCCGGGCGTCCACGAGCTGCTGATAGTGCAGGGCCGCCGCGGTGTTCTCCGCCACGGCCTCCCGCTCGGCGCGGTGCACCCCCACCAGCTCGGTCTGCAGTCGGCGCACGTCGTCGGCCGCGGCCAGCGCCGCCTCCGCCCGCGCGAGCGCTGCCTCGGCCTCCGGGGCACGGGCAGCGCCGAGGGTGGCCGCGGCGAGGGCATCCTTTGCCGCGTCGATGCGTTCGGGCAGCGCGAGCAGCAGCAGCCTGGCGTCGTCCAGCGCCTGGATCTGGGCGGCCGTGCGGCGCTCGAGGTCGGCTATCTGCTCGTCGAGGGCGGGCAGCCGGCGTTCCTCGACGAGCAGGTCGTCCAGGCCGCCGAGCTGGCGCAGCCTGTCGTCGATCAGGGCGGTGAGGCCGGCGGCATCCGCGGACGCCGCCGAGTCTGCTGAGTCTGCTGAGTCTGCGCCGTCAGCCAGGAGCCGCTGCCAGGCGGCCCGCGCGGCATCGGTGGCGGCCTCGGCCGTCGTGACCGCCGCCTCGGCGTCGATGCGGGCGCGTACCTGCGGCCAGACCCTGGCGGCGTGCTCGGCCAGGCGCAGGGCCTGGCGTCTGTCGAGAATCTCGTTTCCGCGATCCTCGAGTGCGGTCAGCGTGCGGGCGGCCGCATCCCGGCGGTCCTGGCGCCGGCGCCGGTCCTCCGCGGCCTGGAACTCGGCGGTGGCTGCGGCCAGAGCCGCCGAGGTGGTCTCGGCGCGCACGGTGGCGTCCGCCAGGCGTGCATCGAGGGTGCCGAGCACCGCCTCGAACCAGCCGAGGTCGGGATCGGCCGGGGACTCGGTCCGAGCGTGCTCCGCGTCGTCTTCGGCACCGTCGTCGTCGCGCCACAGTTGGCGCAGGGTCGCGGCCACGATCCCGTCGATCTCGTGCCGCACGAGCGCCAGCTCGTCGTCGAGCACCTTGCGGCGCGCGAGCAGTTCGGCCTCCAACTGCTGGAACCGCAGGGTGCCGAACAGGGTGCGGAGCACCGTGAGCCTGTCGTCGGTCTTGGCCAGCAGGAACCGCTGGAACCGGTTTTGGGCCAGCAGGATCACCTGCAGGAACTGGTCCTGCTTCAGCGGCAGAATCCGGCTGAGCTCGGTGCCCACATCCACCGGGCGGGCGGCGATGCCCACCCAGTCGGCGCCGTCGAGACCGTCGGCGCCGGTGCTGAGCCGCTCCAGGCGCGCATCCGGTTGCGCGGTGGTGGTGCCCACCCCGCGCTTCTTGGCCTTCTCGTAGCGCGGCGTGCGGTAGACCCGGTAGGTATCGCCCTTGAGAGTGAACTCGAGTTCGACGAAACTCGGGTCGGCCGGGTCGCAGTGGTCGCTGCGCAGCCGCAGCTCACTGCCGTCGAACCGAGGCACCGAGCCGTAGAGGGCGAAGCAGATGGCGTCCAGGATGCTGGATTTGCCCGCACCGGTCTTGCCGGTGATCAGGAAGATGCCGTCGGCGTCGAAGCGGGTGAAGTCCACCTCCTGCTCGGTCTTGTACGGGCCGAAGCCCGCGATTCGCAGCCGGGTGATCTTCATACCGTGGCCCCGGCACTCGTCTCGGCGCTCGCATCCGGATTCTGGCCCAGCACCTCGGCGACCAACTCGCGCTCGAAGGCGCTCAGACCCACGCCGTTGCGCACGAACTCCAGGAAGCCGGCCACGATTTCCGGGTCACTCTTGTGCTTCACCCGGTCGGAGTAGGTGGACTCCTCGGTCGCCTGCGTGACGGCCGGGCGGTGCTCGAGGGCCACGCAGTGCGGGAAGCGCTTCTGCAGGGTGCGCATGCCATCCAGCGGCCGCACCCGGTCGGTGAGGACCGCGGCGACCCAGTCGTTCTCAAACGGCGTGAAGTCGCCGTCTTGCGCGAGGGCCACGAGCTCTCCGGTGAGCACACGCAGACGACGCGGAATCGGCAAATCGACCCACTGGGTCTCTGCGAGCCCATTCGCGTCGAGCTCGACGAGCCAGCCGCCGCGGGGCTTGTCGGCCTCGGCGAAGGAGTAGTGCAGCGGAGCTCCGGAGTAGCGCACCCGGTCGGTGATCCGGGCGCGGCCGTGGATGTGGCCCAGCGCCACGTAGTCGGGGCCGTCGAAGACCGACACGGGCACCAGGTCCAGACCGCCGGCGCTGATGTCGCGCTCGACATCGCTCGCCGCCACTCCCGCCGCGAAGCAGTGCGAGAGCACCACCGAGCGGCCGCTGCGTTCGGCGAGGTCGGCGCGCACCTGCCGCATGGCCAGGCCAATCACCTGTTCGTGGGTCTTGAGGAGCTCGTCGGGGTAGTGGTGGCGCACGAGCGCCGGCTCGAGAAAGGGGATGCCGTAGAAGTGCACGGGGCCGTGCTCGTCGTCGATGGTGATCGGGGTGCGGTACTGGTCGAACCCGGTGACCACATGGATGCCCGCTAGTCCCGCCCACTCCGACTGGAAGCCGAGCCGGGTGGCCGAGTCGTGGTTGCCGCTGGTCATCACCACGCGGGCGCCGGTGGCGTGCAGGCGCGCCAGGGTGCCGCTGAGCAGGGCATAGCTGTCGGCCGACGGGGTGGCGGAGTCGAAGATGTCACCGGCAACGGCGACCACGTCGACCCGGCGCTCCCGCACGACGTCGACGAGGGCGTCGAGCACGGTGCGCAGGTGGTCGAGGGTCTGGTGGGTGTGGAAGGTGCGCCCGATGTGCCAGTCACTCGTGTGCAGGATCTTCATGTCACTCACGCTACCGTCGGCCACCGACAGTACTGGCCAGAGGCCCGCGCGTGTACATTCCCCGGCGAACTCGTTTCTTCGGCGTCGACTCGATTGGAGGTAACTCCATGGCCCGAGTCAGCGGCAAGCTCGCACTCATCAGCCACGGGCACGCAACCGCAGCCTGATCCGTGCGACCAGCGCCGTCGGGTCCTGCAGGTCGTCGTCGGTGAACTGCAGCACCCGCCAACCGTGGTCCTCGAGCCGGCCGATTCGACGGATGTCCGCACGCCACTGCGCCCGATCGGTGCGGTGGTGGTCGCCCTGGTACTCGATGAACAGCCTGTACCCGGGGTAGACGAGATCACCCCTGGCCAGAAACGTGCCGTTGGCATCGAACACGCTGTGGTTGCACTCGGGTTCGGGCAGGCCGGCGAGCACGATGATCACCCGGAGCATCGACTCCCGAGGCGATTCCGAGCGGGTGCGCAGCAGCGGCAGGACGGCCCTGGCGCGCTGCAATCCCCTGCGACCCGAATAGCCCTCCAACGCAGCCGACAGCTCCCCCCGCGTGACAATTGGTGATTCCCAGTACAGGAGGTAGTCCCCGATGGCGACAAGCTCAGCCAGGGTGAGCACTGCCGCGAGATCTAGCCACGTGCGCGCCGGGCCGGTGAGAACCAGGACCCCTCGCTCGACGAGGTCGTCCGGCGCGAGCCTGAGACCATGACCGACGATGTCACGAGCATCCATCGCCCGGGCCGGGGCGAGAACGCCCACGTGCAGTGGCCGCAGCCGCACGAGCCGGCTAGGCACCGGCAGTCCCAGCAGTAGTGCCGCCGTGGCGTGGGAGAAGAATGCCCCACGTGGCATCCTCACGAGCAGTGCACGGCACAGCGCCTCGACCTCGGTTCGACTGACGTACGCCTTGCCGCGTGCCGAACTCTCCGGCGTTCGAATGCCCCAGAACGGCCGGTCGAGATCGGCACCGTCCAGCCGAGAGGTTCCCAGTCCAGCACGGATAGCATCACCGACCCGGAATGGGCGGTCAGCCCACCCGTCGGGCAATGGGATGCGTGCGGTCATTGATCGAGAGTCCCTCATCGGAGCATTTCCCGCCGAAGTTCTCCACACCCCACCTCGACCAGCATCGAGTTGCGGACATCCCACCTTCATTTCGTCAGCGAAGACGGGATGTCCGTATCTCACCCCGGAAATCATCGGCTCGCGTCCAGAGATCTTTGTTTATCTGCGTTTGTGTTGACAATCAAAAACAAACGGGTCTAAAGTCAGGCATACCAACTTTTGTGCCCGGTTCCCCCTGATCGCGCACCCCCAGTTCTCAACGTCGAGGAGGCCCGATGTTCGCCGAGGAGCGTCAGTCGATGATTGCCGAGATGGTGTCCGACCTCAGTCGGGTCACCGTGAATGAACTGGCCGTGCGCTTCGACATCACCCCGGAGACCGTGCGCCGGGACCTCTCCGCCCTCGAGCTGAGCCGTCACCTGCGCCGGGTGCACGGCGGCGCCGTGGCCATCGACAGGCTGAGCATGTCGGAGCCGAGCCTCGAGGAACGCCAGAGCCAGCGCCACGAGGAGAAGGCTCGCATCGCCGATGCCGCCTTGGCCATGATCCCCGCGAGCACCACCGGGTCGATCATCCTGGACTCCGGCACCACCACCGAGCTGCTGGCCGACCGGCTCCTCGAATGGACGCCCGCCAAGTTCGGCGATCAGTTGCTCGTGATCACGAACGCGCTGCCGATCGCCTACAAGCTGGCCGGTAACGAGGCTATCTCGCTGCAGATCCTCGGCGGCCGGGTGCGCGGGCTCACCCGCGCCATCGTGGGCACCCGCACCACCCAGCAACTCGACGCCATGCGCCCGGACATCGCCTTCGTCGGCGCCAACGGCGTGGCCGCCGAATTCGGCTTCAGCACCCCCGACTCGGTCGAGGCCGCCGTGAAGACCGCCATCGTGCGCTCCGCCCGCCGCGTCGTCGCGCTGGCCGACTCCTCCAAGCTCGACCAGGAGACCCTGGTCAGGTTCGCTGCCCTGAGCGACATCGACGCGCTCATCACCGACGCTCCCCCTTCCCCCAAACTTGCCGCAGCCCTGGCCGCGGCGGATGTCGAGGTCGTAATCGCATGATCGTCACACTCACCCCCAACCCCAGCCTCGACCGCACCATCGAGCTCGCCGGCCCGCTCGCCCGCGGCGACGTGCAGCGCGCCAAGGACGCCCACCAGGAACCCGGCGGCAAGGGCGTCAACATCTGCCGGGCCCTCGAAGCCTCCGGCATCCAGAGCCTCGCGATCCTGCCCGGCGACGCGGATGACCCGGTGCTGCTCGCGCTGACCGCCCAGGGCATCCCGCACCTCGGCCTACCGATCGGCGCGACCCTGCGCAGCAACATCGCCATCACCGAACCCGACGGCACCACCACCAAGGTCAACGAACCCGGTCCGGTGCTCACCGCTGACCAGCAGGCCGCCCTGGTGGAGCTCGTCCTCGACAAGGCCCAGGGTGCCAGCTGGCTGGTGCTGGCCGGCTCACTGCCGCCGGGAGTGCCGACCTCCTTCTACGCCGACCTCACCCGGGAGCTCAAGACCCGCTTCGGCGACGCGGCCCCCAAGGTCGCCATCGACTCCTCAGGCGCTCCCCTGGCCGCGGCCATCAGCGCCGGCCCCGACCTGCTCAAGCCCAATGCCGACGAGCTCGCCGAGCTCACCGGCCTCTCCGACCCGGACAGCCTCGAAGCCGACCCGCACCTGGCGGCGCGCGCCGCGCAGACCCTGATCACCGCGGGAGTCGGCGCCGTGTTGGCCACCCTCGGTTCCAAGGGCGCCCTGCTGGTCACCGCCGAGGGCTACTGGCTCGCCACCCGTCCCCCGATCGTCGCGGTCTCGACCGTCGGCGCCGGAGATTCTTCGCTGGCAGGCTTCCTGCTGAGCGACCTGGCCGGAGCATCCGCCCCGGACTGCCTGCGTCAGGCCGTCGCCCACGGCGCCGCTGCCGCATCCCTGCCCGGCTCAACAGTGCCGGCCGTGACCCAAACCGACCCCAGCGCCGTCACAGTGACGGCATGTGCTACACATCCAAAGGAGGATGACCAGTGAGTGCACTGATTACCCCAGAGCTTGTTGCTTTGGACCAAAACCTCGGTGCCGAGCCGTCGACCGTGATCCGGCACCTCGCCGAGCTCGTCGTCGGAGCCGGCCGCGCCACCGAGATCGACGGCCTCTACGCCGACGCCCTCGCCCGCGAAGCGAAGACCTCCACCGGCATCCCCGGCGGACTCGCGATCCCCCACTGCCGCTCCTCAGCGGTGACGGAGCCGACGCTGGCCGTCGCCCGCCTGTCCCAGCCGGTCGACTTCGGTTCGGCCGACGGCCCCGCCGACCTGATCTTCATGATCGCCGCCCCCGAGGGCGCCGACCAGGACCACCTGAAGATCCTGTCGAAGCTGGCCCGCTCGCTGATGAAGGCCGACTTCACCGCCGCCCTCCGCGCCGCGAAGTCCCCCGAAGAGATCGTGACCCTGGTCACCGACATCGTCGCGCCGGTCACCGCCGCCGCCGCAGCCGGAGCGCACTCCGCGCCGGCCGCCCCGCGTACCACCGCGGCGCCCACCGGCGCCGGCACCGAGGGCGACCCGGCCACCGGGGCCCGCCGCATCGTCGCCGTCACCGCGTGCCCCACCGGCATCGCCCACACCTACATGGCAGCGGATGCGCTCGTCGCGGCCGCCAAGGAGATGGGCATCGACCTGCAGGTCGAGACCCAGGGTTCCGCTGGAGCGACCCCGTTGGCCGCCTCGGTCATCAACTCCGCCGACGCTGTCATCTTCGCCGTTGACGTCGACGTGCGTGACAAGGGCCGCTTCGCCGGCAAGCCCCTCATCCAGTCCCCCGTCAAGCGCGCCATCGACGAGCCGAAGAAGATGGTCCAGGAGGCCCTCGCGGCCGTGGACAACCCGAACGCCCGCCGCGTCAGCGGTGGCGCCGCCGCGTCATCCGACTCGGCGTCCGAGAACGAGCACATGGGCCAGAAGGTCAAGCGGGCCCTGCTCACCGGTGTCAGCTACATGATCCCGTTCGTCGCCGGTGGAGGCCTGCTGATCGCCCTTGGATTCCTGCTCGGCGGCTATGACATCACCGGCGTCGCCGACGACGTGGTGCTGCAGAACAGCCTCTGGAACCTTCCGGAGGGTGGCCTGGCCATCTACCTCGGCGCGGTGTTCTTCAAGATCGGTGCCCTCTCGATGGGCTTCCTGGTTCCGGCGCTGGCCGGTTACATCGCCTACGGCATCGCCGACCGCCCCGGTATCGCTCCCGGCTTCGTCGCCGGTGCGGTCTCTGGCTTCATGGGTGCCGGCTTCCTCGGCGGCATCGTCGGCGGCCTGCTCGCCGGTATGGCGGCAGCCTGGATCGGTTCCTTCACCGTTCCGCGCTGGCTGCGCAGCCTGATGCCCGTCGTGATCATCCCGCTGCTCGCCTCGATCTTCGCCTCCGGGCTGATGTTCCTGGTGCTCGGCGGACCGATTGCCTGGCTCACCGTAGCCCTGAACGACTGGCTCAGCGGCATGACCGGCGCGTCCGTCATCATCCTCGGCCTGATCCTCGGCCTCATGATGGCGTTCGACCTCGGCGGCCCGGTCAACAAGGTTGCCTACTCCTTCGCCGTCGCCGGCCTGGGTGCCGCAACGCTGGCCAACCAGGCGCCGTGGCAGATCATGGCCGCGGTCATGGCCGCCGGCATGGTGCCGCCGTTGGGAATGGCCCTGGCCACCGTGCTCGATCGCAAGCTCTTCAGCCCGGTCGAACGCGACAACGGCAAGGCGGCCTGGCTGCTCGGTGCGTCGTTCATCTCTGAAGGCGCCATCCCGTTCGCCGCGGCAGACCCGCTGCGCGTGATCCCGGCAAGCATGCTCGGCGCGGCCACCACCGGTGCGCTGACCATGGCGTGGGGTGTCACGTCGAAGGCGCCGCACGGCGGAATCTTCGTGTTCTTCGCCATCGAGAACGTTTTGGGCTTCATCCTGGCCATTCTTGTCGGCACGGTCATCACGGCCCTAGCGGTAATCGCGCTCAAGCGCTACGTCCGAAAGACCCCGACTACGGGGTCCATCCAGCAGAACAACACCCTGGTGAACGCCTAACATTAGTGGGCACCATTAACGCCGAAGAATAGAGGAAGTTCCGTGCAGAGTTTCACAGGAGTAGGGGTCAGCCCCGGTCGGATCGTCGGATCCGTTAGGCAGATGCCCAAAGCCGTGAGCGAGCCGCCAGCAGGAGAACAGCTGGCCTCGTCGACGACGGCAGAGGATGCCGCCGTCACACTGCGCGCTGCCGCGAAGGCGGTGCAGGCCGAGCTCAAGCAGCGCTCGGTCAGCGCCACCGGCGCGGGCAAGTCGGTCCTCGAGGCCACCGCACTGATGGCCGCGGACCCCATGCTCATCAAGGGCGCCGTGAAGTTGATCAACACCGGCACCTCCGCTGAGCGGGCAATCTGGGAGTCCGCGGCCTCCGTGGCCGAAATGCTGCACAACCTCGGCGGCTACATGGCCGAGCGGGCCACGGACGTCCTCGACGTGCGTGCCCGGATCGTCGCTGAGTTGCGTGGGGTGCCCGCACCGGGCATCCCCGCCTCCGACGAACCGTTCATCCTCGTCGCCGACGACCTGGCGCCGGCCGACACGGCCACGCTGAACCCGGCCGTCGTGCTGGCCCTGGTCACCTCCGGTGGCGGTCCGCAGTCGCACACCGCGATTATCGCCCGCGCCCTCGGCCTGCCAGCCGTCGTCGCCGCCGTCGGCGTCGAGTCCATCACTGACGGCACCGCGGTCTACGTTGACGGCGCGGCCGGCAGCATCACTGTCGACCCCGACGCCGACCAGCTCGAGGCCGCTACGGCCTGGGCCGCCAACGCCGCCACCCTCGCGGTGTTCTCCGGCGAGGGCGCCATGGCCGACGGCCACCTCGTGCCGCTCCTCGCAAACGTGGGCGGGGCAGCGGATGCCGTCAAGGCCGCCGCCGCCGGCGCCCAGGGCGTCGGCCTGTTGCGCACCGAGTTCTGCTTCCTCGACCGCGACGAAGAACCCACCCTCGACGAGCAGGTCACCGCGTACCGCGGAGTCTTCGACGCGTTCCCCGGCAAGAAGGTCGTCGTGCGCACGCTTGACGCCGGCGCCGACAAGCCGCTCCCGTTCCTCACCGACGCGTCAGAGCCGAACCCGGCCCTCGGCGTGCGCGGTTACCGCACCGACTTCACGTCGCCCGGGGTGCTCAAGCGTCAGCTGGCCGCCGTCGCGACCGCCGCAGAGGGCACTGAAGCGGATGTCTGGGTCATGGCCCCGATGATCTCCACCGCCGAAGAAGCCGCCGACTTCGCCCGCATGTGCGGCGAGGCCGGGCTGAAGAACCCGGGCGTCATGGTCGAGGTTCCTTCCGCCGCGCTGACGGCAGAGACCATCCTCGGCGAGGTGAACTTCGCGAGCCTCGGCACCAACGACCTCACCCAGTACGCCATGGCCGCCGACCGCCAGCTCGGCCCGCTCGCCGCGCTGAACACGCCGTGGCAGCCCGCCGTACTGCGCCTGATCCAGCTCACCGTTGCCGGTTCCGTCGCCGAGGGCAACAACAAGCCCGTCGGCGTCTGCGGCGAAGCCGCGGCCGACCCGGCACTGGCCGTGGTGCTCGTTGGCCTGGGTGTGAACACCCTGTCGATGACCGCTCGCGCCCTCGCTGCCGTCGCGGCCGTGCTGGCGAAGGTCACCGTCGTCGAGGCCCAGCGCCTCGCCGGCATCGCCCTGGCCGCACCGAGCGCCCTCGAGGCACGCGCCCGGGTACGCGCCGAGCTGCCCATTCTCGACGAACTGGGACTCTAAACCCCAGTAACCGCGCGATGTGCCGCCGCCTCAAGGCGTGCACACATCGCGCGGGCAATACAGTTGTAATCCGTACAGTTTCAGGAGGAACCATGTCAGAACGTAACGCCACCATCGCCAGCCGCGTCGGCCTGCACGCCCGTCCCGCAGCAATCTTCGCTGAGGCCGTCGGCGCACTGCCGGTCGAGGTCACCATCGCCCTCGAGGGCGACCCGGCCGACGACGCCATGGACGCGTCGAGCATCCTGTCGCTCATGAGCCTGGGAGCCGCAAACGGCCAGGTCGTCGTGCTGCGCGCAGAGGGCGACGGAGCGGATGAGGCCCTCGCCGGCCTCGTCACGATCCTCGAGACTGACCTCGACGCCGAGTAACTTCCGCGTCTACCGAATTCAGCCCGCTCGCCTCAGGCGGGCGGGCTGTCTTTTTTTTGTGCGGTCAGGTGCCCGACGATGTCGGCAGATGCTCAGTTACGCGTCCCATCACCGGACTATCGTGGCCCTATCCTCAACGACGAGCGAATAGGACTCCGCCATGACCGATCTGCAAAACGAACCCGCGCCGGCCACCGGGCCGGATGCGCACAGCATCCAGGACTGGACCGACCTGGGGAAGGAAATGTGGTCGTACCTGACCGGCAAGAGCGCCGTCATCGACTACAGCTTCATCGACATGACCGTCGAAGTCCCCCGCGATATCGGGCCGGACGCGCCCCGGGCCGTGTGGAAGCTCAACGGCACCCTGAGGGTCACCACGAGCGAGAACCCGGCCGACTAGTCCCATGGGCAGCACCCACCTCGATATCGATCTTCAGTTCAGCATCGAGCAGATGCACGGCAGCATCCGGGCCAACGGCCTGGAGATCGAGGTGTTCCTCAGCGATCCCGACCGGTTCGTGCGGGCACGGATGTCGGCTCTGCCGGCGCTCCGCACCGTCGCCGCCGATCTGGCCGAGCGCGGCATCGTGGTGTCGGTGCGCGGGCCCGACGGAGTGATCGCGCGGATGGGCGCCGTGCAGGCGCCTCTCGCCCAGCGCCTGGTCACCAAGTCGCCGCACCTGGTCGTGGGCAGTGCGTCGGCCGTGAGCCAGCTGCTGCGGCGCTGGCGGCAGCCCGACGCTCCTGAGCGGGCGCTGCCGCTGCCTCCCCCGACCCCGTTCCCGCTGGTGCCCACCCTGGCCCGGCGCATCCGACGGCGTGTCACGACTACCCACTATGCCCCAGGTGCCGGGCGCCCCCGCCTCATCTTCGTGGTGGGGTCGGAAAACTGGAATGGCCAGCCGCCGCGCGAATTCAACCTCCTGCCGGGCGTCACCCGGATCGGCAGCGGTGACGACGCGGACCTGCGCTTGGACGGGCTTGACGATCTGCACGCCGAAATCCGGCACGACGAGAACGACGAGTACCTGCTGGTGGCGCACGGCCCGGTGGGCGGTGGCGCCCGAACGGATGCCCCATCGCCGGGTCTGATCCTCCGCACCGGAGCGCGCCTGGAGATGGGCCGGTGGCGGATGGGATTCTTCCGGGAGGAATACGCCGACCACGGCCGCCCGCACGGCGGTCGTCTGGGCGGGGAACTCTCGGTGCAGAAGCCCCAGCCGAGCAGGGACAGTGCTCGTCGGGACAGAACTACCCCGCGACCGCCGCCGTAGCCGGTGCATACTCGCGCTGCACCGGCCGGCTTGTGAGTCGCAAACTCACGAGCAACCCAGCGGCACGTTGGTGCCGAACGCCCAGCGCCAGGAGAAGTAGGTGGTGAGCCAGCCCACCCAGGAGCGGGCCCATGGCGACCATGCCACCGATGGTGGAGCCCCAGATGGGGAAGGCGATGCCGCTGTCCCGGCCGCGGAAGGTGGCGTTGATCAGCGACAGGGTGGTGGGCAGCACCATGGCGCCGCCGATGCCCTGCACGTTGGATGAGCAAGTCGCCGGTCTGTGCGAAGGCGGCGAAGACCGACGCCACGGCGAAGATCACCACTCCGGTGAGGAGGATGCGCCGGCGCCCGTAGCGGTCGGCGAGGGTGCCGAAGACCAGCAGCAGGGCGGCGAAGACCAGGGTGTAGCTCTCCTGCCCCCGTGGCAAGGCCGAACCAGCCGCGGCGTGCCCCGGTCATTTGTCGACCGACACCGCCACGTTCAGGCGGCGCGGCGCCCGGATCCGGAGGACCAGGGTGACCGCGACGACCACGACGACAGCCACGATGGCCGTGATCGCGGTGGGGGTGGAGAGCAGGTCGCCGGTGAGCCGGGCGACGGCCACCCAGGCCAGGCCCCAGCAGAGGGCGAGGGTGGGGGCGAGCCTGCCCCGGCCGACGACGGCGAGGAGCACGCCGATCAGCCCGGCCACCGCGATGATGGCGACGCCCCAAACATCCGCGGCCAGGCCGAACCCGTCAAACCCGGCGGCGACCAGGGCCGCCGTGATGTTCGCGGCGGTGGCCACGCAGACCCAGCCGAGGTACAGGCCGATGGTGCCGTCGACCAGGACCGTCTCCACCAGGGTCTCCGGGCGCGTGTCGAGGATGATCAGGAAGGCCCAGACCAGCACGGCCAGCAGCAGGGCGATGACCGGCACGCTCAGCCAGAGCAGGTCGAACTGCACGCTGAGAATCCAGGCCGCGTTCAGCAGCAGCGACGCCGCGATCGGATAGCCGAGCCGGCGTTGCCGGGGGTCGGTCTTCTGTTTGGGCAGGAACTGCCAGATGGCGTAGAGCACCAGGCCGGCATAGATCGGTGTCCAGATGGCGAAAGCCGGGCCCCCAGGGGCGATGGGGGTGGCATCAGCGGCCAGCGCTCCCCCGGAGGCGTTCTGGATGGGCGTGCCGCCGGCGGCGCCGGAGCCGATGAACGACCCGGCGAGGGCGAGGATCGCGCTGAGCAGCACTGTGCTCTGGCGGAGCAGGTCACGGGATGTGGTCACGGGGTTCTCCTTCGTCGCGACTCAATTGATCAGCTAGCTGACTAAACAACGGTAGCAGTACATTGAAGGGGTGACCACTCCCGATTCCGACGCCATGGCACAGTGGCCGAACGGCCGGCTGCTTTCCACTGCGGCCCGACTGGTGGAACATGCCTGGGTCGACGCCCTGGATTCCCTCGGCCTCACCCATGCCGGCCTGATCGTGCTGCACCTGCTCGGCGACGGCGCCCGAAGTCAGACCGAACTGGCCCGGCAGGCCCGGGTTCAGACGCAGACCATGTCACGCACTCTGGACCGGCTGCAGCGTGAGGGCCTGGTGGCACGGATCCGCGACGACCGCGACGCCCGGCGCCATCTGGTCACGCGCACGGATGCCGGTACCGCCGCCTGGCTACAGGCCCGCACCCTCGAGGCCGACGTTTTCCCGCCGCTCGAGAACGCCGACGAACTGCGCGCCGCCCTGCTGCAGATCATTGCCGCGTCTTCGGCCCAACGCTGGTAGCAGCCTGCCGATCAGAGGTCGCGGACGAGCCGCTTGAGCGCGCGCACAGCTCGATGGGCCTCTCCGAGGGCAACGGGCACGGTGTCGTCCAGGCGCTCGGCACGGGCCACGAGCAGGCCGTAGACCAGAGTGTTCTCGCCGCTCTCGTAGGCGGCCTTCGCGGCCCGGTCGAGCTCCTCTATGTAGAGCAACCCATCGTGCCGGTCGCCGAGCCGCTTCACCAGCGGCTTCGCCACCTTGGCGAGGTGGGCGTAGTCGCGGCGGTGCTTCGCGAATCGGGCGGCGGCCTCAACGCGCTTGGCGGCTTCTTTCTTGGCGGCCTTCGTGTCCGATTGCTTGGCCGAGTTCTTGGCCGAGTTCTTCGCGGCCGGCTCCGTCACAGGCCCGCCGGGAGCAGGTTGGGCCTCGGCCACAGCTTCGGCCGCGTAACGCAGCCGGCGGGCGGCCTTCCGCACCTCGTGCAGGGCCGGCTCCGGGGCATCCGCGTCGGTCACAGCGCTGGTGCGGTGCGCGAGGACACCGACGGCCTTGTCGAGGTCGCGGGCGATTTCGGCGGCGGCGGGCAGCTCGGCCTTAGCGGTGAGCGGCGGCCAGGCCACGAAGCTGTCGAGGGAATCCAGTAGCCGGTAGTAGCGCGTGCTCAGGAGGCAGGCGCGGACCGCAACGAGGCCCTCCGCGTAGTCCCGGCGCGCTCCACCGACGAGCCGGGTCTGGGCATCGTCGGTGGGATAGTCTTCAATGCCGTCGAGTTCGCCGGCCAGCCGAGCGCCGCGAACCCCGGCGTCGCGGGCGCGGCCCAGCCGGGCGCCGAGGTACCTGAGTTCGAGGCGCAACTCGGTCACAGCCGACTTCTCGAAGAGCCGGGCGTAGACCGCGAGGACACTGCGCAGGCGGCGCACCGTGGTGCGCATCTGGTGCACAGCGTTCGGAGCATCCGCCCGCGCGAGGGGGTCCTGAGCGACGAGGGTGGCGGTCAACTCGCGGAGTGCGCCCACGACGATGGCGCCGGCGGAGTCGGGATGTTGCAGGGCCGCGGCCGGGAGCAGACCCGGCAGCACCTCGGCGCCGCTGAGGTCGGTCAGGGACCGAACGCCGACGGCGCGGGCGATCTTGGCCACACTCGTCGACGGCGTCGCTCCGGCGGCGAGCAGTGCCTGCTCAACGGCGTCGAGCAGCGCGGTGCGCTTCTTGCGGGTATCGGGGGCACCGTCGAGCAGCTCGGCCTCCCACTCGCGCCACTTGCGGTACATTCCGCCGCGCGCGTCTGAGGCGGAGACGAGGTCGTCGGCGATCTCGGCGAGGGCCTGGCCGTCGGCGTCGGAGAGCCGCACAGCGGTGCGCACCGTGCTGATCCGGGCCAGCGGGGTCAGGGGCCGGTCGCGCACAATCGCGCGCACCGGTTCGAGCACATCGGCGGGGATCGATTCGCCCCCGGAACTGTCCGCGCCGCCGACATCCAGCGGCCAGTGCACCTCGGTGCGGCCCTCCTCGGCCGGAGTCTTGAGGTGCCAGCCGGCATCCCCGCCGCCCTCGCGACGGCGCAGCACGATGCGGTTGCGGGCCAGGGCGTGATCGTCGGTGTCGTAGTAGACGGCCGTGAGGATGAATGGTTCCTCCACCGTTTCGGCGGTGATACCGTCAACCCCCTGCAGGGACGGGACGGGCCGGAGTCCCTCGATGTCGTACTTGCGCTCGATCTCGGTCTGCTCTTGCCCTGTCATGTGTCCTGTCTACTACCTTGGAAGGGTCAGAAGAAACATCCGAGGGGAGATCATGACCGCCACGACGCCAGAACTCGCTGCCGGCCGGAACATCCCCGTACACCGGGCCCCTCTGGGCGATCGTGTTCTTGCCGCTGCTCACTGCACTTGGTGCTCTGATGATCCCCACCCCGTCGCTTTCGTCGATCTTCGAGGCGCAGACCAATGGATCGCTGCAGGCCTTCGAGCCGTCCGGGCTGATTCGCAACTTGCTGAGCCTGTTCATCTACGGCGCCACGGTGGCCTTGGCCTACGCCGATCGACGGGCCCTGGAACAGGCCGGTTACGTGCGCCCGTTCCATTGGGCGTGGGCGTTCTTGTCGACGGGGGTCTGTGTCGTCGGCCGGTCGATCATCGTGCAGCGCCGCCTCGGTCGGGGGCTCACCCTCATCTGGGTGTGGGTGTCACTGTCCTCGGGCTGGCCGCATCGTTTATATCGATTCTGGGCTGATCGAGAACACCACGCCGTGGTCGTGCAGCTCGATGCGGAGTCCGTCGAGGCTGGGCACGACGAGGTCGGCGTCCAGTTCGTCGGCGGAGTGGGTGCCGACGACGCCGATTGTGGCACACCCCGCGGCGCGCCCCGCGGCGAGTCCGGCGGGAGCGTCTTCGACCACCACGCACTGGCGGGCATCGAGGCCGAGCCTGTCGGCGGCCTCGAGGAACGGGTCGGGTGCTGGCTTTCCCTTGACGGTGTCCTCGATGGTGACCACGGTGGCCGGAGCGCTGAAGCCGGCAGCGTCGAGACGGATCCGGCAGAGGGCGCTGTCGCAGGAGGTGACGATGGCCCGACGCCCTTCGGGGAGGCTGGCCATCAGCTCTGCGGCACCCGGCAGGATGGTGATGTCGTCGGTGTCGGCGAGCTCAAGTTCATTGACGCGCAGGATGGAAGCTGCGACCTGATCGGGCGAGACGAGGTCGGCCACCATCTCGCGGGCCGGTCGCCCGTGCTGGATACCGGAGAACATGGCGCCGAGGCCCATTTCGTCCGCCCACTGCTGCCAGGACCGGTCCACGGCCTTGGTCGAGTCGACCAGGGTGCCGTCCATGTCAAAAAGTACGCCCTGGAAAACGCGCCCGAGAACGGCGTGAGATTCTCCCTCAGGGATGGCCTCGGGAACGGCGTGGAGAACGGACTCGACTACGGCTCCGATATCTGCATCGGTCGGCGACTCAGCGGCGGTTCCAGGCGTGTTCTCGGTGGTCGTCATGGTGATTTCCGTTTCCGAAGCACCTTCGTGGACTGCCGTGCTCCTTCTTCGACCCTAACGAAGGCCCGCAACGGGCGGTAATCCTGGGGCGGCGTGCACCCGGTAGATCAGGTGCACCCGGCCGGCCACTCGGAGCGATCATTCGCAGCTGCTCACTCGGTGTGGGGTGGTTTTCGGGTTTTGGGGTCGTGCGCTTGGTGCTGGTGTGGTTTTCGCCAGGTGCCGGTGGGGTCGATCCAGTGTGGTGCTTGTACTTCGGGCATGCCCAGGGTCATGTGGATGTGCCACCCCGACGTGTCGATGTTGTGGTGGTGGTACCAGCACAGCAGTACCCCGTTGTCGACGTTGGTCGGGCCGCCGTGCTGCCAGGGCGTCACGTGGTGCACTTCGGTCCATTGGGGTGGGCAGGTGCAGCCGGGGATGATGCAGCCGCCGTCGCGGGCGGTGATGGCTGTGCGTTGCATTGGGGTGAAGCAGCGGATCTTGTCGCCTAGTGCCAGCACGGCGCCGTTGCCGCCGAAGAAAACGGGCCGGATTCCGCCGTTGTCGACCATTCGGTTGATGGTTTTCATTG
>NZ_SOFL01000005.1 GCF_004402695.1 Cryobacterium adonitolivorans | reverse complement strand
CGCCAACGCCCTTGCGCCCTGGCTGAACCACTACAACACTGAACGCATCCACACCGGCATCGGAGGAACACCCATCAGCCGAGTGTCACCCAGGTAGTGGCTCAGTACAGCTAGTCGGTGGGAGTCTTGCGCCAGCGGATGCCCGCGGCGATGAATCCGTCGAGGTCGCCGTCGAACACGTTGGACGGGTTGTTCACCTCGTACTCGGTGCGCAGGTCCTTGACCATTTGGTACGGCGCGAGCACGTAGCTGCGCATCTGGTCACCCCAGCTGGCGGTGATGATGCCGGCGAACTCCTTCTTGGTCGCCGCCTCCTGCTCGCGCTGCAACAGCAGCAGCCGGGACGCCAGCACCCGCATCGCCGCCGCACGGTTCTGGATCTGGCTCTTCTCGTTCTGGCAGCTCACCACCAGGCCGGTGGGCAGGTGGGTGATGCGCACGGCGGAGTCGGTGGTGTTCACCGACTGGCCGCCGGGGCCACTGGAGCGGAACACGTCCACGCGAATGTCGTTGTCCGGGATCTCGACAGCCTCGGCCTGGGCGATCAGCGGAACCACCTCGACGGCGGCGAAGGACGTCTGGCGCTTGCCCGCGGAGTTGAACGGGCTCATCCGCACCAGGCGGTGCGTGCCGGCCTCGACGCTCAGGGTGCCGAAAGCGTACGGCGCGTTCACCTCGAACGTGGCGGACTTGATGCCGGCCTCCTCGGCGTAACTCACGTCGAGCACGTTGGTGGTGTAGTCGTGCTGCTCGGCCCAGCGCAGGTACATGCGCAACAGCATCTCAGCGAAGTCGGCAGCGTCCACGCCACCGGCCCCGGCACGGATGGTGATCACGGCCGGGTTCGGGTCGAACTCGCCGTTGAGCAGGGTGTGCACCTCGAGGTCGCCCAGCACCTTCTGCACGCTGCGCAGTTCGGCCGTCGCCTCGTCGGCCGATTCCTGGTCGCCCTCGGCGTTGGCCAGCTCCACGAGCACCTCGAGGTCGTCGAGGCGCGACTCGATGCTGTCGATGCGTTTGAGCTCCGACTGGCGGTGGCTGAGCTCGCTGGTCACCTTCTGGGCGTGCTCGGAGTCGTTCCACAGGTCGAGGGCACCCGCCTGGTCGCTCAACTCGGCAATGTCCAGCTTCAGCCTGTCGATGTCGATCACCGACCGGATGTCGTCAAACGTGGCCCGCAGCGCGGCGATCTGCTCAGAGAAATCCAGCTCAATCATTGTGGAATCCAGCCTACCGGCCCGCTTGCGCCGACGACCGGTGCCGGGCCCGCGAGGTAGCATCGATTCGATGAGTACCGAGCGCCCCTTCAGCCTCAGAGGGGTGGCCCTGGCCGCATTCCTGCCCACCCTGCTCTTCTCCATCGGCGAGGGCGCGATGATTCCGCTCATTCCGTTGGTGGCGAACGACCTCGGAGCATCGCTCGCCTTCGCCGGATTCATCGCGGCCATGGTCATGGTCGGCGAGCTGATCGGCGACATCCCGAGCGGCTCCGTCGTCTCGCGGTTCGGCGAGCGGAACTCGATGATCGGGGCGTCGCTGCTGGCGATCATCGCCGTGCTGGTCTGCATCGTGGCCCCCAACCCCGTCGTCCTGGCTGTCGGGATCTTCCTGATCGGCCTGGCCACCGCCGTCTTCGCCCTCGCCCGCCACGCCTTCATGACCAGCTATGTGCCGGTGGCCTACCGGGCCAGGGCCCTGTCCACCCTCGGCGGTGTCTTCCGGGCGGGGTGGTTCGTCGGCCCGTTCATCGCCGCCGGAGTCATCCACCTCACCGGCGGCACGACCGCCGTCTTCTGGGTCTTCATCGTCTGCTGCCTGGCCGCCGCGTTGGTGCTGATGCTGCTGCCCGACCCGTCGAACACCTTCGCCGGCGCCTCGGACACGGCGCCGTCCGACCCGGCCGTGCGCACCGTCGGAGAGGGCGGCACCGACGATGAGCGTGCCGCCGCGGCCGAGTCGAACGACCTGTTCCCCACCATCTGGCGCTACCGCGGGGTGCTGCTCCGCTTGGGTACCGGCGCCGGCCTGGTTGGCGCCCTGCGCGCCAGCCGCACGGTGATGCTCCCGCTCTGGGCGGTCAGCATCGGCGTCAGCGAACCCGACACCGCCCTCATCATCGGCATCGCCGGCGGCATCGACTTCGCCCTCTTCTACGCCAGCGGCCAGATCATGGACCGCTTCGGCCGGATGTGGACCGCGATCCCGTCGATGATCGGCCTGGGGCTCGGCATGTTCGCGCTCGCGTTCACCCACGACCTGCCCGCGAACGTGGAGTGGTTCATCGCCGTGGCCATGTTCCTCTCCCTGGCCAACGGCATCGGCAGCGGCCTGCTGATGACCCTGGGCGCCGACCTGGCACCGCCCAGCGGCCCCGCCCCATTCTTGGGCGCCTGGCGGTTCACGGCCGACTTCGGCAGCGCCGCCGCTCCCTTGGCCGTCGCCGGCATCACCGCGGTGATCTCACTGTCAGTGGCCAGCGGTGTGATGGGGGTCGTGGGCCTGATTGGTGCCGGCGTCCTCTGGCGTTACATTCCTCGGTACGCGCCGCGCCACCCCCGATTCACCGCGAGAGAGAGATAGGCCACCATGCCCCTGCACGGAGAATACGAGCCCAGCCCCGAGAAGTGGGTCCGCGACCAGGTCGACCTCTATGAGTCCTCCGGCGGCGCCAAGGGCACCACCATGCGCGGGATGCCCGTGATCGTGCTGAGCACCCTCGGTGCCAAGTCCGGCAAGGTCCGCAAGGCTCCGCTCATGCGGGTCGAGCACGACGGCCGCTACGCCGCGGTCGCCTCGCTCGGCGGCAGCCCGAAGAACCCGGTCTGGTATGCCAACGTTCTCGCGCATCCGCTCGTCGAGGTTCAGGACGGCCCGCTACGGCAGGACATGATCGCCCGGGAGATCACCGGCGAAGAGAAGGCCGTTTGGTGGGAGCGCGCCGTTGCGGCGTACCCCGACTACGCCGCCTACCAGGTCAAGACCGACCGGGTCATCCCGGTGTTCCTGCTGGAGCCGGTCGCCGAGCCGGCCTCCTAGTGGTCAACGCACCGCGCCGGTCGAAGCGGCGCGGCCCCCAGCTCGACCGGATCATCCTCGACAACCTCCTGGACAACGACGGCGCCCTTGTGGGGCGCGGCGACGACCGGGAGGCCGAACGGTACAGCCGGGTGGACTTCTCCGGCCGGGACTTCACCGGAACCCGGTTCGCGGAGTGCGAGTTCCACGGAGTCGACCTGAACACGACGGTGCTGCGGGGCAGCACGTGGAACGAGTGCATCGCCACCGAACTGCACGCGGCGGTCTTCAGCGCGCCGCGATCGAGCTGGCGCGACGTGCGCATCGAGCACTCCAGGCTCGGTTCGGTCGAGCTCTACGACTCCAGCTTGCGCAGCGTGCAGCTGGACGGTTCGAAGCTGGACTTCGTGAATCTGCGCAACGCCACCCTGACCGACGTTCTCATCTCCAACTGCATCATCGATGAGCTCGACCTCTCCAGCGCCACCGTGCAACGGCTCGAACTTCGCGATTGCCGGATCGGCACCCTCGACGTGGCCGGCGCGCGGCTGAGCGACGTGGACCTCCGCTCCAGCGACTTCTTGGCCATCCACAGCCTGGAAGGGCTGAAGGGTGCCACCATCGACGACGCCCAGCTCGCGCTGCTCGCTCCGTTGCTCGCGGCGCAGCTGGGCATCATCGTCGAGTAGCTGCTACACCCACTTCTCCGCGAGGTGCTCGGCCACGACCCGGCGGATGGTGCCGCTCTTGCCGCGAAGCACGATCGACTCCGTCCGGATCTTCGGACCCATCTTGCGCACACCGCCGACCAGCTGGCCATCGGTGACGCCGGTGGCGACGAAGTAGGTGTTGTCGCTGGTGACGAGGTCGTTCACGCCGAGGATGCGGTCGAGGTCATGGCCGGCGTCGATGGCCCGCTGGGCCTCGTCGTCGTCCTTGGGGTGCAGCTTCGCCTGGATGAAGCCGCCCAGCGCCTTGAGCGCGCAGGCGGTGATGATTCCCTCAGGGGTGCCGCCGATTCCGACGCACATGTCGATCCGGGTCTCGGTGATGGCCGCGTTGATGCCGCCGGCCACGTCGCCGTCAAGCATCAACCGGGTGCCGGCGCCCGCGGCGCGCACCTCGTCGATCAGGCCGGCGTGCCGGGGCCGGTCGAGGATGGCGATGGTCATATCGGACACGTCCTTGCCCTTGGCCTTGGCCAGGGCGCGGATGTTCTCGCCGATGGGCTGGCGCAGGTCCACAACACCGTGGCCCTCCCAACCGGTGACGATCTTGTCCATATAGAACACGGCGCTGGGGTCGTACATGCTGCCCCGGTCGGCGACCGCGATCATGCTCAGGGCGTTCTGGCGGCCGTTGGCGGTGAGTGAGGTGCCGTCGATGGGGTCGACCGCGATGTCGCAGGACGGGCCGCGCCCGCTGCCGACGTGCTCGCCGTTGTAAAGCATCGGCGCGTCGTCCTTCTCGCCCTCGCCGATGACGACGACGCCGTCGAAATCGACCGTGCCGAGGAATTTGCGCATGGCGTCCACGGCGGCGCCGTCTGCGGCGTTCTTGTCGCCGCGGCCGATGAACGGGACGGCGCGGATGGCGGCGGCTTCGGTGGCCCGCACCAGTTCCATGCCGAGGCTGCGGTCGGGGTGGAGGTAGAGGGAATCGTGTTCAGTAGTCACTGTGTGTTGGTGTCCTTCGAGATCGTATGTGGGTTGCTGAGGGACGCGCCGGAATACTTCGCCGGTACGGGGCCAGCTTACCCAGCGCCCCTAGAGCGGGACCTTGTACCCCGAGCGCTCACACAGGAGCCCTCGCTAGACTTGACCGACACCCCCGCTCGATTTCGAGGAGAAGCAATGCCCATCGCAACCCCAGACCAATACGCCGAAATGCTGAACAAGGCCAAGTCGAAGGGGTTCGCGTACCCCGCATTCAACGTCTCCTCCTCGCAGTCCATCAACGCCGTTCTCCAGGGCCTGACCGAAGCCGGCTCCGACGGCATCATCCAGGTCACCACCGGTGGCGCCGACTACTTCGCCGGCCACACCGTCAAGAACCGTGCCGCCGGTGCCCTCGCGTTCGCCAAGTTCGCGCACGCCGTTGCTGACAACTACCCCGTCACCGTGGCCCTGCACACCGACCACTGCCCCAAGGGCGCGCTCGACGACTTCGTCCTTCCCCTCATCTCGGCCTCCGAGACGGCCGTCGCCGATGGTTTCAACCCGATCTTCCAGTCTCACATGTGGGACGGCTCGGCCATCGCGCTCGACGAGAACCTCGAGATCGCCAAGGGCATCATCACCCGCACCAAGGCGATCAACGCCATCCTCGAGGTCGAGATCGGCGCCGTCGGCGGCGAAGAAGACGGCGTTGAGGGCGACATCAACGACAACCTCTACACAACCTTCGACGACACCGTCAAGATGATCGAGGCCCTCGGCCTCGGCGAGCAGGGCCGCTACATGGCCGCCCTCACCTTCGGCAACGTGCACGGCGTCTACAAGCCCGGCAACGTCAAGCTGCGTCCGGAGCTCCTGAAGGAGATCCAGGCCAGCGTCGCCGCCAAGTACGGCACCAGCGCACTGCCGCTCGACCTCGTCTTCCACGGTGGCTCGGGCTCGACCGACGCCGAGATCGCCGAAGCCGTCGCCAACGGCGTCGTGAAGATGAACGTCGACACCGACACCCAGTACGCGTTCACCCGCGCCATCGCCGACTACATGCTGAAGAACTACGACGGCGTGCTCAAGGTCGACGGTGAGGTCGGAAACAAGAAGCTGTACGACCCGCGCGCCTGGGGCAAGGTTGCCGAGTCGGCCATGGCCGCTCGCGTCGCCCAGGCCACGCGTCAGCTCGGTTCCGCCGGGCACTCGAACAGCTAGACAGCTCAGCTCAACAGAAACAACCGGAAGACGATGGCAGAGAACGCTCCAGACCAGAAGCCGGCGGCAACCCCGCCGGTGGACTACCGCCCCCAGCCCCGCTACGGCGAGCTGGCTCCGGAGGGCTGGACCTGGAACCCGCCGCAGGACGAACACTCTCCTGCGGCCTCTGCCGCCGCATCCGCGACGGCGACGCCCGCCCGGGCGACGGGGGGATCGGCCGAACGGCCGGACTCCGCGGCGCCGGGCCGGGCAGCGCCGGGCCTCACTGTACCGGGAACGGCGCCGGCCTGGGACCGGCCCCTCACCGTCAGCCTGCTGGTCCTCGGGCTGCTCGGCGCCTACTTCACCATCTCGATGCTCGGCAGTCTGCCGCAGGCCCTGGCGATGCTCTATTCCCAGGCCGAACTGGGCGCCTACACCGTGACGGAGTCCGTCACCGCGACCATCACCGCAAGCAGCATCGGCCAGGGACTCGTCTGGGTGGCCGCGGCCATCTCAGCGATCCTTCTGCTGCTCCGTGGCCGGCGTGCGTTCTACGTTCCGCTCATCGGCGGCGTCGTCGCCTTCGTCCTGCTGGTCGCGGCCGTGGCCGTTGTGCTCGCCGGCGACCCGGCGTTGCTCGAGTACCTCAGCCGGCCGTAACGCTCAGCCGGCCGTAGGGCTGGCTACTCCGGCCGGCTGACCCTGCCGCCGAGCGCACGCGCGTCGGTCTTGCCCTGCAGATCCTTGCGCAGCTCCTTGGGCAGCGAGAAGAGCAGGTCTTCCTCGGCGGTCTTGACCTGCTCCACGTCGCCGTAACCGGCGCCGGCCAAGTCGCGCAACAGCTCCTCCACGAGCTCCTCTGGCACGGAAGCCCCACTCGTGACGCCCACGGTGTTCACACCGTCGAGCCACTCCTGCTTCACTTCGTTGGCATAGTCCACCCGGTAGGCGGCCTTGGCGCCGTACTCCAGCGCCACCTCGACCAGGCGCACGGAATTGGACGAGTTCGCCGACCCCACCACGATGACCAGGTCGGCGTCACGGGCGACCTTCTTGATGGCCACCTGACGGTTCTGAGTGGCGTAGCAGATGTCGTCGCTGGGCGGATCCTGCAGGTTGGGGAACCGGGCGCGCAACCGGCGCACCGTCTCCATGGTCTCGTCAACGCTCAGGGTGGTCTGCGACAGCCAGACCACCTTGTTCGGATCGCGCACGACGATCGTGTCTGCCTCGTCCGGGCTGCCGACGAGCGTCGTGTGCTCCGGCGCCTCGCCGGCGGTGCCCTCGACCTCTTCGTGGCCCTCGTGGCCGATCAGCAAGATCTCGAAGTCGTCGCGAGCGAAGCGCACCGCCTCGCGGTGCACCTTGGTGACGAGCGGGCAGGTGGCATCGATGGCCGACAGGCCACGAGCGGCGGCGGCGTTAACCACGGCCGGCGACACGCCATGTGCGCTGAAGACGATGTGCGAACCGGTGGGGACCTCATCCACTTCTTCGACGAAGATGGCGCCCTTCTTCTCGAGCTCGCTCACCACGTGGGTATTGTGCACGATCTGCTTGCGCACGTAGACGGGGGCCCCGTACAGTTCGAGGGCCTTCTCCACGGCGATGACGGCGCGGTCTACGCCAGCGCAGTAACCGCGCGGGGCCGCGAGCAGCACCTTTTTCGGCCCAACCACCGGGGTATCCTTGAGCCTGTTGCGCAGGCTGGGAATTCTGGGCATGCCAAGGCCGATCACGGGCGCATTAGTACTGGTACTCACCCGAACAGTCTAAGCGGGCGCGTCTGAGCAGACCGTCTGAACGACGAGCCGGCTACCGCAGACGCAGACCCAGACCCAGACCCAGACCCAGGAGACCCATGAACGCAGTCACGATGCCCGCCGCGGGCGACGAGCCGCCCACCATCGACGCCCCCTGGCCCGTCGCGGTGCTCTCCAACAAGATCCGCGGCTACATCGAACGGCTCGGCACCGCCTGGGTGGAGGGCGAGATCGTGCAATGGGGCGCCAGCGGCGGCAACGTCTACGGCAAGCTCAAGGACCTCTCGGTGGATGCGACCGTGAGCTTCACGGTCTGGTCTTCGGTGAAGGCCCGCCTGACCGGTGACTTCAAGCAGGGCGACCGGGTGATCGCGCTCGTCAAGCCCAACTACTGGGTCAAGGGCGGCACCCTCACGATGCAGGTCTACGAGCTGCGCCATGTGGGGCTCGGCGACCTGCTCGAACGACTCGAACGACTGCGCGCGCAGCTCAAGGCCGAGGGCCTCTTCGACGTGTCCCGCAAACGACCGCTGCCGTTCCTGCCGCACCGCATCGGCCTGGTCACCGGCAAGGACTCCGATGCCGAGAAAGACGTGCTCCGCAACGCGCAACTGCGCTGGCCGGCCGTCGACTTCAGGGTTGTGCACGCCGCCGTGCAGGGCGACCGGATGGTCGGTGAGGTCACGGCGGCCATCAGGCAGCTGGATGCCGACCCCGAGGTCGACGTCATCATCGTCGCCCGCGGCGGCGGTGACTTCCAGAACCTGCTCGGCTTCAGCGACGAGGGACTCGTGCGCGCCGTCGCGGCCTGCACCACCCCGATGGTCAGCGCGATCGGCCACGAAGCCGACCGGCCGCTGCTCGACGACGTCGCCGACCTCCGCGCCTCGACCCCCACCGACGCGGCGAAACGGGTGGTGCCCGACGTCTCCGACGAGCTCAACCGGGTGCAGCAGGCCCGGGCGCGCCTGAGCAGCCGGCTCACCGGCATCCTCGCCACCGAGGTCGACAGGCTCGGCCAGTTGCGCAGCCGGCCGGTGCTCGCCGGCGCCGACTGGATCATCGACAGTCGTTCGCAGGATCTCACCCGGTACGTGGCGCGCGGCACCGAGCTGCTGCACCGCACCCTCGAACGCGCGGGCTCCAGCGTGGTCGAGCTTCGCTCCCAGCTGCGCGCCCTCTCCCCCCAGGGCACCCTCGACCGCGGCTACGCCATCGTGCAGTTGCCCGACGGCCACGTGCTGCGCTCCAGCGACCAGGCGCCCTCCGGCACCGAACTCCTCATCACCGTCGGCGTCGGCACCGTGCCCGCGGTCTCGAAATAGTTTGAAAGAAATAGAATGGATGACATGACTTCGTCCGCAGCCACGCCCTCGAACACCCCCGGCACCATCCCGGCGGTCGACTCGCTCAGCTACGAGCAGGCCAGGGACGAACTGATCCGCGTCGTCTCGGTGCTCGAGCAGGGCGCGTCCACGCTCGAGGAATCCCTGGCTCTCTGGGAGCGGGGCGAAGCCCTCGCGACCCGCTGCGAGGAATGGCTGATCGGCGCCAAGGCGCGCCTGGACGCCGCCCGCGGCGCGGCCACCGCGGAATGAGCCGCAGCCCCCGCCCGCCGCGGGTCGTCGCGGAGCTCGGCCGCCCGGAGACCGCCGAGGAACGCGCCACCCGGCTGGCCACGAACTCCAAGAATTACCGGGCCCGCAAGACCATCAACAACCTCGTCTACTCGCTGCTGGCGACCATTGGCGCTGTCATCGTGCTGGTGCTGATCGTGCCGCGCAGCGACACCCCCCTCGACCGTGAGATCGACTACGCCACCGTCGCCGCACAGGTGCAGCCCGGCGTCGACGAGCCCCTGGTGGTGCCCACTCTTCCCTCCGGCTGGCGTGCCAACGCCGCACAATGGCGCCAGGGCGGCAACGACGGCGTCTCGAGCTGGTTCCTTGGCTTGCTCACCCCGAAGAACGAGTTCATCGGCCTCACCCAGGCCGTCGACGCGAACCCCACCTGGCTGGCCGAACAGCTCGAAAAGGTCGATCCGGCCGACACCATCAGCATCGGCGGCCTGGACTGGGACGTGTACCGCAATCCCGCGCCGGCCGCCGACCGGGGCAACTTCGAGTCCGCCCTCGTCACCGAGGCCGGCGAGAGCAGCTATCTCCTCATCGGCACGGCCGACGACGAAGAGCTGACCGTGCTCGCCCGCGCCGTGGCCGAGCACATCACCACCGAACAGAACGGCTCCAGCGAATGACCGACACGCCCACACCAGCCCAGGTCTGGACCGACCTCGCCGAGGGCAACGAGCGCTTCGTTGCCGGCACGCCGCAGCATCCCCGCCAGGACGTCGACCGCCGCGCCGAGACCGCATTCGTGCAGACCCCCATGGCTGCCCTGTTCGGCTGCAGCGACTCCAGGCTGGCCGCCGAGATCATCTTCGACAAGGGCCTGGGCGACCTGTTCGTCGTGCGGAACGCCGGCCAGGTCATCTCCGATTCGGTGCTCGGCTCGCTCGAGTACGCCGTCGCCGTGCTCAAGGTGCCGCTCATCCTGGTGCTCGGCCACGACCGATGCGGAGCGGTGCGAGCCGCCATCGACTCGCAAGGCCCGGACGCCGTGGCCCTGCCCCCGCACATCAACAACATCATCGAGAAGATCGTGCCGGCCGTGCGCCGCGTCAATGGATCGAAAACCGGCCCGCTCGACCCGGTCGACGTCGACGCATCCGCCGTGGGCCGGGAACACCTGCGCGACACCGTGGCGGAGCTCGTGCAGCGCTCCGAGATGATCAGCGCCGCCATCGCAGAAGGTACATTGGCTATCGTCGGTGCGAATTACCGGCTCCTCGAGGGCCGCGCAGATCCAGACATCGTCGTCGGCGTCGTTTAGCCGCCGCAACGCGAACGCACAATGAATCGAAAGGTATGACACACCGTGGTGGACATTTCAACTGAGACCGGCTCCGTACCGACCAGCTACCGGATCGAACACGACACGATGGGCGAGGTCCGGGTTCCCGCTGACGCGCTCTACGGCGCGCAGACCCAGCGGGCGGTCGAGAACTTCCCGATCTCCGGCTCCGTGCTCGAGTCCGCCCAGATCGCGGCCCTGGCCCGCATCAAGAAATCGGCGGCCCTCGCCAACGCTCGTCTCGGCGTGCTCGACGCGAACATCGCCGACGCCATCGCGGCCGCCGCCGACGAGGTCATAACCGGCCGATACGACGCCGAGTTCCCCATCGACGTCTACCAGACCGGCAGCGGCACCTCCTCGAACATGAACATGAACGAGGTTCTCGCCACCCTCGCCAGCCGGCGCCTGGGCAGCCCCGTGCACCCCAACGACCACGTCAACGCGTCGCAGTCCTCCAACGACGTGTTTCCCACCTCGGTGCACATCGCCGTGACCAGCGCCCTCATCGACGATCTCATCCCGGCGCTCGACCATCTCGCGGTGGCGTTCGAGGCCAAGGCTGAACTGTGGGCGACGGCGGTCAAGGCCGGCCGCACCCACCTGATGGATGCCACCCCCGTCACCCTCGGCCAGGAGTTCGGCGGCTACGCCCGCCAGATGCGGTTGGGCATCGAACGGGTGCGCACCGCGCTCCCCCGCGTCGCCGAGGTTCCGCTGGGCGGCACGGCCGTCGGCACCGGCATCAACACGCCGGCCGGCTTCCCGCAGCTCGTCATCGAGCTGCTCACCAACGAGACCGAACTGCCGATCACCGAGGCCGTCGACCACTTCGAGGCCCAGGCCAACCGTGACGGCCTGGTCGACGCCTCCGGGGCTCTCCGCACCATCGCCGTCGGCCTGACCAAGATCTGCAACGACCTGCGCTGGATGGGCTCCGGCCCCAACACCGGCATCGGCGAGCTGAGCATCCCCGACCTGCAGCCGGGCTCGTCGATCATGCCCGGCAAGGTCAACCCGGTCATCCCGGAGGCCGTGCTCATGGTCTGCTCCCGGGTGATCGGCAACGACGCCACCATCGCCTGGTCCGGCGCCTCCGGCGCATTCGAGCTCAACGTGGCCATCCCCGTGATGGGCACCGCGCTGCTCGAGTCGATCCGGTTGCTCACCAACGGCGCCCGGGTGCTCGCCGACAAGACCGTCGACGGCCTCGAGGCCAACCTCGAGCGTGCCCGCGCACTGGCCGAGTCGTCGCCGTCGATCGTCACCCCGCTCAACCGGGTGATCGGCTACGAGGCCGCTGCCAAGGTGGCCAAGCACTCCGTGGCCCAGGGTCTTACGGTGCGCGAGTCGGTCATCGACCTAGGCTTCGTCGAGCGCGGCGAGGTCACCCTCGAGCAGCTCGACGTGGCACTGGACGTGCTGAGCATGACTCGGCCGCCGCAGTAGTCACGCTGGGAAAAGGGGCGAACCGGATGCTGACGCACCCGGTTCGCCCCTTTTTCAACTCAGCTCGTTGCCCTCCAGCATCTCGGTGACGAGGGCGGCGATGGCGCTGCGCTCGGACCGGGTCAGCGTCATGTGGGCGAAGAGCGGATGCCCCTTCAGCGTCTCGATCACCGACGCGACACCGTCGAAGCGGCCCACCCGCAGGTTGTCGCGCTGGGCCACATCGTGGGTGAGCACCACCCTGGAGTTCTGCCCGATCCGGCTGAGCACCGTGAGCAGCACGTTCCGCTCCAGCGACTGCGCCTCGTCGACGATCACGAAGGCGTCGTGCAACGACCGGCCGCGGATGTGGGTGAGCGGCAGCACCTCGAGGATGCCGCGTTCGACGACCTCCTCGAGCACGTTCTCCGACACCAGCGCGCCGAGGGTGTCGAACACGGCCTGGCCCCACGGGCCCATCTTCTCCTGCGCGTCACCGGGCAGGTAGCCGAGTTCCTGGCCGCCCACGGCGTATAGCGGCCGGAACACCATGATCTTGCGATGCTGCTGACGTTCCAGCACGGCCTCCAGGCCCGCGCAGAGGGCGAGCGCCGACTTCCCCGTCCCCGCTCGACCTCCCAACGACAGGATGCCGATCTCCGGGTCCAGCAGCAGGTCGATCGCCAGGCGTTGCTCGGCCGACCGGCCGTGCAGGCCGAACAGGTCCCGGTCCCCGCGCACCAGGCGCAGTTCGCCGCGGCCCGTGACCCGGCCGAGAGCCGAGCCGCGGTCGGAGTGGATCACCAGGCCGGTGTTGATCGGCATGTCCTGCACCAGCCGGGTCGACAGGCTCTCCTTCTCGTAGAGGTCGTTCACCTGGGTGGAGCTCAGGGTGATCTCATCCATGCCCGTCCAGCCTGAGTCCACTGCCAACTCGTGCCGGTACTCATCGGCGGCCAGGCCGATCGAGGCGGCCTTCACGCGCAGCGGCAGGTCCTTGGACACGACGGTGACGGCGAGTCCGTCATTGGCCAGATTCATGGCCACCGCCAGGATGCGCGAGTCGTTGTCGCCCAGTTGCAGCCCGGAAGGCAGCACCGACATGTTCGAGTGATTCAACTCGACCCGCAGGCTGCCGCCCTCCCCCACCGGGATGGCGAAGTCGAGCCGTTCGTGCTTGACCCGCAGTTCGTCGAGGTAGCGCAGCGCCTGCCGGGCGAAGTAACCGATCTCCGGGTCGTTGCGCTTGGACTCCAGTTCGGTGATCACCACCACGGGCAGAACCACGGAATGCTCGGCAAACCTGAAGATCGCCTTGGGATCCGATAGCAGCACCGAGGTGTCCAGTACGAAGGTGCGCTCGGATTGGTCGACCCCTGTGACGCTCTGGTCCGCGCTCAGGTAGTCGGTTCGATTAGCGGTCACAACCACTCCCACCCCGCACCCGAGGGTGCGGATTCGTTTGGCGAGCGACCACTAGCTTTTTTCTCGAGCCGTACTTATGTGGCCGTCTCGATCAGGTGCCGTACCTGATGTGTTGAACGTACGTCCACTGGCTGGGAATTGGAAAAACGACACGCCCAACGTCATGAGACGTTAACGTTCGTCGCACGGTGGCCGGCGGGGTCAGTACGCGTCGGTGGCTGAGTACGCCGTGAAGGCGCCGCGCAGCATGTCCACGGTCTCGTCGGCGAGGTGCGCGTGCGCGCTGAGCCGCACCGTGCCGCCGCGGGTCGTGACGGTCACTCCGTGGTTGTGCAGAGCGGCACCGAACGCGGTGAGGCGCTCAGCGGGCGGCGCGAGCACCACCAGGCCGGCTCGTTCCCTGACGTCCCTGGCGGAGAGCACCGGGATGGCGAACTGGTCGGCCAGGTCGATCAATCGTTCCACATTGGCGCAGACGAGGGCCTCGATCGCGGGCAGGCCCGCGGCCTGGATCTCCTCGAGCGCCGTCGCGAACCGGGCCTGGGCAGGGCCGTCCCCGTTGGTCACCCGGAACGCCGACGCCGCATGCGCCGGCGGCGGCACCTCGTCCCAGGGTTCGACAAACTCGGTGCCGGTGAAACCCGACACGACCGGGGTGAGCCGTTCCACGGCGCGGTCGCTCAGGGCGAGGAAGCCGGTGCCCCAGCCGGCCCTGACCCATTTCTGGCCGCCGGAGACGACGACATCGGCCACCTCGTAGGCGGCGTCCACCGCCCCGAAGCCCTGGATGGCGTCGACGATGAGCAGCCTGTCGCCGATCACCTGCCGGATGCCCTCCAGGTCGACCCTGAAGCCGGTACGGGAATCGACGAGGCTGACGGCGACCGCGACGGTGGTCGGTGTCAGCTGGTCCCGCACCTGGCCGGGCGTGACGTGCCCCGCACTGTTCTCGCTGCCGGCGGCCGTGAGCCACAGCGGCGTCGCCACGTGCAGGGCCTCCGCGGCACGGCTGGCCGCGAACGGCAAGCTCGGGAAGTCCGCCGGCGAGAGCAGCACGTCACCGGTCAGTCCGAACATGGCGTGCATCAGACCCATGCTGGTGTTCGGCTGGGACACGATCTGGTCGGCCCTGAACCCGGTGACGGCGGCAACGGCATGGCGCATCCGCAGGTCCTGCTCGCCGAAGTGGCCGAGGCTGCCGAACCTGGCCCTGGCCAGGATCTCGGTCTGGCCGCGCGTTTCGGCCGCGACGGCGCTGGACACCGGGCCGATGCGGCCGTAGTCCAGGTAGCCGGGGTCTTCGGAAAAGCCGTCCAGGTAGGTGGCGAGGGGCGTGTCGGCCGCGCTCACCCGCCGAACCTGCGGTGCCGTTTGGCGAAGTCGCGCAGGGCCCGCAGGAAGTCGACCTGGCGCAGGTCGGGGCCGAGGGCCTCGACGAAATAGAACTCGCTGTGCGCGCTCTGCCAGAGCATGAAGTCGCTGAGGCGCTGCTCCCCCGAGGTGCGGATGACGAGGTCGGGGTCGGGCTGGCCGCCCGTGTACAGGTGCTGCCCGATGAGCTCGGGGGTGAGGGTCTCGGCGAGGTCTTCGAGGGTGCCGCCGTGGGCGTGGTGGGTGGCGACGATGCTGCGCATCGCGTCGGTGATCTCGGTGCGGCCGCCGTAGCCGACGGCGAGGTTCACGTGCAGGCCTGTGTTGGCCTGCGTGCGGGCCTCCGCGGCGGTCAGGGCGCCCTCGAGCGGGCCGGGCAGGCACTTCTTCGAACCGACCTGCTGCACCTTCCAGTCACGGTAGTGCGACAGGTCCTCGGCGAGGTCCGCGATGATCTCGAAGAGGGCATCGAGTTCCTCGGTCGGACGCTGGGTGAGATTGTCGGCGGAGAGCAGGTACAGCGTGACGACGGAGATACCGAGATCGTCGCACCATTCCAGGAATTCGCGCATCTTCGCGGCTCCGGCCCGGTGGCCGTGGGCGGCGGAGTCGTAGCCGAGCTGCTTGGCCCACCGGCGGTTGCCGTCGATGATCATGGCCACGTGCCGCGGCAGGACCGCGGCGGTCAGCCCGCGACGCAGCCGACGCTGGTAGACCCTGTAGAGGAGCCCGCGTCCGAGGGAGAATTGCCGCATCTGCACACAGTTACGCTAGCTCAATCCGACCCCCGTTCGCGCCGCGCGCCCCTCGGCGCTGCCGTATCCTGACAGCATGGCCTCTACGGACGACATCCCGAATCTCCCCCTCCTCGAGGACGAGATCGAGCATCCGGTTCCCGAAAAGCCCACCTGGCGGGGCTGGATCCACGCCGGCACGTTCCCGGTCACCATCGTCGCCGGCATCATTCTGCTGGCCGCGGCCGACGGCCCGGCCGCCAAGTGGAGTTCGGCCGTTTTCGTGGCCAGCTCGATGCTCCTGTTCGGCAATTCGGCGCTGTACCACCGGTTCAACTGGCAGCCGCGCACCCGCATGGTGCTCAAGCGCATCGACCACGCCAACATCTTCCTGCTGATCGCCGGGTCGTACACGCCCATCACGGTGCTGGCACTGCCGCCGGACAAGGCCGTGCTGCTGCTGTCGCTGGTCTGGGGCGGCGCAATCCTCGGCATCGCGTTCCGGGTGTTCTGGATCAACGCTCCGCGCTGGCTGTACGTGCCGCTCTACCTCGCGCTGGGTTGGGGCGCGCTGATGTTCATCGTCGACTTCTTCCAGGCCGACGCCCTGATGATGACACTGATCATGGTCGGCGGGCTCTGCTACTCCGTCGGCGCCGTCGTCTACGGTCTCAAGAAGCCCAACCCGATCCCCGGGGTGTTCGGATTCCACGAGATCTTCCACTCACTCACCGTGGTGGCGTTCCTCTGCCACTGGTTCGCGATCCTGATCATCGCCACGCATCCGCTGTACCCGTAGGGCGCTACTCCTCGGGAGTTTTCTTCGCGTCGCGTTCGGCGACCTCGGCCTGCAACCGTTCCTGCATCTCGGCGCGGTAGGTGGTGCGGCGGATGCGCCGGGCCAGGTCCATACCCAGCAGCAGGGTCACGGCGGCGACGAAAAAGATCGCGAAGAAGCCCCAGGGGCCCGGTGTGACGGTGTCCGGGTTGAACTCGGGGGGCGGGGTGTTGGACAGGATGAAGCCGGCCAAGGGCGAGAACACGCCGCTCATGCGTCGTCCCTCACACCACTGAAGAGATCGGATTCGGGCATGTCAGTGTCAACTTTCGATTCGATGAGTTGGAAGTCCTCGTATGGCCAGGCCTTGCGCACCATGTCGTTGGGCCAGAAGAAGAAGCTGCTCGTGGGCGACACCTGGCTGGCATGCGACTTGAGGGCCTCATCGCGCACCTCCAGGAAGTCTCCGATCGGCACGTGCGTCGTGGCCAGGTTCGGGTACTCGCTCATCCGTTCCCGAGCGCTGGCCAGCGGCTCGAGCAGGTCGGAGTCCGGTTCGGTGACGCTCAGCTCGAGGTACATGGCGTCCATGCGCTCGAGGTTGAAGATGCGGTCGTAGTAGAGCTTGTCGATCTGCCACGGCGCGCCGGCATCCGGGTACCGTTCGGTGTCGGCCGCGGCGCGGAAAGCTTCGAGGGAGACCTCGTGGCAGCGGATGTGGTCGGGGTGCGGGTAGCCGCCGTTCTCGTCGTAGGTGATGAGCACCTGGGGACGGAAGTCGCGGATGATGCGCACCAGGGGTTCGGCCGAGTACTCCAGCGGCACGTCGGCGAAGGAGTTCTTCGGCACCCCGCCGTCGTCGGCCATGCCGGAATCCTGGTAGCCCAGCCAGCGGTGCTGGATGCCCATCGCCTTCTGGGCCGCCGCCATTTCCCGGCGGCGGAGGCCGGCGAGGTCGCGCTCGGCCATGGCCACGTTGGCAAGCTCGTCGTTGAGGATGCTGCCCCGTTCACCGCCGGTGCAACTCACGATAAGCACCTCGGCTCCGAGGCTTCGATAGTGCGCATACGTCGCGGCGCCCTTGCTCGACTCGTCGTCGGGATGGGCGTGCACTGCCAAGAGCCGCAGGGTCATGAAACTCCTCAGAAATGCCAGCTAACCTAAGGTACAAGCCTAATCGTTGAACCGTGAGTGTGGAGTCTGAGTGGCCGTGAGCAGCAACCTCGACGAACGCTATGGGCGAACCCCCGGCAGCACCCGCCGCGACCGCCGCGTGTTGTGGGTCGTCGCCGGCGCCTTCGCCCTGATCCTCACCGGCTGGGTCGTCTGGGCGGGACTGGACGGCGCGGGCCCCGCGATCGAAGCCAGGGACACCAGGCACCAGATCATCGACGAGAACAGCATCAGTGTGACCTTCGAGGTGTCGCTGCCCACGGACACCGCCGCCAGCTGCGCTGTGCAGGCGCTCAACGAGACGTTCACTGTGGTGGGCTGGAAGGTCATCGACCTGGCACCGTCCACCGACTACACCCGCTCGTTCACCGAGATCGTGAACACGACGGAGCTGAGCAACACCGGATTGATTTACCGCTGCTGGTTGACCTAGACTGATGTATTCGCCCTGACAGAAGTCGGGGCGTCCGCTGTATGTCGTGACCTGCTGTGTCGTGGCCTACACAGCGACGAACGGCCGCTCCGCGGCACCATCGGCGCACTATCTGCCGGCGCACCACCGATCAGCACGAGAAGGAGAGAACCATGACTACCGAAACCTCGGTCACCTGGCTAACCCAGGAGGCCTATGACCGCCTCGCTGCGGAGCTGGACACTCTCAGCACCGTCGCTCGGGTGGACATCGCCAACAAGATCGAGTCCGCACGCTCCGAGGGCGACCTCAAGGAGAACGCCGGCTACCACGCCGCCAAGGAGGAGCAGGGCAAGATGGAGGCCCGCATCCGCACCCTGACGCTGCTGCTGCGCACCGCCGAGGTGGGCCACGCCCCCGAAAGCAAGGGCGTCGTCGAGCCCGGCACCGTCATCACCGCCACCATCGCCGGTGACGAGAGCCGCTTCCTCATCGGCAGCCGTGAGATCGCCGGCGACAGCGACCTGGACGTCTACAGCGAGAAGAGCCCCCTGGGCGAAGCCATCATCGGGCTCAAGGTCGGCGCGAAGACGAGCTACGAGACCCCCAACGGCAAGCAGATCGCCGTGGAGATCCGCCTCGTGGAGACCTTCACCGGCTAACTGCCGCACACGAACGAACGGCCGGCTGCATCGCAGCCGGCCTTTTTTCGTGCGCCCTAGTCGGTGCGGGGATCGTACCCGGCGGCGCGCAGGGTGTCGACGACGTGCTGGCGGTGCTCGGGGCCGCGGGTCTCGACGCTGATGTCCAGCTCAACCTCGCTGATCTGCAGGCCGGCGCCGTGGCGGGTGTGCAACACCTCGATGACGTTGGCGTGCGCCTCAGCGAGCAGCTCTGAGATGCGGGCGAGCTGGCCGGGGCGGTCGGGCAGCATAATCCGCAGCTTGAGGTACCGGCCGGATGCCGCCAGACCGTGGCTGATCACGCGCTGCATGAGAAGCGGGTCGATGTTGCCGCCCGAGAGCACCGCCACGGTGCGGCCGGTGTCGGAGATCTTGCCGGCCAGGATCGCGGCAACCGAGACGGCGCCGGCCGGCTCGACGACGAGCTTGGCGCGTTCGAGGAGCACGAGGATCGCCCGGGCCATATCGTCTTCGCTGACGGTGACGATCTCGTCGACGGCGTCACGGATGATGGCGAAGTTCAGCAGGCCGGGTTTGGCCACGGCGATGCCGTCGGCCATGGTGGGGGTGATGTCGATCGCAAGGGCCTCCCCCGCGGCGAGAGAGGGCGGGTACGCCGCCGCGTTCTCCGACTGCACGCCGATGACCCGGATCCGACGATGATGACGTGCCGAGTACTGCTTGAGCACACTGGCCATGCCGGAGGTGAGCCCACCGCCGCCGATCGGCACGATCACGGTTTCGAGGTCGGGCATCTGCTCGAGGATCTCGAGGCCGAGGGTGCCGGCGCCGGCCACGACATCCGGGTGGTCGAACGGGGGAATCAGGACCGCGCCGGTCTCGCGGGCGTACTCCGCGGCGGCCAGGAGGGGCTCCGCGACGGTGTGCCCGCGCAGGATCACCTGGGCGCCGTAGTCGCGGGTGGCTTGCAGCTTGGGCAGGGCGACGCCGACGGGCATGAAGATGGTGGCTTCGATGCCGAGCTCCCGGGCAGCGAAGGCCACCCCCTGGGCGTGGTTGCCGGCGGAGGCCGCGACGACGCCGCGGGCCTTTTCCTCGTCGGTGAGTTTGGACAACCGGTTGTACGCGCCGCGGATCTTGTACGACCCGGTGCGCTGCAGGTTTTCGCATTTGAGGAAGACCGGTGCGCCGAGGATCGCCGAGAGGTAGCGGGAGCTTTCCATCGGCGTGACATCGGCCACCCGCGAGACCACGGTGCGGGCGGTCTCGAAGTCATCCAGGGTGGGGCCGGCAAGAACTGCGCCGGCGAGAACTGCGGGGGTGTCTGTCATGGACGGGTCTCTCGTACTCTGCTCTGGGTGGCGGTGCTCTCGGTGACGGCGACAGTGCGCGGCTGCCGGAAACCCGGCCGCTGCGGAATCGTCTGCCACAGAATGGAGCCGGACGCAGCTCCCGCCGGCGGCACTCCCCCGCGCCAGGCACCGCTGTGGATGTAGCTGATCATAACGTTCAGCACGGCCGCGACGGGAACCGCGAACAGGGCGCCGGCGATGCCGGCCAGCAGCGCACCGGCCGCGACGACCAGCACCACGCCGAGCGGATGCACCTTGACGGCGGTGCCCATTATCAGCGGCTGCAGCACGTGGCCTTCG
This sequence comes from Cryobacterium adonitolivorans, assembly GCF_004402695.1. GTDB lineage: Bacteria > Actinomycetota > Actinomycetes > Actinomycetales > Microbacteriaceae > Cryobacterium > Cryobacterium adonitolivorans. The sequence goes on along the minus strand of NZ_SOFL01000005.1, from coordinate 71,514 downwards.
ATCTGCTGCACGAGCAGCACCACCCCAAGCATCAGCAACGCCACGAACCAGTCGTTGAAGACCAGCGCGATCAGCACGGCCACGGCGCCGGTGGCCACGGCGCCGACGATAGGGATGAATGAGCCCAGGAAGACCAGCACGCCGATCGGGATGGCCATCGGCACGCCCAGGATCGCGGCTCCGGCGCCGATGCCGATGGCGTCGATCGTGGCGACCAGGATCTGCACCCTGGCGAAGTTGCCCAGCGTTCTCCAGCCGGCGGCGCCGGCGCCGGCGACGGCCGGCCTGGCCCGCCGCGGGAAGATCTTGACGATCCAGTTCCAGATGCCCGCACCGTCGATGAGGATGAACAGCAGGCTGAACAGGGTGAGCAGCGCCCCGGTGGCCAGATGCCCCAGCGACGACCCCAGCGACAGCGCCCCGCTGATGAAGATCTGGCTGTCCGCCTGGAGGGCGTCGACGGCCTGGCTGAGATAGCCGTTGATCTCGGCGTTGCTCAGCTGCAACGGCGATGCCGCCAGGCTCTCCTTGAGGTTCGCGTACGACGCGGCGAACCGGGCGCTCAGCCCCACTGAACCGGCCGCGATCTGGGTGACGGCCAGCGTGACGAGGCCGGCGATCACCGCGAGGGTGCCGACCAGCGCCGTCGCCACGGCGATGCCCTTGGGCCAGCGGTGCCGGGTGAGGAAGCCGACCAGGGGAACGAGCAGGGCGGACACCAGCACGGCCACGAGCAACGGGATCACGATGAAGCGCAGCTGCACGATCACGTACAGCAGCACGGCGATCGCGGCGGCGATCACGAGCAGGCGCCACGCCCAGGCGCCGGCCAGGCGGATGCCCGCCGGGAGGTTCTCGTCCACACCGTTGATCTCCGGCTGCACTGGCGTGAGGACCGCCGTGATCGGTGCGACCGCGGGGGTCGTTCGAACTTTGCGCCGGCGGCCGAACCAGCCGGGTCTTCCCGTGGGTGTGCTCACCGAACCAGTCTAGATCGCTGCTTCCACCGGCACAGGGGCGCCGGCAAAGCGCACCACCACTGCCGCGCCCGGCTCGTGCCGGTCGCGGACGTCGTGCTGCACCACGACGGTGCCGCCCTGATCTAGCTGCACGCTCGTGCGACGCAACGAGCCGAGGAAGCTGGAGAGCAGCACCGTCCCCGCCAGGCTCGTACCGGCGGGGCTCGTACCGGCCAGGCTCGTACCGGCCGGGCTCGTGTTCGACGAGGCGTCACCTGGCTGCCCGGCCGGGACCAGCGTCAGGTCTTCCTGGCGCACGTAGACCCGCACCGGGCCATCCGCGTGTGACGGATCCAGCAGCGGCAGGACCACCCCGTGCACCCGGGCGAAGCCGTGCCGCACCACCCCGGGCAGCCGGTTGCTGAGCCCCACGAAGTCCGCGATGAACGGGGTCGCCGGCCGAGTGTAGAGCTCCTCCGGCGTGCCCACCTGCTCGATCCGGCCGTCCCGCATCACCGCGACCCTGTCGGCGACCGCGAGGGCCTCATCCTGGTCGTGGGTCACGAACAGGGTCGTGATGCCCAGTTCGGTCTGGATACGCCGGATCTCATCGCGCAGTTGCACACGCACCTTGGCGTCCAGCGCCGAGAGCGGCTCGTCCAGCAGCAGCACCCTGGGCCGGGTGACCAGCGCCCTGGCCAGGGCAACACGTTGCTGCTGGCCGCCGGAGAGCTCGTGCGCGAACCGGCCGTAGTGGGCGTCCAGGCCCACGAGCGCCAGGGCCGCCGCGGCACGCTCGCGGCGCTCTGCGGCCGGCACCCGGCGCATCCGCAGCCCGAACTCGACGTTCTCGCCCGCGCTCAGGTGCGGGAACAGCGAGTAGGACTGGAACACCATGCCCATGTCACGGCGGCTGGTCGGCAGGCCGGAGACGTCGTCGCCGTTGATCAGGATGCGTCCGTCGTCGGTGCTCTCCAGGCCCGCCAGCACCCGTAGCGCCGTGGTCTTGCCGCTGCCGCTGGGACCGAGCAGGGCCACGAGTTCGCCGGCCTGCAGGGTGAGGTCGAATGCGGTCAGCGCCAGGTGGGTGCCGTACCGCTTGGCCACCCCGGCGAACACGACGACCGAGCCGGTTCCGGGCTGCGCCGTTGGCCGCGCCGTAGGCTGCGCTGAGGGCGTTTCGGTGTGACTCATGACTGGTCTCCGCCGGAGGTCGAGGTGGTCGGGGTGGGGGTGAATGCGCGCGCCGGCCGGCGACGTTCGGTGCCGAGCCGGCCAATGGCGAGGAGCAGCAGGAACGCCACGAACAGCGCCAGCAGCGAGAGGATCACGGCGCTGTACGGGTCGTTCTTGCTCACCACCACGAGCGCGGTCTGCAGGTTGACCCGGCTCAGCAGCGACGCGATGGTGAACTCGCCCAGAACCACGGCCACGGCGATGAACGCGCCGGCCAGGATGCCGCGGCGGAGGTTCGGCACGAGCACCCGCAGCAATACGCCGGCCCAGCCGGCGCCGAGGGTACGCGCCGCCTCGCTGAGCGTGCGCACGTCCACGCCGTCCAGGTTGGACTGGATCGCCCGGTAGGCGAACGGCAGCACGGTGATGCCGTACGCGAACGCCAGCGTCCAGACACCGCTGCCCACGTACCGGGCCAGCACGCTGAACACCGGGGCCAGACCCACCACGAGGACGATGGCGGGGATCGAGATGGGCAGGATGCAGAGGATCTCCAGCGTGCGGCGGAGGCGCGGGAACCGGATGTGCACGAGCAGCATCGTCGGCACCAGCAGCACGAGCACGATCGCGACGGTGCCGACGGCCAGGCCCACCGAGTTGACCAGGGCCGCCAGAATCGGGGCGTACTCACCGGTCAGGCCGTTCTGGAACAGCTCGATCCACCGTTGGAAGTCGTAGCCGCCGACCAGGCCACGCCGCAGGGTGAACTCGATCATGGCGAGGATCGGCACCGCGAAGACCAGGCCGACCCCGCCGAGGATCAGCATCCGGGTGAGCCGGCCGGGCGCGTGGGCCACGCCGCGAGCCGTGCCGATGCCGGCCGTCATCGTTGCCACCTCGCGGCACGGGACTGCAGACGGGAGTAGCCGATCATCACGACGGTCATCACGAGGATCATGCCCAGGGCCAGCGCACCGGCAAGGTTCTCCCGGCCGAGCATGGTCTCGCTGGTCAGCGCCGACCGGATCTGCAGGGGGACGATCTGCGCGCCCTGGCTGGTGAGGGTGGCGGCCGTGGCGTACGACGAGAATGCGTTGGCGAACAGGAGCAGCAGGCTGCCCAGGAACGACGGCGCCAGCACCGGCAGGCCGATACGCAGCCAGTAGGTGCGCGCGGTGCCGCCGAGGGTGGCGTTGGCCTCCGCCCAGGTCGGCTTGAGCGACGCGAGCGCCGGCATGAAAGTGATGATCATGAGGGGCACCTGAAAGTAGATGTACGGCAGCACCAGGCCGGGCAGTTCGTAGAGCCAGACGCCGTCGGCGAAGATGTCGATGCCCAGGCGCTCCTGCAGCAGCAGGGTGACCATGCCCTGGATGCCGATGGTCGCCGTGAACGCGAAGGCGAGCATGGCGCCGCCGAACTGGGCGATCACGCTGCTGAGCGAGTCGACGGTGGAACGCAACGCCCCGTCGGGGCGGGCACCGAGGAGGGCGTAGCAGACCAGGGCGCCCACGACGGCGCCGATGATCGCGGTGAGGGCCGACAACCAGATCGAGCTGCCGAAGGCGGCCAGGACCACGGGGTCGCCGAGCGCAGCGACGGTGTCGAGGGTGAAGCCGCCATCATTGCCGAGAAAGCCGGTGCCGACCGCGATCAGGGTCGGCAGGGCCAGGAAGAGCAGCACGTAGACCGCGAACGGCAGCAGCCCGAAGGCTGCTGCCGGCACACGGAATCTACTGGACAGCCGCGGCCCACTTCTCGCCGAGGAGCGTGGCCGCTGCCGTGCTCTGGTCGGCGGTGGGGACCACGGTGGTGTCCGGCACGGCGGGCAGGGCGTCGAACAGGTCGGCGTCGATGGTGCCGGCCTCTGCCATGGCGTCGGCGCGTGCGGGGCGGGCGCCACCGGCGAGCCAGAGGTTCTGGGCGTCGTCGCTGTAGAGGAACTCCTGCCAGAGGCGGGCGGCCGCGGGGTGCGGGGCATCCTTGTTGATCGCCTGGTTGTAGTAGCCGGCGTATCCGGTACCGGGGAAGACCACGACCTCCCAGTTGCGCTCGCCCTCCAGCTGGGCGCCGTAGCCCAGGTTGAGGTAGTCCCAGTCGAACACGACGGGGGTTTCACCCGACGCGATGGTGGCCGGGGTCGGGTCGACCTTCACGAAGTTCCCTGCGGCGTTGAGGTCGCTGAAGAAGTCGATGCCGGCCTGGAAATCGTCGACGGAACCGTCGTTCTGCACGGCGGCCATGCCGACGGCGGCGAAGGCCGCGCCGGCCTGGGTCGGGTCGCCGTTGATGGCGACCTTGCCCTTGTACTCCGCGCCGAGAAGATCGGCCAGGTTCTCCGGTGCGGGAACGGCGTCGGGGTCGTAGCCGACGGCCATGTATCCGCCATAGTCGCCCACGTACAGGCCGCTCTCCTCCTTCAGCGCGTCGGGGATCTCGGACCAGGTGGCCACCTGGTACGGGGCGAACTGGTCGGTGCTGGAGAGGGCCACGGCCAGGCCGAGGTCGAAGACGTCTGGGGCGGTGTCCTGGCCGGCCAGGTTCTCTGCCGCCTGGATCTCCTCGGCGCTGGAACCGTCGGGGGCGGCCTCCGTGATGGTGATGTCGGGGTACGTCTCGGCGAAGAGGTCCAGCACGGCGCCGTAGTTGGCCCAGTCGCGCGGGAGGGCGATGACGTTCAGGGCGCCCTCCGCGTTTGCGGCGGCCTCGAGGGCGGCCAGGTCGCCGAAGGCGGAGATGCTGGTCGCGGTGGCCGCGTCGACGGAGCCGTCGGTACCGGTCGCCTCGGCGGCGCCGCCCGCGCAGCCAGTGAGGGTGAGGGCGACGATGGCGGTCGCGGCGATGGAAGCGGCCAGGGTGCGGGTTGTAAGCAAGGGTCCTCCGTATGAGAGAGCAGGGTAATGACGGGGTGTACCGTTCGCTGCGAGACTAGAAGCGGTGGGTGGCGTGCGTGAGCCGTGGGGTTGAACACGCCGTGAACGTCGGATGTCGCCGGCCGCCGGTAGGGTCGAGGCGTGCTCCAGACGATCTCCCCCGCCCTCGCCCGCCGTGTCGCACTCGCCGCACAGGGTTTCGGCCGCCCGGTCCCGGCGGCCGCGCCAGGGATCCGTCAGCTCGGTGCGCTAGTGGAGCGGCTCGGCCTGTTGCAGATCGACTCGGTGAACGTGTTCGAGCGCAGCCACTACGTGCCGGCGTTCAGCCGCCTCGGCCCCTACGACAAGGCGCAGCTCGACCGGCTCTCGAGCGGCGCGAGTCCCCGCCTGACCGAGTACTGGGTGCATGAGGCGTCGCTGATCCCGGTGGAGGACTGGCCGCTGTTCCGCTGGCGGATGCAGGCCTTCCGTGACAGGGCAGCCGCCGACGACGCCCACTGGTCGCAGGAGAACGCCCCCATGTTGGCCTGGCTGCGGGCCGAGCTGGCCGCCAACGGCCCGATGCGCGCCAGCGCGATCGAGCACGACGCCAACAAGCGCAGCGGCCCCTGGTGGGGCTGGTCGGACGTGAAGATCGGCCTGGAGACCCTATTCCGCTGGGGCGACGTGGTCAGCGGCGGTCGCCAGCGGTTCGAGAGGGTTTACGCCCTGCCCGAGCACGTCTTCCCGACCGACCTGCTCGACCGGGAGGTGCCGGCCGCCGACGCCCACCGTGCCCTCATCAATCAGGCGGCCCTGGCACACGGCATCGGCACGGTGAAAGACCTGGCCGACTACTTCCGGTTGCGCACCGAACCCACCCGAGTAGCCATCGCCGAGCTCGAGGATGCGGGTGAGCTCATCCCGGTTGAGGTTCCCGGTTGGGGCCGGGGCGGGGCCGCCGGCGCCGCCTGGCTGCACCGGGACGCCCGGCTGCCCCGCCGCATGGATGCCGCGGCCGTGCTCAGCCCGTTCGACCCGGTGGTCTGGGAGCGGGCGCGGGCAGAGCGGCTGTTCGACTTCCACTACCGCATCGAGATCTACACGCCACAGGAAAAGCGGCAGTTCGGCTACTACGTGTTGCCGGTGCTGCTCGGCGACACCATCGTGGGCCGCGTCGACCTCAAGAACGACAGGCAGGCCGGGGTGCTGCGGGTGCAGGCCAGCTGGGCCGAGCCCACAGCGCCCGCCGACACCGCCGCACGGCTGGCCGAGGTGCTCCGCAGCACCGCGGCCTGGCAGGGCCTGTCCGACATCGAGGTGGTCCCCCGCGGCACCCTTGCCGCCGGTCTGGCCGCCGAGCTCGCCCGCTAGCCCGTTCGGTGCTCTAGAACGTGCTGCCCATCGCGTGCAAGCGCTCGATGCGCTCGGTCAGCGGCGGGTGGGTGGCGAAGAGCTTGCCCATCACGCCGGGCTTGAGCGGGTCGGCGATCCACAGGTGCGCCATCGAGGTGTTCTGCTTGCGCATCGGCCGGCCGTACTCGCCCAGCTTGGCCAGGGCGCTGGCCAGGGCATCCGGCTGCCGGGTGGTGAGCGCGCCGGTGGCATCCGCCAGGTACTCGCGCTGACGCGACACGGCCAGCTGCACGACCGAGGCGATCAGCGGCGCCACGATCATGGCGACGAGGCCGAACACCAGCACGATGGGGTTGCCGTTGTTGTTGTTGCCTCGGCCGAAGAACGCCATCCGCAGGAAGATGTCCGAGATGAAGCCGACAGCCACGACCAGGCCGAACACGATCATCGAGACGCGGATGTCGTAGTTGCGCACGTGCCCGATCTCGTGGGCCATGACGCCCTCCAGCTCGGCGTCGTCCATGATGTCGAGCAGGCCGGTGGTGGCGGCCACGATGGCGTGCTTGGGGTCACGGCCGGTTGCGAAGGCGTTGGGCGCCGGGTCGTTGATGATGTACACCTCGGGCATCGGTGTGCCCGTGGTGATCGACAGGTTCTCCACGATGCGCCAGAGCCGGGGGTGATCGGTGACGCTGTTCACCCGGATGCCGCCGCTCATGGCGATCGACTGGCGGCCCGCCGCGAAGTACTGGATGAGCGCGTAGCCGCCGGCGATCACCAGGGTGAGGATGAGCACGCCGGGGCCCTGCACACCGTAGGCGACGCCGGCGAGCCAGCCGAGCCCGGAGATGATCAACACGAACAACACGATGATGAAGACGGTGTTGCGCTTATTTCGCGCGATCGCGCTATACATGGGTCCTCTTCGGTGGTGTCGCTAGAACTGCACGCGGGGCGGTTCGGCGATGGCCGCGGCGTCGCTGACCTCGAAGAACTCGCGCTGGCTGAAGCCGAGGTTCTTCGCGAACAGGTGGTTCGGGAAGACCTGGATCTTGGTGTTCAGTTCGCGTACGCCACCGTTGTAGAACCGGCGCGAGGCCTGGATCTTGTCTTCGGTGTCGACCAGCTCACCCTGCAACTGCAGGTAGTTCTGGCTGGCCTGCAGTTGAGGGTAGGCCTCGGCGACGGCGAAGATGCTCTTCAGTGCGGTCTGCATGTGGTTCTCGGCCGCGGCGGCATCCACCGGGCCCTGGGCGGAGAGGGTCTCGGCGCGCGCCTTGGTCACGTTCTCGAAGACCGACTTCTCGTGGGCGGCATAGCCCTTGACCGTCTCGATGAGGTTGGGGATGAGGTCCGCACGACGCTTGAGCTGCACGGTGATGTCGCTCCACGCCTCATCCACTCGCACCTTGAGGGTGATGAGCGAGTTGTAGGTCGCCCACAGATAGATACCCGCGATCGCCACAATCACGACAACGATGAGGACCGGGATGAGCCATTCCATGGCGACGTCTCCTTGCGATTGAACCTGTGGTGATGAGAGCCCCATCATAACGAGGCACGCTGGGGCTCCCATGTGCTTCCCATAACACTCCAAGGAATCACCTCACGAAGGGCGTGACTTTGGCCGCTGACCGGCGAATAATGCTGGCATGGAACACTTTGTCGAGCCGGCCGTCTCGGTGTCCGACCTGCACGCGCGGCGCGGCTCCCGGAAGGTGTTGGACGCGCTGTCCCTCACCATCCCCGCCGGGCTCGTCGTGGGCCTGATCGGCCCGAGCGGATCGGGCAAGACCACCCTGATGCGCGCCATCGTCGGGGTGCAGGTCGTGCAGTCGGGATCGGTGTCGGTGTTCGGCCAGCCGGCCGGCAGCGCATCCCTGCGCCGGCGGGTGGGCTACGTGACCCAGGAGGCGAGCGTCTACGACGACCTGACCGTGCGGCAGAACCTGGACTATTTCCGGGCCGTGCTCGGCGCCGGCCGTGCCGACGTTGGCCGGGTTCTCGAGGCGACGGACCTCGGCCCCAATGCGGGGCAGCTGACCGGGTCGCTCTCCGGCGGGCAGCGCAGCCGGGTGTCGCTGGCCGTGGCGCTGCTCGGCTCTCCGGAGCTGCTGGTGCTCGACGAACCCACCGTGGGCCTGGATCCGGTGCTGCGACGTGACCTGTGGGCGCTGTTCCACCGCCTCGCGGCCGGGGGAACAAGCCTCCTGGTGTCCAGCCACGTGATGGACGAGGCGGCCCGCTGCGACAGGCTGCTGCTCATGCGCGGAGGTGAGGTCCTCGCCGACGACACCCCGGATGGGCTGCTCGCGGCCACCGGCACCACGGACATCGAGGCCGCCTTCCTCACCCTCATCGAGGAGCGCGAATGAACGTGTCACGCACTCTCGCCACCGCCGGCCGGGTCCTCACCCAGATCCGGCACGACCCGCGCACCGTCGTGCTGCTGTTGATCGTGCCGAGCCTGCTGATCGGTCTGGTGGCCTGGATCTTCTCCGACACGGCGGTGTTCGAGACCGTGGGACCGGCGATGATCGCCCTGTTCCCGTTCATCGTGATGTTCCTGGTCACCAGCATCACCACCCTGCGGGAGCGCCGCACCGGCACCCTCGAGCGGTTGCTGTCGATGCCGCTGGGCCGCGGCGACCTGATCCTCGGGTACACGCTGGCATTCGGGCTGCTGGCGGTGCTGCAGTCCAGCATCGCGGTGCTGTTCGCCGTCACGGTCTGCGGGCTGAGCATCGCCGGATCGATCTGGCTGCTGGTGGCCGTCGCGGTCGCGGACGCCGTGCTCGGCACCACCCTCGGCCTGCTCGCGAGCGCCTTCGCCCGCACTGAATTCCAGGTCGTGCAGTTCATGCCGCTGCTGGTTTTCCCGCAGATCCTGCTCGGCGGCATCTTCCTGCCCCGCGACCAGTTGCCGGCGGTGCTGCAGGCGATCGGGGACGCGCTGCCGCTCTCGCATGCCATCGACGCCCTCACCGCAGTGGCCACCGGAAGCCACGACGACGCTTACGTGGTCGGCGAGCTTCTCGTCATCCTGGCCTGGATAGCCGGCGCGGTGGTGTTGGCTTCCCTCACCCTGCGCCGCAGAACCCCCTAGCCCCTCCGCGAACTGTGAGCTAAGCACCATCACGGGCTCGTTTTAGGTGCTTAACTCACAGTTCGCGGGAGGTGTGGGCGGGTTTAGCGGGAGCTGAGGACCTGCTGGAGCCAGGTATAGGAGAGCTTGGGGGTGCGGGGGCGGGTGGGGTCGGTGAAGTCGACGTAGACCAGGCCGAAGCGTTGGGTGTAGCCGGCGGCCCACTCGAAGCCGTCCAGCAGCGACCAGACCAGGTAGCCGAGGAGGTTCACGCCCTCGGCGGGCCCTCCGGGGGCGACGGCGTCCACGGCCGCCACCAAGTGCTCGGCCAGGTAGTCGATGCGCGCCAGATCAGTCACCGCGCCGTGCGCATCCGTTCGGTCGGGATAGCTCGCGCCACCCGCGGTGAGGTAGACCGGGGGCAGGGCCGCGGCGTAGCGGTCCCGCAGCTCAGCGAGCAGCACCGGCAGGTACTCGGGTGCGTTCGGCCAGCCGAACCCGGTGACCGGATGCTCGCGGAAGGGGGTGAGGTGGAACGGCAGCCGGCTGATCATCGGGCGTTCCTCGTCGGGCCGGTCGTCGGGCACGCGCACCGGCTTGGCCGGCCCGGCCGCCACCCGGCTGGGCTGGAAGTAGTCCACGCCGTAGAAGTCCAGCGGCTGGTGGATGGTGCGCAGGTCGTCCGGCTCGATCTCGTGCAGGTACCGCAGCTCGTTCTCGAACACCCCGACGGGGTCCGGGTAGCGGCCGAGCAGCACCGGGTCGGCGAAGAGCCGGTTGTGCAGCAGGTCGAAGAGGGCCGCGGCGTCGCGGTCGGCCTCCCGGTCCGTGGCGGGCTGCACCGGCGAATGCACGTTGGCGAGGCCGATCCGGCCGCGCACGTCGGCGGCGCGCAGCCCCTGCACGGCGAGGCCGTGGGCGAGCAGCTGGTGGTGGCCGGCCGGCAGCGCGTCGAACAGCAGAGCCTGGCCAGGGGCGTGCACGCCGATCATATAACCGTTGAACATCACCGTCGCCGGATCGGCGATGGTGACCCACCGGTCGATGCGGTCGCCGAAGACCTCTCCCATCTGGTGGGCGTAGTCGCCGAACCTCATCGCGGTGTCCCGGTTCAGCCAGCCGCCGCGAAGCGCCGCGGGCGTGTCCCAGTGCGAGAGGGTGGCCATCGGGCTGATGGAGTTGCCGAGCAACTGGTCGAGCAGCCGATCGTAGAACGCCAGACCGGAACGATTGAGCGATCCCCGGCCGTCGGGCTGCAGTCGCGGCCAGGCGAAGGAGAATCGGTAGCTGTCTGCGCCCAGTTCGCGCAGCAGGGTGACGTCCTCTGTCAGCTTGCCCACGTGGTCGGCGGCGACCGACGCGTTCTGGCCGTCCAGGATGCGCCCGGGCTCGCGGGTGAAGGCGTCCCAGCTGGATTCGCCGCGGCCGCCGTCGCGGGCGCCGCCCTCGATCTGGAAGGCCGAGGTGGCCGTTCCGATCTGGAAGCCGGTGGGGAGCCGGTCGCCCAGTTCGGCGGCCCGGTGCTGCCAGGCGCGGGACGCCGGGGTGTTGCTGCTCATCTGCCGAGGACTCTTTCCAGGTAACGGTTGGTGAAACGACGCTCCGGGTCGAGCCGGTCCCGCGCGGCGAGGAAGTCGTCGAAGCGCGGGTAGACCTGGCGGAACGCGTCCGCGTCCAGGTTGTGCATCTTCCCCCAGTGTGGGCGTCCGTCGTGCGCGCGCATAATCGCCTCGACATCGGCGAAGTAGCTTCTCGGGTTCTCCCGGTAGTACCGGTGCACGGCGATGAAACCGGTGTCCCGGCCGTAGCCGGTGGAGAGCCAGATGTCGTCGGCCGCGGCGGAGCGCACCTCGAGGGGGAAGGAGATGCGCCACCCGCGCTTCTGGATGAGGGCGCGCACCTCGCGCAGCGCCTCAGGCACCGCGTCCCGCGGCAGCGCGTACTCCATCTCGTGGAACCGCACCGACCGGTTCGTGACGAAGACCTTGTGCGAATGGTCGGTGAAGTCACGGCTGCCGGTGAGCCGTTCGGCGAGGCGGTTCATCCGGGGCACCAGCGGCGGTATGGCCAGGCCAGCCGCGCAGGTGGCGCGGTAGACCCCGTTGCCGAGCAGCTCGTCCTCGACCCAGCGGTTCAGCCGCCGCAGCGGCACCCGGCCGGTGCGCGGCGGCAGCCGGGTGTTGGTCTTGGTGAGGGCGGTCTCGGTGTGCGGGAACCAGTAGAACTCGAAATGGTCGGCCGAAGCGCTGCGCTCGAGGTAGCCATCCAGGACGGCCTCGATCGGCTCCGGCGCGTCGACAGCGTGCAGCAGGTAGGCCGGCACGCACTGGATGGTGAGGTCCACGAGGATGCCCAGGGCACCGAGTCCCAGTCGCACCGCGGGAAGCAGCTCGGGATTCTCGCTCTCGCTGACGCGCAGCACCGAGCCGTCGCCGATGACCAGGGTGACGGCGACGATCTGGGCGGAGAGGCCGGCGAAGCCGCCGCCGGTGCCGTGCGTGCCCGTGGAGGTGGCGCCGGCGATGGTCTGCCTGTCGATGTCGCCCATATTCTCCAGGGCGAGCCCGTAAGGCGCCAGGAGCGCGGGCAGTTGGTGCAGGCGGGTGCCGGCGGCGAGGGTCACCCGGGCGGCGGCCTCGTCGACCGCGATCAGCCCGCCCCAGGCCAGGTCGAGTTGCACACCCGGGGTAACCGCGATGCCCGAGAAGCTGTGTCCGGCACCGACGGCCTTGATCCTGACGCCCGACTTCACGGCGGCGAGCACGGCGCGTTGCGCGGCGTCCGCGCTGGTCGGCCGCTCCACCCTGGCCGGCACGATGGACTCGCTGCGCGCCCAGTTGTGCCAGCGCGCGCCGCTGGCCGTCACAGGAAGGCCTTGCCTTCGCCTCGGTAGGTCGGCAGCATATCGACCACGATACCGTTCTCGACCAACGCGAATTCGTTGAGGTGTTCGCTGAGCTCGCCGGACTTGGTGTGCCGCAGCCAGACTCGCTCGCCCACCCGCAGGTCGGCGGCGGCGGTCCCGGTGACCGGAGATTGCACCTCCCCGGCCATCTCGCGGGGCACCAGGCGCAGCCCCTCCGGCCAGACCAGGCGCGGTGAGCGGTCCGCCCCCGGCGGCCCGGAGGCGATCCAGCCGCCGCCGAGCATGGCCGCCGTCGAGGCGGTGGGCTTCCGCACCACCGAGAGGGCGAACGCGGCGGCCGGGGCCGGCCGGAAGCCCGAGTAGCTGTCGAAGAGGTGGCCGCCGAAGAAACCGCTGCCGGCAGCGATGTCGGTCACCGAGGTGTCGGCGTGGGTGCTCTCCAGCGAACCGGTGCCGCCGCCGTTGACGAATTCGAGGTCGGCGATCTGCCGCACGGCGGCCACGGCCGCTGCGCGCCGGGCGGTGATGTCGACGATCGACCGGGTGCGCACCCACCGGTTCAGCCCGCCCTGCAGCGGGTGGCCTTCCGGCCGGTCGCCGAGACCGGCGATCTGCGCCTCGTACGCCATCAGCCCGACCAGCTCGAAGCCGGGCCGGGAGACGATGGCCACGGCCAGCGCCCTGGCGTCCTCCGGGGTGTGCACGGGCGAGCGCCACACCCCCAGGTGGCCGAGCACCGGCGCGTTCCAGGACGCGTCCAGTTCGAGGCAGACCCGGATGCGCGCACGCTGCGACGGCGCGATCACGGCGTCGACGACGTCGAGGTGGTCGATCGAATCCACCATCAGGGTCACCCGGGCGGCCAGGTCGGCCGAACGGGCCAGCGTCTCGATCGCCGCCCTGTCGACGCTGGGATAGCCGACCACGATGTCGTCGTGGGTCTGGGCGAGCCACAGCGCCTCGGCCAGGGTGAAGGCGAGCACGCCGCGGTAACCGGGCAGCGCCAGCACGGCGTCGAGCACGCCTCGCACCCGCAGCGACTTGCTGGCCACCCGGATCGTGGTGCCCTGGGCGCGGCCGAGCATGTCGTGGGTGTTGTGCCGCAGCGCCCCCAGGTGCAGCGCGCCCACCGGGGTGTCCAGGCCCCTGGTGGCCTCGGTCAGGCCCGGCCAGTACTCCTGCGGACTGAGCCACGGTGCGGCATCCGCGGCGCCGGTCGGCAGCAGGGAGAGGTCGAGGCTCATGCTGGGCGGCCCAACGCGGCCACGGAGTCCGCGGCGAAATCGAGCAGGTTCGCCGTGGCACGCTCGTTCCGGTCCACCAGCCAGGCGATGGTGATGCCGTCGGTGAGGGAGACCAGCAGACGCGCCACCTCGCCGACGGGACGCAGCCAGACCGAGCCGCTCTGCCGGGCCGCGTCGTCCAGCGCCTCCGCCGCAAGGGCGTGGTAGCGCTCGTATTGCGCCACGGCCAGGTGGTGCAGCTCCGGGGACCTGAGGGCGTACTGGGTGAGTTCGAGCATGGCCTTTTCTCTCAGGGGGTCGCGGCTGAGGTGATCGGCGTAGCGCTGCAGTCCGTCGCGCAGGATCTGACGCAGCGACTCGCGCCCGCGCTGCTCGTGGGCTTCCCCGATGGGCGGCTCGGGCAGCACGGCGGTGGCTTCCTCGTCCACGACATGCCTGATGAGTTCGACCATCAGCTCATCGCGGCTCTGGAAGGCGTAGTGGAAGCTCGCCAGCGACATCCCGGCCTCTGCGACGATCGCTCGAGTCGTGGCCTGGGCCACGCCCCGGTCGGCGACGACCCGTAACGCGGCGCGCACCAGGGCGCTGCGCCGGTCCACGGCGGGGATGCGTGTCACCTGGTCACCTCGTCCTGCGTCATCAACGTCGAATAGTGGGGCAGTTGACCCAGTGCACAGTATGGCGTATCGGACCGCTCGTTGGCCAGGGGCGCGGACGATCAAGCGGACACGACAAATCCGTCGGGATCGGGTCGGCCGGGCGCGCCACATTGACATTCCGGGCCATCGCCCATGGAATGGTCTGAGGGAGACCATTGCTCACGTCACACCGTTCCAGCGCACACGGATCGAATACTCGAACCGGTCGGGGCCTTCGGCGACCCACGGGGATGCGCGTAGCACCGTTGGGCATCCTCCTCGCCGCCCTCCTCGGTGCCGTGATCATCGGTCCGCTCGCCGGCGCGGCCACGCCGGCTTCGGCGGCCGGCACCGCCCCGATGGCCTCGGCGATCGTCACCGAGACGGCACCTGCTCCCCCGACCGAACCCGCGCCCACCGAAACCGGCACCCCAGACACCTCCCCGTCACCATCTGAATCGCTGGCGCCGTCGGAGGCGCCGGCACCGTCGGAATCGCCCGCGCCGGCTCCCGCCGCGCCCACCATCGACAGCCCGGGCGCCAACGCCTTCGTGGCCGGGAGCACCACCGTCACCGGCACCCGCGACCCCGGGCAGGAGATCACGTTGTTCTCCCCCACCGGCGGCGCTCCGCTCTGCGTCGTCACCATCGACGGCTCGTCTACCTGGCAGTGCCAGGGGGTGGCGTTGCCCAGCGGGCCCGCCGTCGGCTTGCAGGCCGTGGTGACCGGGAATTCCAGCCTCGCGGCTGCCCACACCGTGCGGGTGCTCCAGCCCCCAACGGTAACGGGCGGCTCGACCGGCCAGGCCTCCTCGAACGGTATCGTCCGCGGCACCGGCTACCCCGGCGCCATGGTCACCGCCACCCTCGCCGCCGGAGCGAGCTGCTCATTCACCGTCGACGCATCCGGGGCGTGGGCCTGCCAGATGCAGGGCGCCGTGCTGAGCGGGGCAGAGCAGATCACCGCCTCCCAGCAGACCCCGTTCAGCGCACCGGAGTCGTCGAGGGCGAGCGAGCCGGTCAGCCTGACCTTCGACGTCGACGCCCCGGCCGCTCCCGTCGTAGTGAATCCCGTCGCCGATGCCACCCTGGCGACCGCCGCGGGGCCGTTCTACGGGCAGGGCGAGAACGGGGCCACCGTCACGGTCTTCGCCGGTGCCTACTCGGTCTGCAGCGCCGTCGTGTCCGGCGGCACCTGGTCGTGCACAGGGTCGGGCGTCGCGAACGGCGCGTACAACCTGCGCGCTGTGCAGCAGGATGCCGCCGGCAACGTGAGCGCCGGCAGCCCCGCGGTCCGGGTGACCTTCGGTTCCGTGGCTCCGACGCCGATAGCGACACCGACAGGGGCACCGACGCCGACGGCCGCCCCGCCCGTGGTGCCTGCCCCCACGGCGACGGCACAGCCGACCCCTTCGGCGACGCCGGGCAGCGCCTCACCCACCCCGCTTCCGGCCGTCCCGGAGGACGGCGACGAACAGGCCGGAGCCGCCCCGCCAGAGCTGACCGTGCCGGGCGGCTGGAACGACCCCACCCAGTTCAGCACCGCGGTGATCCCGCCCTGGACGGTGGAGCAGTTCCCGTGGCTGCAGGCGGCGATGCTCACCCTGGGCGCCCTGCTGCTGCTCGTCGTTCCCGCCCGGCTGCTGGCCGGCACCGTCACCAGGGCCCGAAACGGTCGACCTGTCTTTCGCGGCCACCGGCTCGCCGGCCGCAACCGCGCCGGTGAGGAATTCGACGTCGCCCCGACCCTGCTGGTCAACCGGTGGGTCGTGTACGGGGGCACCGTCGCCGCTGCCGCCGTGTTGGTGCTACTGTCCGGCCCCGTATCCGCCACACCGGCGTACCTCAGGCTCCTGCTGGCCGTGACTCTCGCCCTCGTGGTGGTGAACGCCGTGGCCACCCTGGTGCCGCAGTGGTGGGGGTCCAGGGCACTGCACGTCGACGTGACCACGACGATCCTGCCGCGTTATCTCGCGTTCGTCGCCGTCACCGCGCTCGCCTCCAGGCTGTTCGAGTTGCAGCCGGCCCTGCTCTTCGGCCTGCTGGGCAGCGTCGTCGTGGGCTCAGGGCCCGGCGCGGCCCAACGCGGCCAGCTGGCCGCCATCCGGGCCGGCAGCCTGTTCGGCCTGGGACTGGCCGCCTTGCTCGTCGTCGGCACCCTGCCGGTGGCCGACGGGTTCCTCAGCGCCCTGGCCGCGGAGGTCGCGAACACCGTCGTGCTGGCGTCGATCGGCTCTGCCGTGCTCGTGCTCATCCCGATCGGCAACACCAGCGGACGCAGCATCCTCGCCTGGTCACCGCCGATCTGGGCCGCCCTCACGGTGCCGGCCTTCCTGACCCTGTTCACCCTGCTCTCGCCCATGCTCCCGCGCTGGACGGGCAACGGCACGGCGATGCTGCTGTGGTTCGTGGCGGTCGGCTTCGCTGTCCTCAGCGTGACCGCCTGGGCCTGGCAGCGCTTCGTGCTCCCCACCCGGCGCTAAGAGCGCATCGCGCCGGTTGTTCTCTGGTGCCCCCGCTGGGATTCGAACCCAGACTGTGACGATTTTAAGTCGCCTGCCTCTGCCGGTTGGGCTACGGGGGCACGCCCGGACTAGCCGGGCATCACGAGCGGATGCCGCACCGGGGTGCGGCATCCACCGGTGACTTTACGGTGCTGCGACGGTCTCCGTGCCGGCGTCGGCAGCGGCGACCTCGACGACAGGCTTCTTCACCGAGGGCTTGCGCGGTGCACGCGGGGCCTTGACCGCGGCCGGGGCGACGACGGCGGGTGCGGCTGCCGGCGGCTTCGGACGGGACGCGAACTCCTCGAACACGGCGCGGGGCGTCTGCACGGCCTCGAGCGACACGATGTCGCGACCGAGGAAGAAGTTCAGGACCCAGCCGCCGACGACGCGGATCTTGCGCTCCCAGCTCGGCATCGCCATGCCGTGGTAGCCACGGTGGGCGATCCAGGCCGGGAAACCCTTGAGGGCGAAGTTGCCGGACTGGAATGCGCCGACACCGACTCCGAGGCCGGCGACGGCTCCGAGGTTCTTGTGGTTGTACTCGACCGGGCCCTCGCCGCGGAGGACCGCGACGATGTTCTTTGCCATGAGCTTGCCCTGGCGAACGGCGTGCTGGGCGTTCGGCACGCAGAAACCGCCGACGCCGCCTCCGGAGAGGTCGGGAACCGCAGTGACGTCACCAGCGGCCCAGGCGTCGAGGACGATCTCGTCCTCGGTGCCGACGCGCAGGTCGGCGCGCACGCGCAGACGGCCGCGCTCTTCGACCGGGAGGTCGGTGTTGCGCACGATGCCGGGGTTCGCCATGACGCCGGCGGTCCAGACGATCAGGTCGGTCTCGAAGGTCTCCCCTGTGGAGAGTTCGATCTTGCCGTCGACGGCGGAAGTGAGCTGGGTGTTCAGGTGTACCTCTGCGCCACGCTCGGCGAGGTTCTTGATGACCCACAGCGCGGTGGTCTCGGACACCTCGGGCATGATGCGGCCCATCGCCTCGATGAGGTGGAAGTGGGTGTCTTCGAAGGCGATCTGCGGGTACTTGGTGAGCAGCGAGGTGGCGAAGGAACGCAGTTCGGCGAACACCTCGATGCCGGCGAAGCCGCCTCCGATGACCACGAAGGTCAGCAAGCGGTCGCGCTCGGGACCGGCGGGCAGCTGCGCCGCCTTGTCGAAGTTGGTGAGGACAGTGTCGCGGATCGCGACGGCTTCCTCGATGGTCTTCAAGCCGATGGCCTGGTCAGCGACCCCCGGGATCGGGAAGGTGCGCGACACGGCGCCGGCGGTGACCACGACGATGTCGTAGTCGAAGACCCACGGCTCGCCGACCGGCGGCGTGATGGTGGCCTTCTTCTCCGCGTGGTTCACATTCGTGACCTTCGCGGTGAGCACATTGGTCTTCTTGAGGTGGCGACGGTGGGCCACGACCGAGTGACGCGGATCGATGGATCCTGCGGCCACTTCAGGGAGGAACGGCTGGTAGGTCATGTACGGCAGCGGATCGACCATGGTGACCTCGGCCTCGCCGGGTCGCAGCCACTTCTCAAGCTTCCAGGCGGTATAGAAACCCGCGTAGCCGCCACCGACGATGAGAATTTTGGGCACGATTAGAAGGCCTCCTACAGGGATTGGATGCGCGAAATTTTAGAGCTTGGAACGAATTCGCTTGAAATGCCGCGTGGCCCCAATGCCGAACAGCGTTACTAGGATAGCAAAACCAACCAGCACGGCGAGCGGCACGCTCACATAGGTGAGCGTGAGCGGGCTCGGCAGCCAGCCCGCGGCGCTGTTCTGTTCAGGCAGGGGCGGGTCGGCGTCCGGAACGACGGGTACCGGAGTGTTCGATGTAGTGGGGGTGATCGGCTCGGCATCGGCACGGCGGTGCAGCGTGATCCACTCCTGCAGCAGCTCGGCGGGGGTGGCGGCGGTGGACTTCGGCACGAACGCCGAAACCGCCGCGGCGGCGTCGATCAGACCGTTGCCGTAGATCGGGCTCGGCACGGTGTGCCCGTTGGGGTTCGCGGTCTCGATGACCCGGTTGATCACCTCGGCGGCATCCAGTTTCGGGTAGGCCGACCGCACCAGGGCGACCAGTCCCGAGACGATCGGCGCCGCCGCGCTGGTGCCGTACCACTCCATATAGCCGCCGCCGGGCGCGACGCCGACGAGCTTTTCGCTCGGTGCGGCCACGGCGATGGTGATGCCCTGCGAGGAGGCGTCGAAGCTGGCCTCCTTGGACTGGTCGACACCGGCGACGGTGAGCACGCCGGGAATCGTGGCGGGAGCACCGACTTCGGCGGTTCCGCTGCCCCGGTTGCCGGCGGCAGCGACGACCACGACGTCGTTCTCGAACGCGTACATGAAAGAGTCGTCCCAGCTGGTCGGCCAGTCGAGGGTGTTGCGGGTGAGGGACATATTGATCACGTCGGCGCCGTTGTCCACGGCCCACCGGATGCCCTCGGCGATCTGGTCGTCATTGCTGAGCACGGCATCACTGGTGCCGAAGGCCACCGAGACGGCGAGGATGGACGCCTCTGGCGCCACACCGATCAGGCCGCCGCCGGTGGGCGTGCCGCGGCCGGCGAGGAGCGACGCCACCAGGGTGCCGTGTTCGTTCTCGGCACCGACCGGGGTCTGGCCGTTCGACGAGCCGACGCCGGAGACGTCGGTGCCGCCGACGACGGCGCCGCTGAGCTCGGTGATGCTGCCGTCGACGCCGGTGTCGATGACGGCGACGGTGACGCCGGCTCCCTTGGTGGTGTTCCAGGCCTGGCTGAAGCCGTAGTCGTTCAGCCAGTATTCGAGGTCGCGCACCTGGTCGGCGCGGGCGGCGCGGGCGTCACCGACAACGCCCACGACTGCGACGGCGGCCGAGAGGGTGATCGCAACCCCGGTGAGGATGCGGCGCGCGGCGCCACTCACGCGTCGGCCGGCGGGACCGCCGGCGGAGCGTAATCCAGGCATTCGCACACCTGGGGCGACCAAGCGGCCCGCAGCAGGGCCAGGTCGCCGATGGGGTTGACGCCGGGACCCGCGGCCAGGGCGTGCGCGGCCAGGGCGTGCAGGCACTTCACCCGCACCGGCATGCCGCCGGATGACACTCCGGCCAGCTCGGGGACCACACCGATCATCTCGCGATCGGCCAGGAAGCTCTCGTGCGCGGCCCGGTAGTGCGAGCGCAGGTCTTCGTCGTCGGCGAGCATCTGGTTGTACTCATTCATCACCTGGGTGGCTTCCAGGAACGACAGCGCGGCCGTGGCGGCGGGGTGCGACAGGTAGTACAGGGTGGGAAACGGGGTGCCGTCCTCCAGCCGCGGGGCCGTGGCCACGACGGTGGGCGCGCCGCAGATGCAGCGGGCGGCGATGCCGATCACGTTGCGCGCGGGGCGGCCGAGCTGCGCGGAGACTGCCCTGATGTCGGCCTCGGACGCGGGGTCGAACGGCGGTCGGGTCATTGTGCTGCCTCCTGGGGGGCCAGTGCGGATGTCATCACCGATCGGAAGACCGAGTCGACCCAGTCGACGTCGGTGTCCTGGATGGCGGTGCTGATCGGTGCGGTGTCGGCGGCGCCGTCGACGCTGGCTCCGGTGTCGTTGATCACGAGGAAGCTGATGTCACCGGGCATCACGTAGGAGAGCCGGTCTCGCGCCTGGGTGGTCACGAAGGTGCGGTCGTTCCACCGCTCGCGCTCCGCCTTGAGGTCGTCAACCGAGTCCTGCTGCGCCGCGACGGTATTGCTCAGCTGGTCGATCTGTTTGCGCTGTTCTGCGTAGGTGCGCACGCTGGGCGCGAGCACGACCACAGCGAGCACCAGGAGGCCCATCATCACGAAGGAGAATCCCGACAACCGCAGGCCGCGGAGCCAGCTGCGCACCGCGGTCTCGTCGATGGCGAGCTTGACGGCCCGCTGCTCCGTCGGGCGGGGCTCAACGCCGCGCGCCTGGGAACGGTGCGGCTTGGGTAGCCGGGGCGGGGTCATGCCAGAGCCGGTGAAGGTCACGGTGACTCCCGTCTGGCTCGGCTGCTCGGCTGCTCGGTTGATGCTCGCCGGGGCGCACAAAATGCCCCGGTTCTAGAGTGCCAGATCTTTCGGCCCGCACGGTTCGCCACGGCCCGCCAACACAAATCCTGAGCAAACCCGCAGCCAAGCACCCCAGGGGCCGACAAAAAAGGGCTCCCCGCCCCGGACGATGTCCGGAGGCGGGGAGCCCGTGCTGCTCAGAGGCTATTAGCCCTTGAAACGCGGGAACGCTGCGCGGCCGGCGTAGACCGCGGCCTCGCCGAGCTCTTCTTCGATGCGCAGGAGCTGGTTGTACTTGGCAACGCGCTCGCTGCGGGCCGGGGCACCGGTCTTGATCTGGCCGGCATCCGTGGCGACGGCGAGGTCGGCGATGAAGGTGTCTTCGGTCTCACCGGAGCGGTGGGAGATGACGGTCGTGTAGCCGGCGCGCTGGGCGAGGGACACGGCGTCCATCGTCTCGGTCAGGGTGCCGATCTGGTTGACCTTGATAAGGATGGAGTTCGCGGCACCGATCTCGAGGCCCTTGGCGAGGCGGATCGGGTTGGTGACGAACAGGTCGTCTCCGACGATCTGCACCTTGTCGCCAAGCTGCGCGGTGAGGTGGACGTAGCCGTCCCAGTCCTCTTCCTCGAGCGGGTCTTCGATGGAGACGAGCGGGTAGGCCTCGAGGAGCTCGGCGTAATACGCGACGATCTCGGTGGAGGTGAGTTCCTTGCCCTCGAAGTGGTAGACGCCGTCCTTGAAGAACTCGGTGGCTGCGCAGTCGAGCGCCAGGCCGATGTCAGTGCCGGGCGTGTAGCCGGCCAGCTTGATGGCTTCGACGATGAGGTCGAGCGCCGCACGGTTGCTGGGCAGGTTGGGGGCGAAGCCACCCTCGTCGCCGAGGCCGGTCGCGAGTCCCTTGGACTTCAGCAGGCCCTTGAGGGCGTGGTAGGTCTCAACGCCCCAGCGCAGGCCCTCGCTGAACGAGGAGGCGCCGATCGGGACAACCATGAATTCCTGGATGTCGACGTCGTTGTCGGCGTGCGAGCCACCGTTGATGATGTTCATCATGGGAACGGGCAGGGTGTGCGCGTTCGGGCCGCCGAGGTAGCGGAAGAGGGGCAGGTCGGCCGAGCTGGCGGCGGCCTTGGCGACGGCCAGGCTCACGCCGAGGATGGCGTTCGCGCCGACGCGCTCCTTGTTGACGGTGCCGTCGGTCTCGTTGAGGACCATGTCGATGATGCGCTGGTCGGTGGCGTCGAGGTCTTCGACGGCCGGGCCGAGCTCGTCGGTGACGGAGCCAACGGCCTTGAGCACGCCCTTGCCGAGGTAACGCTTCTTGTCACCGTCGTGCAGCTCGTAGGCCTCGAAGGCGCCGGTCGAGGCGCCTGAGGGAACGGCGGCACGGCTCAGCGTGCCGTCCTCGAGCAAAACCTCGACCTCGACGGTCGGGTTGCCCCGAGAGTCGAGGATTTCGCGTGCAACAACTGCGTCAATAAGAGCCACAACTATCTCCTGTGTCTGTCTGTCTATCGATTTTTGGATTCTAAGTCCGTGTGGATTTTGAGGAAGACGCCGCTGTGTTCCAGTCCGTGGAACAGTCTAGTGATCGGCACGCCGCCGCGCTCAGGACTGAAGTCCCGTTCATCGCGGGATCACCCCGTGTTCAGTCGAAGAGCGATTTGAAGACCAGTCCGGCGGGATCACCAGAGTCGTTGGTCACGAAGGCGAACCGGCCGTAGCCCGCGGCACCGGCCCGTTCGAGCAGCGCCTTGAGGTTTTTCGTGCGCTTTTCCAGCCGCACCCGGAGGCCGGCGGCCACGAGGGCGGTCTTGAGGGCGACGAGGGCGGCCGGGTCGGCATCCTTCTCGTGCACGAGCACGACGGCGGCGGCGGTGTCGTCGTCGGAGCCGGCGAGCAGGTCGACGATGCGTTCGAAACCAATCGAGAAGCCGCAGGCGGGCACGTCGGTGCCGAGGAACCGGCCGATCATGCCGTCGTAGCGGCCGCCGCCGCCCAGCGAGTAGCCCAGGTCGGGGTGCTTGATCTCGAAGATGGTGCCGGTGTAGTAGCCCATCCCACGCACCAGGGTGGGATCGAACTCGAGCGCCACCCCGGGCAGCGCGGCCCGCAGCAGAGAGAGGTCGGCGTAGGCGGCGGCGTCCAGCCAGGCCGGCGTATCCGTGGGGTCTGGCCAGCCGGCGTCGCTGAAGCCCGCGAGGGTGTCGGCCAGGCCGGTGGTGTCGACGCCGAGGCCGCCGAGCTCGGTGACGACGCCGTCGACGCCGATCTTGTCGAGCTTGTCCAGGGTGATCAGCGCGCGTTCGGTGAGGGTGTCGGCCACGCCCCAGGTGGCGAGCATCGCGGTGAGGATGCGGCGGTCGTTGATGCGGATCGAGCAGCCGGACAGGCCCAGGTTGTCCAGGGCGGCGACGGTGGCGGTGATCAGTTCGATCTCGGCGAGCGGGCCCGCCTCGCCGATGATGTCGATGTCGCACTGCACGAACTGGCGGTAGCGGCCCTTCTGCGGGCGTTCGGCGCGCCAGACCGGGGCGATCTGGATGGAGCGGAACACGGTGGGCAGCTCGGCGCGGTGGCTGGCGTAGAACCGGGCCAGCGGCACCGTGAGGTCGAAGCGCAGGCCCAGGTCGGTGAGCGAGAGCAGGTCGTCGGCCTCGGCGGCCGTCACGAGGTCGGCCGGGCCGATTCCGCGCTTGAGTACGGCGAAGCCGAGCTTCTCGTTGTCGCCGCCGAGGCCGGAGTGCAGCCTGGCAGTGTCCTCCATGACGGGCGTCTCGATCTCGTCGAAGCCGTGCACGGCGAAGCTGGAGCGGATGATGCCCAGCGCCCGTTCGCGGGTGGCCTTGTCGGCCGGGAGGAAGTCGCGCATGCCGCGGGGAGGGGTCACTGCTGTTGCCATGCCCCCAATTCTGTCAGGTCGCGCGGCGCCGCCCGGCCGCCCCAGAGTTGGTGCGTCAGAGGGCGCCGCCGGCAGCGCCTGGGGCGTCCGCTTCGACGCCGGCGTCGCCGACCTGCTCGCGGGCGATGAAGTTCTCGATGGCGAAGAGGTCGTCCTTGGCCCGTTTGGCGATGGTCAGCAGGGTCGACATCGAGGCGACCTCCTCGACCTGTTCCTTGAGGAACCAGAGCATGGCCTGCTCACCGAGGGCGTCGCCGTCCTGGCGGGCGGCCTTGAAGAGCGCTTCGATCTGACTGGTGACCTGCTGCTCCTGCGCGAGTGCCAGGGCAATCGGCTCGACGATGTTCGCGAAGCCGTTGATCACGGCGGGGATGCCGGGGATCACGACCTCCAGGCCCCGGTCGAGGCGGTACTGGACGAGCATCATCGCGTGGTTTCGCTCTTCGACCGACTGGCGGTAGAAGTGTGCGGCCAGCTGGGGCAGGTCCTGACTGTCGAACCAGGTGGCGATGGCGATGTACTGCTGCGACGCCCCGAACTCGTTGCCGATTTGCTGGGTCAGAAGCGCGTTGAAAGAAGTTTCGGTCATGCTCAGACGTTACCGGTCGGGGCAGGCGGTGCGCCAGCTTCCGCCTAGGTGCTGGGCAGGCCGATGATACCGGCGTCGGAGGGGTCGTCAGTCTGGTCTTCGTCCTGTTCGGTGAACGAGTCGTCCGGCCCGTCCTGTTCCGCCGCCCGGATCTCGTCCTGCAGGTCGCGGAGCGCCGTGCGCAGGGCCCGCTCGGAGTCGAGCCCCTGGGCCTTGGCCGCCGACACGATCGCCAGCAGGATCGGGCCGAGCTCTGCCTCACTGTCGATGGGCAGCAGGGCCGGCGCATCCGTCTCGAGCAGGCCGATCTTCTGGGCCCGGCCGAGCACCTTGTCGGCCAGTGCCAGCGCCGGCATCCCCTGCGGGATCCCGTCGAGCACACTGGTGCGGTGCGGTTTCTCGGCCGCTTTCACGTCGTCCCAGCTGGCCACGACCTCGTCGAGGCTGCGCTGCCCCACGTCACCGAACACGTGCGGATGCCGGCCGACCATTTTCTGGGTCATCCGCGCCGCCACATCCTGGATGCCGAAGCCCTCTCCGGGCGTCTCGGCGGCGATGCTCGCGTGGAAGACCACCTGGTAGAGCACATCGCCGAGCTCCTCGAGCAGGTCGTCCCGACTGCCGCTCTCGATGGCCTCGATCAGCTCGTGGGTCTCCTCGGTGAGATACTGCACGAGCGACGCGTGGGTCTGCTCGGCGTCCCACGGGCAGCCGCCAGGGGCTCGCAGCCTGGCGACGGTCTCAACGAGCCCCTCAAGGTTGCTGGTCGGTTCGGCGACGGGCGGGGCTGGCTGGGCAGAATCGGTCACACTCCATCGTAGGCCGCCCAGCTAAATCGTAGGCGGCCCGGCTAAGCTGTCAACAGG
Source organism: Cryobacterium adonitolivorans (assembly GCF_004402695.1). Lineage (GTDB taxonomy): Bacteria > Actinomycetota > Actinomycetes > Actinomycetales > Microbacteriaceae > Cryobacterium > Cryobacterium adonitolivorans. The sequence continues at coordinate 46,462 of NZ_SOFL01000005.1, read as the reverse complement.
TGTGCCGGGAAGTCTGGTCGGCGGGCGGCGTGTGCTGCTCTTGACCCACAACCGACCCCGCAGCTCAGCAGTTCAGTAGTTCAGGGGTGGACAGGACACCGAATGACCTTCATCCGATCCGAGCGCTACGCCGCCGGGTTTCTGCTCATCGCCGGAGTCCTCGGCCTGGTGATGGCGAACCTGTCGTTCGGGCCCGCGCTCATCGAGGCCGCGGACACGCACCTCAACACCGGGCTCTTCGGCCTCGACCTGTCCGCCAAGCACTGGATCAGTGACGGCCTGCTCGCGGTGTTCTTCTTCCTCATCGCCATCGAGCTCAAGCGCGAACTGGTGATCGGCGACCTGAACAGCTTCGGCAAGGCCGCGCTGCCGGCCCTCGCCGCGCTTGGCGGAGTGGTCGTTCCGGCGGGCATCTACCTGCTGATCACCCGGGGATCGGGGCTCGCGGCGGGCTGGCCGGTGCCGACGGCCACCGACATCGCCTTCGCCCTGGGAGTGCTGGCGGTGTTCGGACGGGGCATCCCTACTCGGGTGCGGGTGTTCCTGCTGGCGCTGGCGGTGCTCGACGACCTCGTGGCGATCCTGATCATCGCGTTCTTCTTCACCCAGGATCCACAGCTGCAGTACATCGGCTTCGCCGCCATGGCCGCCACCCTGTTCGGCCTCACCAGCCGGCTGCTCAAGCCCCGCGCCGCGTGGGTGCTTGGCCGGAAACCCACCTGGCCGATCGTTCTTATCCTGACGGTGCTGGGCGTGGCCACGTGGTACTTCACCTACCTGTCCGGAGTGCACGCCACCATCGCCGGTGTGATCCTCGGCCTGGTGATGGCCCGGGTGCCCGGCGGTCGCACCCGCCACGTGCTCGAGCCGTACTCCAACGCGGTGATCCTGCCGTTGTTCGCGTTCTCGGCGGCGCTGGTCGCGATCCCGCAGGTGGGCTTGGCCGAACTGAGCCCGGCGTTCTGGGGAATCCTCGTTGCCCTGCCCGTGGGCAAGCTGATCGGGATAACCCTGGCCGGGGCGCTCGGGAGCCTGATATCACGCCGGCCCAGCGGGTCTAAGGCCGGACTGAAGCTCGCCGACATCGTCATGGTGGCGTGCCTGGGCGGCATCGGCTTCACGGTGTCGCTGCTGATGGGTGCGCTCGCCTTCGCGGGCAACATCGAGGTTGTCGACGAGGCCACACTCGCCGTGCTGTTGGGCTCGGGCGTCGCGATCCTGGCCTCGGCCGTCGTGGTCAGTGTGCGGGCACGGCAGTATCGACGGGCCGCGGAAACACTGCATCCAGCAGCGAGCCCGTCCACGCGATAAGCGCGGCATCGGTCGGCGGCTCACCGTTCGGGCGGGGCAGCGGCACGATCATCGACCCGGCCGCGGCCGAGTACTTGGCGCCCGGGTACATCCGTTGCACCCGCACCTGCATCGAATCGGCCAGGTCGACCGGGGCGACGCGCAGGTTGGAGCCCATCGCCACGACCTCGCCGAGGCCGGCCTGCTGGGCGTGCCGGCGCAGCCTGGAAACGGCGATGAGGTTCGTCACGGCCTCGGGCGGTTCGCCGTACCGGTCGGTGAGTTCCTCGAGCACCAGGCCGATCTGGTCGGCGGCGGCCGCGAGCCCGCTGGCGCCGGAGAGCTTCTGGTATGCCTCTAGCCGCAACCGTTCGCTGTCGACGTACTCCTCGGGGATGTGCGCGTCCACGGGCAGCTCGAGCCGCAGTTCGGTCTGGCCCTCCGCGACGTCGCCGCGGAAGGTCGACACGGCCTCGCCTATCATGCGCAGGTACAGGTCGAAACCGACCCCCGCGATGTGGCCGGCCTGCTCGCCGCCGAGCAGGTTGCCGGCACCGCGGATCTCGAGGTCCTTCAGCGCCACCTGCATGCCCGCGCCGAGTTCGTTGTTGGCCGCGATCGTGGCGAGCCTGTCGTGCGCGATCTCGGACAGCGGCTTGTTCTCGTCGTAGAGGAAGTAGGCGTAGGCCCGTTCACGGCCGCGTCCCACCCGGCCGCGCAGCTGGTGCAGCTGGCTGAGGCCGTACTTGTCGGCCCGGTCGATGATGATGGTGTTCGCGTTGGCGATGTCCAGGCCGGTCTCGATGATGGTCGTGGAGACCAGGATGTCGAACTTGTTCTCCCAGAAGTCCACCACCACCTGCTCCAGCTGGGCCTCGGGCAGCTGGCCGTGCGCGACGGCGATGCGTGCTTCGGGTACCAGTTCGGCCAGCTGCGCGGCCACCCGGTTGATACTGGAGACCCGGTTGTGCACGAAGAAGATCTGGCCCTCGCGCAGCAGCTCGCGGCGGATGGCGGCGGCCACCTGGCGGTCGGAGTACGGGCCGACGAAGGTGAGGATCGGGTGCCGGTCCTCTGGCGGGGTGGCCAGGGTCGACATCTCGCGGATGCCGGTGACGGCCATCTCCAGGGTGCGCGGGATGGGCGTGGCGCTCATCGCGAGGATGTCGACGTTGGTCTTGAGCTTCTTGAGCGCGTCCTTGTGCTCAACGCCGAAACGCTGCTCCTCGTCGATGATGACCAGGCCGAGGTCCTTGAAGACGGTGCTCTCCGAGAGCAGCCGGTGGGTGCCGATGACCATGTCGACGGTGCCGCCCTGCATGCCGGCCACGGTTTCGCGGGACTCCTTGTCGGTCTGGAACCGGCTCAGGGCCCGCAGGTGGATCGGGAACCCGGCGAAGCGTTCCTGGAAGGTCTCCATGTGCTGGCGTACGAGCAGGGTGGTGGGTACGAGCATGGCCACCTGCTTGCCGTCCTGGATGGCCTTGAACGCGGCGCGCACGGCGACCTCGGTCTTGCCGAAGCCCACATCGCCGGAGAGCAGCCGGTCCATCGGGATGGGCCGTTCCATGTCGGCCTTGACCTCGTCGATGGTAGTGAGCTGGTCGGGTGTCTCGGCGAACGGGAACGCTTCCTCGAGCTCGCGCTGCCAGGGGGTGTCAGGGCCGAATGCGTGGCCCTTGCTGGCCATCCGCGCGGAGTACAGCTTGACGAGCTCGACGGCGATGTCACGTACCGCCCGGCGGGCCTTGGTCTTGGCGGCCGACCAGTCGCTGCCACCCATCTTCGACAGCGTTGGCGCCTCGCCGCCGACGTAGCGGGAGACCAGGTCGAGCTGGTCGGTGGGCACGTAGAGCTTGTCGCCGCCGTGGCCGCGCTTGGACGGCGCGTACTCGAGGACCAGGTATTCGCGGGTGGTCTTTACCGGGTTGCGGCCGCCGCTGGAGACCTCACGCTGGGTCAGCTCGAGGAACCGGCCGATGCCGTGGGTCTGGTGCACGACGTGGTCGCCGGTCTTCAGTTGCAGCGGATCGACGACGTTCTTGCGCCGGCTGGCCAGCTTCTTGATCTGCCGGGCGTCGTAGCCGACGGTGCGGCCGTAGAACTCGCTCTCGCTGACCAGGGTGAGCCTGGTCTCGGGGATCTCGAAGCCGTGCGCGATGGAGGCCTTGAGCAGGTAGGCGATGCCGGGTTCCGGGTTCGCCGGGAACTCCTCGACGATGCGGGCGGGCAGTTCGGCGCCGGCAAGCACGTCGGCGGCGCGTTCGACCAGGCCGGCGCCCTGCGCGACGACGGCGACGGTCCAGCCCTCCTTGAGCCGGCCGCCCAGGTGCCCGACGGCCCCCTCGACGCTGCCGGCGAAGCTGGGCACGGCGTCGCCCTCGATGCGGATGGTGAGCAATTCGTCGATCTCGCGGTGCTCCGGAAGCACCTCGATGTCGGTGGGGGCGGCCTGGAAGGAGCTCATCGTCCACCAGACCCGTTCGGTGGCGGGGGCGCCGGGCGCGGAGTACCGCACGGCGTCGCGGAGGGTGCCGAGGGTGAGGAAGTCGCCGGAGGCCAGGTCGATGGGGGCCTCGGCGCCGGCAGTGGCGGCGTTCCAGGCGGCGGAGAGAAACTCCCGGTTGGTCTCGGCGAGGCTGATGGCTCGGGAGGCGACCCGCTCCGGGGAGATCACGGCCACGGCGGCCTGGCGGGGCAGGTAGTGGGTGACGGGCACGAGCCGGTCGACGAGGGCGGGCGCGAGGCTCTCCATGCCCTCGACGGGGATGCCCTCTGCCACCTTGGCGAGCAGGCCCGCCAGGCTCGGGAACTCGTGCTGCATCTCCCGGGCGCGCTGGCGCACGGCGGGGCTGAGCAGCAGCTCACGGCTGGGCGGGAGGGTCACCGACTCGACGGGTTCGGGCATCGAACGCTGGTCGGCGACCGCGAAGGCGCGGATCTGCTCGACCTCGTCGCCGAAGAACTCGATGCGGTACGGGTGCGCGGCCATCGGCGGGAACACGTCGAGGATGCCGCCGCGGACGGCGAACTCACCGCGCCGGGTGACCATGTCCACGCGGGCGTATGCCACGCTGACGAGGTCGACGGCGATGGCGGCGAGGTCGTGGCCGCGGCCGCCCGCGGTGAGCTCGAGCGGGTCGTAGTCGGTGAGGTTGTCGGCCACGGGCTGCAGGGCAGCGCGCACCGAGGCCACCACGATGAGGGGACGCCGGGTGGCCGCGTCCTGGGCCTCCCAGTCACGCATCCGCCGCAGGGCGTACAGCCGGCGGCCCACGATCTCGGCGCTGGGGCTGAGCCGCTCGTGCGGCAGGGTCTCCCAGGCGGGGAACTCGACGATCTCAGCGTCGTCGCAGAAGCAGCCCAGGTTCTCCCTCAGCGCCTCGGACTCGCGGCCGGTGGCGGTGATGACCAGCAGCGCCCGGCCCTTGTCCAACCTGTCGCGCTGCTCGAGCAACGCGGCCAACAGGGGGGCGCGGAGGCCCTCGGTGAGCGAGAAGTCGGCGTCACGGGCCGCGCAGGCGAGGGCGGCATCGAACGTGGAGGCACGCGAAAGCGCCGGAATCAAGCCCTGAAGAATCACCGCACAAGTCTACGGGTAGTTTTCCAGGCCCGATCTTCTCGTGCGCTAAGCGGGGGGGGCGTGGAACTTCTGCTGGGCGGCGGTGACACCCTCGGCGGCGATCATCTCTATCGCATCCGCCGCGTCCTCGAGCATGATCCCCAGGGTGGTGCGCTCGGCGCTGGAGAAGTCGTGCAGCACGAAGTCGGCGGCGTTCTGGCGGCCGGGCGGGCGGCCGATGCCCATCCGGATGCGGGTGAACTCTTTGCTGCCGGTGGCGGCGATGATGTCGCGCAGCCCGTTGTGGCCGCCGTGGCCGCCGCCCACCTTGATCTTCAGGGTGTCGAACGGCAGGTCCAGCTCGTCGTGGACGACGATGAGGCGGGAGACGTCGAGGGAGTAGAACCGTAGCAGGGCCGCGACGGGGCCGCCGGAGAGGTTCATGAAGCTGTTCGGCTTGGCCAGGATCAGCTTGGGGCCGCCGGGGAAGCTGCGTCCCTCGGCGACGGCGGAATTCGCCTTGTGGGTCTTGAAATTCGCGCGCAGCCTGTCGGCGAGCACGGCCGTGACCATGTGGCCGACATTGTGGCGGTTACCGGCGTAGCCGGGCCCGGGGTTACCGAGCCCGACTACGAGCCAGAGATTCTCGTCCAGGGGGTTCCTTTACAAAAAGTTTCTGTCCGGTGCTGGAGGGGGGAGACTACTCGGCGGCAGCGTCCTCGGCGGGAGCCTCCTCGGCGGTGGTCTCCTCTTCCTCTTCTTCCTCGGCGGGCAGGTGCACGCCGATGACGACCATCTCGGGGTCGGAGATGAGCGACGCGCCGTCGGGCAGCGTGATCTCGCTGGCGTGGATGAGGGTGCCGTCTTCGAGGCCCTCGACGTCGACGCTCACGCTCTGCGGGATGTTCGTGGCCTCAACCTCGAGCAGCAGGGTCTTGGCGTCGAGGTCGGCGGTGGTGCCGGGGGCGGTCTCACCGGTGACGTGCACGGCGACCTCAACCTGGACCTTCTCACCCTTGCGGATGACGATGAGGTCGAGGTGCTCGATGATCTGGCGGACGGGGTCCTTCTGCACGTCCTTGACCAGGGTCAAGTGGGTGGTTCCTTCGACGTCGAGCTCGAGCACGGCGTTCGCGCGACGCAGCAACAGGCCGATCTCGTGGGCCGGCAGGGCGACGTGCACGGGGTCGGTGCCGTGGCCGTAGATGACGGCGGGGATCTTGCCCAGCACGCGAAGCTTGCGCGCCGCGCCCTTGCCGAAGCTGTTGCGTGCGTCAGCAGAAATCTTGTTGTTGTTGTTCTTGGCCTCGGCCATGGTGTCTCCTTGCGGGCCTCGTGTGCCCGTATTGGTGGTACGGGCACTGGGCCCGCAGTACGGATGCTGGTTCAACTCGAACGCATGTCAGCGTGAGGAAAGGCCTGAGAGGACTTTTCGCCGCGTCGATTACGGATTTCGCTGGTGCCGGTTTCCCGGTAGGCGCGAATCCCTCGCCGAAGTTCAACTCAACAGTCTAGGCGATAAAGTGACGACCATGCCGCCCAGCCTGCACACCCGAGTGACCGAAGACGTCGGCCGGTCCATCGTCGACGGCACGGTTCCGGCGGGAACGGTCCTGCTCTCCGACGAGATCGAGCGCCGGCAGGGCGTGAGTCGGTCGGTCATCAGGGAGGCCATCCGGGTGCTGGGGTCGATGGGGCTCGTCGAGTCGGTCAAACGGGTTGGCATCAGGGTGCTGCCGCCGGCCAGCTGGAACGCCTACGACCCGACCATCATCCGGTGGCGCCTGCTCGGCCCCGGCAAGGGCGAACAGCTGCGCTCACTGACCGAACTGCGCTCCGCCGTGGAACCGATGGCTGCGGAACTGGCCGCTCGGCACGCAGCCGCCTCGGTCTCGGCCGACCTGCTGGACGTGGCCGAGCTGATGCGCACCGCGGGCGACACTGGCGACCTGACCCAGTTCCTGGAGCTGGACATCCGGTTTCACCGCCTGGTGCTGCGGGGTTCCGGCAATGAGATGTTCGCCAAGCTCGACGGAGCCGTCGCTGCGGTCTTGTCCGGTCGCACCGACCTGGGCCTGATGCCGGACCACCCGCACGAGAACACCCTGCAGCTGCACGCCGAGGTCGCCGAGGCGATTTCGGGCGCGCAACCGCAGAAGGCCCGGGAGGCGATGGAGCTGATCATGCGCCGCACCTACGCCGAGGTGCAGCCGACCTGGGCCGGTGGTTCGGCCTCCGCGCTATAAATATGATTACATGGCTTACGCAAGCCACTAATCTTGAACATGATCACAACTCACAGATCTAAGGGAGAACACGTGTCAGAAACCGGTTCAGCAAACATCGGCGTTGTCGGACTGGCGGTGATGGGCTCCAACCTCGCCCGCAACCTCGCCAGCCGCGAAGGCAACACCGTGGCCGTCTACAACCGTTCACCCGAACGCACCCGGCTGCTCACCGATGAGCACCCCGAGGCCGGCTTCGTCGCCTCCGAGACCATCGAGGAGTTCGTCGCCTCACTCAAGGCCCCCCGCACCGCCATCATCATGGTGCAGGCCGGCACGGGCACCGACGCCGTGATCAGCCAGCTCACCGAGCTTTTCGAGCCCGGCGACATCATCGTCGACGGCGGCAACGCCCTGTTCACCGACACCCTGCGCCGCGAGAAGGCTGTCCGCGAGACCGGCATCAACTTCGTCGGCGCCGGCATCTCCGGTGGCGAAGAAGGCGCCCTCAAGGGCCCGAGCATCATGCCCGGCGGCAGCGCCTCGGCGTACGTCACCCTCGGCCCGATCCTCGAGTCCATCGCCGCGGTCGTCGACGGCGTGCCCTGCGTCACCCACGTGGGCACCGACGGCGCCGGCCACTTCGTCAAGATGATCCACAACGGCATCGAGTACGCCGACATGCAGCTCATCGGCGAGGCGTACGACCTGATCCGTCGCGGAACCGGCAAGACCCCGGCCGAGATCTCCGAGATCTTCACCGAGTGGAACAAGGGCGACCTCGAAAGCTACCTCATCGAGATCACAGCGGAGGTCCTCAAGCAGGTCGACGCGGAGACCGGGAAGCCGCTCGTCGACGTCATCCTCGACCAGGCCGGCAGCAAGGGCACCGGCGTGTGGACCGTGCAGACAGCGCTCGACCTCGGCATCCCCGTCTCCGGCATCGCCGAGGCCGTGTTCGCCCGCTCCGTCTCCTCCAAGCCCGCACAGCGCGCCGCCGCCGCCGCTCTCCCCGGCCCTACCGCCAACCCCGTCGAAGACGTCGATGGCTTCATCGAGGGTGTCCGCCAGGCGCTTTACGCGTCCAAGGTCATCGCCTACTCGCAGGGCTTCGACGCCATCGTCGCCGGCGCCGAGCAGTACAACTGGGACATCAAGAAGGGCGAGATCGCGAAGATCTGGCGCGGTGGCTGCATCATCCGCGCCCGCTTCCTCAACCGCATCACCGAGGCGTACACCGAGAACCCGGGACTTGTCTCGCTCGTCACCGCCCCGTTCTTCACCGATGTTGTCGCCACGGCGCAGGACTCCTGGCGCAACGTTGTCGCCGACGCTGCCCACGCCGGCATCCCCGCGCCGGTTTTCGCCTCGTCGCTGGCGTACTACGACAGCCTGCGTGCTGACCGCCTTCCCGCTGCCCTCACCCAGGGCCAGCGCGACTTCTTCGGAGCGCACACCTACAAGCGCACCGACAAGGACGGCACCTTCCACACCCTCTGGTCCGGCGACCGCACCGAGATCGTCACAGAGGGTTCCTCGCACTAGAGGCTCGTCCCCCGCACCACCCGCACACCCGCCCGGCAACTGTTGCCCGTGCGGACATTTGCGCCCCGCACGCCGGCCGCAAAAGTCCGCATGGGCAACAGTTGTTGGGGTGGGTCAGCGGATGACCGGCAGCCCGGCGCCCCGTAGAATGCGCCGCAGCGTCGCCCGATCGGTCAGCTCGGCCCATCCCCAGCGCACCACGGTGAAGCCCTCGGCGCGCAGGTGGTCCTCGCGAATCTTCTCCTCATAGACGACCTCTCCGGGACTCCGACCGCGCAGGTATTCTTCCTTCAGGTACTTGCCCTTTCCATCGAATTCCCCGATCAGCAGCGACGCACGCCACTCGTGATCAGTGAAGTACCAGCCGCCACGAGGGTTCCGATGCGGTACCTGCAGTTCAGGGTCGGGAAAGCCCAGCTCGAAGATCGCGACCCGGCTCAGCGACTCCCCCGGGTTGGCCGCGTTCGGTCGGGCAAAGTCGATGGCTCGCTGCGCCCTGACCTGCCCGCGCGCCGAGCCGACCCTGGCCAGTGTCTCGGACAGCTCCTCGGCGTACACGAGCACCCGCGGATCCGCGCGATCCGGATTGAGAGCGTGATCGAGCGCCACGACGGCATCCGCGAAGCTCACGGTTCTGGCGAGGTCGAGCAATGTGCGCGCCGGGCTGGTGACGAGCATTCCATCGATCTCGACGATCTCCTCCCAGTCGAACTCGGTGCGGTGCACGAGCACACCGTTTTTGCTGCGCGCATGCGACTCCGGCCGCACCAGAACGTGCACGGCCCGCGGCCAGGCGCCGCCGAGCGGGATTCCCCAGAGCGCGGCCGCAGACTGATGACTGACCACGGGGTCGAGCCTCCTGGTTTCGACAACGGCCCGGATGCGGTCCAGGTACTTGTGGCCGGGGCCGAGGGCCGCCCAACGCTCCGCCGTCGTCAGCACGCCGCGACGAAGCCGGATGGCTTGGCCGAGGTCGACCTCCCGGCGGGCCTGACGGGCGTCGGTGTCGCTCACACCGATCTTCTTCACGAGAAACAGGCCCGTCTGTGGGTCCAACCGGTCAACAGTCATGGCTGGAGCGTCACATCCGGCGCACTGAAGCCACGGAAACCTACTGCCGCCTGTGCACAATCACGCAGCCGGCAGCCTGTGGAGGCCGAGCCGCCGACCCACGCCGAGGACCCGCCGAACGGCCGGTCCGCCCACTTCTGTTAGCCCGAGGCGAAGGGCAGGGCGGCGGCGGCGGGCGGGTCAGGGGCGGCGGGCGGCCAGGGCCAGGCGCAGGGCCCGGCCGAGCAGGCCCACGGCCAGCCACGCAGACGCGGCGACGACGCCGGGCCAGGGCAGCGTTGCCGCCAGGAGCAGGCAGCCGGCCACGCCCGCGTATTGCACCCAGCGGGCAAGCCAGCGCTGCTCGCTGGGCTGCCTCAGGGCGGCCAGGTGCGCGATCGCGTAGTAGACCAGCACCGCGCAGGCCGAGAAACCCACCAGCTGGGCGGGGTCCAGCACCAGCACGCCGAGCACCGCGACGAGGCCGATGGCCACCTCCGCCGTCACCGGGGAGTGCCGGCCGGGAGAGATGCGGCTGAGCGCGCCCGGCAGGTCGCCTTCCCTCGCCATCGCCAGCCCGGTGCGGCTGAGGCCGGCCAGGATGCCCGAGAGGGAGCCCAGGCAGGCGATGGTCGCCAGCACCCGCACGATGCCGGTCCACGGTTCGGCGCCGCCGACGAGGTCGGCCAGCGGCGAGACAGAGGCCGCCAGGCCGGCCGGCCCGAGCACGACCACGCAGAGCAGGCCGATCACCCCGTACACCGCCAGGGTGAGGCCCAGGGCCGTCAGGATCGCGCGGGGCAGGGTGCGGCGGGGGGCGCGCACCTCCTCCCCCAGCGTGGCCATGCGGGCATAGCCGGCGAACGCGAAGAAGATCAACCCGGCCGACTGCAGGATGCCCGCCCCGCCGCCCTCCAGCAGCGACCCGGTGTCGAACGAGGCGTTGAGCGACCCGCGGGCCAGACCGGCAGCCACCACGATCACCAGCACGAGCAGACCTCCGAGCACCAGGAACACCACCACGGCGCTGAGCCTGGCGGTGCTGCGGATGCCGGCCAGGTTGACGGCGCCAAGCACGAGGATCGCCAGCACGGCCACCGGCCGAGCCTGCTCAGGCCAGAGGTAGCCGCCCAGGATCGAGGCGATGGCGCCGGCAGAGGCGGTCTTGCCGGCCAGGAACAACCAGCCGGCGGAAAACCCCCACCACGCACCGAGGGTCGCCCGCCCGAACGCGTAGGCTCCCCCGGACACCGGATGGCTCATCGACAGTTGCGCTGAGCTCAGGGCGTTGAGCGAGGCGACCAGCCCTGCCAGGACGAGCCCGACGAGCAGGCCGGAGCCGGCCGCCGCCGCCGCCGGCACCCACACGAAGAACACTCCGGCACCGATCATGGCGGCCAGGCCCAGCATGGTCGCACCGCCGGTGCCGAGGTGCCGCTGGAGGGTGCCGTGTCCCTCCCGCCGATCCGCTGCGCTCATGCGGCCAGCGTACGGCCACGAGGTGAACTGCAGGCATCCGCAATCGGGCACCCTCAATCCGGCGCAGTCTGATTTACTGGAGGGCACCCATGAGCGATTTTCACCCCGAACTCTCCGGCTACGAACCGACGGATTCCTCCCGGCCCCTCCGCGGCCGGCGGATGGTGCTGCTCATGCGCATCACCGTGATCCTCGGCCTGGTCGCCCTGCTCGTGCCAGGGGTGCTGACCACCCTGAGCATCGCCTCGGCCACGGCGGCCCGGGCCTGCGCCGCGGCTGTGTCGCGCTACTACCCGCTCTCCGAGGGCATCGACGCCCGGTTCGAGCTGGTCGGGTCGGGCGGCTTCGGCTGGCAGTGTTACGCGATCGACCAGAACGAACGCCAGACCTTCGTCCTCCCGCTGGGCATCATCCCGGGCCCGTTCCGCCCTCCGGCCACCAGCGTCTCCTAGCCCGCGCAGTCCAACTGCCGACGACAGGCATCCGATGGGACCCACCTTCACCTTCACGACGGCGCTGTGGAACACCGAGAGCATGAACGCGTGGGTGTTCGTCTCGATGCCCGGTGACCAGTCAGAGGAGATCCGGGAACTCACCGACGGACTGCGCGTCGGGTTCGGCTCACAACGTGTGCGGGTGACCCTCAACGACTCCACGTGGGCCACCTCGATCTTCCCCGAGAGCGTAACGGGCAGGTTCGTGCTGCCGGTGAAGAAGGCCATCCGCCAGGCCGAGGGAATCGACGTGGGCGACACGGCGACGGTCACCGTCGAACTCGTGCTCTGAAACACAGAAGGCCGGCCCGAGAACGGGACCGGCCAGCTGCCTACTGAGAGCGGATGCTTACGCAGCGCCCTCGAACATCGACGTGACGGATCCCTCGTCGAAGACCTCGTGGATGGCGCGCGCCAGCAGCGGCGCGATCGGCAGCACGGTCAGCGTGGGGAAGCGCTTGTCCTCGGGGATCGGCAGGGTGTCGGTGACGACGACTTCCTGGATGGCCTCGTTCTGCAGCAGCTCGAGCGCGGGCGGGCTGAACACGGCGTGCGTCGCGGCGACAACGACACCGATGGCGCCGGCGGCCCGCAGGGCCTCGGCGGCCTGGACGATGGTGCGACCGGTGTCGATCAGGTCGTCGACGATCAGGCAGACCCGGCCCTTGACCTCTCCGACGATCTCGTGCACGGTGATCTGGTTGGGCACCAGCGGGTCGCGGCGCTTGTGGATGATGGCCAGCGGGGCGCCGAGCTTGTCGCTCCAGATGTCGGCGACACGCACGCGACCCATGTCCGGCGACACGATGGTGAGGGTCGACGGGTCGAGCTTGGCCCGGAAGTGCTCGAGGAGCACCGGCATGGCGAAGAGGTGGTCGACGGGTCCGTCGAAGAAGCCTTGGATCTGTGCGGCGTGCAGGTCGACCGACATGATGCGGTCGGCGCCGGCAACCTTGAACAGGTCGGCGACGAGGCGAGCGGAGATCGGCTCGCGGCCGCGGCCCTTCTTGTCCTGACGGGCGTACGGGTAGAACGGGGCGACCACGGTGATGCGCTTGGCCGAGGCGCGCTTGAGCGCGTCAACCATGATGAGCTGTTCCATCAGCCACTCGTTGATCGGGTTGGTGTGCGACTGGATGACGAAGGCGTCGGCGCCGCGCACGCTCTCGTCGAAGCGGGCGTAGATCTCGCCGTTCGCGAAGGTGCGTGCGTCGGTGGGGATCAGCTCCGAACCAAGTTCTGCGGCGATGTCGATCGCGAGTTGTGGGTGTGCTCGCCCCGAGATGAGCACCAATTTCTTCTCGCCGCTGCTCTTGATTCCAGGCACCTAGTCTCCGCTCTGTGACGCGGCTGTCGCCGCGTCTGTTCCCGGCCTGTTGGTCTCTACCCAACCGACCATATTGCGTTGCGGAGCCACGTTGATCGCGAGCGCCCCGGCCTGCACGTCCTTACGGACCACGGTGCCGGCGCCCGTGTAGGCTCCGTCACCAATTCTAATCGGCGCGACGAACACGTTGTGCGACCCGGTGCGCACATGCGACCCGATCACCGATGGGTTCTTGGTCACTCCGTCGTAATTCGCGAAGATCGTACCCGCGCCGATGTTGGAGTGCACCCCGACCGTGGCGTCGCCGACGTAGCTAAGGTGCGGCACCTTGCTGCCCTCGCCGATGACGGCGTTCTTGGTCTCCACGAAGGTGCCGATCTTGCCGTCTGCGCCCAGCCAGGTGCCCGGACGCAGGTAGGCGAACGGGCCGACGGTGGCGCCGACGCCGATGACCGCGAGTGTGCCGTCGGTGCGCTTGACCGTGGCCCCCTCGCCGATCTCGCAGTCCAGCAGGGTGGTGTCCGGGCCGATGATCGCGCCGGTGGCCACCGTGGTGGAGCCGAGGATCTGGGTGCCGGGCAGCAGCGTCACGTCGTTCGCGAGCGTGGCCTTGAGGTCGATCCAGGTGGTGGCCGGGTCCTGCACGGTCACGCCGGCCAGCTGCCAGCCCCGCACGATGACGGCGTTGAGCTTGGCGGCGGTGTCGCTGAGCTGGGCCCGGTCGTTGATGCCGGCGACGAGCCAGGCATCCGCCACCGGCACGGCCCGCACCTCTGACCCGGCGGCGCGGAGCAGCCCGATCACGTCGGTGAGGTACTTCTCGCCCTGCACGTTGTCGGTCGTGAGGCTGGCCAGCTGGTCGCGCAGTGCGCTCAGACCGAAGACGTAGACGCCGGCGTTGATCTCGTCAACGGCGCGTTCGTCGTCGCTGGCGTCCTTGTGCTCCACGATCCGGTCGAAGCTGCCGTCGTCCCCACGGATGATGCGGCCGTAGCCGGTGACGTCGGTCGGGAACGCCGAGAGCACGGTGGCGGCCACCTCGGCGCGTTCGCGGTGCGCCTCGATGAAGTTGGCCAGGGTGGCGGCGTTCAGCAGCGGCACGTCACCGCTGATCACGAGCACATCACCGTCGAAGTCGGCCGGCAGAGAGTCGACGGCCTGCTGCACGGCACGGCCGGTGCCGGGAACCTCGTCCTGGTCGACGAGCAGGCTCTCCGGCAGGTCGAAGGCGACGAGCTCGGCGAGGCGCTCCCGCTCGTGCCGGAGCACCGTGATCACGTGCGCGGCATCCAGTGCCCTGGCCGTGGCGAGAACGTGGCTGATGATCGGCAGTCCGGCCAGCGGATGCATGAGCTTGGGCAGGCTGGACTTCATGCGGGTGCCCTGGCCGGCGGCCAGCACGATGATGGCGAGGCGGGAATCGGTCACGGGGGTCCTCTCAACGGGTTCTCACACAAGAGCTCCGCCGCCAGGACTCGAACCTAGACCTAACAGCTCCAAAGGCTGTCGTGCTGCCATTACACCACGGCGGATTGCTTCGACCTGGGCCGGGCAACGGAGTCAAGTCTGCCAGATGCGCGGGCACCCGTGCGTCATCTGCGGTTTCCGGCGTCTTCGAAAACCGGATAATGGACGGATGCCTGCCAATGACGAAGTCGACCGGATCGTTGATGCGTGGTTGCGGGAGCGCCCTGACCTGGATTTTGCTCCCCTTCAGGTTTTCTCCCGCGTCGCCCGGCTGAGCAAGCACCTGGACCGCGCCCGCCGCACCGCCTTCTCCCGCTCGGAGCTGGACTCCTGGGAATTCGACGTGCTGTCGGCGCTCCGCCGGGCCGGCGCCCCGTTCGAGCTGAGCCCGAAGCTGCTGCTGCAGCAGACCCTGGTCTCCAGCGGCACCATGACCAACCGAATCGACAGGCTGGTCGAGCGCGGCCTGGTCACCCGGCGCACCGACCCCAACGACGGCCGCGGCATCTTCGTGGGCATGACCGCGGGCGGCCTGACCCGGGTGGATGCCGCCATCACCCGCTTGGTCGACGCCGAGGCCGCCCTGCTGGCCAGCCTGCCGGCCGCCGACCAGGAGCGGCTGGCCGCGCTCCTCCGCCGCCTCAGCCTGGACTTCGACTAGCGCTCAGCGGCGCAGGGCCTTGCGGGCCAGCCGGTTGCCGAGGAACTGCACAACCTGCACGAAGATGATGATCAGCAGCACGGCGGCCCAGGTGACGACGGGGTCGAACTGGCGCCAACCGTAGAGCAGCGCGAACGCGCCCAGGCCGCCGCCGCCGACGTAGCCGGCAACCGCTGACATGTCCACCAGCGCCACGAAGATGAACGTGTAGCCCAGGATCAGCGGGCCCAACGCCTCGGGCAGCAGCACAGTGAAGATGATGCGCACGGGCCCGGCGCCGACGCTGCGGGCCGCTTCGATCACGCCGGGCGTCACGGTGAGCAGGTTCTGCTCCACGATGCGCGCCATCGCGAACATCGCCGCGAGGGCGATCGTGAAGATCATGGCGTTGTTGCCGATACCGGTGCCCACCACGGCGCGGGTGAGCGGTTGCACGGCGGCCAGGAAGATGATGAACGGGATGGGCCTAATGGTGTTCACGAGAACGTTGAGCACGCCGAACACGGGCCGGTTGGCCAGGATGCTGCCCGCCCGGGTGAGGTAGAGGCCAAGGCCAGCGATCAGGCCGCCGAACCCGCCGAGGAGCAGGGTGAGGCCCACGATGTACAGGGTCTCCCATGCGGCTACCCACAGTTGGGGCAGAAGAGTGATGAGTCCGTCCATGGTCAGCGCACCTCGGTGACTGTCGTGAGCGCGCGCACCCGGTCGAGTGCGGCGTCGATGGTCACGTCGTCGCCGGTCAGCGCGAGGGTGAGGTGCCCGAACGGGCGCCCCTGGATTTCGTTGATGCCGCCGTAGACGACCTGGAAGGCGATCCCGTCGCGGGACAGTTCGCCGAACACCTGGGTTTGGTCTACCGTGTCGCTGCGGAACGCGAGGGTCACGATGCGGCCGCTGTGCCGGCCGCGGAGCACCTCCAGCTCGGGCCTGGACGGCAGCCCCTTCACCACGGTCGAGACGAAGCGCGCGGATGCGGCCTGCTGCGGGTTCGAGAACACGTCGAACACATCGCCGCGCTCGATGATGCGGCCCTGGTCCATCACGGCGACCTTGGTGGCCAGCGTCTGGATGACATCCATTTCGTGGGTGATGACGATGATGGTGACGCCGAACTCGCGGTTGACCCGCTTGAGGAGTTCGAGCACTTCGTTGGTGGTCTCGGGGTCGAGGGCGCTGGTGGCCTCATCGGCCAGCAGCAGCGCCGGCGACGAGGCCAGGGCGCGGGCGATGCCCACCCGCTGCTTCTGCCCGCCGGAGAGCTGGTCTGGGTAGGCGCCGGCCTTGTCGGCCAGTCCCACGAAGTCGAGCATCTCGGCGACACGCTTCGTGCGTTCGGCCTTGTCGCGGCCGGCCACCTCGAGCGGGTACGCCACGTTGCGGGCGACGGTGCGGGAGTTCAGCAGGTTGAACTGCTGGAAGATCATGCCGATGCCCAGTCGCACCGGCCTCAGGTCGCGTTCGGGCAGCTGGGCGACGTCCCGGCCGTCGATGAAGATCTGGCCGGCGGTTGACCGCTCGAGCACGTTCACCAGACGCACCAGGGTGCTCTTGCCCGCACCGGAGTAGCCGATGATGCCGTAGACGTCGCCGGCGTCGATGCTGATGCTCACGTCGTCGATCGCCGTCACATCCGGGGCGCCCTTGACGGTGGCCGGGTACACCTTGCTGACGTTGCGGAGTTCCACGAGTGGGGTTTGAGCGGTCATGCAGATCCTTCGGTTGGAACGGGGAAAGGCCGGCCGCGCCTCACGGGGAGGGGCGGCCGGCCGGGAAATGCTTACTTCTGGGCTGCGGTGTCCTTCTCGACCGTGGCCAGCGCGGACTGGAGGTCGGCGGGCGGCGTGGTGGCCAGGACCGCGGAGTTGCCGGAGACCTCGAGCAGGCCGTCGGTGACGGCCGTCGTGGTCTGGAAGATGTCGACGAGCTTGGCGTAGGTCTCGTTGTCCTTGTCTTCGGCGCGCACGGCGAACACGTTCACGTACGGCAGTGCGGACTCGTCGGAGGGGTCGTCCTTGATGAGGGCGTCCTCGAACTTGAGGCCGGCCTTCTCCACGAAGTCGTTGTTGATGATCGCGGCATCCACGTCGGGCAGCGACGTCGCGGTGAGGGAGGGCTCGAGCGCGGTGACGGTGACGAGGGACTTCTCGGTGTCGACGTCGTCGAGGGTGGAGAAGATCGTGCCGCCGTCCTTGAGGGTCAGCAGGTCAGCGCTCTGCAGCACGAGCAGCGCGCGGGCCAGGTTGCTGGCGTCGTTGGGCACGGCCACCGTGTCGCCCTTGCCCAGGTCCGCCACGTCGGTGACCTTGGTGGAGTACAGGCCGAGCGGGTAGATGGCCGTCGCGCCGACGGGCGTGAGGTCTTCGCCGCTGGAGACGTTGTAGTCGGCCAGGTAGACCAGATGCTGGAACTGGTTGATGTCGATGTCGCCGTTGGTCAGGGCCGGGTTGGGCTGGTTGTAGTCGGCGAAGTCGACGACCTCGACGGTGATGCCCTCTTCGGCGGCAGCCTCGGTGTAGTCGGCCCAGTAGGGGTCGCTGGCCCCGACGACACCGATCTTCACGGTCTCGTCGTCGCCGCCGGCGCCACCGGCGCAGCCGGCGAGCAGGGTCACGCTGGCGCCGAGCGCCAGGGCGGCCAGGAGGCTCTTCTTCAGGCTGCTGTTCTTGAGGCTGCTGTTCTTCACGCTGCTGATCTCCACGTTTCGTGTCGTTGTCGCTCTGGTCTGGCATCCGCCCGGTGCAGGCGGTGGCGTCGCACACGACACAGTCGTTTCAGGCACAGGCAACCACGGGTCAACGCGTGGGGATTCTGTGCCGCAGCGTCGCGTGGCACTCTTCTACGGTAGTCGCAGCTCGGTCACGCCGTGCGCCGCTCGGACACGGAACGTCACAGATACTTCGACGAAAGCCGCCCAGTCACAGAATCTGCGAGCTCGGCGGCGGGTCGAGCAACCGGGGGTGCCGGTGGTGAAACTGTTGACTCACTTTTCGAGCAGCACCGAGAGTTCCACCCAGCGGGTTTCGAAGCCGGCGACGGCGTCCTCGGCCGCGGCGACCTCGGCGGTGAGCGTGCCCAGGCCCGCGTAGTCACTCTGGTCGTGCGCGGCGAGGGTGTTGTGCAGTTCCTTGATTTTGGCCTGCTGCTTGGCGACCTTGCGGTCGATGGAGGCGAGCTCTTTCTGCGCATTGCGCAGCTCGGCGCCGCCGAGGGCCGGCTTGCCGGAGCCCTTGACCGTGGCGGACGTCGGCGACGCCGCATCCGCCGTGAAGGCGCCGCCGGCGACCTGGCGCTTACGCAGCTCGAGGTACTGGTCGACACCGCCGGGCAGGTGGTGGAAGCCGCCGTCGGAGACCGCGTACTGGTTGTCGGTGACACGCTCGATCAGGTAGCGGTCGTGCGAGACCACGAGCAGCGTGCCGGGGAAGGAGTCCAGCAGGTCTTCCATGGCCGCGAGCATGTCGGTGTCCAGGTCATTGGTGGGCTCGTCGAGGATGAGCACGTTCGGCTCGTCCAGCACTATCAGCAGCAGCTGCAGGCGGCGCTTCTGCCCACCGGAGAGGTCCTTGACCTGAGTGGAGAGCTGGGCGCTCATGAAGCCCATGCGCTCGAGCATCTGGCCGGGCGTGATCTCCTTGCCGCCGGCCATGTACGAGGTGCGCTGGCGGGCGATGACGTCGCTGACCCTGTCGTTGCGGATGTCGTCGAGCTCGAACAGCTGCTGGGTGAGAACGGCGACCTTGATGGTCTTGCCGCGCTTGACCTTGCCGCTGTCGGGCGCGAGGGTGCCGGCCACGAGGTTGAGCAGGGTCGACTTGCCGGCGCCGTTGACGCCGAGGATGCCGGTGCGCTCGCCCGGCGCGATCAGCCAGGTCACCTTGTTGAGCACGGTCTTCTCGCCGAAGGCGACGGAGACGTCGACGAGGTCGACGACGTCCTTGCCGAGGCGCTGCATGGCCATCGACTGCATCGACACGGTGTCGCGGGGCGGCGGCTCGTTCTCGATCAGTTCGTTGGCGGCGTCGATGCGGAACTTGGGCTTGGCGGTGCGGGCGGGCGCGCCGCGGCGGAGCCAGGCCAGTTCCTTCTTCATCAGGTTCTGGCGCTTGCCCTCCATCACGCTGCTCATCCGGTCGCGCTCGACACGCTGCAGGATGTAGGCGGCGTAACCACCCTCGAACGGTTCGATCAGGCGGTCATGCACCTCCCAGGTCATGTTGCAGACCTCGTCGAGGAACCACCTGTCGTGGGTGACGACCACGAGGCCGCCGGAGTTCTGGGCCCACCGGTTCTTGAGGTGGCCGGCCAACCAGGAGATGCCCTCAACGTCGAGGTGGTTGGTGGGCTCATCGAGGAAGACCACGTCGTGGTCGCCGATGAGAACCTGGGCGAGGGCCACCCGGCGGCGCTGGCCACCGGAGAGGTCGTCGACGAGGGTGTCCCAGGGGATGTCGCGCACGAGGCCGGCGATGACGTCGCGCACCTTCGAGTCGCCCGCCCAGACGTGCTCGTCGATGCCGCCGACGATGGTGTGACCCACGGTCTGGCCGTTGACGAGGTCGTCGGACTGGTCGAGCACGCCGATGGTGACGCCGCGTCGGCGGGTCACCCGGCCGGAATCGGGCTCCATGCGGCCGGCGAGCAGGCGCAGGAGGGTGGACTTGCCGTCGCCGTTGCGGCCGACGATGCCAATGCGGTCACCCTCGTTCAGTCCGGCGGTGACGCTGTCGAAGATGACGCGGGTGGGAAATTCGAGGTGCAGGGACTCGGCCCCGAGCAAATGTGCCATAGGGTTCGAGCCTATCCCCCGCAGCTGAGAGCCCTGACCGCCTCGTCGGCGACGGTGCCCGCTGCGTACGGCTAGGAGGTGAGGATTCGGGCGCCGTGCACGGGGCCGGTCGCGCGCACCACATTCAGCCGGGCGGCGCTGAGCGCCACCGTCAGTTCGAGGCCGGCATCCAGGTCGGGCACCAGGAACGCCACGGTGGGACCGGAACCCGAGAGGATGCCGGCCAGCGCTCCGTTGGCCTCGCCGAGTTCGAGCACCCGGCCCAGGCCGGGCGCCAGCTGCAGCGCGGGGGCCTGCAGGTCGTTGTGCATCGTGTCGGCGAGCATGGCCGGGTCCCCCGCGCGCAGGGCCTGCAGCACGTCCGAGTCCACGGTGGGCTGCTGCTGGGCGGGGAAGATGTCCTGGGCGTGCCGGGTGCGGTGCCGGTCCAGCTCGCTGTACACCGAGGGTGTCGACATGCCGAACTCGGCAAGGGCGAGCACCCAGTGGAAGGTGCCCTTGGCCAGCGCGGGGCTCAGCTGGTCGCCGCGACCGGTGCCGATGGCGGTGCCGCCGGTGAACGCGAACGGCACGTCGGCGCCGAGGGTTGCCGCGATCTTCAGCAGCTCCTCCTTGCTGAGCTCGGTCCCCCAGAGCGCGTCGCAGGCGAGCAGAGTGGCCGCGGCATCCGCCGAGCCGCCGCCCATGCCGCCGGCGATGGGCACGTTCTTGTCGATCTCGAGGTGCACCCCGCCGGCGAATCCGGTGGCCCTGGCCAACGCCCGGGCCGCCTTGATCGCGAGGTTGCTGCCGTCGACGGCCAGGGCCGACGAATCGACAGACCCGGTGAATTCGACGCTGAAGTCGTCGGAGGCGCGGGCTCGAACGTCTTCGTAGAGGGAGACGGCCTGGAACGCCGTGGCGAGATCGTGGTAACCGTCGTCCATCACGGCACCCACTTTGAGGAAGACGTTGATTTTGCCCGGGGCCCGCGCATGCACAACCGGTGAGGTCGCCGTGGTGGTCATGTTCCTAACCTAGGCCAGCCAGGATCGGGCGATGGCCAGGAAATCGTGGACGGTGAGCTGCTCGCCGCGCTCGGTAGGGTCGATTCCGGCCGCGGTGAGCACCGCCGTCGCCTGGGCCGAGTCGCCGAGCACGCCCGACAGGGACTGGCGCAGCATCTTGCGGCGTTGCTGGAAGGCCCCGTCCACCAGGGCGAACGTCGCCAGGCGCAATTGCTCGGATTCGAGCGCCTCGGTGCGCCGTTCGAATGCGATGAGGATGGAGTCGACGTTGGGGACCGGCCAGAACACCTGCCGGCTGACCTTTCCGGCGGTGCGGAACTGCCCGTACCAGGCGGCCTTGACGCTGGGGCTGCCGTAGATTTTCGAGCCCGGCGTCGCGGCGAGGCGCTCGCCCACCTCGGCCTGCACCATCACCACACCGGCGTGGATGGACGCGAAGTGCTCGAGCAGGTGCAGCAACACCGGCACCGACACGTTGTAGGGCAGGTTCGCCACGAGGCGAGTGGGGTCACCGGGCAGTTCGGCGATTTTCAGCGCGTCGGCACGGATGACGGTGAGCGCGGCGCCGGGCTGCATCAGCTGCACCGTGAGCGGCAGCTGCTCGGCGAGGCGGTCGTCGATCTCGACGGCCACGACGGCGGCGCCCGCCTCGAGGATCCCCAGGGTGAGCGAACCCAGCCCCGGGCCCACCTCCACCACGGTTTCATCGGGCTGCACGGCGGCGACCTTGACGATGCGCCGCACGGTGTTGGGGTCGATGACGAAGTTCTGGCCGAGCTTCTTGGTCGGGTTCACCCCGAGCATCTCGGCGAGGTCGCGGATCTCGGCCGGCCCGAGCAGGGCGGCGGGCTCTTTGGCAGAGTGGTGGGCAGAGTCGGTCATGCGAGGCCTCCGGCCGGGCTGATGCGGGGGTCTCGGGGGGTGTCGGTCAACACCACGGGTTCCGCGTCCCAGCGGCCGTAGACGAGTTCAGTGTTCGAGGTGATCTGGGCGGCGAGCACGGAGACATCGGTCTGCAAGTGCTCGGCCATGGCGCGCAGGGTGTGCGGCAGCAGATACGGTGCGTTGGGGCGACCGCGATGCGGGGTGGGCGTGAGGTACGGCGCGTCGGTCTCCACCAGCAGCAGTGCGCGCGGGGCCACGTCGAGAGCTTCACGCAGCGTGACGGCGTTCTTGAAGCTCACCGGGCCGGCGAAGGACATATACCAGCCCTGGTCGGCGCAGAGCCGGGCCAGCTCGGCACCGCCGGAGAAGCAGTGGAAGACTGTGCGCTCCGGGGCGCCGACCCGCAACAGGGTCCGAGCGACCTCGTCGTGGGCGTCCCGGTCGTGGATCTGCAGGGCGAGGCCGTGCCGTTTGGCGATCTCGATGTGCGCCTCGAACGACCGGAACTGGGCCGCCCGGCCGTCGGGGGCGGTGCGGTAGAAGTCCAGGCCGGTTTCGCCGATGGCGACCACCCGGGGCCGGCCGGCGAGTTCGTCGATCACCGCGAGGCCCTCGTCGAGGGTGCCGGCGATCTCCAGCTCCGGCGCGTCGTTGGGGTGGATGGCGACGGCGGCGAGCATCCGCGGCTCACGGGCCGCCATCTCGGCCGACCAGCGGGAGGTGGCCACGTCGGTGCCCACTTGGATGACGCCGCGCACGCCCACGCTGGAGGCCAGGTCGAGCTGCTCGGCGACCGAAAGCGGAGACGCACCATCGGACAACCGCCGCCCTGAGCTTGTCGAAGGGTCGAGGTGCGTGTGGTTGTCGTAGACGCCGACGACCAGCGGCACCGGTGCCGGCGGGTAAACGAGGTCGCGGCCGGCGGTGGCCTCGCGCGAGCGGATGTGGGTGGAGTCGGCTGAATCGTTAGCCAACAGTGGCCTCGATGCGCGGGAACAAGGCGGCCAGCGGCGAGACGTGGGTGCCGCCGGTCCATTCCCAGGCCCGGTCGATCGGCTGATCCTGCACGAGCCCGGTGCCACCGAGGGCGGCCCAGAGCGTCGCGGTGGCCTGCGGGGTCACCGGGGAGAGCAGCACGGCGAGGGTGCCGAGCCCGCGCACCACGGTGTGCAGCACCGTTTCGAGGCGTTCGCGGTCGTCGGGGTTCTTGGCCAACGCCCACGGTTCCTGCGTGGTGATGTAGCCGTTGAGCTCATCAACGAGCTCCCACACAGCGGCGAGGGCCTCGTGCAGGGCGAGCCTGTCGATGGCCGCGTCGGCGACCTGGGTGACCCGGATCTCGGTTTCGCGGATGGCGGCATCCGCTTCGGTGGGTGTGCCGACGCCCGGGATCTCGCCGTCGCAGTAGCGCACGACCATGGCGATGACGCGGGAGGCGAGGTTGCCGAAGCCGTTGGCGAGCTCGGACTGGTAGCGGGCGGACAGGTCCTCCCAGGAAAAGGAGCCGTCCTGGCCGAAGCTGATCGCGCGCATGAAGTAGTACCGGAACGTGTCGGAACCGAAGGTGTCGGTGATCTGGTTCGGTGCGATGCCGGTGAGCTTGGACTTGCTCATCTTCTCGCCGCCGACGAGCAGCCAGCCGTGGCCGAACACCTGGGTGGGCACGGGCAGTCCGGCGGCCAGCAGCATCGCGGGCCAGATGACGGCGTGGAAGCGCAGGATGTCCTTGCCGACGATGTGCGTGGCGGGCCAGAGCCGGCTGAACTTCTCGTCGTCCTGGCCGTAACCGGCGGCGGTGATGTAGTTGAGCAGCGCGTCGAACCAGACGTAGACGACGTGGCTGTCGTCCCACGGCACCTTGATGCCCCAGTCGAAGCTCGACCGCGAGATCGACAGGTCGCTCAGGCCCTGCTTGACGAAGGAGATGACCTCGTTGCGGGCGGATTCGGGCTGGATGAAGGTGGGGTTGGCCTCGTACATGGCCAGCAGCCGGTCGGTGAAGGTGCTCATGCGGAAGAAGTAGTTCTTCTCGTGCAGCAGCTCGACGGGGATGGAGTGGATGGCGCAGACCTGCTGGCCGGTGTATTCGCCGGCGCCGTCGACGAGGTCACCGGGCTGCTTGTACTCCTCACAGCCCACACAGTAGAAGCCCTCGTACTCGCCCGTGTAGATGTGGCCGGCGTCGAAGAGGTGCTGCAGGAACTTCTGCGCGTTCACCTCGTGGCGCACGTCAGTGGTGCGGATGAAGTCGTCGTTGGTGATGTCGACGGTCTTCAGCAGCGGCTTCCACGCGGTCTCGACCAGACGGTCGGCCCACTCCTTGGGAGTGACTCCGTTGGCCGTGGCGGTGCGCAGGATCTTCTGGCCGTGCTCGTCGGTGCCGGTGAGCAGCCAGGTGTCCTCCCCGCGCTGGCGGTGCCAGCGGGCAAGCACATCCGCGGCCACCTCCGTGTAGGCGTGCCCGATGTGCGGGACATCATTCACATAGAAAATAGGCGTGGTGATGTAAAAAGATGAGCCGTCGGACATGCTCACATCTTATGGGGACCTGCGGAGGCGCCAGACCCTGTTACGCCGCGCTGCTGCCCGGCACCGGCTCAGTCCAGCGGCAACTCGGGCTGCGGGGCGGCCTTCTGGCGGGGCGACCCGGCACCGGCGGCCTTGCCGGTGAGCGCGGCCTCGTAGAGGTCGCGCTTGCCGAGCCCTGATGCGGCGGACACGTCGGCCGCGGCGTCCTTCAGGCGTGCACCGGCCGCGACCAGGGCCAGAACCTCTTCGACCCCGGTGGCCAGGTCAAGCACCCGGGGGGTTGCCCCGGCGACCACGATGCAGATCTCGCCGCGGACGCCCTCCGCGGCCCATTCGGCCAGTTCCGCGGCGGTGCCCCGCTTGACCTCTTCGTAGAACTTGGTCAGTTCCCGGCAGACCACCACGCGGCGGTCGGCGCCCAGCGCGGCGGCGAGGTCGGTGAGCGAGGCGGCGAGCCGGTTGGGCGATTCGAAGAAGACCATGGTGCGGCGTTCGGTGGCCACCTCGCGCAGCGCCTGCATCCGCTCGCCGTGCTTGCGAGGCAGGAAGCCCTCGAAGGTGAACCTGTCGGTGGGCAGGCCGGAGACGGCCAGCGCGGTGAGCACGGCCGACGGGCCGGGCAGCGCCGTGACGGTCACGCCGGCGGCGACAGCGGCATCCACCAGGTGGAAGCCGGGGTCGGAGACCGTGGGCATGCCGGCATCGCTGAGCACGAGCAGGTCGGTGTCGCGGGCGAGTTCGACGAGTTCGGCGGCCTTGCCGCGCTCGTTGTGGTCGTGCAGGGCGATCAGCCGGGGCCGGTTCTCCACTCCGAGGGCCTTGAGCAGGTGCACGGTCACCCGGGTGTCCTCGGCGGCGATGACGGTGCTGGTGCGCAGCGCCTCGATCAGGCGGGTCGAGGCGTCCCCGAGGTTTCCGATGGGAGTGGCAGCCAGAATGATCATGGTCTCAGTCTCGCAGCAGTGGCTCACTACGATGGTCAGGTGCTCCTCACCCACCCTGCGAACGATCGTGTGACCGACCGTTGGAGCGCCCTGTGGGCCCACCGGTGGGTTCGCCTGGCCGGTCCGGTGCTGGTGGTGCTGCTAGCGGGCGTCCTGCGGTTCTGGAACCTCGGCCACCCCGGCACGCTGGTGTTCGACGAGACGTTCTATGTGAAGGACGCCTGGAGCCTGTTCAACAACGGCTACGAGTCCACCTGGCCGGATGGAGCCGACGCCCTGTTCGCCGCCGGGCAGAGCAATATCTTCGGCACCGCACCGTCGTTCGTGGTGCATCCGCCGCTCGGCAAATGGCTGATCGCCCTGGGGCTGGCGGCATTCGGCGCCGACAACCCTTTCGCCTGGCGGGTCGTGACGGCGCTGGTCGGGCTGCTCGCCGTCGTGCTGCTCATGCTGATCGCCCAGAAGCTCTTCGGCTCGGTGCTGCTGAGCACGATCGCCGGTTTCCTCCTCGCCATCGACGGCAACGCCATCGTGATGAGCCGGGTGGCGCTGCTCGACAACTACGTGATGTTCTTCTCCCTGCTCGGCTTCGGCGCGGTGCTGATGGACCGGGATCACCACCGGGCCCGCCTCGGGGAGTGGCTGAACGAGAAGCGGGACAACGAGATCGAGCCCACCTGGGGCCCCGCGCTCTGGTGGCGGCCGTGGGTGCTGGCCGCGGGCCTGGCCTTCGGTCTGGCCTGTTCGGTGAAGTGGTCGGGGGCCTACTTCCTGGCCGCCTTCGGCATCTATCTCGTGGTGGTCGACGCGCTCGCCCGCCGTCGGGCGGGGCTGCCGTTCTGGGCCAGCGGCGCGATCCTCAAGCAGGGGCCGGTGACCTTCCTGCTCCTGGTGCCCGTGGCCGTGCTGACCTTCCTGGTCTCGTGGACCGGCTGGTTCCTCACCCGCGGCGGCTACTACCGGGACTGGGCAGATCAGGCCGGGCAGGCCTGG
The DNA here is from genome assembly GCF_004402695.1 of Cryobacterium adonitolivorans. GTDB lineage: Bacteria > Actinomycetota > Actinomycetes > Actinomycetales > Microbacteriaceae > Cryobacterium > Cryobacterium adonitolivorans. The sequence continues at coordinate 20,218 of NZ_SOFL01000005.1, read as the reverse complement.
ACCGGTGCTCTCGCCTGGGTGCCGCACAGCCTGCAGAGCTTCTGGCACTACCAGTCGGCCGCCTACGGCTACCACGTCGGCCTGGTCACCCCGCATCCGTACCAGGCCAACCCCCTCACCTGGCTGCTGATGAGCCGGCCCACGAGCATGTACTACCAGGGCTCGTCCCTGGGTGAGAACGGCTGCGGGTACGCCACCTGCTCAGAGGCCATCACCGGCATCGCCAACCCTCTGATCTGGTGGGCGGCCACCGCCGCCATCCTGTACCTGACCTACCGGCTCGTGCGTTACCGGGAATGGCGGGTCGGCCTGATCCTGATGGGTGTGGTCGCGGGCTACCTGCCCTGGCTGATGTACCTGAACCGCACGGTGTTCCAGTTCTATACGATCGCGTTCGAGCCGTACCTGATCCTCGGCCTCACCCTGGTGATCGGCCTGCTCCTCAAGAGCGGCTCCGGCCGGGCGATCGTGGCGGTGTTCCTGGCCCTGGCCACGATCGTCAGCGCCTACTACTTCCCGCTCTGGACCGGTGCCCAGGTCCCGTTCGCGTTCTGGCAGGCGCACATCTGGCTGCCGAGCTGGCGCTGACCAGCATCAACGCTCCTATTGCAGCGCGTGCATGTCTCGCGACATATGCCGAAATTGGAATACATCCCCTGTTAAAGGCGTGTGAATTCGAGGGGTTTTTGAGCCCTGAACCCGTAGGATGGCCGGTATCTGCTTGACGAGTGTTTGCTCTATAACCGACTGAGAAGTCCAGATACAAACCAAAGGCCTCATGTCGGAAGCATCTGCCGCACCCACGGTACGTATTGTCCGCACTCGCAAGGGTGGCGACTCCAAGAACCCCACCACCGAGTACTCCTCCCTGCTGCACACCGTGCGCAATCTCGGTCTGCTCGGCCGCCGTACGGGCTTCTACTGGGGCGTCTTCGCCGCCTTGGTGCTGATCACCGCGGGCCTCGGCGTCGGCTTCGTGCTGCTCGGCGACTCCTGGTACCAGCTGATCATCGCCGGCGTGCTCGGCATCATCCTCACCCAGTTCGCGTTCCTCGCCCACGAGGCGTCGCACCGCCAGGTCTTCCAGTCCGGCCCCGCCAACGACCGGGCCGGCCGCATCCTCGCGAACCTCTTCGTCGGCATCAGCTACGCCTGGTGGATGACCAAGCACAGCCGCCACCACGCCAACCCCAACGTGGTGGGCAAGGACCCCGACATCGACCCCGACGTGATCCGCTTCAATGAGAAGGATGCCTCAGAGGTCAACTGGCTCACCTCCTTCATCACCCGCAAGCAGGGCTACCTGTTCTTCCCGCTGCTCACGCTTGAGGGCATCAACCTGCACATCCACGGCTTCAAGACCGTCTTTGGCAAGGGCAAGGTCGACAAGCGCTGGCTCGAGATCACCATGCTCACCAGCCGTATCGTCATCTACCTGGGCGTCATCTTCTACTTCTTGCCGCTGGGCATGGCGTTCGCCTTCGTCGGCGTGCAGATGGCCGTCTTCGGTGTCTACATGGGCGCCTCCTTCGCCCCCAACCACAAGGGCATGCCGCAGCTGCCGCACGAGAGCAAGGTCGATTTCCTGCGTCGCCAGGTGCTCACGTCGCGCAACATCCGCGGCGGCACCTTCATGGACACCTTCATGGGCGGCCTGAACTACCAGGTCGAGCACCACCTGTTCCCGAACATGGCCCGCCCTCACCTGCGCAAGGCGCAGGAGATCACCAAGGAATACTGCGAGTCGAACAAGATCCTCTACACCGAGACCGGCCTGTTCGAGTCTTACGGCATCGTCGTCGCCTATCTCAACAAGGTGGGCCTGGCCGCCCGCGACCCGTTCGACTGCCCGATGGTGCAGCGCTTCCACCACCGCTGACACCCTCGCCGATGGGTAAAGTTGACCCAATGTGGATGCGAGGAGTTGCGCTGGCCGCGGGCGCCGCGCTCGTGGCGTGGGGCGTGCACGCCGTTGTCCCCGCGGTGCCGCTGCTAACCGCGGCCGTGCTGCTGGGCATCGTGGTGGGGCAGCTGCCCGTGCTGCGCCCGGCGCTCACCGGGGTGCTCTCCCCCGGGCTGACGCTGGCAGCCAATCGGCTGATGCGCCTGGGGGTGGTGCTGCTCGGCCTCAAGCTCAGTCTCGTGGACATCATCGGTCTGGGCTGGATCACGATCACCAGCACCGTGCTCATCGTGGTGCTGACCTTCTTCGGCACCCTGTGGCTCGGCCGCCGGGTCGGCCTGCTCGGCCACCAGCCGCTGCTCATCGCCACGGGCTTCGCCGTCTGCGGCGCCTCTGCGATCGGCGCGATGAGCGGCGTGGTCAAGGCCAGGGACCGGGAGACCGCCACCCCGGTGGCGCTGGTCACCCTGTGCGGCACCCTCGCGATCGGCGTGCTGCCGCTGCTCTGGCATCCGCTGGGCCTGACCGACCTGCAGTTCGGCCACTGGGTCGGCGCCGGCGTGCACGATGTGGGCCAGGTCGTCGCCACGGCGCAGATCGCCGGGTCGGCGGCCCTCGCCGTGGCCGTGGTCGTCAAGCTCACCCGGGTGCTGATGCTGGCGCCGCTCGTGGCGGGCGTTGCGGTGTACGAGCGCCGGCGGGTGGCCGTGGCGGCCGGTGCGGCGCCGGGAGGCCAAATCGATCGCACCGTCCGGCGTCCCCCGGTGGTGCCCCTCTTCGTCGCGGGCTTCCTGGTCATGGTGCTCGTGCGCACCTTCGTTCCGGTGCCCCCGACGGTGCTTGACGCCGCCGACCTGGTGCAGACCGTGTTGCTGGCGATGGCACTGTTCGGTCTGGGCACCGCCGTGCGCCTGACCGACCTCGTGCGCACCGGCGGCCGGGCGCTGGGTGTCGGCCTGGCCTCGTGGCTGCTCATCGCGGCCCTGGCCCTGGCCGCCGTGCGCCTCAGCTGAGCCGTGTGGCGCTCTGTTACGCCGCCCGGCCGGGGCGCCCATTCCGGACGGGTAGCGTAACTGCATGGCAGATCGCGAGTACGGCTTCACGACCAGGGCAATCCACGCCGGGAACATCCCCGACGCTGTGACTGGAGCACGGGCCCTGCCCATCTACCAGACCAGCGCGTTCGTGTTCGACGACACCGCGGATGCCGCGGCCCGCTTCGCCCTGCAGAAGTACGGCAACGTCTACTCACGGCTGTCGAACCCCACCGTGGCCGCGTTCGAGGAGCGCATCGCCAGCCTCGAGGGCGGCCTGGGCGCCGTCGCCACGGCATCGGGCCTTGCCGCCCAGTACATCACCTTCGCCAGCCTCGCTGGCGCTGGCGACCACATCGTCTCCAGCGCCAACCTCTACGGCGGCTCGATCACCCAGCTCGACGTCACCCTGCGCCGGTTCGGCGTGGAGACCACCTTCGTGCAGTCCGCCGACCCTGCCGACTACGCTGCCGCGATCACGGACAAGACCAAGCTGATCTTCGCCGAGACCGTGGCCAACCCGTCCGGTGAGGTCGCCGACATCGAGGGCCTCGCCGCCGTGGCGCACGCCGCCGGCATCCCGCTGATCATCGACTCGACCATTGCCACGCCGTACCTCTGCCGGCCCATCGAGTGGGGTGCCGACATCGTCATCCACTCCGCCACCAAGTTCCTCGGCGGCCACGGCACCACCCTCGGTGGTGTGGTCGTCGAGAGCGGCCGGTTCAACTGGCACAGCGCCAAGTTCCCGCTCTTCACCGAGCCGGTGTCCAGCTACGGCGGCCTGGAGTGGTCGGGCAACTTCGGCGAGTACGCCTTCCTCACCCGGCTCCGCGCCGAGCAGCTGCGTGACATCGGCCCCGTCCTCGCCCCGCACTCTGCCTTCCTGCTCGCCCAGGGTGTCGAGACGCTGCCCTACCGGCTGCAGGCGCACGTGGACAACGCCCGCATCGTGGCCGAGTGGCTGGACGCAGACCCGCGCGTCGACTTCGTCAACTGGGCCGGCCTGCCCAGCCACCCGCACTACGAGCGCGGCCTCAAGTACCTGCCCAAGGGCCCGGGCTCGGTGTTCAGCTTCGGTGTCAAGGGCGGCCGCGACGCCGGCCGCACCTTCATCGAATCCGTCGACCTGGCCAGCCACCTGGCCAATATCGGCGACGCCAAGACCCTCGTCATCCACCCGGCCTCCACCACCCACGCCCAGCTCAGCGAGCAGCAGCTCGCCGACGCCGGCGTGCTGGCCGGCCTGGTGCGCATCAGCGTGGGCATTGAGGATGTCGACGACATCATCTACGATCTCGACCAGGCACTCAGCCAGGCCGCCGCCACGGGAGGAACCCAGTGAGCGCAGTGACCACGGACACCGCCACCGCCACCGAACAGGTGCAGCTGACCAATGGGCTCAGCTGCAACGTTCCCGCCGACTCCCCGTTGGCCAGGCTGCTGCGCACCCAGCGCACCTGGGAGGGCCCGGACGCCAAGGCGCGCCTGGGCATCCTGCGCCGCGCGAAGTCGATCGCGATCGTGGGTGCCTCCCCGAACCCGGCCAGGTCCAGCTACTTCGTGGGTACCTACATGCAGCAGTCAAGCGACTACCGGGTCTACTTCGTCAACCCCCGCGCCGACACCATCCTGGGCCAGAAGGCCTACCCCGACCTGGCGTCGCTCCCCGAGGTGCCCGACATCGTCGACGTCTTCCGCAAGGCGTCCGACATCCCGCAGGTCATCGACGACGCCATCGCGATGGGCGCGCCGACTGTGTGGGTGCAGCTGGGCATCTGGAACCAGGAGGCCGCCGAGTACGGCGAGTCGAAGGGTCTCACCATCGTGATGGACCGCTGCATCAAGATCGAGCACGCCCGCTTCCACGGCGGCCTGCACCTGCTCGGCTTCGACACCGGGCAGATCACGGCGCGCAAGACCATTCGCTGACCGTCCCGCCGGCTCCGGCTTACGACCGCCGCATCGCCCGGATGCCGACCCACAGCCCGATCACGGCCGTCGCGGTGGCGGCGACGAACCCGCCCACCACCGCGGGCGTGGCCAGCTGGCCGGCGAACAGGTCACGTTCGGCCTGCACCACATAACTGAGCGGGTTGACCGCTGCGGCCGTCTTCATCCAGCCTCACCGGCACTGGTCCAGCCGCAAACTCGCCGACAGGCTGGGCGTGACCGACCTGCTGCTCACCGACGACGAGGGCGTCGCCATCGCCGTGGGCCTGCGCTCCCAGGCCGCCGCAGGCCTGCGCGGCTCCGAACACACCACTCTGAGAGCCCTGGCCAAGCTCGAGCAGGTGCTGCCGCCGGCGCTCCGGGGCAGGGGCCCACGGTGGATGCCGACCTTCTGGCCCAGCTGGCTCTGAGCTGCCGGGACAGCGAACGGATCCGATTCGGCTACACGGCCGCGTCCGGCCGGCAATCCTCCCGTAGCGCCGAGCCGCACATACTGGTGCCCCAAGGGCGCCGGTGGTACCTGGTGGCCTGGGACCTCGCCCGCACCTACTGGCGCACCTTCAGGCTCGACCGCATCCAGGCATTGCAGCAGACCCGGGTGATGTTCCCACCCCGCGACCTGACGCCCGCGGCCCAGACAGCGTGGCCGATCACGAGCGACCACCTGGCCGGCCTCGCCACGGACCTGCTCTGGATTCCCGATACTGTGCCGTACACCGTGGAGGCCTCGGCGGAGGTTCTCGGGTTCCTGCGCGACCAGGCGGACCGGGTTCGCGCCGCCCTGGGCTGACCGCCAGCGTACGATGGAGCGTGTGACTGCGTACGTATCGGCTCTCGACCTCTTCTCCATCGGAATCGGTCCATCCAGTTCCCACACGGTCGGCCCGATGCGGGCCGCCCTGGCCTTCGCGCGACACCTCGCCGACACCGGGCGGCTGCCCGAGGTGCGCCGAATCCGCTGCTCGTTGTTCGGCTCGCTCGGGTCCACCGGTCTCGGCCACGGCACCCCCGACGCGATCCTGGCGGGACTGGCCGGCTTCACTCCCGAGGCCTGTGACCCCGCCGAGGTGCGCAACCGCTGGGTCGACCTCGCCGACGAGGCCACCCTGCTGCTGAACGGCAGCCACTCGGTGGCCGTGCAGAAGAGCGATGTGGTCTTCGAACCGCGCACCCGGCTGCCCGGGCACCCCAACGCGATGACGCTCTCGGCCTGGAGCGACGACCCGGGCGCCCCTGCCCTGCTCGAGGAGACCTACTACTCCATCGGCGGCGGCTTCATCCGCCGCGACGGCGACCCGATCCGGCCCGCAGCCACGGTGGCCCAGCCGATGCCGTACGCCTCCAGCGCCGCCCTGCTGGCGCTCTGCGACAGCAACGGCATCGGCATCAGCGACGTCGCCCGCGCCAACGAGGAGGCCATCCACGGCACCGACAGGCTGGACGCCGGGCTGGACGCGATCTGGGCGACCATGCACGCCTGCGTCGAGGCCGGCCTGGACGCGTCCGGCACCCTGCCCGGCGGCCTCGGCGTCAAACGCCGCGCCTCCGCGATCCGTATGCAGCTCGAGGAATACGACGGTATGCACCAGCGCGAGCGGGACACCTCGACCGAGTGGCTGCACGCATTCGCCCTCGCGGTGAACGAGGAGAACGCCTCCGGCGGCCGCGTCGTCACGGCCCCCACCAACGGCGCCGCGGGCATCATCCCCGCCGTCGCGCACTACTACCTGCGCTTCGTCCCCGGCGCGAACACGGCCGGCATCCGCCGGTTCCTGCTCACCGCGGTGGCGATCGGCTCCCTGGTCAAGGCGAACGCCTCGATCTCCGGCGCCGAAGGCGGCTGCCAGGCCGAGGTCGGCTCGGCCTGCGCCATGGCCGCTGGGGCGCTCTGCGCGGTGCTCGGCGGAACCCCGCGCCAGGTGGAGAACGCCGCGGAGATTGCGATGGAGCACCACCTCGGCCTCACCTGCGACCCCGTCGGCGGGCTCGTTCAGGTGCCCTGCATCGAACGCAACGCCATCGCCGCGTCGACGGCCGTGTCGGCGGCGCGCCTGGCGCTGCACGGCGACGGCACCCACCTGGTGTCGCTCGACACCGTCATCGAGACGATGCGGCAGACCGGCCTGGACATGATGACCAAGTACAAGGAGACCAGCGAAGGCGGCCTCGCGGTCAACGTCATCGAGTGCTGAGCGCGCTCCTGCTCGTCGGGTCAGCGGCCTCCTCCGCCACCGCCGCCTGGGGATCCCCCCCGACGAGCTGCTGCCGCCGGCCCCCGACCACGATGACCCCGAACCCGAACTCCGGGGTCGGGGTTGTGGCCAAGTTTCCCGTGCCGACCCGAAGCCGTCCCAGCGGCGGCCTGGGGCCACGGCGTGCTGCCCCCCGTTTTAGGCACAGCACGTCGGCAGTGCCGGGAGAATCCCTGACCTAAACTATCTTCTCGGGGGTACACCATCAACGTTCTCAACCATTCACCGCAGTCGGCCGCTTCGCTCACACGTGCTCAGCGCCCACCTGCTCCGCACCGCGCCGCCCGCGCCCGGCCGACCCCGCGGGGCGTCATGCTGTCGGCAATGCTGGTCGGTGGCCTGGCGCTGGCCGGCTGTGCTGCCGCGCCGGCGCCGACGGTGACGGCGACGGTTGTGGTCACCCAGACGCCGACACCGACACCCACGCCGACCCCCACACCGACACCGACCCCCACACCGCCGCCGGTGGCCGAGGCGCCCGCCCCAGACCCCATTGCGAACCCCGAGGTGCCGGCCGAGCCCATTCCGGAGGGCCCCGCCGTCGACCTCGGCGCGATTCCGGGCGCCCAGGCAGCGCCGGTTTACGACGGCGCCGGCAGCCCGATCAGCTACACCGTGATCGAGGGCGACTCGTTCTTCGACATCGCCCAGCGCTTCGACCTGCCGATGCAGCAACTCCTGCGCATGAACCCGAAGGTCTCGGGGCTCGGCGAGGACATCTACCTCCGACAGGTTATCAACCTTGACTGGACCAAGACGGGCTGATCACCCGGCCCGGCCCGGTCCGGCCCGGTCCGGCGCGGCGCGGTCCGGCGCGGGTCAGCTCACGGAGGCGTGGATGCGTTCGATCAGCTCGATGGTGTGCGCCGATTCGACCGCGTTCACCGGCAACGGGGCTCCGCGCAGCAACGCGTTCGCCAGGCCCTCGTAGAAGGCCGTGTAACGGCCGCGCTGGGTCGGAACGACCTGGCTGGCGCCGTCAGCGCCGAGCCGGCCCCAGGTGGCTTCGGGTTCGAGTCCGAAGTCCGCGTCGCTGGGCAGGTTGCCGGCCTGGATGGCGGCCTCCTGGCCGTCCACTCCCCACTTGGTGTAGCCGGCGGCCGAGCCGAGCACCCTGAACCGCGGGCCGGCCTGTGCGGCGAACGAGCTCACCCACAGGTGCGAGCGCACCCCGGAGCCGTGGTGCAGCGACACGAACGAGTCGTCGTCGGCGGCGCCGCCGGGGCGGCGGGTGGACAGTTCGGCGGTGAAGTCATCGACGGGGCCGAACAGCAGCACGGCCTGGTCGATCAGGTGCGCGCCGAGATCGTAGAGCACGCCGCCGCCCGCGGCAGGGGTCGCCCCGGCCTTCCAACTGCGCGGGGTTCCGGGCTTGAAGAACTCGAACCTCGACTCGAACCTGTAGACGTCGCCGAGGGCGCCATCGGCCAGGAGGGCCTGCAGGGTGAGGAAGTCGCCGTCCCAGCGGCGGTTCTGGAACACCGTGAGCGGCAGCCCCAGGCTCTCGGCCCGGTTCAGCAGCGCCCAGCCCTGCTCGGAATCCACCGCGAACGGCTTGTCGATGACGACGGCAAGGCCCGCATCGAGGGCGGCGTTGGCCAGTGCAACGTGGGTGTCCGGCGGGGTGCCGATCACGACAAGGTCGAGGTCGGCCGCCCGGGCGAACAGAGCCTCGGCGGTGGGCACGATCCGCACGCCGGGGTAGCTCTCGGTCGCCCTGGCGCCGCGCTCCGGGTCGCCGGTCACGATCGCCTCGAGCGAGAAGTCGGGGTTGGCCGCGAGGAACGGCGCGTGGAAGACGCGGCCGGAGAGCCCGAAGCCGATGACGGCGGCGCGGATGGGCCCGGTCAGCGCGGCCACAGCCGGCCGCCCAGCCGGCTGTGCATCCCGCTGCGGGTCCGGCTGTGCGCCGTGCTGCGGGCCGGGGCCGGGCCGCGGGCCCGGCCTGGGTGCCGGCTTCGGCGTGTTGATCGGGGATTCCGGCTGAGTGTTTGAAGATGCCATGGCCCGAGGTTACGCCGGTTCGCTGTGCCCGCCGCCCACAACTGTTCCCCGTCCGGACAATTGTGCCCCGCACACCGGCCGTAAAAGTCCGATTCGGGAACAGTTGGGTCCGGCGACGCGCGCGGGATGGGAGGCGGGCGGTGGCGGCTAGAGCGGCGGCGTCACGTGGTCGAAGATGACGCTGGTGCGGGTGGCCGCCACGACAGGGTCGGCCGAGAGGTTGTCGACCACGAAACGGCGCAGCCCGGCGGTGTCCCGCACGGCCACGTGCACGAGGAAGTCCTCGTTGCCGCCCACGAAGAAGAACTGCACCACCTCGGGCAGGTCACGGATGCGGGTGGCGAACGGGGTGATCTGCGACCGGGCGCCCGAGTGGATGTTGATGCTGATCATGGCCTGCACGCCAAGCCCCAGCGCGGCCGGGTCGACGTCCACCGTGAACCGGCGGATAACCCCGCGGTTCACCAGCGAACGCACCCGTTCGAGGCAGGTGGATGCGGCGATACCCACCGATGCCGCCAGGGCGGCGTTGGACAGGCGTGCGTTGGAGCGCAGCAGCCCGAGCAGGCCCCAGTCCACGGTGTCGAGGGAATCCGTGGGGACGGCCAGTCGCTTCTTCGGTGCATCCATGCGAATTCCTCGTCTCGGCGGCTAGAGCCGGTTGATCCCGGTCACCTGCAGCACGGCGAAGCCGGCCTCGTCGCTCTCGGCGAGGTCGATAGTGGCGCTGATACCCCAGTCGTGGTCGCCGGCCGGGTCGTCGAAAATCTGCCTGGCGGTCCAGACCGTGGCGCCCTCGTCGAGGATGAGCAACCCGGCGCCGCGGGCGTTCGCCCCGGCCAGCAACTCGTCGTGTTCGGCGTAGTAGCCGTCCATGGCGTCGGCCCAGGCATCCGCCCCGAAGCCGCTGTCGCGGTCGAGGTCGCCGAGGGCGTCGTAATTCTCCAGCGCGGCCAGCTGCACCCGTCGGAACAGCTCGTTGCGCACCAGGATCCGGAACGCCCGGGTGTTGGTGGTGAGCCGGTGCGGCGCGGGTGGCACCACGGCGTTCGCGGTGCTTTCGTGCGCGGCCAGGTCGGGGTGGATGAGTTCCTCCCACTCGTCGAGCAGGCTGGAGTCCACCTGCCGCACGAGCTCGCCGAGCCACTCGATCAGGTCGAGCAGGTCTTCGGTCTTGGCCTCGTCAGGGATGGTCTGCCGGGCGGCCCGGTAGGCATCCGAGAGGTAGCGCAGCACCACTCCCTCGCTGCGGGCGAGCTTGTAGTAGGCCACGAACTCGCCGAACGACATGGCCCGTTCGTACATGTCGCGCACCACGGTCTTGGGTCGCAGCGGGAAGTCGGCGATCCAGGGCTGGGACTGCTTGTAGGTCTCGAACGCGTAGCTGAGCAGCTCGTCGAGCGGCTTGGGCCAGGTGATCTCCTCGAGCAGCTCCATCCGCTGGTCGTATTCGATGCCCTCGCTCTTCATGGCGTTCACGGCCTCGCCGCGGGCCGCGAACTGCTGGCCCATCAGCACCGGACGCGGGTCGTCGAGGGTCGATTCGAGCACCGAGATCATGTCGAGGGCGTAGGTGGGCGCCTCGATGTCTAGCAGGTCGAACGCGGCCAGCGCAAAGGGCGACAGCGGCTGGTTGAGCGCGAAGTTCGCCTGCAGATCGACGGTCAGGCGGATGTCCACCCGGTCGTTGAGCTCGTCGAAATGTTGCTCCACGATCCCGGCCGCGCGCAGGGTCTTGTAGATGCCCAGGGCCCGTCGGGCGTGGGCGAGCTGGCGTTTCCACGGTTCGTGGTTGTCGAACACCAGCGAGTACACGTTCGCGAACGCGTCACCGCCGCGGGCGATCACGTTGATCAGCATGGCGCTGGTCATCTGCATGCTCGAGGTGAGGGTCTCCGGCTCGGCGTCCACAAGGCGCCGGAACGACGGCTCGCCCCAGGAGACGAAGCCCTCGGGGGCACGCTTGCGGATGATCTTGCGCTTCTTCTTGGGGTCGTCGCCGGCCTTCTGAATGGCCTTGAGGTTCTCGGTCTCGTGGTCGGGCGCCTGGATCATCACGGTGCCGGCGGTGTCGAAACCGGCCCGGCCGGCCCGGCCGGCGATCTGGTGGAATTCACGGGCGTTGAGCTGGCGCATCTTGACGCCGTCGTACTTGGTCAGCGCGGTGAAGAGCACGCTGCGAATGGGCACGTTGATGCCGACGCCGAGGGTGTCGGTGCCGCAGATCACCCGGAGCAGGCCCCGCTGGGCGAGCTGCTCCACCAGGCGGCGGTACTTGGGCAGCATGCCGGCGTGGTGCACACCGATGCCCATCCGGATGAGCCTGGAGAGCGTCTTGCCGAAGCTGGTGGTGAACCTGAACTCACCGATGAGCTCGGCGATGGCCTCCTTCTGCTCCTTGGTGACGACCTTCACGCTGGAGAGCGCCTGGGCCCGTTCGAGGGCGGCGGCCTGGGCGAAGTGCACGATGTAGACGGGCGCCTGACCGGTCTTGAGCAGGTCCTCCACGGTCTCGTGCACCGGGGTGGTCTCGTAGAAGTAATGCAGCGGAACCGGACGCTCCACGCCAGTGACGACGGCGGTGTCGCGGTTGGTGCGGCGGGACAGGTCGGCGGCGATGTCGGTGACGTCGCCGAGGGTGGCCGACATCAGGATGAACTGCACCCGCGGCAGCAGCAACAACGGCACCTGCCAGGCCCAGCCGCGGTCGGGGTCGGAGTAGAAGTGGAACTCGTCCATCACGACCTGGTCGACCGGGGTGTCCTCGCCGTTGCGCAGGGCCAGGTTGGCGAGGATCTCGGCGGTGCAGCAGATGATCGGGGCGTCGGAGTTGACCGACGAGTCGCCGGTCATCATGCCCACGTTCTCGGCGCCGAAGATCTCGACCAGGGCGAAGAACTTCTCGCTCACAAGCGCCTTGATCGGGGCGGTGTAGAAGCTGCGCTTGCCGGCCGAGAGGGCGGCGAAGTGCGCACCGACGGCCACCAGGGACTTGCCAGTGCCGGTGGGGGTGGAGAGGATCAGGTGCGCCCCCGACACGATCTCGATGACCGCTTCCTCCTGCGCCGGGTACAGCCGCAGGCCCGCATCCGACGCCCAGGATTCGAATGCCTCGAAAAGCTGGTCGGGGTCGGTGACGTGCGGGAGGGCGGTGAGGGTTGCCATGATCCCCCAATCCTCCCCTATCCGACTCCGCTATCCGACCGTCGGCGTCCTCCACCGCATCAGCCAGGCCAGCAGGTAGCTGCGGCTGTTGCCGTCGTCGATCCGTTCCTCCGGCAGCTTCTCGGCCACAGTCAGGGCGGCGGATGCGGCCTCCGGGCCGCGCAGACCGGCGTACATCAGCAGGTAGTCGCCGAACATCACGTCGTAGTTGTCATTCGACAGGGCGTCGGCGAGGTTCGCCGTCACCCGGTCGGGGTCGCCGCCGAGGTACCCGGCGACGGGGCTCATCGGCAGCACCAGGATGCCCAGCATGGCGCTGGGCTCGGCGCTGAACCAGGTGGCGTAGTCGCGTTTGCCGCCCCAGACCAGCGAGGTGACGGTGTGGTCGAATCCCCGGTAGACCGGCTCGTCCAGGTCGAAGTCTGTCCAGTAGGCGCGGGAGGACGCCGCCTCGCTGGAGAGCATCCACTCGGCCGCGGCGGTGAGGTTCGCCTGGTCGCTGACGGCGGCCCAGAGGGCCAACCCGTTCCAGGCGGTCACGGCCTCCGAACTGGACTCCTGGTTGTTGCCGTCGCCGAACGGCGAGGTGCCGCTGGCCCAGGAGTGGCCGGCGTAGGCGTCGAACACCCGCCGGGCGGGAAAGAGGTCGCTGCCTCCGCTGGAGGCGAGATCGGCGGCGAGCAGGTTCAGCACAGGCGCCCAGCGTTGAACAGCCTCGGGGTTGTCGGCGGCGACCACCGCCGCGGCATAGAAGAAGTAGCCGTAGTGGAAGTGGTGGTCGTTGAACTCCTCAGAGCCGAACGAGGTGGCCAGGCCCACGATCCCCTTCGCGTCCGGGTCGTAGACGAAGCACCGTTCGGTACGCAGGGCACAGCCGTCGGGGTCCGTCCAGTCGTCGAGGGCGGTGCTGAGCCGTTCGGTGAGCGTGGCCACCGAATCGTCGGCGCCCACCTGCCTGGCCACCTCGAGCAGGTTGGCGGCCCGGTAGAGGGACTTGCCGCCGAAGTAGGTGTCGGCCGCGAAGGTCTTGGTGGCCGCCACATCCGCGCGCACCTGGTCGGCCAGACGTGCGCGGTCCTCGTCGCCGAGGGACGAAAGGTCCAGGGCACCGCTGGGTGCGACTGCGGGCACCGACCAGCTCAGCTTCGAGCCCCGGCACACTGCCAGCACACCGTAGATGCTCGGGTATTCGCCTGCGTCGCAGTCAGATTCAGCGGCACGTCCCGCGGTTTGGTGGGGCATTGCGGCGATCAGGGTGTCGCCGCCATCGCTGGTGACGTAGTGGATGGTCGTGGTGGCGGTATCGGTGCCCGCCTGGTACTCGACGCGGGTGCCGGTGACCGGGTGGCCCGCTGCCGCCACGAAGGTATCGAGCGCGCCGTCGGGTGGCAGGGCGAACCAGGTCGCGGACTCGCCCGCCGCGAGGGTCAGGTCGGTACCGGCCGAGAGCGTGCCGCCGCTGACCAGGCCGTAGGTGTCACCTGCCACGTCGACGGTCCAGGCGCCGCCGTCGGCCCCGGTGGCCTCGGTGAAGGCCGTCGGCATGGCCAGGTCGACGTCCTCCGTGGCCGTGAACGAGACGAACGGCGACCCTTCGGCGATCACCGTCCGGCCGACCTGAGCGCCATCGAGAAACTGCCCGATGGTGACGGATGCCTCGTCGTAGGCCGTCACCTTCTGCTCCATGGCAGTGTCGTCGGGGCCGACCTGCACGCCGATCTGCCCGGCGAAACCGCCCCGGATCACGGCGGGGTCGGTCGACACCTCCGGCAGTCCGAAGGAGAAGCCGGTGTCGGTGAGTTGGAAGGTCAGCGGCAGCGGGAACACCGGCATCGATTCCTCGCCGAAGACCAGGCCGGAGAACCACCGGCTGGTCGGCGGGATCAGCCCGTCGGCGAGGCGCGCCGCCGGGAGTGGCTTCACGCTCCGCTGGGGAACGGCGTCGACGAGCGGCGTCACCTCCGCGCTGGGGAAGATGTCCGCGCCGGGGCTCGCCGCCGCGGTGCCGGCGGCGCGCGGGGCATCCGCCGGGGTGCACGCTGCGAGAGCGGCGACGATCACGAGCGCGGCGGCCACGGCGACGGTGCTTCTCGTTCTCCGCACGCTCACAGGCCGATCGTTCGCAGAAAGCCGAACAGGCCGTCGCTGGCGCCGGCGAGGAGGCCGTCGTCGCGCAACGCGATCGTCGCCGTCACCGGAGTGCCGGGAGCGATGAGCCCGTTGGCGGCGCCGTCGACGAGGTCCGGGCTCACGACCTTCGCCGTGGTCTCGGCCTGGCCGTCGGCCGTCTGCACGTCCAGGGTGTCCATGGTGCCGGCCACCCGGGTCTGGTTGGGCAGCACGATGTCGACGGCGGCGCCGGGTTCGATCCGCGCGTAATCGCCGCTGGTGAGCACGAAGTCGGCCGACACGAACAGGGATCCGGTCTGGTCGATGACGGCGAGCACCTGGCCGGCCTGCACGAAGGACCCGCGCTCGGTGGTGATGTCGGTGAGGGTGCCATCGACGGAGGCGGTCAGGGTCAGCACGCCGTCGTCGCCGACCGAGTAGGCCACACTGTCGACCGTGACCAGCCCTTCGGCAAGGTCGGCTTGCAGGGTGGGGCTTTGCAGGGTGAACAGCGGCTGGCCGGCGCGCACGAGGTCGCCGTCGTCGACGAGCCGATCCAGCACGGTTCCGCCATAGTCGGAGCCCACCGGATACTCCGCCGCCTGGATCGAGGCGGAGGCGCTCATCACCTGGGCCTGTCGCTGGTTGAACACGAGCGTGAGGACCGCGACGATGCCGACGACGGCGACGAGGCCGAAGAAGAGCTTGAACCGATTGGCCCAGGTCATCAGGACACCATCTTCCGGGTCAGGGCGCGGGCGCGACGTGCGCCGTGCGCCTCAAGCAGCGCCGTGCCGACGAAAGTGCCGAGGATCACCGTATTGGTCACATTCCATGCCGTGGCCAGGGTGAGGGTGCCGATCGATTGGTCACGCCACACCGCCACCACCGACGTGAGCAGGAGGAACACGAAGAACAGTACCTGCGGAATCATGAAGTTGAACGGCGATCTCACCCGGGATCGATCGCCCGTGGCGCTCCAGTGCTGTTCCTTGCCAACCAGGACGTTGATCAGCGCTGCCACGTAGATGGGGAACGATGCCGTGGCCAGCATCAGGGTCTCCCAGCGGAATGATCCCATCGTGTAGAACGCCAGGAGCACCTGCATCAGGTAGAAGCCCGCGTAGTACAGCAGCCAGGTCACCACCGTCGTGGAGAGGTTCATCGGTTGCAGGTCGAGGTAGATCTCCAGCGGCGGCACCAACAACAGCAACAGCGGCGCGATCCCGGTGAGGTAGAAGGATGCCGTCACCAGGTACTGCAGACGCTGGTCGAAGGTGAGGCGGCGGCGAGGGCTGAGCGGGTTGCTGTGCAGAAGGATCTCGAAGCCTCCCGTGGCCCAGCGGAGCTGCTGCTTGGTGTACGCCTCCACGGTGTCCGGCGCGTGCCCGGTTGCCAGCACGGTGGGGATGTAGATGGTCTTCCAGCCCCGCTCGTGCAGCTTGAGCGACGTCCAGACGTCTTCGGACTTGGAGTCGGTGTACATGCCGCCGATGTCGTTGATGGCATCTCGACGGAAGATCACGTTGGTGCCCACGCAGAACGCAGCGTTGAACCGGTTGCGGCCGGGCTGGATGAACCTGTAGAAGACGGCCTGCATGTAGCCGGCGCCGCGGGAGATGACATTGTGCAGGTTGCTGTAGGCCTGTGGGGTTTGCACGAAGGCGACCTTGTCATCGATGAAGAACGGCACGGTCTCGATGAGGAACTCCGGCTTGGGCACGAAGTCCGCGTCGAAGATCACGAAGTACTCCGCGGTGCTCACTGTGAGCGCGTGATTGACGTTGCCCGCTTTGGCGCCGTTCGAACTCAGCCGGCGCAGGTAGCGCACGCCCAGCTCGGCGGCCACATCACGGACCTCATCCGAGCGGCCGTCGTCCAGCACCCAGGTGAGGTGCTCGCCGTGCATCGCGCGCACCGCAGTCACGGTCGTTCGGATCACGTCGAGGTCCTCGCCATACGTCGTGACGAACACGTCGATGGTGGCCGGGTGCTCACCCAGACGCAGGGGCCACCGTTCGGGCGCGTCCCCCAGACCATCCCTGGCGACGGATCGACTGTGGACCAGGGTCGCCTGGGCCTGGTGCACGTTGAACTCCCGCGGGTCGCTCGACCCGGACAAGATCGTCCACATCGACAGTAGCGCCTGGAAGATCAAGATCGACTCGGCCACGATGACCAGCGAATACGGCAACCAGTCGCCGCGGCTGGCCGGATCGAGCAGGAAGTGGGCGTAGGCCAGGATGCCGACTGTGGCGATCAGCACCAGCATCACGAGCGACGGCGAGTGGGCGTGACCCGTTGGCGCGGGCCGGCCCCGTCCGGCGTCGATCGGCATTTTGTGGGCGGGAATTCGATGCATGGCCTCGGGCGGCACCACAGAATCCACACTGGACTCGGCGGTGCTGGGAACGCCAGGGCTGGGATGAAGGGTGGTCATCCGTCTCTCTTTCCGTGCCGGATTCGGGTCCGGGGTTCGCGAACGGGATCTCGGGCGAGGTTCGCGGAGAAGCTGATTCGAACTGCTGGGCGATAGAGCCGGAGCGCACACGACAAACCGACCGCCAGTGGGTGCTGGCGGGAGGGAAGTGGGCTTCGGCGTCCGTGGTGTCGCGGGATCCATCGGGATCGGGGTCCTGCGAAGATCTTGGAGCGGATGGAGCGTCGAGGTGCCAAGGGACGGCGTAGACGGCGAACGGGGAGGTCGGGTTCGACCGTTCGTCGTGGCGGGTAGGTCTCACCGTAGAACGCACAGCCATGATCCACCTAGCGGTTCCCGCAACGTTCTCGTGTTCGTAACACCGCCGTAACCCTGACTCCCGCCCGACTCACGGAGGCGCCCGACTCACTCACGTAAGGCTTTCGTAAGGCCGGTCCAGTACTTTTGCCCGCACATCTCCCAGCGCGCGAACCTATGCTGAGGCCATGTCTAGCCCGTTGCCTCCCTCGTCGGCCGGTGTTTCCGCGGCAGCGCTCGGCCGGGGAACGACCTGGCTGGCTGCGCTCGCCGGCCTGGCGGCCGTGCTCGCCGGTTTCGGCCTCGCCGAACTTGCCGCCGGGCTCATCGCGCCAGGTGCCAGCCCGGTGCTGGTGGTCGGTGCGCTCCTGATCGACCTGGCACCGGCCTGGGTCAAGGAGCTGGTGATCTCGCTGTTCGGCACCGGCGACAAGGTCGCGCTGCTCGTCTTCATTGCCCTGGTCGCGGCGGTCCTGGCGGCGCTGGCCGGCATCCTCGAATACCGTCGGCCGCCATTCGGCCGGTTCGTGATCGTGGCCGCAGGCCTGGTCGCGCTCGCCGCCGCGCTCACCCGCGCCGGGGCGTCCCCGTTCGACGCCGTGCCGCCGGTGCTGGCGATGGTGGTGGCGGCCCTGGTACTCACGATGCTCACCAACAGGCTGCGCGCCGGCAGGGCACCCGCGGCAGCGGCATCCGTCACGCCGGCAGCAGCAGCGCGGGCCGCGTTGGACCGGCGCCGGTTTCTCGCCTACACGGGCGTCAGCGCCGGTGTCGGCGTACTCGCGGCGATCGGCGGCCAGCTGCTCACTGCAGGCAGCCGGGCAGCGGATGCCGCCAGGGCGCTGTTCACCCTGCCACCCGCGGCCGTGCCGGGCGCGCCCGTCCCCGCCGGGGCATCGTTCGAGATCGACGGCCTCACGCCGATCATCACCCCCAACGCCGAGTTCTACCGCATCGACACCGCCCTCTCGGTGCCGCGCATCGACCCGTCGGCCTGGACCCTGAAGATCACCGGACTGGTCGAGAACGAGGTGGAGATCGATTTCGCCGAGCTGCTGGCCCTGCCGCTTGAGGAGAGCACCACCACGCTGGCCTGCGTGTCGAACTACGTGGGCGGCGACCTGATCGGCAACGCCGTCTGGCTGGGCTACCCGATCCGCGAACTGCTCGCACGCGCCAGGCCGCTCGCCGAGGCCGACATGGTGCTGTCCCGCAGCCAGGACGGTTGGACCGCCAGCACCCCGCTCGAGGCCCTCACCGACGACCGCAACTCGATCCTCGCGGTGGGCATGAACGGCGACCCGCTGCCGCTCGAGCACGGCTACCCGGTGCGGATGGTGGTGCCGGGCCTGTACGGATACGTGTCGGCGACGAAATGGGTCACCGAACTGGTGGTCACCAGGTTCGGCCAGGAGACGGCCTATTGGTCCACTCGCGGCTGGTCGGAGAAGGGACCGGTGAAGTTGTCCTCCCGCGTGGACGTGCCCCGCGAGAACGCGACCGTCGCCGCCGGAACCGTGACGGTGGCCGGCGTCGCGTGGAGCCAGCACGTGGGTATCTCGGCCGTCGACGTGCAGGTGGACGGCGGCAACTGGAACGCCGCGACCCTGGCCGACGCGATCTCCGTCGACACCTGGCGGCAGTGGCGCTGGGACTGGCCGGCCACCGGCGGCTCACACACCCTTCGGGTGCGGGCCACGGACGCCAACGGCCTGGTGCAGACCAGCAAGCTCGCCGATGTGGCACCTGATGGCGCCACCGGCTTGCACGAGATCAGCGTGTCGGTCTCCTGAGAGTGGCTGAGCCGGTGCCTGCGCTGAGCACGAGGGCCATCGCCCACTTCGGCGGGCTGCTGCGTCGGCAGCGCCGCGACCTCGAGCTGGAGCTGGGCCGGCAGGGTGACACCCTGAACGCCGTGCGCGCGGCACGCAGCGGCGGCGATGCCGACGACGAGCACGACCCGGAGGGCCCGACCCTCTCCGACGAGTGGTCGCTCCGGGCGGGGGTGCACGCCGAACTGGCCGCGTCCCTGGCCGCCATCGACGCCGCCCTGCTGCGCATCGACGACGGCAGCTACGGCCGGTGCCTGCGCCGGGGCGAACCGATCGGCCGCGAGCGGCTCGAGGCCCGCCCGGCGGCGAAACTCTGCATCCACTGCGCCCGCGAAGGGTAGATGGATAAAGCGGTTCCCGCTGTCTCTGAGGGACCCAGAATTTGCTGTCCACACTCCACGACTGGCACGGTGCCCCTCCTCCACAGGCCGGTCTTTTACGACCTTTCCACAGCTGGTTTGTGGGGCCTTTGAGTGTCGGTGGTGGGTGGTTCACTGTCCCTATGGCCACCTCAGCTGCCACACCCGGAGACACCCCCGATGACGCCGCGGACCCCGCGGCTGCCGAGATATCGAATGCCGCCGCCGAACCAGCCTCCGACCCGGCGGTTGACCCGATAGCGGCCGCGATCAGCGCCGTCATCAACCCGCTGATCGAGAACGAGAAGACCATCGCGGCTGGTTACGCCGAGCGCACCCGCCTGCTCGCGCAGCTGGACCGGCTCGGCCATGAGCCGCGCATTATCGCGGCCCTGGGCGGTGACCCTGTCGAGTCCGGCCGGAACGATCCCGACACCGGCGCGCACGGCCCGGCCTGGGACGACGAAGAACTCTCCCGCCGGTGCATGGCCGCCGAAGCCGCCGGTGCACTGCGTCTGACAGCCACCACGGCGGGCNGCACTGCGTCTGACAGCCACCACGGCGGGCATCATGATCTTCAACGCCGCCCGGTTCACCCGCCAGCTCCCCGCCTTCCACGCGGCGCTCAGCCGCGGCAGCATCACCTGGGGCCACGCGTTGAAGATGCTTGATCTCACCGAGGGCGTTCCCGAGGTAATCCTGCCCGCGTTCGAAGCGAAGGTGCTGCCCGCCGCGGAGAAGCTCACCTCCACCCAGTTCGTCCGAGTCGCCGGCCGGATCCTCGAGCGGATGCACCCGGTTCCGCTGCAGGAGCGCGCCGACGCCGGCTTCGCCAAGCGCCGACTGGTGGTGCGGCCCGACGTCGACGGC
>NZ_SOFL01000043.1 GCF_004402695.1 Cryobacterium adonitolivorans | reverse complement strand
GCCGTCGACGTCGGGCCGCACCACCAGTCGGCGCTTGGCGAAGCCGGCGTCGGCGCGCTCCTGCAGCGGAACCGGGTGCATCCGCTCGAGGATCCGGCCGGCGACTCGGGCGAACTGGGTGGAGGTGAGCTTCTCCGCGGCGGGCAGTACCTTCGCTTCGAACGCGGGCAGGATTACCTCGGGAACGCCCTCGGTGAGATCAAGCATCTTCAGGGCGTGGCCCCAGGTGATGCTGCCGCGGCTGAGCGCCGCGTGGAAGGCGGGGAGCTGGCGGGTGAACCGGGCGGCGTTGAAGATCATGATGCCCGCCGTGGTGGCTGTCAGACGCAGTGCACCGCC
Organism: Cryobacterium adonitolivorans; assembly: GCF_004402695.1. Classification (GTDB taxonomy): domain Bacteria; phylum Actinomycetota; class Actinomycetes; order Actinomycetales; family Microbacteriaceae; genus Cryobacterium; species Cryobacterium adonitolivorans. The sequence goes on along the minus strand of NZ_SOFL01000043.1, from coordinate 111,663 downwards.
GGCTTCGGCGGCCATGCACCGGCGGGCGAGTTCGTCGTCGTCCCAGGCCGGGCCGTGCGCGCCGGTGTCGGGATCGTTCCGGCCGGACTCGACAGGGTCACCGCCCAGGCCCGCGATAATGCGCGGCTCATGGCCGAGGCGGTCCAGCTCCGCCAGCAGGCGGGTGCGCTCGGCGTAGCAGGCGGCCAGCGCCTTTTCGTTGGTGATCAGCGGGTTGATGACGGCGCTGATCGCCGCCGCGACAGGATCCACCGCGGGATCCACCGCGGGGTCCGCGGCGTCATCTGGGGTGTCTCCGGGTGTGGCAGCTGAGGTGGCCATCGGGACAGTGAACCACCCACCACCGACACTCCCAGGCCCCACAAACCAGCTGTGGAAAGGTCGTAAAAGACCGGCCTGTGGAGGAGGGGCAGTCCTGGAGGGCAGCGCTACAGGTTGCCGAGAACCGTGCTCACGATGCGCTCGGCGTCGCCGGGCTCGATCATGTCGGGCGAGGTGACGGCCACCCAATACCCCCCAGTGAAGACCTGGGCGGTGCCGGTGTCGGCGGTGAAGTAGCCCTCCACGTCGGGGGCGCTGCCGTAGGTCGGCACGATCTCGCCGCCGGCCAGGGCCGCATCCTTCAGAGTGTTGGCGAGCGCCTCATTCGGCATGGCCAGCGCAACCTCGATGACCTCGCCGCTGGACTGGTTGAGCCAGCCGCAGGAGATGCCGTTATAGGTGGTCGCCGTGACAGCCGCGTCACTCGACGCGGAATAGCCCGGGTCGACGCCCATATTGGGGTTGAGGTCGTAGACGTCGTCCGCCGAGAGGACCTGGTCGCAGGTCTTGTCGACGGCGGTGCCTTCGGCGACGGGCTCGGGGGTGGCTGACGCTGTGGGCTCCTCGGTGGCAGTGGGCTCTGACGTGGCCGCGCCGGACGGCTTGGCCGTGGCCGAGGCGGTGGGCTCGGCGTCGCCTGCGGGTGCGCATCCAGCCAGGGCGATCAGAGCGAGCGAAGCGCCGGTGAGGGCGAATGCGGCGCGCAGTCGGCGGCCGGTGGCGAACGAGGACGAGCTGGAGTGGGTCACGCGTTGACCTTACCAACTGGGATGCCACTAGCTGGGACGCCGGGTAAGCTTGATCGCCGTGACCCCTGCCGAACTCTCCCAATCCCTGCTCGACCTCGTCAACTCCCTGGTCGAGCGCCGACGTGGCGAGGGGGCGGAGATCGCAGACCTCGGTCTGGTCGTCGCCGACATGTCGCTGGAGCGCCCGCGCAACCGCGACCACGGTGACTGGGCGTCGAGCGTCTCGATGAAGATCGCCAAGCCGCTGGGTACCAACCCCCGCGCCGTGGCCGCCGAGCTCGCCGCCGGCCTCGAAGCCATGCCAGAGGTTGCCTCCGTGGAGATCGCCGGCCCCGGCTTCATCAACATCCGTCTCGAGGCATCCGCCGCAGGCGCCCTCGCCCAGACCATCGTGAACGCCGGCCCGGTCTATGGCACCGGCCACCTGTACGACGGCATCAAGATCAACCTCGAGTTCGTCTCGGCCAACCCCACCGGCCCCATCCACATGGGTGGCGTGCGCTGGGCGGCCGTTGGCGACAGCCTCGCCCGCGTGCTGATCGCTGAGGGCGCGGATGTGACCCGCGAGTACTACTTCAATGACCACGGCTCGCAGATCGACCGGTTCGCCCGCAGCGTGCTGGCCGCCTACCTCGGCGAGCCCACCCCCGAAGACGGCTACGGCGGAGCGTACATCGGCGACATCGCCGACAAGGTCGTGGAGATCTACGAGGGCGACATCGCGAGCCTGCCCCGCGATGATCAACAGGAGATCTTCCGCTCCATCGGCGTGGACCTCATGTTCACCGAGATCAAGGAGAAGCTGCACGGCTTCGGCGTGGACTTCGACGTGTTCTTCCACGAAGACTCCCTGCACGAATCCGGCGCCGTCAACCGCGCCATCGATCGTCTGCGAGAGCAGGGCCACATCTTCGAACAGGATGGTGCCATCTGGCTGCGCACCACCACCTTCGGCGACGACCGCGACCGGGTCATCATCCGCTCGAACGGTGAGCCGGCCTACATCTCGGGCGACCTGGGCTACTACCTCGACAAGCGCGAGCGTGGCTTCGACCAGAACCTGATCATGCTCGGCGCGGACCACCACGGTTACATCGGCCGCATGATGGCCATGGTCGAGGCGTTCGGCGACGTGCCAGGGGTGAACCTGCAGATCCTCATCGGCCAGATGGTCAACCTGCTCAAGGGCGGCGAGCCCGTGCGGATGTCCAAGCGCGCCGGCACCATCGTCACCCTCGATGACCTCGTCGACGCTGTCGGCGTGGACGCCGGCCGGTACTCGCTGGTGCGCTCCTCGAGCGACTCGCAGCTGGACATCGACCTGGACCTTCTCGGTAAGCGCACCAACGAGAACCCCGTGTTTTACGTGCAGTACGCACACGCCCGCACCTGCTCGGTCGGCCGCAACGCCGTCGACTCCGGCGTGACCCATAGCGCCTTCGCCCCCGAACTGCTCACCCACGATAGTGAATCCGCCCTGCTCGGTGTGCTGCAGGAGTACCCGCGGGTGGTGGCCCAGGCCGCCGAACTGCGCGAGCCCCACCGGGTGGCCCGCTACATCGAAGAGGTCGCCGGCTACTACCACCGCTGGTACGACAACTGCCGGGTCATCCCGCTCGGCGACGAGCCGGTGACCGACCTGCACCGCACCCGGCTGTGGCTGAACGACGCCACCGGCCAGGTCATCCGCAACGGCCTCGGCCTGCTCGGCGTCTCGGCGCCGGAGCGCATGTAGGCCGGAGCGATCTTTCGTGACGAGCCCGACTCTGCCGAAACGCCGCCGACCCGCTCGCGGGCTGCTGGTGACGCTGATCGCGCTGATCGCGCTCGTGGGCATCTTCTTCGCCGTCGACGCGGGGCTGCGCGGCTACGCCCAGAATCGCGTCGCGAGCGAGATCGACGCCGGCCTGCCCGCGGGTGTCACCGGCGACGTCGACGTAGCCATCGGCGGTGCCTCGGTTATCGTGCAGTACCTCACCGGCAGCTTCGAGCGGGTGGAGCTGACCGCGCCGGCACTGTCCGTCAACGATGTGCCGGCATCCGTCTCGGTCGTCGCCACCGGCGTGCCCACCGACACGACCCAGCCCATCGGCCACGTCGATGGCACCGTCGACCTCGATCAGGCCGCCCTCAACGCATTGCTGCAGATCGCGCTGGCCGAAGCGGATGCCGACCCGGCCGCCCGCGACGCCGAATTCGAGCTCGGCACCAACGAGATCACCTATACCGGGGAGCTGAGCGTCTTCGGGCTGCCGATCGGCTATCAGGCCACCGCGACTCCCAGTGTCACCGCCGACTCTCTCGTGCTCACCCCCACCGACGCGCAGGTCACCTCCGGGGCCGGCAGTCTCGACGTGAGCAGACTCGTTGAGCTGGCGCTCGGCACCCAGCCGATCAGCCTGTGCGTGGCCGAATACCTGCCGCAGGGCGTCACACTCACTGACGTGCAGACCACAGCCGAGCGCGCACGCATTACGCTGGAGTCGAGCACATTGACGCTCACCGAACAGTCGCTCACCACCCTGGGCAGCTGTTCCACCGCTTGATTCGGCGCGCGCAACTCGCAGTCGCTAGAATTCCGGTAGATTCCCGCGCCTCTTTCGGCGCGTCTCTTTGCTGGCTTCAGGGACCAATCCGGGTTCGCTCGCCACTTCGTGAGACACCCACTTGACTCCTGTGAGGTTTTCACCCGTGGCCCATAATCCACTCGCCCCCGAGTGGCTCAGCTCCCCAGCTGATGCCAACACGCTCGCCGACGGCCTCTGGCCGGCCTCCGCGCAGCGCTCCGACGCCGGTACCATCACGATCGGCGGCGTCAGCGCCCCCGAGCTCGCGGCCCAATTCGGCACCCCGCTCTACGTGATCGACGAGACAGATGCCCGCAGCCGCGCCGCCGGGCTACGCGCCGCGTTCGACACCGAGTTCGCCCGCATCGGCACCACGGTGCGGGTGTACTACGCCGCCAAGGCCTTCCTTTCCACCGAGGTCGCCCGCTGGATGGTCGACGCGGGCCTCAACATCGACGTGTGCAGCGGCGGCGAACTCGCCGTGGCCCTGGCCGCCGGCGTCGAGCCCGGCCGGATCGGCTTTCACGGCAACAACAAGTCGCGCACCGAGATCGACGACGCCACCCGCGTGGGCGTGGGCACCATCATCATCGACAGCCCCATCGAGATCGACCGGGTCGCCGAGGCCGCCGGCCGGCACGGGGTCGTGCAGAACGTGCGCCTGCGCGTGAACAGCGGCGTGCACGCGCACACCCACGAGTTCCTGGCCACCTCGCACGAAGACCAGAAGTTCGGCGTGGTCTTCGAAGACGCCCCGGCCCTGGTCGCCGCGATCCGGGCCCGGCCGAGCCTCAACTTCCTCGGCCTGCACTGCCACATCGGCTCGCAGATCTTCGGCGTCGACGGCTTCGCCGAATCGGCATCGCGCCTGCTCAGCCTGCATGCCGAGCTTCTGACGAGCGGCCCGGTGCCCGAACTCAACCTCGGTGGCGGCTTCGGCATCGCCTACACGAGCGCCGACGACCCCAGCCCGATCGCCGACCTGGCCGCTGGCCTGGCCGACATTGTCGCCGCTGAATGCGCCCGCCGCGACATCCCGCTGCCCGTGATCGCCATCGAACCGGGCCGCGTCATCGTCGGACCGGCCGGCGTGACCCTCTATGAAGTGGGCACCATCAAGCCCGTGCAGATCGGCGAGCACACCAGGCTCTACGTGAGCATCGACGGCGGCATGAGCGACAACGCCCGCCCGGCGCTCTACGGCGCCGAGTTCTCCGTGCGGCTGGCCGACCGGGTGTCGCATGCTGCGCCCGCGTTGGTGCGCATCGCCGGCAAGCACTGCGAAAGCGGCGACATCGTCGTGGACGCCGACTACCTGCCCGGCGATGTGGCGCCGGGAGATTTGGTAATGGTGCCCGCGACCGGCGCGTATTGCTGGTCGCTGGCGAGTAACTACAACTATGTGGGACGGCCTCCTGTCGTGGCCGTGGCGGGTGGGGCCGCCAGGGTGATTGTTCGGGGGGAGACGATCGAGGATCTGCTGGCCAGGGACGTGGGGGTCTCGACAGGCTCGACCAGCGGACTGCGCTCGACAAACGAAATGAAGGAAACAACCCGATGATCGAATACCGCAATCTGCGCGTCGCCCTGCTCGGCGGTGGTTCGGTCGGTGCCCAGGTGGCCCGCCTGCTGCTTGAGCACCGCGACGAGCTCGCCAACCGGGTGGGCGCGAGCCTCGAGCTCGTCGGCATCCTGGTGCGCGATCTCGACGCCCCGCGCACCGTCGACCTGCCCCGCGAGCTGTTCACCACCGACGCCGACTCGCTGATTCTCGGCGCAGACATCGTCATCGAGCTGATGGGCGGCATCGAGCCCGCCCGCAGCTACATCCTCGAGGCGATCAACTCCGGCGCCGACGTGGTCACCGCGAACAAGGCGCTGCTCGCCCAGCACGGCGCGGAGCTGTTCGAAGCCGCCGACCAGGTGGGCGCCCAGCTCAACTACGAGGCCGCCGTGGCCGGCGCCATCCCCATCGTGCGGCCGCTCCGCGACAGCCTCGCCGGCGACACCGTCAACCGGATCCTCGGCATCGTGAACGGAACCACCAACTTCATCCTCGACCGGATGGATGTGGCCGGCGACAGCCTCGAGGATGCCCTGGCCACCGCCACCGACCTCGGCTACGCCGAAGCCGACCCCACCGCCGACATCGAAGGCTACGACGCCGCGCAGAAGGCCGCCCTGCTGGCCAGCCTGGCATTCCACACCAATGTCCCCCTCGAGAAGGTCTACCGGGAGGGCATCACCAAGGTCACCCCGCAGCAGATCGAGTCGGCGCGGAAGGCCGGTTACGTCGTGAAGCTGCTCGCCATCTGTGAACGCCTCACCGACCCCGAGACCGGCGAACAGGGCGTCTCTGCCCGCGTCTACCCGGCCATGGTGCACCGCGGCCACCCGCTCGCCGCCGTGCACGGCGCCAACAACGCCGTCTTCGTCGAGGCCGAGGCCGCTGGCCCGCTGATGTTCTACGGCGCAGGCGCCGGGGGAGTGCAGACCGCCTCCGCAGTGCTCGGCGACCTCGTCTCCGTCGCCCGCCGCCACGTGATGGGCGGCCCGGGCTACGCGGCGTCCAGCCACGCCGACCTGCCGGTGCTCGACATCGGCAAGGTCACCACACGCTACGCCGTGACCCTCGAGGTCACGGACGAGCCCGGCGTGCTCGCCACCATCGCCGGGGTGTTCAGCAAGAACCACGTCTCGCTCGCGCAGGTCGAACAGTCGATGACGCTCGAGCAGCCCGGAACCGCCAGTCACGAGCCCGTGTCGGGCACAGCTACCCTAGTCATTGGAACCCACGAGGCCACGGAGGCTGCGCTTGCCGCGACCGTGAACGACCTTGCCGCCAACAGTGTCGTCACCAATGTCGAATCCGTTTTGAGAGTTGAAGGAGTCTGATGTCCAGCGAACGAGAGACCGGTCAGCACCAGTTGGTTAAGACCCAGTCCCGTCAGTGGCGCGGTGTGCTGCGCGAGTATGCCGACAGACTGAACGTCAGCGACGCCACCCCGATCATCACGCTCGGCGAGGGCGGCACCCCGCTGATCCCCGCCGCGGCGCTGTCCGCACGCACCGGCGCCAAGGTGTGGGTCAAGTACGAGGGCATGAACCCCACCGGGTCGTTCAAGGACCGCGGCATGACGATGGCCATCTCCAAGGCCGTCGAAGACGGTGCCAAGGCCGTCATCTGCGCCTCTACGGGCAACACTTCCGCGTCGGCGGCCGCCTACGCCACCCACGCCGGCATCAAGGCCGTCGTGCTGGTGCCGGAGGGCAAGATCGCCATGGGCAAGCTCAGCCAGGCCATCGCGCACAACGCGCAGCTGCTGCAGGTGCAGGGCAACTTCGACGACTGCCTCGACATCGCCCGCGACCTCAGCAAGAACTACCCCGTGCACCTGGTCAACTCGGTCAACCCCGACCGCATCGAGGGCCAGAAGACCGCCGCGTTCGAGGTCGTCGAGGTGCTCGAAGACGCGCCGGACATCCACATCGTCCCGGTCGGCAACGCCGGCAACTACACGGCGTACTTCCGTGGCTACAGCGAAGAACTTGCTCGCGGCGCCACCACGAAACTGCCCCGGATGTTCGGGTTCCAGGCCGCGGGCAGTGCCCCGATCGTGCTCGGCCACCGTGTCGAGCACCCGGAGACCATCGCCAGCGCCATCCGCATCGGCAACCCGGCCTCGTGGGACCTCGCTTTGAACGCCCGCGAGGTGAGCGACGGCTACTTCGGTGCCATCAGCGACGAGAAGATCCTCGAGGCCTACCGCATCCTTTCCGCCGAGGTGGGCATCTTCGTGGAGCCGGCCTCCGCGATCAGCGTCGCCGGCCTGCTCGAACGTGCCGACGCCGGCCAGATCCCCGCCGGCGCCACCGTGGTACTCACGGTCACCGGCCACGGTCTGAAGGACCCGCAGTGGGCGCTTCGCACCGCGGACGGAAGCGACGTGAAGCCCACGATCGTGCCCGTCGACACCGTCGCCATCGCCGAGCTGCTGGGTCTGGGCCAGAAATGACCACGGCGCTCCCCGTCGTGGGACGCAATGCGCTGGCGGGCCGTTCGGTCGTCGTGAAGGTTCCGGCCACCACCGCGAACCTCGGCCCCGGCTTCGACACCCTCGGCCTGGCCCTGGCTCACTACGACCACCTGCAGGTTGAGGTGACCGACGAGTCCGGCGTGTTCGTCGAGGTGCACGGCGTCGGCGCCGGAGAGGTGCCCACCGACGAGACCAACCTCGTCGTGCGCGCCATCGCGCACACCTTCGCCGCCTACGGGATTCCACTGCCGGGACTCAAGCTGGTCGCCGAGAACGTGATCCCGCACGGCCGCGGGATGGGGTCATCCGGTGCCGCCATCGTCTCAGGGATCATGGCCGCCAAGGGCCTGCTCGAGGGCATCGTGGAGATCGACTCCGACGCGCTGCTGGTGCTCGCCACCGAGATGGAGGGGCACCCGGACAACGTGGCGCCCGCCCTGTTCGGCGGCCTGACCATCGCCTGGATGACGCCGGAGGGCCCGAAGCACAAGAAGCTGATGGTGCACCGCGGCGTGTCGCCGATGGTCTTCGTGCCAGTGCACGCCATGTCCACCGCGTTGGCCCGCAGCCTGCAGCCGGAGTCGGTGCCGCACGAGGATGCCGTCTTCAACCTCTCGCGTTCCGCACTGCTGATCGCCGCTCTCATCCAGAGCCCGGAACTATTGCTCGCCGCCACCGAGGACAAGCTTCACCAGAGCTACCGGGCAGCGGCCATGCCGGAGACCAATCGCCTGATCACCCTGCTGCGCGCGCACGGCTTTGCGGCTGTCGTCTCCGGCGCCGGCCCGTCGATCCTGGTCCTGGCCAGCGATCCCGGGCAACGCCTGGTGGCCGCCGACCTGGTGACCGAGACGAGTGAGACGCCCTGGCAGACACTGATGCTGGCCGTCGATTTCAAGGGTGCCACGGTCATTCGCACCGACGCCTAGCTTTCGAGCTGAGACCAGAGCCCCTTCCCGACGTTCGGGAAGGGGCTCTTCTTGCGTGTCGGCGAACAAGAGTTACCGACCGAACCTGCTAGAGTGGTTGCGCACCCGATAGAAACCGCCTCCGCGGATCTGTTCTCTGGTGTATTCCCTGTAACTCACTGCTATCGCGTTTTCGTGCGTGGCTGTGTGTGTTCATTCCAATCCGCCATTGCGTGGGACTGGATCACCCGCAGCCCACCGGCGCTGCAACATCTTCTCTGGCCAATTCGTAAGAGCCAGAGGGAAGGACAAAACTTCGTGACCAACGTCAACCTCCATGCCAACGGCGTGGACATCTCACGCCTGACCACCCTTCGCGTCGCCGAGCTTCAGGCTCTGGCGGGCGAACTGGGTATCCAGGGCGCATCCAAACTTCGTAAAGGAGAGCTCGTGGACGCAATCACCGCGAACCAGTCCAACACGACCGAGTCGGCTGCATCCGCTGACGCCGCCGTCATCGACGCCGCCGTCACTGACGCACCGGCGCAGGCCGCACCCGTAGAGGCCGTCGCTGTCGTCGCCGACGCGCCAACCGAGGCCGCACCCAAGAAGCGGGTCTCCCGCCGGGTGAGCACCAGCGCGTCGGCACCCGCCGTCGCACATGTCAACGCCGACGGTGACCTGGGCCTCGGCCTGATCGTCCCGGAGACCGCGAAGACCCGCAAGACCACGGCTCCCGCCACCTACGCCGGTGCCACCGACAACATCGTTGCCGACGCACCCGTCGTGGAGAAGCCGGTTCGCCAGGCCCGGAAGCGCGCCAGCACCGCCACGATCACCGAGGCCGCTATCTCCGAGGCCGTCGCCAAGGCGAACGCCGCCGAGGCCGCTGCTCCGGTCGCCGAGGCGCCCGCGCCCGCCGCAGAGCCCGCCGCCGAGACCCAGGCTGGTGCCGGCCGCAACCGTCGCGGCAACGGTCGTAGCGAGAACCGCAACGAGAACCGCAATGAGTCGCGCAACGACGGACGCAACGGTGGACGCAACGGCGGCAACAACCGCAACAACAACAACAACAACGCCACCACCGCCCGCAACGCCTTTGACGCGCGCAGCATGATCGACGCCCAGAACGCCGAAGACGGCTTTGAGGCTCCCGAGACGATCGAAGCCGCACCGGCCGAGACCGACTCTGCTGACACCACCGAGAGCACCGAGTCCCGCATCCAGCGTCCGGAGGGCGTCGTTCGCGCCGAGCGCGCCGAGCGCGGCGGACGCCAGCGCAACCAGCGCGGTGCACGCGCCGAGCAGGCCGAGCCGACCGAGCAGGCCGAGCAGACCAAGCAGGTTGAACCGACCGAGCAGGTTGAACCGGCCGAGCAGGCCGAAACGACTGAGCAGGCCGACACCAGCACCACCGAGCAGTCCGACGAGCAGGCCGAGCAGCCCCGCCAGGGTCGCAGCCGCAACCGCAGCCGCGGCGGCGACCGCAACCAGCAGGGCGACCGTGCTCAGGGCGACCGTGCCCCGCAGGCCTCGGATGACCGTGGCGCCGAGCGTGGTGACGACCGCCAGCAGAACCAGCGCCAGGCCGGCAACCGCGGCCAGGACCGCCAGCAGCAGGACCGCCAGCAGAGCGACCGCGCCCAGCAGGAGCGCCAGGGCCAGGACCGCAACCAGGGCCTGGACCGCAGCTCCGGCCCAGAGGACGAACTGAACGGCCGCAACAACCGCAGCCGTTTTCGTGACCGCAAGCGTCGCGGCGCCACCGCCAACGACGACTTCGAGCCCGAGCTGACCGACGATGACGTGCTCATCCCGGTTGCCGGTATCCTCGACGTGCTCGACAACTACGCCTTCGTGCGCACCTCCGGCTACCTGCCCGGTGCCAGCGACGTCTACGTCTCGCTCGGCCAGGTCAAGAAGTACAACCTGCGCAAGGGTGACGCCGTCGTCGGCTCGATCCGTCAGCCGCACGAGGGTGACCAGAGCGGCCGCCAGAAGTACAACGCGATCGTCAAGGTCGACTCCATCAACGGCCTGACCGTTGAGGAAGCCGCCACCCGCGTCGAGTTCCAGAAGCTGACCCCGCTCTACCCGCAGGAGCGTCTGCGCCTCGAGACCGAGCCGGGCAAGCTGACCCAGCGCATCATCGACCTTGTCGCCCCGATCGGCAAGGGCCAGCGCGGCCTGATCGTCGCGCCGCCCAAGGCCGGCAAGACCATCGTCATGCAGCAGATCGCCAACGCCATCGCCACCAACAACCCCGAGGTCCACCTCATGGTCGTCCTGGTCGACGAGCGTCCCGAGGAGGTCACCGACATGCAGCGCACGGTGAAGGGTGAGGTCATCGCCTCAACCTTCGACCGTCCCGCCGAAGACCACACCACCGTCGCCGAACTCGCCATCGAGCGCGCCAAGCGTCTCGTGGAGCTCGGCCACGACGTCGTCGTGCTGCTCGACTCCATCACCCGCCTCGGCCGCGCCTACAACCTGACGGCCCCGCCGAGCGGCCGGATCCTCTCCGGTGGCGTCGACGCATCCGCGCTGTACCCGCCCAAGCGGTTCTTCGGTGCTGCCCGCAACATCGAGAACGGCGGCTCGCTCACCATCCTCGCCTCCGCGCTGGTGGAGACCGGGTCCAAGATGGACGAGGTCATCTTCGAGGAGTTCAAGGGCACCGGCAACATGGAGCTGCGCCTGTCGCGCCACCTGGCCGACAAGCGGATCTTCCCGGCCGTCGACGTCAACGCATCCGGCACGCGCCGCGAAGAAATGCTGATGAGCGCCGATGAGGTCAAGATCACCTGGAAGCTGCGCCGCGCGCTGGCCGGGCTCGAGCAGCAGCAGGCGCTCGAGGTCATCCTGGGCCGGCTCAAGGAGACCTCGTCCAACGTCGAGTTCCTGATGCAGGTTCAGAAGTCGATGCCGACCCCGAACGGGTCAGACAAGGATCACTGATGTTCGAGTCTGTCCTGACTCTGCAGGCTGAGCACGACGAGCTGCAGTCCCAGCTGGCGGACCCGGAGTTGCACGCGAATCCGGCCCGTTCCAAGAAAGTCAACCGTCGTTACGCCGAGCTCAGCCGCATTATCGCGGCATGGAACGAGTGGAAAGAGATTGGCGACAATCTCGACGCCGCTCGTGAGCTCGCCGACGAGGATGACTCGTTCGCCGACGAGATTCCCGGTCTCACCGACCAGCTGGAGGACGCAGCCGAAAAGCTGCGCCGCCTGCTGATCCCGCGCGACCCGCTGGACGCCCGTGACGTGATCATGGAGATCAAGATGGGGGAGGGCGGTGCGGAATCCGCACTGTTCGCCGCCGATCTCCTGCGCATGTACCTGCACTACGCAGAGTCCAAGCGCTGGAAAACCGAGATCATCGAGCAGACCACGAGCGACCTCGGCGGAATCAAGGACATCCAGTTGGCCATCAAGGGCAACTCGGCTGACCCCGCCGAGGGCGTCTGGGCGCACCTCAAGTACGAGGGTGGCGTGCACCGTGTTCAGCGGGTGCCGGCCACCGAGTCGCAGGGACGCATCCACACCTCGGCGGCGGGCGTTCTCGTCTTCCCCGAGGTTGATGAGCCCGAAGAGGTCGAACTGCACCCGAACGACCTCAAGATCGACGTCTATCGCTCCAGCGGACCCGGCGGCCAGTCGGTGAACACCACCGACTCCGCCGTACGGATCACCCACCTTCCCACCGGGATCGTGGTGGCCATGCAGAACGAGAAGAGCCAGCTGCAGAACAAGGAAGCGGGTATGCGCGTGCTGCGCGCCCGCGTCCTCGCCCGGCAGCAGGAAGAGATCGACGAGGCCGCCTCGTTGGTGCGTAAGGGCCAGATCCGCACCATGGACCGGTCGGAGCGCATCCGCACGTACAACTTCCCGGAGAACCGCATCGCGGACCACCGCACCGGGTACAAGGCATACAACCTGGACACCGTGATGAACGGCGCCCTGGATGCTGTGATTGACTCGTGCATCACCGCCGACGAGGCCACCCGCCTCGCTGAGATCGGTGACCACGACTAGCTTTGAGCACCGTGTTCTGAACCAGACAAGGGCGCCCCGGCTTCGGCCGGGGCGCCCTTTCTCGTCCAACTAGGCTGAGCGTCATGCCCGGCCTCACCTTCGTCACCACCGACCCGGGCTCGCCCGCTGCCGCTGCCACGCTGTGGGCCTACTACGACGACATCGTCGGCCGGTATTGGGGCCGTGCCCCGTTGCCGGGCGAGACCGACTCGGCCGTGGCGGATGAACCCAGCGGCGACCTGCAGGGTGACACCGGTGTGCTTGTGCTCGGAATGCTGGATGGCGAACCGGTCGCCTGTGGCGGGGTGCGTTTCGTCGGCGGTGGAGTCGGCGAGTTGACCCGCGTCTACGTGGCCAGTGCGGCGCGGGGGATCGGCGCCGGCGCCGGCTTGCTGGCCCATCTGGATGTGCTCGCCGCGCGCGCCGGAATCACCCGGCTGCGGCTCACCGTGCGCAGCGATCTCGTGGAAGCGCGCCGCCTGTACGCCCGGTGTGGCTACCTGGAGGTCGCCCCATTCAACACCGAACCGTATGCGGAGCATTGGTTCGCGAAGGAGCTGCGCTGACCGCCGTCTACGTGAGCAGGTCGGCGTGGTGGATGGCCGCGACGTCCGGGTGGGCGCGCATGCGGCTCTTCAACGAGTTCTCGCCGTAGGTGGTGAAGATCGGGTTCTCCGGGTCGACGGTGATGCCGGGGGCGTGCAACTCCTCCGGCAGCGTGAGCACCGGGATGGTGGCGTCCAGCGCCGGGCTGTAGAAGAACGGGATCGAGATCCGGTCGGTGCCGATCAGGGGGGAGATCACCCTGTGCACCGTCGCCTTGAGGTAGCCATCCGTCGCCACTTCGAGCAGTTCGCCGATGTTCACCACGAAGGCGCCGTCGAGCGGGGGAGCGTCGATCCACTCGCCGTCCTTCTCCACCTGCAGCCCTCCCTTGCCCGGCTCGACGAACAACAGCGTGAGCACGCCGGAGTCCTTGTGGGCGCCGACGCCCTGCTTGGGGGTGGGGTCTGACTTGCCCGGGTAGCGCACGATCTTGATCAGCGTCGACGGCTTCTGGGCGAACGCCGCATCGAAGACGTGCTCGTCGGCGCCGAGTGACAGGGCCCACGCCTGCATCAGGCGCAGTGCGACGGCGTTGAGCTCTTCGCGCCAGGAGGTCATGACCTCTTCAAGGGCGGGCAGGTTCACCGGCCACTGGTTGGGGCCCTCCAGCCGGAGGTAGTCCGCGCTCTCCGGGGTGAGCTGCAGGGCGGGGCGTTCCGGTCCGATGTCGATCTGCTCGCGCCAGTCCACCTTGCCCTGGGTGAGTTCGCCGCCCACGCGGGTGTAGCCGCGGAAGTGCGGGCTCTGCAGGTTCTCGATGGCCATCTTGTCGTCCTCGGGCAGGTTAAAGAAGGCCCGCGAGGTGGTTATCACCCGCTCGATGAGGTCGGCCGGCACGCCATGCCCGGTGAGGTAGAAGAACCCGTACTCGTGGGTTGCCTCGCGCAACTGGGCCCGGAACGCCTCGGCCTCCTCCGGTCCGGCGTCGAGGCGGGACAGGTCGAGGATCGGGAGCGACGGGGCGGCTGCGGCGGCGGCTGAGGTTGTCATGACAACTATTCTGCCAACAATTTCACGATATCCGGCCGGTGTTACACCGGATTGCCAAGGTCGAAGATTCTGCGGGTGACTATCCGTGCCAGCGGCCGCGTTCGAAGAAACCCTCGGTGAACCGGGTTCAGCTGCCGGATTTGAGCAGGCCGCGCGCTGCCTTGATCTCCTCGGCGGTGCCGCGCTGGGCGCGAGCGGGGATGCCGAGCAGGATGGATCGGGCCGGAGCGTCCCTGGTGACGACGGCGTTGGCACCCACGGTGCTCCACTCGCCCAGGGTGATGGGGCCGAGGATCTTGGCGCCGGCGCCCACGGTCACGCCGTCGTTCAGTCGGGGGTGGCGCCGGGCACCCGGCACGTTCCCGTGCCGGCTCTTCCCGCCGAGGGTGACCCCGTGGTACAGCATCACGTCGTCGCCCACCACGGCGGTTTCGCCGATCACGACGCCCATGCCGTGGTCGATGAACAGGCGCCGGCCAATGGTGGCGCCGGGGTGGATTTCCACTCCGGTGAGGAACCTGGTCACCTGGGACAACAGCCGGGCCGGCAGGCGCAGGCCTGCCAGCCACAGCCGGTGCGTGACGCGATAGGCCCACACGGCATGCACACCGCTATAGGCGAGCACAACCTCCGCCTTGCTGTGCGCGGCAGGGTCGTGCCTTTGCGCCATCGCGATGTCCTCGCGAACGCGTGCGAACACTCCCATGCCGGGCACCTGTCTGTAGTTTGTCGAGCAGCGGATGGTGCCTAGTCCACGAGGTCTTCGTACAGGACGGTGCTGATGTACCGCTCGCCGAAGCCGGGCACGATCACGACGATGGTCTTGCCGGCGTTCTCGGGCAGCTTGGCCTGTTCGAGTGCTGCCCATACCGCGGCGCCTCCAGAGATACCGGCGAGGATGCCCTCCTCTGTGGCCAGGGCACGAGCTGTGGCGACGGAGTCGGCGAGGGTCACATCGGTGACCTCGTCGTAGACGTGGGTGTCGAGAACCGTCGGCACGAAGTTGGCGCCGATGCCCTGGATCTTGTGCGGGCCGGGAGCGCCGCCGTTGAGGATGGGGGAGTCCTTGGGCTCGACGCCGATCACGCGGACGGAGGGCTTGCGCTCCTTGAGCAGCTGCCCGGCGCCGGTGATGGTGCCGCCGGTGCCGATACCGGCCACCAGCAGGTCCACGGCGCCGTCGGTGTCGTCCCAGATCTCCACTCCGGTGGTGGCCTTGTGGATGGCCGGGTTCGCCGGGTTGTCGAACTGGCGGGCCCAGATCGCACCGGGGGTGGCCGCGGCGATTTCCTTGGCCTTCTCGACCGCGCCGCGCATGCCCTCGGAGCCGGGCGTGAGTACGAGCTCGGCGCCGTAGGCGCGCAGGAGGATCTTGCGCTCCTTGCTCATGGTCTCCGGCATCGCCAGGATGACCGAGTAGCCGCGGGCGGCGCCGACCATGGCCAGGGCGATGCCGGTGTTCCCGCTGGTGCCCTCCACGATGGTGCCGCCGGGCTTGAGTTCTCCCGAGGCTTCGGCGGCGTCGACGATGGCGATGCCGATGCGGTCCTTGACACTGCTGGAGGGATTGTAGAACTCGAGCTTGGCGAGCACAGTCGCGCTGGAGGCGCCGGGCAGGCGATTCAGCTTCACCAGCGGGGTACCGCCGACGGTTTCGGTAATGTCTGAGTAAATCCGTGCGGACATCGGTAGACCTTTCCTGAGGCTCTCCTGGAGCCGACTGGTGCGGATGCTCCGCAGGTGGGTAGTGCCGTAACGAAAGCGGGTGCTCGAGCACGCGTCGTTAAGCCTAGAGCCATGACGATACCCAGTGAGGCCTAGAGAGTTGCGTAAGATTCCAGTTTGTGACGCCTTCCCATAGCAACTCCGGCTCCCTGTCCGAAATTCCAACCACGCTCGAGCGGATGCGGGCCTTCGCCGCCGCCGCCCTGGCCGGAGCGGGAATCGACGGCGCCGAGATCGACGCCGACCTGTTGATCGGGCACGTGCTCGGTCAGAGCCGCGGGCAGGTGCAGGCCGGCGCCATCATGGGCAGCGTCCTCAGCGACACCGATGCGGCGGCCATCCTCGCCCTCGTTCAGCGCCGTGAGAAGCGCGAACCCCTGCAGCACATCACCGGCCGGGCGCCGTTCCGTGGTCTCGAACTCAACGTGGGACCCGGCGTTTTCGTGCCGCGCCCCGAAACAGAGGGTGTCGCCCAGCTGGCCATCGACGCCCTGCGTTCAATGGCCGATCCCGAGCCGATCGGGGTGGACCTCGGCACCGGCAGCGGCGCCATCGCCCTGGCCCTGGCCACCGAGGTGCCGCACGCCCGCGTCTACGCCTGCGAGAATTCGGCCGACGCGTTCCCGTGGACCAGCCGCAACTTCACCGAGGTGGCCGCCGACAACGCCACCCTGGTGTTCGCCGACCTCGCCGGCGCCTTCACCGAGCTGAACGGCACCGTCTCCGTGGTGGTGTCGAACCCGCCATACATCCCGGCCGACGCCATCCCCCGCGACCCCGAGGTGCGCCTATTCGACCCGGCCCACGCCCTCTTCGGCGGGCCGGATGGCCTGGACATCGTGCGGCTGGTGTCGCAGACGGGCCTGCGACTGCTGCGCGCCGGGGGCGTGCTCGTGATCGAGCACGGCGAACTGCAGGGCGCCGAGATCCGCGCTCTCCTCGACGCCGACGGCTGGCGAGCCACCGCCACCCACCGCGACCTCACCACCCGCGACCGCAGCACCACGGCCCTGCGCGCGCCCGTCGACCCCGCGAACTGAGAGAAAAGCCCCGAAAAGTCGCCCGAATTGGGGCTCAACTCACGGTTCGCGGGAGGTTCGCCACGTCGAAACCCGAGGGTGTCATCGATCAGGATCGCGTTCTCCGGGAGCACCCCGAACTTGCTCAGGGCTCTCGTGAACGCCCCGCCGCTCGGGTTTCGAGGCGCCGAGCACCGCGCTGGTGAGGTCGTTGCCCTGCAGGATCTCCGAGACGTCCGGCGCCAGCAGCGGAAGCGAATCCCGGAACGGCACCGGGTTGTTCGACAGCAGTGACACGGTGCCACGGGAGGCGACCCTGGACAGGGCATCGATGGCGCCCTGCATCGGACCCATCGCCGCCGCCCTGGCCTGCTGCCACTGATCGCGGGTGAGGGCGGTGCCGGTGAGCTCGTGCCAGGCCTCGAGATACTCCTCGCTCGAGTGGTATTCGCCCTCCACGGCGGCCCGCTCGTGGCCGCCCACCCAACACGTGGACGCCAGGTGATACTGGCTGGCCCCGGTCAACCGGGCCAACGCCGGCAGGCGCTCGCGGAAGTCATACTCGAAGAGCGTGGTGTCACACACCTCCAGTATTGCCCCGTGCACCGGCTCCGTCGCCGGGCCCTCACAGGATGGCTGCACTAGAATCGTGCCCGATGACACGTATCTATGATTGCTCGGTCGACGAGGAACGCTCGACCGGCATGCGACTGGCACGCTCGGCGATCGGCCGCGGCGCGCTCGTCGTCATCCCCACCGACACCGTCTACGGCCTCGCCGCTGACGCCTTCAACCCCGAGGCCGTGCAGAAACTGCTGGATGCCAAGGGCCGCGGCCGCCAGTCGCCTCCGCCGGTGCTCATCCCGGGTATCCCCACCCTTGACGCCCTCGCCCAGGACGTGCCGGAGCCCGTGCGCGCCCTGGTCGCCGAGTTCTGGCCCGGCGGTCTCACCGTGGTGCTGACGGCACAGTCGTCCCTGGTCTGGGACCTCGGCGACACCCGCGGCACAGTGGCCCTGCGGATGCCGCGCAACCAGGTAGCCCTTGACCTCCTGGCGGAGACCGGCCCGCTTGCCGTCTCGAGCGCCAACACCAGCGGCATGCCCTCGGCCATCGACGTGATCGGCGCAGAGGACATGCTGGGGATCAGCGTCGCTGTCTACCTCGACGGGGGAGTCGCGGGAATGGACTATGAGCCGATCGGTGACCGCGCCGGCGACACCTCCTCCACGATCGTGGACGCCACCGCTTTCGCCACCAACGGCGGCAAGCTGGTCATCGTGCGGAACGGTGTGATCTCCCGAGCCGCGATCGAGGCCGTCATCGGCGACGCCCTCGCCCCGGTGGCCGAACAATGACCCTTTTCATCCTGTTGGCGCTTGTTTCGGCGGTCGTGACCTTTCTCATGTCGATAGTCGTGCTCAAGCTCACCCACAAGTACCGGCTGTACCCCAAGATCCGTGAACGCGATGTGCACACCCGGCCCACACCGCGGCTGGGCGGCATCGCCATGTTCCTCGGCATCCTGGTGGCCTTCGGGGTGTCTTACCTGGTGGCGTCCCAGTTCGCGCCGTTGCGGTTGATCTTCGCCGACCCGCACCAGATCATGGCCATCCTCGGCGCGGCCCTGCTGATCGTGCTGCTCGGTGTCGCCGACGACATCTGGGACCTCGACTGGATGACCAAGCTGCTGGGCCAGTTCATCGCCGCCGGCCTGGTCGCCTGGCAGGGCGTGCAGGTCTTCTCCCTGCCCATCGGCGGCCTCACCGTCGGATCCTCCTGGATGTCGATCGTGATCACGGTCATGGCCATCGTCATCGTGATGAACATGATCAACTTCATCGACGGGCTCGACGGGCTGGTCGCCGGGGTCGCGCTCATCGCCAACGGCGTGTTCTTCATCTACAGCTACCTGCTGGTGCGCGACACCTCGCCCACCAACTACTTCAACCTCGCCTCCCTGATTGCCGCGATCCTCGTCGGCGCCTGCGTGGGCTTCCTTCCAGTGAACTGGCGGCCTGCCAAAATGTTCATGGGCGACGCCGGCGCCCTGCTGGTCGGGCTGCTGATGGCCACCTCGGCCATCGCGATCACCGGCCAGGTCGACCCCACGGCCGTCAACCGCTCACAGCTGTTCCCGGCTTTCATCCCGCTCATCCTGCCGGTGGCGATCCTCATCATCCCGCTGCTCGACTTCGGCCTGGCCGTGTTCCGGCGGGTACGCGCCGGAAAATCGCCGTTCAGTGCCGACCGGAAGCACCTGCACCACCGGCTCCTGGACATGGGGCACTCCCACCTGCACGCCGTGCTGATTTTCTACGGCTGGACCGCCGCCGCCTCGGTGGGCTGCCTGCTGTACTACGTGCTCCCGGTATTCTTCGGTCTTCCCACCTGGTGGGCCACCGTGTTCCTGGTGAGCGCCCTGGTCATCTGCACCGTCGTGACCCTTGCCCCTCTGAGCCGTCGCAAGGCCATCGAGGCCGCCAGCCAGCTCGCCCCGGCGACCGGCGCCATCGGGGTGCCCACCATTGCCCGGCTTGATCCCCTCGACGAGGCGTCTGACGCCAAGGAGCCCGTATGACCCCCGCACCCGTTCCCTCCGACAACCCCACGACCGCGCCCCTGGCGACTCCCGTGGACGCCAAGAAGATCCTCACGGAGGTCCTCAAGTACACCGGCCTGCTGGCGATCGCGATCGCCGTCATCGGCGGCGGCCTGGGTTACCTGTTCGCCGGAACTGACGGCCTCATCAGCGCCCTCATCGGCACCGCGCTGGCCGTTCTGTTCGCGTCCATCACCGCCGTCAGCATCATCGGGGCGATGCGGTTCGATATCGCCGCATTCTTCGGCATCGTGATGGGCGCCTGGCTGCTGAAGATCGTTGTCTTCATCGTCATCCTCGCCCTTCTGCGCGACGCCCCCTTCGTTCACACGATGGTGCTCTTCCTCACCGTGATCGCCGGCGCCGTCGGAACCATGCTGATCGACGTGATCGTGGTGTTCCGATCCAAGTTGGGCTACGCGAGCAACGTCACGCTGCCCAGCTCGCCGGACGAGACCGCACCCTGACTCTTCGGCCCTTGTCGTCGATTAGGTCACCCAGAGCGATTGTTGGTAAAGTGAAAACACTCTCAGGTGGCAGTGTTCGCCCCCGAGCCGCTGACCGAATTCCCACACTGTCGCCTATGTGCGTCCGCACAGAAACAGGAGATAGCGCTGTTGTATAACGCTGCGTACTTGCTGATTCCCATGGAATCCGAAGGCGAATTCCACGCTCCCGGGATCGGCGAATTCCTCGGCCTGCCGGCGCTGTTTTTCGCTGACACGCCCTTCGAGATCAACCGCATCATTCTGGTTCGCCTGCTGGCCATCGCGCTCATGCTGTTCCTGTTCTGGTTCGCGCTGCGCAAGCCCACCCGGGTCCCGGGTCGCAACCAGAGCATCGCCGAACTCGCGCTGGGCTTCGTCCAGGTTCAGATTGCCGACCAGATCCTCGGCAAGGACCTGGGTCGGCGCTACCTGCCGCTGCTGGCCGGATTGTTCTTCGGCATCCTCGCGATGAATATCACCGGTGTCGTGCCGTTCCTCAATATCTCGGGCACGTCGATCATCGCCATGCCGCTCGTGCTCGGCCTCGTCGCGTACGTGGTGTTCATCTACGCCGGCATCAAGGCGCTGGGCCCGGGCAAGTTCTTCAAGAACTCGCTCTTCCCCGCCGGTGTGCCGTGGCCGATCTACATCCTGCTCGCGCCGATCGAGTTCATCAACATCTTCATCGTGCGGCCGCTCTCGCTGGCCCTGCGACTCCTGCTCAACATGATGGTCGGGCACCTGCTGCTCGTGCTGTGCTTCAGCGCCACGAACTTCTTCTTCTTCACCGCCGGTGGATGGGCTGGACTCTTCGGCGTGGGAACGCTCGCGTTCGGGTTCATCTTCACCTTCGTTGAATTCGCCGTGTACATCCTCCAGGCGTATATCTTCACCCTTCTGACCGCCGTGTACGTGCAACAAGC
Organism: Cryobacterium adonitolivorans; assembly: GCF_004402695.1. Classification (GTDB taxonomy): domain Bacteria; phylum Actinomycetota; class Actinomycetes; order Actinomycetales; family Microbacteriaceae; genus Cryobacterium; species Cryobacterium adonitolivorans. Next base: position 90,691 of record NZ_SOFL01000043.1, on the reverse strand, counting down.
TGTGGCTGAAGAGCACTGACACAACTGAACTGGCTACGTCGACCGACGTCGTTTTTCGATTGAAAGGAAACACCTAGTGGAACCCACCATCCTCGCCGAGATCACCGGCAACATCGCGACCGTAGGTTACGGACTTGCTGCGATCGGCCCGGGTATCGGTATCGGTATCGTCGCCGGAAAGACCGTTGAAGCCATGGCTCGCCAGCCTGAGCTCGCCGGCCGTCTCCAGGTCACCATGTTCCTCGGCATCGCCTTCACCGAGCTCCTCGCGTTCATCGGTGTTGCCGTATTCTTCATCTTCGTCTAGGGACTACCACAATGCCTGAGCTTGTTCTCGCAGCAGAAGCGGAAGCGAATCCGTTTCTTCCTGCCATCTACGACATCACCTGGTCGCTAGTTGTCCTCCTGGTCGTCATGGTCTTCTTTGTACGCTTCGCGATCCCGCGTTTCCGTCAGATCCTTGACGACCGTGCGGAGGCCATCGAGGGGAACATCGCCAAGGCAGACGACGCCCAGCGCAAAGCCGAAGCTGCTCTCGAGCAGTACACGGCCCAGCTGGCCGAAGCACGTGTCGAAGCCGGTCAGATCCGCGAGCAGGCGCGCGCCGACGGCCAGCGCATCCTCGCCGAGCTCCGGGAACAGGCAACTGCTGAGGCCAACCGCGTCACGGCCACCGCGAAGGCTCAGATCGAGGCCGAACGTCAGGCCGCCGTTCTGTCCCTCCGCAGTGAAGTCGGCTCGCTGGCCATCGACCTCGCCTCCGGTGTCATCGGTGAGAGCCTGAACGACGATGCGCGTGCAAGCGCCATGGTCGAACGGTTCCTCGCCGACATCGAAGCCACCGAGAACACGGCCCCTTCGGCCGGAAAGAACTAAGACACATGGGAAGCGCCACCAGAGAAGCCTTGGCCACGTCGCGGGCGGCACTCGCCGCCCACGCCGAGTGGGCTGATCTGGCGACGGGTGAGAACCTGTTCGACGCCGGCCGGGTCATCGGGAACTCCTCGCAGCTGCTCGCCGCACTCAGCGACGCGTCTGCGGATTCGTCCCAGAAGGTCGCGCTGGTTCGCGCAGTCTTCGGTGCCACGGTCACGCCCGCCGCACTCGAGCTTCTGCTGTCGATCGCGGCTGGCCGCTGGTCGAGCCACCAGGACCTGCTGGCCGCCATCGAGGAACTCGCGTTGCGGGTGACGGCGGATTCGGCCGACCGGAGCGTGTCGATCCGATCCGAGCTGTTCCTGTTCGGTGCGGCGGTGTCCTCGGATGCCGAGCTCGAACTGGCGCTGACCAGCAAGCTGGGTAAGTCCTCAGCCAAGGTCGGACTCATCCAGGCGCTCCTGGCGGACAAGGTGTCCCCACAGACCCTCGTCATTGTGCGCCACCTGGTGCAGCAGCCTCGCGGCCGCCGCATCGGCGAATTGCTCAGCGATGCGGCCAGGATCGTCGCCGATCAGGCCGATAGCATCATCGCGACGGTCACCGTTGCGGCAGCGCTGCAGCAGGGGCAGCTTGACCGCCTCGCCGCGTCATTGTCGACCCGATACGGACGCAGCGTCGCCCTCAACGTGGTCATCGACGCATCCGTCGTCGGCGGCCTGAAAGTACAGATCGGCGACGACGTCATCGACGGCAGCGTCGCCACCCGTCTCAAGGACTTGAGACTGCAGCTTGCTGGCTAACCTTCGGGTTGCCAGAACACACAAATCTCGAGACGGTAACGTGTCGAAAAGACAAAGCCTGTACTGCTGTACAGAAAAGGGAAGATGATGGCAGAACTAACGATCAGCCCCGATGAGATCCGGAACGCTCTCCAGGACTTCGTCAAGTCCTACGAGCCGAACAAGGTCGCCACGACCGAGGTCGGCTACGTCTCCACCGCAGGCGATGGCATCGCCCACGTGCAGGGTCTCCCCGGCGTGATGGCCAACGAGCTCATCAAGTTCGCGGATGGCACCCTCGGCCTCGCGCTGAACCTCGACGAAGACGAGATCGGTGTTGTCGTCCTCGGCGAGTTCGCCGGCATCGTTGAAGGCATGGAGGTGTACCGCACCGGCGAGGTCCTCTCCGTTCCCGTCGGCGACGGCTACCTCGGCCGTGTCGTCGACCCGCTCGGCGCCCCCATCGACGGTCTCGGTGAGATCGCAACGGACGGCCGCCGGGCCCTCGAGCTGCAGGCTCCCGGCGTCATGCACCGCAAGTCGGTGCACGAGCCGATGCAGACCGGCATCAAGGCCATTGACGCGATGATCCCGATCGGCCGTGGCCAGCGCCAGCTGATCATCGGTGACCGCCAGACCGGCAAGACCGCCATCGCCGTCGACACCATCATCAACCAGAAGGCCAACTGGGAGTCCGGCGACGCCAACAAGCAGGTTCGCTGCATCTACGTCGCCATCGGCCAGAAGGGCTCCACCATCGCTTCGGTGAAGGGTGCGCTCGAGGATGCCGGAGCGATGGAGTACACGACCATCGTCGCCGCCCCCGCCTCCGACCCGGCCGGCTTCAAGTACCTCGCCCCGTACACCGGCTCGGCCATCGGCCAGCACTGGATGTACGCCGGCAAGCACGTCCTCATCGTTTTCGACGACCTGTCCAAGCAGGCCGAGGCCTACCGTGCGGTATCGCTGCTGCTGCGTCGCCCGCCGGGACGCGAAGCGTACCCCGGCGACGTGTTCTACCTGCACTCCCGCCTGCTTGAGCGTTGCGCCAAGCTCTCCGACGAGCTCGGCAAGGGATCGATGACCGGCCTGCCGATCATCGAGACCAAGGCCAACGACGTTGCCGCGTACATCCCGACCAACGTGATCTCGATCACCGACGGCCAGATCTTCCTGCAGTCCGACCTCTTCAACGCCAACCAGCGTCCCGCGGTCGACGTGGGAATCTCGGTCTCCCGTGTTGGTGGCGACGCCCAGGTCAAGTCGATCAAGAAGGTCTCCGGTACCCTCAAGCTCGAACTGGCCCAGTACCGTTCGCTGGAGGCGTTCTCGATGTTCGCGTCCGACCTCGACCCGGCCAGCCGTCGCCAGCTGGCTCGTGGCGCCCGCCTGACCGAACTGCTCAAGCAGCCGCAGTACTCGCCGTACCCCGTCGAAGACCAGGTTGTTTCGATCTGGGCCGGCACGAACGGCAAGCTCGACGAGGTTCCCCTCGAGGACATCCTTCGTTTCGAGCGCGAACTGCTCGACTTCCTCGGCCGCACCACGAGCATCCTCGCGACGCTGCGCGACACCAACGTGCTCAGCGACGACACCGTCGTAGAGCTGACGACCGCGGTGGACACCTTCAAGCGTGAATTCCAGACCGGTGAGGGCAAGCCGCTGGCTTCCGTCGGCCGCGAAGAGTTCGTCGCGACCAAGGCAGAAGACGTCAACCAGGAAAAGATCGTCAAGCACAAGCGCTAATCGCGCATCCGGTTCGAGCCGCCCCAGGCGGCTCGGACCGGGTTCTTGACACTCATCGACACGATATCTAAGCAAGCACAGGAGACACATGGGAGCGCAACTTCGGGTCTACCGGCAGAAGATCAAGTCTGCCCAGACGACCAAGAAGATCACTCGGGCCATGGAGTTGATCTCCGCTTCGCGCATCCAGAAGGCGCAGGCGCGAGTCGCGGCTTCCACCCCATATTCGCGTGCGATCACGCAGGCAGTGTCGGCGGTCGCCACGTACTCGAACGTTGAGCACGTGCTGACTACCGAACCCGAGGTCATCAACCGCGCCGCAGTGGTCATCTTCGCCTCCGACCGTGGACTTGCCGGCGCCTTCAGTTCCCAGGTCCTGCGCGAGGCTGAGCAGCTCAGCGAGCTGCTGCGCAACCAGGGCAAGGACGTCGTCTATTACCTCGTCGGCCGCAAGGCCCTGGCGTACTTCAGCTTCCGCCGTCGCGTGTCCGAGCAGTCCTGGACCGGCGGCACTGACCGTCCCGAGTTCGACACCGCCCAGGAAATCGGCAACGCGCTCCTGTCGGCCTTCCTGCGTGAAGCCGATGATGGTGGCGTCGACGAGATCCACATCGTCTACAACCGTTTCGTGAGCATGGTCACCCAGGTTCCCCAGGTCGTGCGCCTGCTGCCCCTGGAGGTCGTCGAGGGTGAATCCGGCGACGTGCCCTCCACGCTGCCGCTCTACGAGTTCGAACCGGACCCCGAGACCGTGCTCGACGCCCTGCTGCCGGTCTACATCGAAAGCCGCATCTTCAACGCCATGTTGCAGTCCGCGGCCTCGGAGCACGCCAGCCGCCAGAAGGCGATGAAGTCCGCCAGCGACAACGCTGACAAGCTCATCAAGGACTTCACCCGGCTGTCGAACAATGCGCGCCAGACCGAGATCACGCAGCAGATTTCCGAGATCGTGGGTGGAGCCGACGCGCTCTCATCCGCCAAGAACTAATCCAGAGAAGAGAGAGCAATGACTGACACCGCAATCGCGCCAGTCCTCGAAGAGGGCACAGCCGGCGCTGTGGGCCGCATCGCACGCGTCACGGGCCCCGTCGTGGACATCGAGTTCCCGCACGACTCGATCCCTGGCATGTACAACGCGCTCAAGACGACCATCGTCATCGGCGACGAGTCGACCGAGATTACCCTCGAGGTTGCCCTGCACCTCGGCGACGACTTGGTGCGCGCCATCGCCCTGAACCCGACCGACGGCCTCGTCCGCGGCCAGGAGGTCCGGGACACCGGCTCGCCCATCATGGTTCCGGTCGGCAACGTCACCAAGGGCCGCGTCTTCAACGTCATCGGCGAGGTCCTCAACGCCAAGCCCGGTGAGAAGATCGAGATCACCGAGCGCTGGCCCATCCACCGCAAGCCGCCGCCCTTCGACCAGCTGGAGTCCAAGACCCAGCTGTTCGAGACCGGCATCAAGGTCATCGACCTGCTCACGCCGTACGTGCTCGGTGGAAAGATCGGTCTCTTCGGTGGTGCCGGTGTCGGCAAGACCGTGCTGATCCAGGAAATGATCCAGCGCGTCGCGCAGGACCACGGTGGTGTGTCGGTGTTCGCCGGAGTCGGCGAGCGTACCCGTGAGGGCAACGACCTCATCGCCGAGATGGAAGAGGCGGGCGTCTTCGACAAGACCGCCCTCGTGTTCGGCCAGATGGACGAGCCGCCGGGAACGCGTCTGCGCGTCGCGCTCTCCGCGCTGACCATGGCGGAGTACTTCCGCGACGTCGCCAAGCAGGACGTGTTGCTCTTCATCGACAACATCTTCCGCTTCACCCAGGCCGGTTCCGAGGTGTCGACCCTGCTGGGCCGCATGCCCTCCGCTGTGGGCTACCAGCCGAACCTGGCCGACGAGATGGGCATCCTGCAGGAGCGCATCACCTCGACCCGTGGCCACTCGATCACCTCGCTGCAGGCCATCTACGTGCCCGCTGACGACTACACCGACCCGGCCCCGGCGACCACCTTCGCGCACCTCGACGCCACAACCGAGCTCTCCCGTGAGATCGCGTCGAAGGGCCTCTACCCGGCCGTCGACCCGCTCACCTCGTCCAGCCGTATCCTCGACCCCCGTTACTTGGGCGCCGACCACTACAACACGGCCGTTCGCGTCAAGGCGATCCTGCAGAAGAACAAGGAACTCCAGGAGATCATCGCGATCCTCGGTGTTGACGAGCTTTCTGAGGAAGACAAGGTCACCGTCTCCCGCGCACGACGCATCCAGCAGTTCCTGTCGCAGAACACCTACATGGCCAAGAAGTTCACCGGCGTCGAGGGTTCCACCGTTCCGCTCAAGGACACCATCGAGTCGTTCACGGCCATCGCCAACGGTGACTTCGACCACGTGGCCGAGCAGGCCTTCTTCAACGTAGGTGGCATCAACGACGTTGAAGAGAAGTGGGCTCAGATCCAGAAGGAGAACGGCTAAGCATGGCTTCGGCTTCGCTTACCGTGACCCTCGTCTCGGCGGACCAGCAGGTCTGGTCCGGCGAGGCGTCCATGGTTGTCGCGCGCACGGTGGAAGGCGAGATCGGTATTCTCGTCGGCCACGAGCCGCTGCTGGCCATCCTGTCCAGCGGCGAGGTGCGCATCACGCTGCTGGACGGAACGAAGGTCGTCGCCGAGGCTGACGACGGGTTCCTGTCGGTGGACAACGACATCATTTCCGTCGTCGCCCGTCGCGCCGCACTCGTTTAGGCGCCGCTTCACTGAGGACATCTGTGTTTGTACTGCTACCGCCGTCGGAGACTAAACGCTCCGGCGGCGGTTTCGTGCCCCTGGCGTTGGATTCCCTGGCCTTTCCGGCGCTGACCGGGCGCCGCAGCGTGCTCGCCGGCGCCCTTGCAGCGCTGGCCGCCGACCAGGATGCCACGGTGCGCGCGCTCAAGCTCGGCCGCACCCAACTCGCCGAGATCGACCGCAACGCCGCCCTGCTGTCCTCCCCGACGACGCCGGTCATCGACAGGTACACCGGGGTGCTTTATGACGCGCTTGCCGCCGACACCCTGTCGCCGGCGGCCCGCACCTTCGCCGGCAGCCACCTGCTCGTGCACTCCGCCCTGCTCGGACCCGTCGGCGGGCTCGACCTCGTGCCCGCCTACAGGCTCTCGCACGACTCCCGGCTGCCGGGGCTGCCCCTCAAGAAGCACTGGGCCGCCGACGTGTCCGCGGCACTCGAGGCCTCGGCGTTCGATGGTTCGGGCGGGCTGCTGCTCGACCTGCGCTCGGAAGGGTATGTGTCTCTCGGACCGGCCGCGGAACATCCGCGGCGCTTCTTCCTGCGCGTCGTCACCGAGGGCGCCGATGGCCGCACCCGCGCCCTCAACCACTTCAATAAGAAGGCCAAGGGCGAATTCACCCGGGCCCTGCTGCAGAACTCTCAGGCCTTCGACTCCGTCGACGAACTGCTCGCCTGGGCGCCGACGGCCGGTTTCACCCTGCGCCCTGGAGCCGAAGGGGAACTCGAACTAGTCGTAGCCGGCCACCTCTAGGATGAATTCGTGCAGAGACAACGAGTAAACGTCACCGTCACCGGCGCCGGGGGCAACATCGGCTACGCGCTGATGTTCCGCATTGCTTCGGGCCAGTTGCTCGGGCCCAACGTTCCGGTCGCGCTTCGCCTGCTGGAGATCCCGAGCGGTCTCCGGGCGGCGGAGGGTAGCGCCTTCGAGCTGCAGGACAGCGCCTTCCCGCTGCTGCGCGACGTGCTCGTGACGGATGACCCGGTGCGGGCCTTCGACGGAGCCAATGTGGCCGTCCTGGTGGGCTCGCGGCCCCGCGGACCCGGCCAGCAGCGCGCGGACCTGCTCGCGGGCAACGCCCGCATCTTCGGTCCGCAGGGCGCCGCCATCAACGCGGGTGCCGCCGACGACATCCGAGTGGTCGTGGTGGGCAACCCGGCCAACACCAACGCCCTCGTCACGGCCAGCCACGCGCCGGATGTTCCCGCCGACCGCTTCACCGCTCTCACCAGGCTCGACCACAATCGTGCGGTCGCACAACTCGCCGCGCACCTGTCGGTCCCGGTCACCTCGGTGAGCGGTGTTGCCATCTGGGGTAACCACTCGGCCCTGCAGTACCCCGACGTGTCCAACGCCACCGTCGACGGACGCGCGGTGCGGGAGCTCGTCGACGAGGCCTGGCTGGTGAACGAGTTCATACCGCGGGTGGCCAACCGCGGCGCCGAGATCATCGCCGTGCGCGGGGCATCTTCGATGGGGTCTGCCGCCAGCGCCACCGTCGACCATGTCTACGACTGGGTGAACGGCACCGGCCACGATTGGACCAGCGCTGGAGTGTTCTCCGACGGATCGTACGGTGTGCCGGCCGGCCTGGTGTCGTCCTACCCCGTGCGATCCCTGGACGGCCGCTGGGCGATTGAGCCCGGGCTGGCTGTTGACGACTTCTCCCGCGCCCGGATCGACGCATCGGTGGCCGAACTGAAAGCGGAGCGGGCCGCCGTCAGCGCGCTGGGGCTGCTCGGACCGCGGGCATCCGCTTAAAACCGCCTAAACCGGCGCGCGGTGGCAGCCGACGACGTGGTCGTTCACGAGGCCGCTGGACTGCATCAGGGCGTACATGGTGGTCGGGCCCACGAACCTGTAGCCGCGGGCTCTGAGCGCCTTGCTGAGCGCGGTGGACTCCGGCGTGATCGCCGGCACCTCGGCCAGGTCGGTGAGCGGCGCGGGCCGCGGTTCCGGCGCGAAGCTCCAGATCAACTCGGCCAGGCTTTCGCCCAGGGCTTGGGTGGTTCGGGCGTTGTCGATGGTGGCGGTGATCTTGCCCCGGTGCCGGATGATCCGCTCATCATTGAGCAGTCGCTCCACATCCGCTTCGGTGAAGGCGGCAACGGCGTCGACGTCGAAGCCCGCGAACGCGGCCCGGAAGGCCGGCCGGCGGCGCAGGATCGTGATCCAGGACAGCCCGGCCTGGAATCCCTCCAGGCAGAGCTTCTCGAACAGGCGCTGCTCGTCGCGGAGCGGCCGGCCCCACTCCTCGTCGTGGTAACGCCGGTATTCGGCATCGTTCGCGGCCCAACCGCACCGGGCGACTCCGTCGTCGCCGACGACGACGGAGGGACGCGGCACCGGGCCGGGGTCTGGCGGGGGAGCGACCGCGGTCATCCGACGTACTCGATGCCCTCGTGCCGCAGCAGCCACTGCTTGGTGGGGATGCCCTCACCGGCGCTGAAACCGGTGATGCGCCCGTTGGAGGCGAGCACCCGGTGGCAGCCCACCAGAATCGGCGCCGGGTTCGCGCCCACCGCACCGCCGATGGCCCGGCCGGCACCACTCTTGCCGATCGAACGGCCCAGCTCACCATAGGAGAGGTGATCGCCGAAGGGGATCGCGGCCAGCCCCCGCCAGACGCTCTGCTGGAACTCGGTGCCGCGGTTCAGCCGCACCGGCACGTCGAACGTGACCCTCGCGCCGGCGAAGTACTCGGCCAGTTCAGCCGCGGCGCGCCGGAGCAGGGCGTTGGGGGCCTCCGGCAGGCCCTCCAGGGGAAGGTGGCCGTCCCTGATGATGGCCAGCGACCAGACGTCGTCGTCGTCGCCCGTGAGCTCGAGGTCGCCGAGGGGGCTTTGCACGCGGATCAGGTTGGGGGGAAGAAGCGGGGCTGGGCTGTTCATGATGCGGCTGTCCATATTGCGACTGTAGTCGGCGCTCCCGGCCGGTTCCGGCGGTTTTCGGACAGGGGAATGTGCAGCCGGTCCGAGCCCTGTGAAGGAGGGGCAACAGGTGGCCAATTCGCGGCCGTACAGGAATAGTCTGTAGCAATGGCTCAGATCGACTATCGCGCTCTCGGTAACTCCGGCCTCGTCGTCTCGACGATCGGGCTGGGCTGCAACAACTTCGGCCGGAACGGCACCAGCACCGAGACCCAGGCGGGCACCTCCCTGGTGATCGACGCGGCCATCGACACCGGCGTGACCCTGTTCGACACAGCAGACATCTACGGCGCGGAACGTGGCCTCAGCGAAACCCTGATGGGCAACGCCCTGCGCGGCAAGCGCGACCGGATCGTGCTCGCCACCAAGTTCGGCATGGACATGGCCGGCGCGAACGGCCCCGACTGGGACGCCCGCGGCTCCCGCCGCTACATCCGTCTGGCCGTCGAAGCGTCGCTCACCCGGCTGCAGACCGACTGGATCGACCTGTACCAGCTGCACCGGCCGGACGCCAACACCCCCATCGAAGAGACCCTCGACACCCTGGACGACCTCATCCGTGAGGGCAAGATCCGCTACATCGGCCACTCCAACCTTGCCGGTTGGCAGATCGCCGAAGCAGAATTCACGGCCAGGATCAACCGTCATCCGGCCTTCATCTCCTCGCAGAACGAGTACAGCCTGCTCGTGCGCGACGCCGAAGAGGAGGTCCTGCCCGCCGTGAACGCATACGGCCTGGGCTTCCTGCCGTTCTTCCCGCTCTACAACGGCCTGTTCACCGGCAAGTTCAGTCGTGAGGGCGGCCCGGCCGACAGCCGGATCATGACCATCCGGCGGCACCTGCTCGACGACGCGCCCTGGGACACCATCGAGCGCTATCAGCAGTTCTGCGACGACCGCGGCGTGAGCATGCTCGCCGCGACCCTGGCATGGCTCCTGGCCCAACCCGGTCTGACCAGCGTCATCGCCGGTGCCACCAAGCCGGAGCAGATCGTGCAGAACGCGGAGGCCGCCACCACTTGGCGGCCCACCGCTGAGGACGTCGCCTACATCTCCGCCCTCTTCGCCTGATGCTCTGGACCCTGCTCGTTCGCTACCTCCGGCCGCACTGGCGGCTGTTGGTGGCCGTCGTCGTCTTCCAGCTGGCGCAGTCGATCGCCTCGCTCTACCTGCCGTCACTGAACGCCGACATCATCGACGAGGGCGTGGCCACCGGTGACACCGGCTACATCCTCCGCGTCGGCGGGATGATGCTGATGATCACCCTCGGCCAGATCATCTGCGCCATCATCGCCGTCTACTTCGGTGCGAAGGCAGCCATGGCGCTCGGCCGCGACCTGCGCGGGGCCGTCTTCACCAGGGTCGGCGAATTCTCCGAGCAGGAGGTCAGCCGTTTCGGCGCCCCCTCGCTGATCACTCGCTCCACCAACGACGTGCAACAGGTGCAGATGCTTGTGCTCACCACCTGCACCCTGCTGGTCTCCGCGCCCATCCTCTGCATCGGCGGGGTGATCATGGCGATGCGCCAGGACCTCGAACTGTCCTGGCTGATCGCCGTGAGCGTTCCCGTGCTGCTCGTGGCCGTCGGCATGATCATCGTGCGGATGGTGCCGCTGTTCCGTGTGATGCAGGTGCGCATCGACACTGTCAACCGGGTGCTGCGCGAACAGCTCACCGGTATCCGCGTGATTCGCGCGTTCGTGCGCGAGAACGTGGAGACCCGCCGATTCAGCCAGGCCAACACGGACGTCACCCACACCGCGCTGCAGGCCGGCCGGCTGATGGCGCTGATGTTCCCGGTGGTGATGCTGGTGCTGAACGTCTCCAGCGTCGCCGTGATCTGGTTCGGCGCGTTCCGCATCGAAGACGGCTCGATGCAGGTGGGCACCTTGATCGCGTTCCTCAGCTACCTCATGCAGATCCTGATGGCCGTGATGATGGCCACCTTCATGGCCGTGATGATCCCGCGCGCCACGGTCTCGGCCGACCGTATCGGCGAGGTCCTCGACACCGCATCGAGCGTGCGCCCGCCGGTGAACCCCGTGAACCAGACGCACGGCCACGGCGAGCTGGAGCTTAGGGGCGTGGGTTTCGCTTACCCCGGCGCCGAGCAGCCCGTGCTCAGCGACATCAGCTTCGTGGCCAGGCCCGGGTTCACCACGGCCATCATCGGCAGCACCGGCTCAGGCAAGTCCACCCTGATCAACCTGCTGCCGCGCCTGTTCGACGCTACCAGCGGCACCGTGCTGTTCGGGGGCGTTGACGTGCGCGAGCTGAACCCCGACCTGCTCTGGGGCCACATCGGCCTGGTGCCGCAGAAGCCGTACCTGTTCTCCGGCACCGTGCGCAGCAACCTGCTCTACGGCAAACCGGATGCCACCGAGGCCGAGATCTGGCAGGCGCTGGACACCGCCCAGGCCCGCGACTTCGTCGAACGGCTCGACGGCGGCCTCGACGCGGCCATCTCCCAGGGCGGCACCAACGTCTCCGGCGGCCAGCGGCAACGCCTCGCGATCGCCAGGGCGCTGGTGAAACGGCCGGAGCTGTACATCTTCGACGACTCGTTCTCGGCGCTCGACCTCGCCACGGATGCCCGCCTCCGGGCGGCCCTGGCCGCGGACGTCGCCGACGCCACCATGATCATCGTGGCCCAGCGGGTGTCCACGATCCTCGACGCCGACCAGATCCTCGTCGTCGAAGACGGCCGGATCGCCGGCGGCGGCACCCACGAACACCTGCTGGCGACGTCGTCGACCTACCGGGAGATTGCGGCATCCCAGCTGGCAGCGGAGGCCACCTCATGAGCGACACCGAAACCGACGACGACAAGGTACCGGCCCGCCCACCGCGCGGCGGCGGACCGTTCGGCGGCATGAACATGCCGGCCGAGAAGGCGATGGACTTCGGGCAGAGCGCCAAGCGCCTGATCGGCACGCTGCATCCGGAACGGATGTGGCTGACGCTGGTGCTGGTACTCGCGGTGATCAGCGTCACGTTCTCGGTGATCGGCCCGCGCCTGCTCGGCGAGGGCACCAACCTGATCTTCTCGGGCATCGTGAGCAAGACCCTGCCGGCCGGGGCCAGCCAGGCGGAGGTCATCGCGAGCCTGCGGGCATCCGGCGACACCGCCAGGGCCGACATGCTCAGCGCCATGACCCTCACTCCGGGCCTGGGCATCGACTTCGCGGCGCTGTCTACCGTGCTGTTCTGGGTGCTGGCGCTGTACATCCTGGCCTCGGTGTTCAGCTGGCTGCAGGCGCTGGTGCTCAACGCCGTCGTACAGCGCACCGTGTTCCGGCTGCGCGAGGAGATCGAAGCGAAGATCAACCGGCTGCCGCTCGGGTACTTCGACACCGTCAAGCGCGGCGAACTGCTCAGCCGGGTGACCAACGACGTCGACAACATCTCGCAGAGCCTGCAGCAGTCGCTCAGCCAGGTGGTCACGTCATTGCTCACCGTGATCGGCGTGATCGTGATGATGCTGCTGCTCTCGCCGCTGCTCGCCGTGATCGCGCTGGTCACCGTGCCACTGACCCTGGTCACCACGGTGATGATCGCCAGGCGGTCGCAGAGGCTCTTCGTGGCGCAGTGGGCGCACACCGGGGAGCTGAACGGCCAGATCGAGGAGACCTTCTCCGGGCACGCCCTGGTCAAGGTCTTCGGCCGCCAGAAGGAGGTGGAGCAGCGCTTCGCCGCGAAGAACACCGAACTCTACGAGGCCAGCTTCGGCGCCCAGTTCGTCAGCGGCATGATCATGCCCGCCATGACGTTCATCGGCAACCTCGTTTACGTGGCCATCGCCGTTGTCGGCGGCCTGCAGGTGGCCTCTGGGGCCATGCAGCTCGGTGACGTGCAGGCGTTCATCCAGTACTCCAGGCAGTTCACCCAGCCGCTGGCGCAGCTCGGCTCGATGGCCAACCTGCTGCAGTCCGGCGTCGCCAGTGCCGAGCGGGTCTTCGAGCTGCTGGATGCCGACGAGCAGACCCCCGACGCGGACCCGGCCGAAACACCCGCCGAGACGCACGGGCGGCTGGTGTTCGAGGACGTGTCGTTCAGCTACAGTGCCGACAAACCGCTCATCGAGGGCCTGAACCTGGTGGCCGAACCCGGCCAGACCGTGGCGATCGTGGGCCCGACCGGGGCCGGCAAGACCACCCTGGTGAACCTGATGATGCGCTTCTACGAGCTCGACGGAGGCCGGATCACACTGGACGGAGTCGACATCGCCCGGATGACGCGCAACGACCTGCGCGGCCGGATGGGCATGGTGCTGCAGGACACCTGGCTGTTCGGCGGCACCATCCGCGACAACATCGCCTACGGCCGGCCGGACGCCACCGAGGAACAGATCCTCGAGGCCGCGACCGCCACCTACGTGGACAGGTTCGTGCACTCGCTGCCGGAGGGCTACGACACCGTGCTGGACGACGAGGGCGGCAACGTCAGCGCGGGGGAGAAGCAGCTGCTCACCATCGCGCGGGCGTTCCTGGCCCGGCCCAGCGTGCTGATCCTCGACGAGGCCACCAGCTCCGTCGACACCCGCACCGAGGTGCTCGTGCAGCACGCGATGAAAGCGCTCCGCGCCGATCGCACCAGCTTCGTGATCGCGCACCGCCTGTCGACCATCCGCGACGCCGACCTGATCCTGGTGATGGAGGCCGGCAAGATCGTGGAGCAGGGCAGCCACGAAGAGTTGCTCGTCGCCGACGGCGCCTACCGTGCCCTCTACGACTCCCAATTCGCAGCCGCCATCGAGTAGCCCCGGCCCGCGAGCTGTGAGAAAAGCCCCAGAAACGTCGAGTTTCTGGGGCTTTTCTCTCAGTTCGCGGAGGGGGTGAGGTTACTTGGCGGGCCAGACGGGAAGGACGGCGCGACCGGCGGTGGAGTTGTAGACCACGGCGAACGAGCCGTACCAGGCCAGCAGTGCGGTGAGGATGCCGAACCAGCCACCGAGCTGGTGGATCGCGGTGATCCCGGTGTACGCGCCGATAGCGAGTAGTGCGAAGGTAATCGAGAGTGCGACGAAGACGATGAAGATCGAGCCGTTGGTCTTCTTGGCGGCCACGGTCATGTACAGCGTGAAGATCGTCCAGGCGAGCAGGAACGTGCCCATGCCGGCGGCGCCGGCTTCCACGTTGCCGCCGGTGCTTTCCAGGTACCAGAACGCGAGCCAGAACGCGCCGAACGAGGTGAACGCCGTGGCGCCGAACGTGTTGCCGCTGCGCAGCTCCCAGATGCCGGCGATGACCTGGGCGATTCCGCCGTAGAACAGGGCGAGGCCGAGGACGGCGACGCTGGAGGGAACGATGCCGGTGTTGGACATGCTCAGCACGAAGGTGGTGAGGGCGAAGGCACCCAGGCCCAGGGCGCCCGGATCGGCGAGGGGGCCGTGGGACGAGGCGGGGGCTGCGGACACGGGTGCGGCGGGTGCTGTCGCGGAGACCACGGGGGCCTCCGGGTACGTCGTAGTCATCTGATTCATTTGTCTTGAGATTATCAGTCGCGCCCGGCCGCGCCCGGCCGGCTGCGTTGTGCACAGACCGCCGGCCGGGCGGGTTCTGCACAGGTCGACGGGTGCCCGGTCGATCGGGCCGGTTCCGGCGCACTGTCGGTGCATGCAGAAGACAATCGTGAAGACCCCGACTCCCCAGGATTTCCTCGCCCTCGTGCCCCAGCTGGTGGGATTCCTCCCCGCCCAGAGCCTGGTGCTCGTCGCGTTCCGCGGCAACCGCACCTGCGGTGCCCTACGGTTCAACCTCCCCACCCCGGACGCCGGCCCGCAGGAACTGCGGCGCATCGCCGGCGCCCTGCTCGGCACCCTGTGCAAGATTCCCGGCGTTGACGCCCTCGTGCCGGTGACCTACACCGACGAGTCCATCGGCGACGACCCGGCGGTCGACGTGGCCGACCTGCCGCAGGGTGCGTTCCTGCGGGCTATCCTCACCCGCGCCGAGCAGTCCGGCTTCCTCGCGCGCGATGCGCTGTGCGTGGCCGCGGACGGCTGGGCCTCCTACCTGGACGCCGCAGCCACCCGGGGCCGGCCCCGCCGGGAACCGCTCCGGCATCCGCTCAGCGAGATCGCGGACTCCAGCGTCAGCGAGGGCATCCCGCGCGACGCCCGCCGTGAACTCGGCCGGTTGCATACCGGCGCCGAGTTGCCCCGGGTGGACCTCGCCACCCGGGAACGCTGCGCCAGACGGCTCGCTCGCTACCAGCGGCTCGGCCCCGACCTGGGGCCGATCCCGGAGCTGATCGAGATGGTCGGCGACATGCTCGACCCGGTGGGCACCGCGGAGTCCGCGCTGAGCGTGAACCCCGCGGAGCTCAGCATCGACGAGGCCGCAGCGCTGCTGTTCCTGCTGCAGGGCCCGGCCACCCGGGACCAGATGATGCTGCAGTTCGCCTTCGGCGAGGCCGAAGGGCACCGCAGCCTGGCCCTGAACCGGCACTACGCCCACAGGCAGCGGGAGACCGGCCTCAGCATGGACGACGTCGTCGAGGCCGAAATGGCGGCCGGCCGGGCCATGCAGGAGGACTCGCCGACCACCGGGGACCTGATGCTCGGCATGAGCCGGGATCGGCCGGATCCGGAGCGGGTCGGCCGGGGAATCAGGCTACTCAAACTGCTCGTGGCGATGGCGCCCAGGTCGGCCAGGCCGGCGCCTTTGTGCATGCTGGCCTGGCTGAGTTGGACGCTGGGCCAGGGGTCGGTCGCAGGCATCTACATCGACACGGCCCTGGACATCGACGGCGAGTACGGCATGGCGCGACTGCTGTTGCAGCTGATCGGCAGCGGGCACCTGCCGGAGTGGGCGTTCGCCGTGCCAGACGAGGTCGACCTCTGAGCGTGTTTAGGTCGCCGGGGCCTGCGCGATGCGCACGGTGTTGCCTGACGGATCCCGGAAGGCGCAGTCGCGCGGGCCCCAGGGCTGGTCGGTGGGCTCCTGGAGCACTTCGGCGCCGGAGGCACGCACGGTTTCGAAGGTCGCGTCGACGTCGTTGGAGCGGAACACGAGCATCGGCAGGACGCCCTTGGTGAGCAGCTCCTGGAGCGCGTCGCCGTCGGCCGGTGACCGGCCGGCGTGCGGCTCCGACAGCACGATCTCGAGGCCGGGCTGCGCATCACTGCCCAGCGTGACCCAGCGGAACCTTCCGGAGGGCACATCGCTCTGCACCCGAAGCCCGAGCGCGTCCTGATAGAACCCGATCGCCTCGTCGACGTCGTTGACGGTGATGTTGCAGTACTGAAGTGAGATTGTCGTTGTCATGCCACGAATCTAGGCCGCCACAGAGCCGCTCGCTTCTTGGATCCTGCTCGCTTCGCGGACCCTGCCCGGCGGGTGCCGATCCGGGCGGGTGCGCGACTGGGCGACACAGGCAGGCATCGCCGTGACGGAGTCGTGGGTGCGAGACCGATAGGCACTCGGAGTCTCGCCCACGATCTCGGCGAACCGGGTACTGAACGAGCCCAGCGAGGTACAGCCGACTCTCATGCAAGCGTCCGTGACGTTCGCGCCGCCGCGGAGCAACGCCATCGCCCGCTCGATCCTGCGGGTCATCAGATAGCTGTACGGCGTTTCGCCATACGCCGCCCGGAACCGGCGCGAGAAGTGCGCGGGCGACATCAGCGCCCGGCGCGCCATGGTGGGGACGTCGAGCGGGTTGGCGTACTCCCGGTCGATCAGGTCCCGGGCCCGGCGCAGGCAGGCGAGGATTTCGAGTTCCTGCGGAGTCACTATTTCACGCTAGCACCGGGCCGAGCGGGCGGCTAGAGATGCTTCGGCGCCTCCGACAGCACGCCGTGCAGGATGTCGCCGATCTCGCGGATCTCGGCCGCGCCGATGGTCAGCGGCGGCGCGAGCTGCACGACGGGGTCGCCCCGGTCATCCGCCCGGCAGTACAGCCCGGCCTCGAACAGCGCGCCGGACAGGTATCCGCGCAGCAACCGCTCGGACTCCTCGGCGTTGAAGGTCTCCCTGGTGGCCTTGTCCTTGACCAGCTCGATGCCGAAGAAGTAGCCCTCGCCGCGCACGTCGCCCACGATCGGCAGCTCGAGCAGTTTCTCCAGCTCCGCCCGGAACACCGGCGAGTTCTCCCGCACGTTCTCGTTGAGCTTCTCCTCGTCGAAGATGTCGAGGTTGGCCAGCGCGACCGCCGCGGACACCGGATGGCCGCCGAAGGTGTAGCCGTGGTAGAACGCCGTGTCTCCGTGTTTGAACGGTTCGTAGATGCGGTCGCTGATGATGGTCGCGCCGATCGGCGAGTACCCGCTCGTCATGCCCTTGGCGCAGGTGATCATGTCGGGTTCAATGCCGAAGGTCGTCGAGGCGAACATGTTGCCGATCCGGCCGAACGCCGTGATGACCTCGTCGGCCACCAGCAGCACGTCGTAGGTGTCGCAGATCTCCCGCACCCGCTTGAAGTAGCCGGGCGGCGGCGGGAAACAGCCGCCGGAGTTCTGCACGGGCTCCAGGAACACCGCCGCGACGGTCTCCGGGCCCTCGAACTGGATCATCTCTTCGATGCGGTTCGCCGCCCACAGGCCGAACGCTTCCACGTCGTCGCCGTGACCGGAGCCCATCTCGTCGGCCCGGTAGAAGTTGGTGTTGGGCACCCTGAAGCCGCCGGGGGTGACCGGCTCGAACATCTCCTTGAGCGCGGGGATGCCCGTGATCGCCAGGGCGCCCTGGGTGGTGCCGTGATAGGCAACGGAGCGGGAGATGACCTTGTGCTTGGTGGGCCGGCCCTGCAGCTTCCAGTAGTACTTCGCCAGCTTGAACGCGGTCTCCACGGCCTCGCCGCCGCCGGTGGAGAAGAACACCCTGTTAAGGTCGCCCGGCGCATGCTCGGCGAGCCTGTCGGCGAGCTCGATGGCGCTCGGGTGCGCGTACGACCAGAGCGGGAAGAACGCGAGTTCCTCGGCCTGCGTCGCGGCGGCCTGCGCGAGGCGCTTCCGCCCGTGCCCGGCGTTCACCACGAACAGCCCGCTCAGGCCGTCGATGTACTTCTTGCCGGTGGAGTCCCAGATGTGGTGGCCCAGCCCCTTGGTGATGACCGGAACTCCGGCACCGGATTCCAGCACCGACTGGCGGGCGAAGTGCATCCAGAGGTGGTCCTTCGCCTTCTGCTGCAGGTCGGCGTTCTCGGCGTCGCTGTAGACGCGCGGGCCGGTGGTGGTTTCTGTGATGGTCATCTCGGTTACCGTGTTCCCCAGTTGTACAACTGTTTGTGAAGCTTGAGGTAGACGAAGGTCTCGGTCGAAGCGACCCCCTCAAGAGCGCGGATCTGTGAATTGAGCAGGGTGATCAGTTCGTCGTCGTTCTCGCAGACGACCTCGGCCAGGATGTCGAAGGAACCGGCGGTGAGCACGACGTAGTCGACGGCGGCGATCTCGGCGAGCTGGTCGGCCAGGACCCGGGTGTCTCCGCTGGCGCGGATGCCGATCATGGCCTGCCGGTAGAAGCCCAGCTGCATCGGGTCGGTCACCGCGACGATCTGCATGACCCCGGCCTCGGTGAGCTTCTGGACCCGCTGGCGCACCGCAGCCTCACTCAGGCCGACCGCCTTGCCGATCTCGGCGTAGGAGCGCCGACCGTCGACCTGCAGCTGCTCGATGATCTTCTTGGACACATCGTCCAGTTGCGCGGGTCGGCCCGCACTGCCGCGTCCATTGCTGCTCATCACCCGATTGTGACAGTGAAGATGCCATGCTGCATGCGAATCAGTCGTGATGTACGGGTTTCACAACGGATTCCCACTGCCCGTGCTGGTTCGACGAATTCCCGGCGGCTAGGCTGACGCGCATGAGCGCTCTCCGCAACTTCATCAACGGCGACCACGTCGAGTCCACCTCAGCGACCACGATCGACCTCATCGACCCGGCCACAGAGCAGAGCTACGGCACCAGCCCGGTGTCGACCGCCGCTGATGTGGATTCCGCCTATCGGGCCGCCTCGGCCGCGTTCGATGGGTGGGGCGAGTCCACCCCGGCCGAACGCCAGCTGGCCCTGTTCCGCATCGCGGACGCCGTCGAGGCGCGCGCCGAGGAGTTCGCCGACGCGGAATCCCGGGACACGGGCAAACCGCGCAGCACCCTCGTCGACGACGAGATCCTGGTGTCGGTGGACCAGATCCGCTTCTTCGCCGGCGCTGCCAGGGTGCTCGAGGGCAGAAGCGGTGGCGAGTACCTGAAGGACCACACCTCCTTCATCCGCCGGGAACCGATCGGCGTCGTCGGCCAGGTGACGCCGTGGAACTACCCGCTGAACATGGCGGTCTGGAAGTTCGCCCCGGCGCTCGCCGCCGGCAACACCACGGTGCTCAAGCCCTCCGACACCACCCCGAGCGCCACCCTGCTGCTGGCGGAAGTGGCGGCGGAGTTCCTGCCGCCCGGGGTGCTCAACGTGGTGATGGGGGACCGCAGCACCGGAGCGGCGATGATCGACCACGCCACCCCGCAACTGGTCTCGATCACCGGTTCGGTGCGCGCCGGCATGGAGGTGGCCAGGGCCGCCGCCACCGACCTCAAACGGGTGCACCTCGAGCTCGGTGGTAAGGCCCCGGTCATCGTCTTCGATGACGCCGACATCGATCAGGCCGTCGAGGGCATCAGCGCGGCGGGCTTTTTCAACGCCGGCCAGGACTGCACCGCCGCCACCCGGGTGCTCGTGCAGGCCGGCATCCACGACGAGTTCGTGGCGGCGCTCGCCGCCCACGCCGCCCAGACCGCGCGCACCGGGCCGCCGAGCGAAGCCGGGATCCTGTTCGGCCCGGTGAACAATCAGAACCAGCTGGCCCAGGTGACCGGGTTCATCGACCGGCTGCCGGACCACGCCGTGCTCGAGCTCGGCGGCCACCGGCAGGGCAGCACAGGCTACTTCCACGAAGCCACCGTGGTGAGCGGGCTGCGACAGACCGACGAGGCCGTACAGCGCGAGATCTTCGGCCCGGTGATCACCGTGCAGCGCTTCGATGATGAGGCCCAGGCCCTGGCCTGGGCCAACGACGTGCAGTACGGGCTGGCCTCGTCGGTGTGGACCACGAACCACGGGCGGGCCATGCGGATGGCCAAGCGCCTCGACTTCGGCTGCGTCTGGATCAACACCCACATCCCGATAGTCGCCGAGATGCCGCATGGCGGGTTCAAGCACTCCGGCTACGGCAAGGACCTGTCGATGTACGGCTTCGAGGACTACACCCGGATCAAGCACGTGATGAGCTACATCGGCTGAGCCCACGCGGCTCCGTCGGGTTTAGCATCGAAGGAAAGAGGGGGCCTGATGCAACAAGGACGGGTCGGCAGCGAGACCGCACCGTTGGAGAACGCGGAATGGACGTTCGTGGTAGGCAGCGGGTTCCTGGCCGTCGTACCCGCGAGCACCGCAACCCCCGTTGTGGCGGCCCTGCACGACTTGGCCGCTGACCCCGGCGTCACGCTCGAGGCGCTCGTGTCGCTGATCCCGCTTGGCGGGCCCGGAGAACCGGACGCGTTCGCGGTGATCGTGCCCGGCATCCGCCGCGCCGGCGACAGAGTCGACGATGACGCACCGGCGCAGGACGGCATCCCCGTGCACGCCGTCGTGCGCGGGGCCATCGCCGTCGACGTCTTCTCGATCGGCGGCTCCCGCCGATTCACCGACCGCAACATCAGGCCCTGGCTGTTGGCGGAGTTCCAGTCTGTGACCGGGCTGGTGATCGGTTCGCCGTTGGCCGCCGTCGTCCGATCCGACCGGCTCGGTGCAGGACGGATGCTCGGCACCGGCATCGACGCCGGCGACACCCTGTTCTGGTCGGTCGCCGGCGGACCGGACGACACCGCCGACACTACTGCCGACACCGTGCTGCGCCCCCGGCGGATCGTGGACGACACCGTCGTGCTTGATCGCCGGATGCGCGACAGCATTGTCGTTGCGGCGGCTGTCGCCGAAGCCGCCATTGAGTCCGCCGCCGAACCGGCTGCCGAATCCGCCGCCGCCGACGACGCCGTCGACGACACCGCCGACCGGCCGGGGCGGTACGGGTTCAGGTTGGCCACCGGCGAAGAGGTTCGGCTGGGCATGGTGTACCGGATCGGCCGGAGCCCCAGGCCCCGGCGCACCCAGTCCGGCGAGCTGCTGGAGCTGATCTCGGTGGCCTCACCGACCGCGTTAGTGTCCGCCAGCCACCTCGAAATCCGTCAGGAAGGCGACGCCGTCGTCCTCACCGACCTCGGTTCGACGAACGGCACGCTGGTGCGTTTTTCCCTCGGTCGCACCCAACGGTTGCGCTCCGGGGCCTCTCTCACGGTGCTGCCCGGTACGACGGTGGACATCGGGGACGGTAACCTGATCGAGATACTGCCAGCGGACTGACCGTCGTTCGTTGCGTTGCCGCACGTTTGTATTCGGAAGGCACCACCCGTGACCCAGATAGGTCAAGGCTCACCCAGCCACACGATCGCGCTCCCCGCGGTGAAGAAATCCGTCACCCTGGCCTGGTCCGCGCTCACTGATGTTGGTCACCGCCGCGAAGTCAATGAAGACAGCCTGGTAACCCAATCACCGGTTTTCGCGGTGGCCGACGGCATGGGCGGCCACTCCGCCGGCGATGTCGCCAGCAAGGCCGTGGTGACCCGGCTCGCCGAGCTGGGCAGCGACTCTGACACCACGGCCGAGGCGATCAATCGGGCCCTCGCCCATGCCGTGGACGATATGAAGGCCGGCGAGGGGGTTACCGATCTGGGCACGGGCACCACCGTCACCGGCGTAGCCGTGGCCATCGTTTCGGATGTCCCGCAGTTCATCGCCTACAACATCGGCGACTCGCGCGTCTATCAGCTCAGCTCCGGGGTGCTGGAGCAGGTCACGGTCGACCATTCGGTGGTGCAGGAACTCGTCGACGCCGGCCGGATCACCCGCGAGGAAGCCGATGTGCATCCGCACGGAAACGTGATCACCCGCGCCGTCGGATTCCATGAACCACCGGTCCCCGACTATCGTGTCCTGCCGCTCACGGCGGGCCTGCGCATCCTGGTCTGTTCGGACGGGCTCACCAAGGAGCTGACCGCCTACGGCATCCGGCACTTCCTCCTGTCGAATCCGAAGGCAGAGGATGCCGTCGCGGCGCTGGTGAACGCGGCGCTGGAGAACGGTGGTCGCGACAACGTGACCGCGATCGTCCTGGACGTGCTCAGCGTCGACGATATCGACGGTATTGATGTCGACGGTGTTGATGTCGACGCGGCCGACGCCGCTGCCGGCGCCTGACGACCCGCAGCCGTAGAATTACGCAGGTCGTCGATACCCGTGACGACGACCACAGCCTGCGATCTGGCAGGGTTATGAGGCAGGCAATCCGGTCGGTTCCTTCGACCGGTCGAGACGATTCGCGGGAGGCGCCATGGCGGTACGACTGCCGTCGACGCCCCCGGCCCTGCCGGGATTCTCCTACCTGAGGCCGTTGGGCTCCGGCGGCTTCGCCGATGTGTTCCTGTACGAGCAGAACCTGCCGCGGCGTCAGGTGGCCATCAAGGTGCTGCTCGCCGAGGTGGTCAGCGACCCGGTTCGGCGTCTGTTCCAGGCCGAGGCGAACCTGATGGCGCAGCTGTCCGCCCACCCGTCGGTGCTCACGGTCTTCCAGGCTGGGGTGTCCGCCGACGGTCGCCCGTACCTGGTGATGGAGTACTGCTCCAACGCCCTCGACCGGCGCTACCGGTCGGGACGCCTGCCGGTGTCCGAACTGCTCCGGATCGGGGTGACCATCGCCAGCGCCGTGGAGACCGCCCACCGGGCCGGCGTGTTGCACCGTGACATCAAGCCGTCGAACATCCTGATCACCGCATACGGGCATCCGGTCCTGGCCGACTTCGGCATCGCGGCCACCCTCGGCGAGGTGGAGGAGACCGACCAGGTCGGCCTCTCCATCCCGTGGTCGGCGCCCGAAGTGCTGCTCGACCAGAGTCCGGGCTCGGTGGCCGCCGAGGTGTGGTCCCTCGGGGCGACGCTCTACACGCTGCTGGCCGGCCGATCGCCGTTCGAACTGCCCGGCGACCGTAACGGCCCCGCCCAGCTGATGGCCCGGATCCAGAAGTCGGCCCTGCCGGCCATCGGGCGCCCGGACGTGCCGGCCCGCCTGGAGCTGGTGTTGGCCCGGGCGCTCTCCAAACGCCCCGAGCGTCGCCAGGCCAGTGCGCTCGAACTGATCCGGGAGCTCCAGGCCGTCGAGGCCGAGCTCGGGCTGGCCCAAACCCCGCTCGAGCTCGCGACAGCCGAGTGGGAAGCCCAGGCGGCCGGGGACGCCGACGACCAGACCCGGATCACCGGCCTGGTCTCCGTGGACGCGCAGCCGGCCCGCCGGCAACGCCGTGAGCCCGGCGCGGGCAGCGCCGGTGCCGCCCTGGCCCGCACCGCCCTGGCCCGTGCTGACCTCCCCCGTGCCGACAGGCCCCGTGCTGACCGGCCCCACGGCGACCGGCCCCACCCCGCCCAGCGTCGACGCACTCTCGTGGCCGTTGTCACCGGCGGGCTGCTGGTTGTCGGGCTCGGCGTCGTCGCCGGCGCCCTGCTGCTCGGCCCGGTGCTCTCCGGCGCTCCCGAGCGCCCCGGGGACTCCGCGCTGCCGAGGGTCAGCGATGTGGACGGCCGCACCGGCGACGGCACCATCGTGTTCAGCTGGGCCGACCCCGGCATCGACGACGGCGACAGCTACGTGGTCAGCCTGCGCAGCGGCGAGAGCAGCATTCAGCGCGGCACCCAGTTCATCGTTCAAACCGGCGCCGTTCAGACCGGCGCAGAGCAGCCGGCCGTCTGCGTCACCGTGAGTGTGAACCGCGACGGACGCACCGGCGCCGCCAGCACCGAGAAATGCGTCGACCCGGCCACGGGAGCGCAATGATCCGCCGTTGGCTGGGAGCGCACCGCTCCGTCGTGGCCTCGGTCACCGGCGGAACCCTCGTCACCGCACTGGTGGTCACCGTCGCGGTGGTCTCCGGCGGCTACACCGCGGAGAAGGTCGACCTGGGTGACGCCGCCGTCTGGGTGGGCAGCGAAACCCGTCAGCTGGTGGGCCGGGTCAATACCGAGATCGCCGAACTGAACACGGTGGTCCCCGTCCCGTCCGAGGGCACCACCGTGGTGCAGCAGGGGGCAACAGTGCTGATGGTCGACGGCGGCAACGGCACCATGGACATCCTCGACCCGGCCACCGCGACGGTCACCGACAGCGTGGCCCTGCCTCCGGATGCCCCCGAGGTGCGCCTGGCGGGCGGCCTCGCCGCGATCTCGGCCGACGGCGACCTCTGGAGGGCGAACAGCGCCGACCTGGCGACGTTCGACAGCACCACAGACCCTGCGCTCGCGCTGGGCACCGGCACCCTGTTCAGCCTCGACGACACCGGCGTCCTGTTCGGGTTCACCCCGGCCACGCAGACCCTCGTGAGGATTGACCCCGACCTCCCGGACACCGTGGCAGAGACGACCACGGTGCCGGCCGGAGACCCCGCCGACGGCTACCAGCTCAGCCAGGTGAACGGCAGCTGGGCGCTGCTCAACACGACCACCGGCATCCTGCACCTGCCCCAGCGCACCGTCGACCTCACCGGCAGCCTGACGGCCATGCCCCGACTGCAGGAGCCGGCCGTAACCGGCGACCGGGTCCTCATCGCGCACAGCACCGGCCTGATCAGCGTGCCCCTCGACCGCGGGGCCGCCACCGAACTGCTCGCCGACAACACGGCAGCAGGCAGCCCGGCCGCTCCCGTCCAGGACGGCCGCTGCGCCTACGCGGCGTGGGCCGACGGCACCGCCTGGCAGGCCTGCGGCATCGGCTCACCGGCGGGAATCACCGCAACCCTCGCCGGACTCGCCGGCGACGCACGCCTGGAATACCGGCAAAACGGCTCCCGACTGCTGCTCAACGACGCCCGCAACGGCGCCACCTGGAACGTGCAGCGCGACAACGAGCTCATCGACAACTGGGACGACCTCATCGACCCGGTCTCCGACCAGCAGGAGGAAACCGGCGCCACCGACGACATCCCGCCGGACAACGAAGACACCCAGGTGCCGCCGGTCGCGATCGACGACGCGTTCGGCGCCCGCCCGGGCCGCACGGTCACCCTGCCGGTGCTCCTGAACGACTACGACCCCAACGGCGACGTGCTGGTCATCGACACCGCAGAGCCGCCGCCGGCCGATCAGGGCCGCCTCGACCTGGTCTCCGGCAACCAGCAGCTGCAGCTCACCCTCACCCCGGAGGCGTCCGGCAGCCTCAGCTTCGACTACTCGGTCAGCGACGGGCGCGGCGGTGTCGCCGACGCCACCGTCACGGTCACGGTGCGCAGCCCGGATGAGAACTCCGCGCCCCACCAGGCCCGCCAGACCCGGGCCAGCGTCGCCGCCGGCGGCAGCGTTGAGAGCCAGGTGCTCGGCGACTGGATCGACCCGGACGGCGACCCGTTCTATCTCACCGCCGCCACGGCCTCGGCCCCGGACACCGCGACCTCGACGCCGGCCGGCGCCGTGCTGTTCACGGATGCCGGAGACGGCGGCGACGCCGCCCAGGTCGGCCTCGCCGTCTCGGACGGCAGTCTCACCGGGGCGGGGACCCTGGACATCTCGGTGCGTCCCGCCGGGACCGTGCCCATCGTCGCCGACGCGTTCGCCGTGCGCACGACGGCGGGCAGCGAGGTCACCGTCGCCCCACTCACGCACGTGCGCGGCGGCTCCGGCCCGCTGCGGTTGGGCGCGGTCCCAGATAAGCCCGGCGTCAGCATCGCTGCGGACTTCGCGGGCGGAACATTCAGGTTCGTCAGCGCTACCGTCGGCGTGCACTACCTGGACTACGCGGTGACCGACGGTGCGACCACCGTGACCGGGCTGATCCGTGTGGACGTCGACCCAGCGCCGGACAGCCCCGGCCGACCCATCACGGTGCCGCACACGGCCTTCCTGCGCTCCCAGCAGCCCACGGTCGTCGACGTGCTCGCGACAGACTTCGACCCCGCCGGGGGAGTGCTTCTGGTCACCGCAACCTCCAATGTGTCCTCCGGCAGCGGCCTGACTGTCGAGGTCCTCGACCAGCACCTCCTGAGGGTCACCCTGACCCGGCCGCTCGAATCGGGCACCACCAGCTTCGGTTACACCGTGAGCAACGGCCTGGCCGAGGCCACCGGCACCGTCACGGTGATCGAGATCCCCGCGGCGACCATCAGGCAGCCGCCCGTCGCGGCCGCAGACTCGGTATCGGTGCGGGTGGGCGACACCATCGACATCCCGGTGCTCGCCAACGACGAACATCCCAACGGCGACGCCCTCATGCTCGACCCGGTGCTCTCGACCCCGCTACCCGCCGGCGCCGGACTGCTCTTCGCCTCCGGCCGAGTGCTGCGCTACCTCGCACCGGCGAGCACCGGCAACTTCACCGCCGTGTACAGGGTGAGCGCCCCTGATGGGCAGTTCGCCAACGCCGAGGTGCGCATCTCGGTACGCGAGACCGACGCCGCCACCAACAACCCGCCACTGCCGCCCACCGTCACCGCCAGGGTGCTGGCGGGCGACACCGTGCGCATCCAGATCCCTCGGACCGGGATCGACCCCGACGGCGACTCCGTGCAGCTGCTCGGCCAGGAGACCAACCCCGAAAAGGGCACCGTCACGGCCGTCGACGCCGACTCGCTCAGCTACAGGGCAGGCGACTACTCCGCGGGCACCGACACCTTCACCTACGCCGTCATCGACGCCCTCGGCGCCCGGGCCACCGGCACGGTGCGGGTAGGCATCAGCCCCCGCCCTGATGGGGCCCGCAACCCCGTCGCCGTGCCGGACGAGGTCACCGTGCGACCCGGATCCCGGGTGTCGGTGCGGGTGCTCGGCAACGACTCAGACCCCGACGGCGGCACACTGAGCATCACCGCTGTCGAGGCGACCGCAGAGGGTGCCGCCGACGGCGCCGCGGGCACCGCCGCGGGCACCGCCGCGGTTGACGGCGACGTCGTCGTGGTGCGCGCCCCGAACGTCGGCGGCCGGTACGGCTTCGTCTACCAGATCCAGAACGAGCGGGGCGGCACCGGCTCGGCCTTCCTCACCGTCGTCGTGGCAGCGGACGCACCCCGCGCCCATCCCGAGGCCGACGACACCCGGCTGAGGCTCTCCGATGTGCTCGGCCGGGACACCGTCGACGTCGATGTGCTCGCCAGGGTGTTCTTCGCCGAAGGGTCGGCCCGGGACCTGAAGCTGGCCGTCTTGCCCGGCTATGACGGTGCCGCGACGGTCACCGACACAGCCCACATCCGCGTCACCGTCGCCAAGACCAGCCAGATCATCCCGTTCAGCGTCAGTCACCCCCAGGACCCCGGCATCGTGGCCTACGCGTTCGTCTGGGTGCCGGGAACCAACGACGCCCTTCCGCAGCTGCGGGCCGGCGCCGCCAAACTCGTCGTGGCCAGCGAAGCCACCGTGGACATCGACATTAACGATTACGTGGTGGCCGTCGGCGGCAAGCCCGTGCAACTCACCGACCGCAACACGGTGCGCGCCACGCACGCCAACGGCGCCGAACTCAGCACGGGTTCCCAGACCCTCTCCTTCACCAGCGCCGACCGGTATTTCGGGCCCGCCTCCATCTCGTTCGAGGTGACAGACGGCGCGGGCGCCACCGACCCGGCCGGACGCACCGCCACGATTGTGCTGCCGATCACCGTGACGCCGCGGGAGAACCAGCCGCCCGCCTTCGACGGGGCGGGAATCGACTTCGAACCCGGTCAGAGCAAGGTCATCGACCTGGCCAAGCTCACCGCCTATCCCTACCCGGAGGACCGCGACGAACTCGCCTTCACGGTACTCGACCCGCTGCCGACCGGCTTCGGGCAGACGCTGGACGGCAGCCTGCTCACCGTGACCGCTCTGGAGGGCACCCCGAAGGGCAGCACCAGCTCGGTGACGATCGGGGTGCGCGACGACCTCAGCGCCGGCTCGGCCGGGCGAATCGAGCTGCGCGTCGTGGCCTCCACCAGACCCCTCGCGCTGCCTGCGACGGATGCGGCCGTCGCGCCCCGCGGGCGCAGCACCGTCATCGATGTGCTCGCCAACGACGGCGCCACCAACCCGTTCCCCGCGGTGGGGCTGCGGGTGCTCGCGGTGCGCGGGCTCGATTCGGCCGCACTGCCCGCCGGGGTGTCGATCACGCCCAGCGCCGACAACAGCAGGCTCACCGTGCGGGTGTCCGCCGACGCTCAGCCCACGGACAGCACCCTGCAGTACCAGGTGGCGGATGCCACCAACGACCCTGACCGGTACACCTGGGGCACCGTGCGGGTGTCGGTGCAGGACGTCCCCGACGCCGTCACCGGGCTGCGGGCCACGGGCTTCGCCGACGGGCGTATCACCGTGGCGTTCAACCCCGGCGCCGCCAACAACTCACCCATCACCGGTTACCGGGTGACCACCCTCGACGCCTCCTCCGGCCGCACCCTCGGCAGCACGGTGTGCGCGGCCACCTCCTGCACCCTGGCCACGCCGGGCAACGGTCAGGCGAACGCCGTGCGGGTCAGCGTGGCCGCGCAGAACGGCATCGGCACGGCCACGGCCGGCACCCTCGCCGCGTCGGTCTGGTCCGACGTGATCCCGGCAGCACCGACAGGGCTGACCGCCGTACCCGAAGACGGCGCCATGCTGCTCGGCTGGGACGTCGTCCAGGCGACGGGCGGCGGCACGGACATCCGCGGCTACCAGGTCAGCGTGGCCGGGGTCGCCCAACCGGAGGTGAGCGCCACCGGAGCGCTCTGCGACAACGCCCGCTGCACCCTGCGGGTGGACGGCCTGGCCAACGGGACCGGCGTGGGCTTTGCCGTCAGCGCCCGCAATGACGCCTACCCCGCCCTGTCGAGCTGGAACAGCACCGCCGCCACCGGAACGCCCTACGGCGCGCCGGTCGCCGGCGGGATCACGGCGACGGCGACCGATGTCAGCGGCGCCGTCACCGTGACCTGGGACGGTTTCGCCGACCGCGGCGACGCCGTTGCGGGCTACGTCGTGCAGCGGATCAGCGGCGCCGGCGTGCCCACCGGCGCGCAGGCCTGCTCGGTGTCGGCCCCCGCGCCCGGCTCCCTGACCGCACCCCGCGCCGGCGGTGTGGTGCTGGAACAGCAGAGCGTGGCAGCCGGCGGGCGCAGCGCCGTGTTCGACGGCCTGCTCGTCGACGACGGCAGCTACTCGTTCGTGGTCTGGGGCCACAACCGGGCCGGCTGCGTCCCGAGCACGGTTGCCACGGTCCTCGTGCGGCCGGCCCCCGGCGCAATCAGCCAGGTGCAGGGTGCGATGGAACAGCAGGGCGACGCCTGGGATTACCACCTCACCGGCGTGAGCCCGTCCGCCGGCGTCGACCACTACAACATCCGGGCCGCGGATGGCTCCGGCTCCGGGGCGAGGTTCAGCGGCAGCGCCTGGCCGCGCGACCTGCTCGACCTGCCATTCGGCTCCGCCGTGGCCTTCCAACTGCAGGCGTGCACGGTGTGGGGCTCCTGCGGGCCCTGGTCGGGCACCACCACAGCGCCGGAGGCATCCGTCACCTTCACCGCGACCGGTCTGGCCTACGACGGCGCGGCCGGCCGGTTCTCCTGGACCGGCGCGCCGCAGAACGGATCCCTCGCGGCGACCTTCGCGTGCACGGTCGCCGGATCGACATCGACGCCGACCCCGGCCGACAGCGCCACCACCTGTACCCTGCCCGGCCCGCTGCCCGACTCGGGCACCGTGCTGCTCACCGTCACAGTGGACGGCCACACCTTCGACTTCTCCCGCCCGATCCCGAAGAAAGCGATCACCCCATGACCCTGACCCCCGATCGTGTGAGCCCAGGCCAGCCGGGCGCCCGCCGCGACGCCGAGCAGATGAGTATCGAGGAGGCCGGCCAGTTCGCGACCCTCTTCGACAGGCTGGTGCGTGGCGTTGAGGAGGTCGTGCTGGGCAAGCAGCACGTCATCAGGCTCGCGTTCACGGCCTTGTTCAGCGAGGGCCACCTGCTCCTGGAGGATGTTCCCGGGACCGGGAAGACCTCGCTGGCCCGCGCCATCGCGCAGAGCGTTCGCGGCACCAACAACCGGGTGCAGTTCACCCCCGACCTGCTGCCTGGGGACATCACCGGGGTGAGCATCTTCGACCAGCGCACGGCCACCTTCGAGTTCCACCGCGGACCGGTATTCGCCAACATCGTGCTGGCCGACGAGATCAACCGGGCCAGCCCCAAGACCCAGGCCGCGCTGCTCGAGGTGATGGAGGAGGGTCAGGTCACTGCCGACGGCGTCACCCACCGGGTGGCGGGCCCGTTCATGGTGATCGCGACCCAGAACCCGATCGAACAGGCCGGCACCTACAGGCTTCCTGAGGCCCAGCTGGACAGGTTCCTGATGAAGACCTCGATCGGCTACCCCGACCAGGCGGCCACGGTGCGCATTCTGGAAGGCGCCGGTCGGCGGGCCCACGACAACCGCGTGGCACCGGTGCTCTCGGCGGAGTCCGTCGTCGAGGTGGCATCGCTGGCCCGCACCGTATTCGTCGACGCGACCATCAACGACTACGTCGCCCGGCTCGTCGACGCCACCCGCAGCAGCCCGGAGGTGCGCTTGGGCGCCAGTGTGCGCGGAGCCCTCGCGCTCATCCGCACGGCCAAGACCTACGCGGCCTCCCAAGGCCGGCACTACGTGACCCCCGACGACGTGAAGGCGCTCGCCGAACCCGTGCTCGCGCACCGGCTGCTGCTGGACGCCGAGGCCGAATTCGACGGCGTCAGCGCCTCGAGTGTGATCGGCCGGATCCTGGTCGAGACGCCGCCGCCGCGCAGCGGGGAGGACCAGCGGGCGGATGTCAGCTAGAACCCGGATGCTCGGCGCGGTCACGCCGCTCGGCTGGAGCGTCGCCGGCTGCGCGGCCGCGCTGCTCGCCGCCGGCTACGGCCTGGGCTGGGCCGAACTCACCGCGATCGGTTGGGCGGCCGCCGTCCTGGTGGCCGGCGCGCTCGCGCACCTGCTCGGTCAGAGCGCCCACCACATCACGTTGACCCTGCCCGTCGACAGGGTTGTCGCGGGGGAGCGGGTGCCCGGGCAGGTCGACGTGCACAACTCGACCAGCCGGCGCCTGGCCGCCGTGACGGTGCAGGTGCCGGTGGGAGCCGGGTTGGCCGAGTTCCCGATGCCGTCTCTGGCCGCGCGCACCGGCATCGACGAGGTGTTCGTGGTTCCCGCCGAGCGCCGGGGCATCATCCCGATCGGGCCCGTGCACACGGTGCGGGCCGATCCGGTGGGGCTGGTGCGGCTGGAGACCGTGCTCGCGCAGCGGATCGATCTCTACGTGCATCCGCGCACCATCGCCATCCCCAGCATGAGCCAGGGCTTCGTGCGCGACCTCGAAGGTCAACCCACCCGGGACCTCACCGCCAGCGACGTGGCGTTCCACGCCCTGCGCGAATATCAGAGCGGCGACGAGAGGCGCAGTATCCACTGGAAGAGCAGCGCCAAGACCGGCCGCCTGATGGTGCGCCAGTACGAGCAGACCCGGCGCAGCCACCTGCTCGTGGCCCTCAGCCTGGCCACGAGCGACTTCGCCGACGACGATGAATTCGAGCTCGCCGTCAGCGCGGCCGGTTCCCTGGGAATCCGGGCGATCCGTGATGCGCGCACGGTGTCGGTCCTGGCCAGCTCACGCCCGCTCAGCACCCTCACCCCCACCCGGCTGCTCGACGACCTCAGCGGAGTGGACCTGGCACCCGGCGCCGCCGACCTGCGCGCGCTGTCCAGGAAGGCCGCCGCCGCGGTCGACGGGCTGTCGGTGGCCTTCCTGCTCTGCGGGTCGGCGACACCATTGGCCGCACTGCGCGCCTCGGCGGCGGGATTCCCCGTCGGGGTCGAGGCCGTCGCCGTCGTCTGCGACCCCGGCGCCCGCCCGGGCCTGCGCCGCGCCGGCGGTATGAGCCTGCTCACCATCGGCTTCCTCGATGACTTGCAGCACAGCCTGGCCCGGGGGGCCGCCGCATGAGCGGGCGCTTCATCGTCGGCAACACCGTGGCCCTGATGTCGGCCACCGGCGTCGCCGCCGCCGCCCTGTGGCCGGTCTACCAGACCGGCGCCTTCGTGCTGCTCGTCGCCGTCGCAGCGTTGCTGGGGTGTGGCATCGCCATCGTCGGCGCCGTGTTCCGCTGGCCCGCCTGGCTGGTCGGCCTCACGACCATCGGCGGCTATCTCCTCGTCGGGGTTCCTCTGGCCGTGCCCGGCCGCGCCCTGTACGGCGTTCTACCGAGCCCGGCCGGCCTCGCCGAGCTGGTGCCGGCCACGGCGCTCGGCTGGAAGCAGCTGGTGACCATCGTGCTGCCGGTCGGGTCGTACCAGGCCCTTCTGGTTCCCGCGCTGATCCTCGTGCTGCTCAGCAGCGTCGTCGGGCTCTCGGTGGCGCTCCGCAGCCAGGCGGCGGAACTGGCGCTGCCGGCGCCGGTGCTGCTTTTGTTGGCCGGCATCGCCCTCGGCCCGGTTCAGGCCACGGCACCCACCCTGCTGGGCCTCGCGTTGTTCACTGTGCTGGTGCTCTGGCTGCTGTGGCTCAACCTGGAACGCCGCCGGGGCCGCCTGCTCGTGTCGGCGACCGCGGCGCGGCCGCCGGTGGCCGACCGGCGGATGGGCGCGGCCCGCTCCGTCGTCGTCGCGGCCCTTGCGCTGACCATGGCGGTCCTGGCCGGCACGGTCGCCGCCGTCGCCCTGCCGCCCACCGCGGCCAGGGACGTGCTGCGCACCAGGGTGGCTGCACCTTTCGACGCCCGCGCCTACCCGAGTCCGCTGTCCGGGTTCCGCAACTACCTGCAGCCGGACCTCGCCGACACCGTGCTCTTCGAGGTCGAGGGGCTGCCCGCCGGCGGGCGCATCCGGCTGGCGACCCTCGACGACTACGACGGCGTGGTGTATTCGGTGGGCAGCGCGGATGCCGCGGCGTCGCGGCCGGACTCCGGCACCTTCACCCGGCTGCCCTACCGCCTCGACCAGAGTGCGGTGCGCGGCGACAAGGTCTCCCTGACGGTGTCGATCCGGGAGTACGACGGTGTGTGGGTGCCCGGCGTCGGTGCGCTGGAGCGCATTGAGTTCATCGGCTCCACCGCGGCCGCCCGCCAGGAGTCGTTCGTGTACAACGACCTCGGCGGCACCGCCGCCATTGTCACCGGCCTGGAGCAGGGCGACAGCTACACCAGCACCGCTGTCGTGCCGGCGCTGGCCGGAGACCTGGCCGACGCCCTGCCCGGCTCCGCGGTCTTACCGCAGGTCGACGTGCTGCCCGACGGCCTCGAGAAAACCCTGGCCGGTATTCTGCGGCCGGGCGACACGCCGGGCCAGAGGCTGCAGGCCGTGCTCGACTTCCTGGCCACGACCGGCTACGTCAGCCACGGCACCGCGGGGGAACCCGTCAGCCGGTCCGGGCACGGCGTCGACCGCATCGATGAGCTCCTCGAGGACCAGCCGATGCTCGGCGATGCCGAGCAGTACGCGGTGACGGCGGCCCTGATGGCCCGGCAGATCGGCTTTCCGGCCCGGGTTGTGGTGGGCTTCGTGCCCGCCGCGGAGGGCGATACCGCACCGGTGACCGGAGCCGATGCCTCGGCGTGGATCGAGGTGCAGACCCAGGCCGACGGCTGGGTGGCGCTGGATCCCAACCCGCCGGTCCGGGAGATCCCGGCACGCCAACCCGACGACGCCACTCCCATCTCCCGACCGCAGACCGTGCTGCCCCCGCCGGCACCGGATGCCGCTGAGCAGTCCGAACCCAGCCAGCCCGAGAGCCAGACCGTCGACCCGCCCGACGCCGCCGACCCGTTCTGGGCCGCGATTCGGCTGGTCGTGACCATAGCGGCCTGGTCGATACTCGGCGTCGGCCTCCTCACCGCACCGTTTGTGGGCATCGTTCTCGCCAAGTGGCGGCGTCGGCGACGCCGCCGTCTGGCACACCGGCCGATCGACCGCATCGTCGGTGGCTGGCGGGAATTCGCCGACAGCGTGACCGATCACGGTCTGGCCATTGCGCCCCAGGCGACCCGCACCGAGCTGGCCCGGTCCGTCGGCGGGGTGCGCGCCCTCTGGCTGGCCGGCGAGGTGGACCGGGCCGTCTTCGCACCCGACGGGGCTGCTGAGATCGACCCGGACGGCATCTGGGTGTCGGTGCGTGAGCTGCAGAACAGCATGCGGGCCGGCCTCAACCGCCGCGACCGGCTGCGCGCGGTCATCTCGGTGCGGTCCTTCGGTCGCTACGCTAAGAGAACGGCCGGGCGGGATGGCCGGCGCAGGCGCAGGCTGTGGGGAGCTGGCGAGAGTACGAAGGGACCAGGTCAGTGAACTGCCAGATTTGCGGGGCGCACCTGCCAGAGGGCGCGATGTTCTGCGGCGGCTGCGGCAGCTCGACCTCGGCGACCCCCACGACCCGCAAGCGCGCGGACCCGCGCCCCAGCGACACCACCATCATCCAGCCGCTCGCGCCCCGGACCACGGTGATCTCAGTGCCACTGTGGCCGGCGGGCACCGGCCCAACCGATGACCAGCCTGCCGGTGCGTTGCCGGCGGATGCCCCGTCTGGCGAGGGAGGGCACCCGCCCGCCCGCCCTTTGGGTGCTCATGCGGAGGCACCGGCCGAGAAGGCGGAGCCCGCACGGTACACCCTGCAGTTCAGCACCGGCGAGACCGTCTCGGTGCGCGGCACCGGCCTCATCGGCCGGCGCCCCCTGCCCCAACCCTCGGAACGGTTCGACCACCTGATCCAAATCACCGACCTGGGCATGTCGGTGTCCAAGAGCCACCTCGAATTCGGCCAACACGACGGCGAGTTCTGGGTCAACGACCGGTTCTCGGGCAACGGCACGGTCGTGCGGCGCGCGCCGGCCCCGGCGCTGCGCTGCGAGCCGGGACGCCGGTACCTGGTGGCCCGAGGCGCCAGGGTCGAAATCGGCGACCAGTTCTTCATGGTGCTCTAGGCCCCGCGCCTCCTCCACACCCCCGCACAGTCCGGGTTGTGCACCGGGGCCGCCGGTGGGACCTCCCCTGCCTGCGGGGCGGGTCTGCTGGGAAGATGACCGTCGCCCCCGAACCGCCCACCATGGACCCGATCAGACTGCCGACCCCGCCGGCGCCACCCGGTCGCCCCGGCTTTCCCCTCATAGCCTGCGTGGCGCCCCTGGTTGCCGCCGGACTGATCTGGGGGATCACCGGGTCGGCGCTGGTGCTCGTCTTCGCGGTCCTCAGCCCGATCATCGCCGTCGCGGGGCTACTCGACGGGCGCCGGTCCACCTCGCGGCAGCGCCGCCGGGACGTCGCAGGCTACGCGGCCCAGATGGCCGAGGCACGGGATGCCGTCGATCAGGGTCTTGCCCGGCTGCGGCAAGAGGCCTGGAATGCCGCACCCGCGGCGCACTGGATGCTCCGCAACGCCCACGACGCCACCCGCTGGGCCGACCCGGCCACGGCCTCTCTCGTGCTCGGGGCCGGACCGGGCTTGAGCGGCCTGCGCCTGGAGGGCGGCGACAGCGCCGAGCAGCGCGAGCTGCGAGCCAGGGCGGCGGTGCTCACCGGCGCCCCCATCACGGTGGACCCGGCCGGCGGCATCGGACTCGTCGGACCCGGCCTGGTCGTCACGTCGCTCGCCCGCAGCCTGGTGGTGCAAATGGTGGGCCAGTTCAGCCCCCGCACCCTCGGTGTCCGGATTCCGGCCGGCGACGATTGGGCCTGGGCGGTCGGGCTTCCACACCGCTCGGCGGTGTCACCGGCCGGGTGGCTTACGATCACCGCGGGCACGCCAGAAAGGCCAAACCGGGCGGGTCAGCCCGGTCAGCCGGGGCAATCCGGCGGTGACTTCCGGATCGCGCTCGCCGAAGCCGGTGCCACGCTCCCGCCAGGCTGCGCGACCATCGTGCGGGTGCACGGGGCGAGCGAGGCGGAGCTCGTGCGAATGGGTGGGCATCCGGCCGGCCTGCACTTCGTGCCGCACCTGGTGGCCGAGCAGCAGACTGCCGGATTCGGTGCGATGCTCCGCCGTGAGGCGGAGGCGGCCGGGCTGGCCGGCTCTGGGGACGCCCTGCCGGAGACCGTCGCCTTCACACCGCTCTGTTCGGGGTGGGACGCTGATTCCGGCCGGGTTGCCGGCCGCACCGACGGGTCGCCGGGTGGCCTCGCCTGCGTCATCGGCGCGGGGGAGCAGGGACCCCTGAGCGTGGACCTGGTGGCCGATGGGCCGCACGCCCTCGTCGGCGGCACGACCGGCAGCGGCAAGAGCGAACTCCTCGTGACCTGGGTGGCGGCGCTGGCCGCCCGGTATCCGCCAAGCCAGGTCACCTTCCTGCTGGTCGACTTCAAGGGCGGAGCGGCGTTCGACACCGTGCGGGAGCTGCCGCACTGCGTTGGCCTGATCACCGACCTCGACGACCGCGACGCGCTCAGGGCCCTGGCCAGCCTCGCCGCCGAGCTGCGGCACCGGGAACGGGTGCTCCGCGACACCGGCAGTCGCGACATCACCGACCCGCGCAGCGCCGGCCGGCTGCCCCGCCTGGTCATCGTCGTCGACGAGTTCGCCACCATGCTGGACGCCTTTCCCACGCTGCACGCCCTGTTCGTGGACATCGCCGCACGCGGCCGGTCGTTGGGGGTTCACCTGGTGCTGTGCACGCAGCGGCCCGCCGGCGTGGTGCGGGACTCCCTGCTGGCCAATTGCAGCCTGCGGCTGTCGCTGCGGGTGAACAACGCCGCCGACAGCATGGCGGTGATCGGCTCCGACGCCGCCGCCCGGATCGACACCGGCCGGCCGGGGCGGTGCGTGGTGCGCCGGGGGCCGGCAGCCGCCCAGGCCTGCCAGGTGGCGACAACGACCGACGGCGACATCCAGGCCGTGCTGGATGCCCTGCCGGTGTCCACGCAACCACCGAGGCGGCCGTGGCTCGACCCGCTCCCGCGGCTGGTGACGGCAGGGCAGGTCGCCGCCCTCGCCGCCGAGGGGCCGCTGTCGCCGGCTTTCAAGCTGGGACTGGTCGATGAACCGGAGCTGCAGCGCTACACCGTGGCCGTGTACGACCCACGGGCCGACGGCCACCTGCTGGTGATGGGAGGTGCCGGCACGGGCAAATCGACGCTGCTGACGGCGATCGCGGCCCAGGCCCCACACCGGGTCGACCTCATCCCGGCCGACGTCGAAGCCACCTGGGACGCCCTGGTGCGGGCAAGGGCCGCACTCGACGGCCCGGCCGGCCCGGCGCCGGCAGGCGGCCGACGACACGACGCCGGCCCGGAATGCCGGGTGCTTTTGTTCGATGACATGGATGCCGTGCTCGCCCGCTGGGGCGAGGAACACCGTGCCGCCGCACTCGACCTGCTCATCGGGCTCCTTCGCGATGGTGCCCAGAGCGGGCTGCGCCTGGTGGTGACCGGGCAACGGCTCACCGGGGCGCTGCAGGCGCTGCCTGCCCTGTGCCAGAGCCGCCTGGTGCTGCGGCTGCCCAGCGTTTACGAGCACCAGGCCGTGGGGGAGTCGACAGCGAGCTACGACGAGACCGTGCCGCCCGGGGGCGGACTCTGGCGGGGTGCGCGCATCCAGCTGATGCAGGCCGAGCCCGCCGGGCGCAACCTGGAACCCGCCGCCGTCCCGTCCGTGCTCGACGAGGCGGGCGCGTCGGTGCTGCTCGTGGTCGCGGGGTCAGCCGCCCGTTCGGCCGCTGCGATCCGGGCGGCCGCCTCGCCGGCCTTCCCGCACGTCGCCCTGCTCGGCGCGCACCCGTCGGCTGGAGCCCGGGACGATCGCTTGGTAATCTCAGACGTCGCCGCCGGTACCGTGCTGGTGGGTGACGCGGACACCTGGCAGGCGCACTGGTCGTTGCTGACCGGGCTACGGGGCGTGGCGCCGTTGGTCTTCGATGGCGCCAGCCTGGCCGACTTCCGCCTGGTGACCCGCCGGCGCGACCTGCCCCCGGCACTGGCTCCGGCCGGTTCGAGGGGCTGGCTGGTGCGGCCCGACGGCACCGTGCATCGGGTGACAGTGCCGTAGCCTCTCGGGCAGCGGCTTAGGCGAGCACCTCGGCGACGGGCCGGAACGTCAGCGCATGGGCGGCGGCGACCGGCGCATTCGTCAGGGCCCCGCCGTAGGTGTTCAGCCCAAGCGCGAGCGCAGCGTCGGTGCGGAGCGCCTCACGCCAGCCCAGGTTCGCGATGGCGCGCACATAGGGCAGGGTGGCGTTGGTGAGGGCGTAGGTCGACGTGCTCGGCACGGCGCCCGGCATGTTGGCCACGCAATAGAACAGCGACCCGTGCACGGCAAAGGTGGGCTCGGTGTGCGTGGTGGCGTGGGTGTCGGCGAAGCAGCCGCCCTGATCGACCGCGATGTCCACGAGAACGCTGCCCGGCTTCATCCGCGACACCAGCTCGTTACTCACCAGCTTGGGCGCCTTCGCGCCCGGGATCAGCACGGACCCGATCACCAGGTCGGCCAGCACGAGCGCGGTGTCAATCTCGAACGCGTTCGAGGCGATGGTCTTCACCCTGCCGTAGTACTGGGTATCCAGCTCGCGGAGGCGGAAGAGGTTCGTGTCCAGGACGGTGACCTCGGCGCCCAGCCCGATCGCCACCTGCATGGCGGCGGTCCCGGCGACCCCGCCTCCGAGAATGGTGACCCTGGCCGGGTGGGTGCCCGGCACACCCGGCACCAGCAGGCCAGGCCCGCCGTTGGGCTTGAGCATGGCGTTCGCGCCGACGATCGGAGCCAGCCGGCCGGCGACCTCGCTCATGGGCGCCAGGAGGGGCAGCGACCGGCCGGGCAGCTGCACGGTCTCGTACGCGATGCCGGTGACGCCGGCCGTCAGCAGTGCCTGTGTGAGGCCGGCTTCCGCGGCCAGGTGGAGGTAGGTGAAGAGTATGAGGTCGTCCCTGAAGTAGGCGTACTCGCTCTGCACGGGTTCTTTTACCTTGAGCAGCAGCTCGGCCCCGGCCCAGGTGGATGCGGCGTCCGGCATGATCGTGGCGCCGGCGGAGCGGTACTGCGCATCCGTGATCGATGAGCCGACCCCCGCACCGGTCTCGACGAGGACCTCGTGGCCGTGCAACACCAGGTCGTGCACGCCGGCCGGGGTGATCGCCACCCTGAACTCGTTGTTCTTGATCTCGCGCGGGACTGCAATTCGCATGACGCTCCTGAGCCTGGTGGGGCAGGCTGGTTGGGGCCAGCCTGGGAGCACAGCCTACTGCCGCCGTCGTCTAACCGAGCCTGTCGCCGGGCGGTGGCGGCGCGGCGCCCGGTGGCGGGCCGGCGCCGTCCCCGTCGGAGGCCTGCCGGGTGAACGGCACCGTGCCGAGAACCTCCGAGGAGGTGCGCACCGGCCCGAGCGTGCGCTGACGCAGCGGGTCGCGGCGCAGGTCGACGTACAGCGATATACACAGGCCCATGATTATCAGCACGAATGGGGTCGCCGCCAGGATGGTGAAGGTCTGCAGCGCGCCCAGTCCGCCCACGAACAAGAGCACCGCGGCGACGGCGCCGGTGAGCACAGCCCAGAAAATCACCAGGGGCTTCCACGGCTCCTTCCGGCCCCGACTCGAGAGCGTCCCGAGCACGAGGGCACCGGCATCCGCCCCGCTGACGAAGAACACCGCCGTCAGCACCATCACCACCAGGGCCGAGCCGATGAAGAACGGGTATTGCTGCAGCGCCGCGAAGAACCCTGCCGCCTCGCTGCCGGTGCCGGCGATGTCAACCCCATTCAGCTGCAGATGCAGTCCGGCCCCGCCGAATACCACGAACCAAAGGATACTGACCGCCGTGGGCACCAGCAGCACACCGAGAACGAACTCGCGAATGGTGCGGCCGCGCGAGATCCGGGCGATGAATGTGCCCACGAACGGGGTCCAGGAGATCCACCACGCCCAGTAGAAGATGGTCCAGCTGGCCAGCCAGTCGCTGCCGCCGAACACCGCCGAATGGAAACTCATCGGCACGAGATCGGTCAGGTACGCGCCGACGGCCGACGGAAGCAGGTTCAGGATGAACACCGTCGGCCCGACCACGAAGACGAACACCACGAGCACGGCGGACAACACCATGTTCGTGTTGCTCAGCCACTTGATCCCCTTCGCGAGCCCGCTCGCGGCGGAGAACACGACGCCGACGGTCAACACGCAGATGATGATGATCGGCAGGGTCGTCCCCGGCTCCTCGGAGAAGGTGCCGGTGCGCAGCAGCGAGATGCCGGCCGCGATCTGCAGGGCGCCCAGACCGAGGGACGTCGCCGACCCGAACTTGGTACAGATGATCGCGAGAATGTCGATCGGCTTGCCCCAGCCCCTTGTCTCGATCCGCTCCTTGCCGAAAATGGCCTGGAACGGGGAACTCATCAGGTTGCCGCGGCCCATTCGATAGGTCGAATATGCCAGGGCCAGGCCGACAACCGAGTAGATCGCCCACGGGTGAAGTCCCCAGTGAAAAAACGTGTACGCCATTGCAGCGTTGGCGGCATCGGGACTGTTCGGCGCCGCATCGACGAAGGGCGGCGGCGAGGCCAGATGGGTGACCGGCTCGAAAACGCCGTAGAACATCAGCCCGATCCCCATGCCGGCGCTGAACATCATCGACACCCAGGAGAGCGTCGAGAACTCGGTGCCCTGCCCTTCGCGCGAGAGCGGAATGCTGCCGTACCGGCCGAACGCCAGAACCAGAGCAAAGATGACGAAGCCAGACGCGCCGAGAATGAACAGCCAACCCATGTTGCCGGTAACCCAGCCGAGGGCGGATGCCGCGGCGTCGCCTACGGCCTGGGTGAAGAGCACCCCGAGCAGGCAAACCAGCACGATGATACCGGCGGAGACGCCGAAGACGGTTTTGTCGACGGTGGCCCAACCCGCTCGGGCGGGTTCGCTGACCGCGTCACCGAAAGCGGACTCTGTACTGTCGTCGGAAGATTTCCTGGACATTTCTTTCCTCGCTGATCGAACACCCGTCGATCGATGCTCCGTGCGAACAAGCGAGATGAGCAAAAGACCTGCCCGCGGCGTCCCCCAACGCTACGCGGATGCGGGGGACATTACTATAGTTACCGCTATGGCTGATCTCGACGATCTCGAAACTGCCGGACCGGCGTTGTACACCGGGCGCGGGGATTCCGGGCGCACAACCTTCGGGCGGCACGGCGACGTCGCCAAGACCGACGTGCGCGTCGCCGCCTACGAAGACTGCGACGAGGCCAACGCTGCGGTGAGTGTGGTGATGGCGGTGGGCAATCTCCCGATCGGGATCACGTCCACCCTCGCCAGTGTGCAGAACGACCTGTTCGATCTGGTCGCCGACCTCGCCGTC
This sequence comes from Cryobacterium adonitolivorans, assembly GCF_004402695.1. Lineage (GTDB taxonomy): Bacteria > Actinomycetota > Actinomycetes > Actinomycetales > Microbacteriaceae > Cryobacterium > Cryobacterium adonitolivorans. Next base: position 49,259 of record NZ_SOFL01000043.1, on the reverse strand, counting down.
CCGCTGGACGACCCGGTGGCCGCGACCGCACGGATCAGCGAATCGCACCTGACCCGCCTCGAGCGAGCGGTCGACCATTTCGAGCGGGAGGCCACCGACCTCAGCGGCCGCGTGCTTCCCGGCGGCACCGTGGCCGCCTCGCTGCTCTATCAGGCCCGCGCCGTCGTGCGGCGTGCCGAACGCACGGTATGGGTCGCGGTGGAAGCGCACCCTTCGACGGTCAGCCCGCTGTGTGCGCGCTATCTGAACCGTCTGTCAACGCTGATGTTTGTGCTGGCCCGGGGCGCGAACGCCGAGCACGGTGACGTGCAGTGGGCGCCCGAGGCGTCGGCGCTGGCTATGGCGCAGGAAGACGGCGACGACAGCCCAGGCGCCGCGGCCACTGACGGGGCGAGCGAACGTCCCTAGACGTAGCTGGCGCGGATCTGGCCGATCGGCTGGCCGCCGCCGTGCACGGCGACCTTCAGTTCGGGGATGATCGCGTCGATGTCGGCCCGACGCACGGCGCCGGCATCCGCCAGCAGGCTCAGCGCCACGACGGTGGCCGCGCGCAGGTTGCCGTCGAGGATCTTCAGCGCCACAGTGGTGCCGTTCTCGGCGGAGGCCACCATGATGCCCTCTGCTCCGCCCTTGACGAACAGGCCCAGGCGCTCGATCGTGATCGAGTCCGGCAGGCCGGGTCCGGCGATCACCCATCCGTTTTCCCGCACCGCCTCGGCCAGGAACCCGGCTTCACGGTAGATGGCGAACGGTGAGCTCGACTTCGATGTGGCGATGCGGGCTATGCCGCGGGCCAGGGCGGTCAACGACAGTGCGTGCACCGGCGCTCCGCACCCGTCGACGCCGGTCGCGGCCGGACGCTCGCCGGTGAATCGCTCGACGACGTCGAGAATGCGTTTCTGCAGCGGATGCTCCGGGTCGAGGTACCCGGTGATCGGCCAGTGATTCTGCACGCAGGCGACGAGCATCGCCGCGTGCTTGCCCGAGCAGTCTGAGTAGATCGGGGCGGGTCCGGCGCCCTGGCGCACCAGGGAGTCGCGAGTGCCCGAATCACCCGGCCAGGTGGGCGTGCAACCGAGGTCGGCCTCGGAGAGCCCGGCGCGGGCCAGGAGACCGCGCACCAGGTCGGTGTGCTTCTGGGTTCCGGAGTGGCTGGATGTCGCGATCGCGGCATCCTCTCCGCGTAACACCACGCCGCTAGCCATCACCGCGATGGCCTGGAACGGCTTCATCGACGAGCGTGGGAACACCGGAGCGTTGACGTCGCCGAGGGCGCGGAGCACGGCGCCGTCGCTGCCGAGGACGACCGCTGCCCCCGCGTGGCGAGATTCAATGAAGCCGGAGCGTTCCACGACGGCCAGTTCGACGGAGTCGATCACTTCGATGGTTCCCGCGGTGGCGGGGGCAGCGGCCCCGAAGGCGGCAGGCGTGGTCGACGTCGTCATGATCAGAGCGTCGCCATCGCGTCGTCGATGACCGACAGGGCATCGGCCAGGAGCGCGTCCGTCACGGCCAGGCTCGGCAGGAACCGCAGCACGTTGCCGTAGGTGCCGGCCGTGAGCAGCAGCACGCCGTGCTGCGCCGCGTAGGCCGCGATGGCGGTGACCGCGGCAGCGTTGGGCGCCTTGGTCGTGTTCTGGGTGCCGGGCTGCACGAGCTCGATGGCGATCATGGCGCCGCGGCCGCGGATGTCGCCGATGATGTCGTACTTGTCGGCCAGCGCGGTCAGACCGGCGCGAAGGGACTTCTCGATGCGCTGGCCCTCGGCCAGGAGGTTGTTGTTCTCGATCGCGTCGAACACCGCGATCGCGGCGGCGCAAGCGACAGGGTTGCCGCCGAAGGTGCCGCCGAGCCCACCGGGCTGCGACGCGTCGAGGATCTCGGCGCGGCCGGTCACGGCGGCCAGCGGCATGCCGCCGGCGATGCCCTTGGCCACCAGCACCAGGTCGGGCTCCCAGCCGAAGTGTTCGCTGGCGAAGTAGGCGCCGGTGCGGGCCATGCCGCTCTGGATCTCGTCGGCGATCATCACGACGCCGTTCGCGGTGCACCATTCCTGCAGCAGCGGAAGGTAGCCCTCGGCGGGAACCATGAAGCCGCCCTCGCCCTGGATGGGCTCGACGACCAGGCAGGCCAGGTCGCTTGCGCCGATGACCTTCTCCAGGTACGCGATGGTGCGCGCGGCGGCCTCGGCGCCAGAGAGACCGTCGTGATAGGGGTATGAGCTGGGGGCGTGGTAGACGTCGCCGGCCAACGGGCCGTAGCCGGTGGCGTACGGTGCGGCCTTGTAGTTCATCGCCATGGTGAGCACGGTGCGACCGTGGTACGCGTGGTCCAGTACGGCCACGGCGCGGCGGCCGGTGTACTTGCGGGCGATCTTCACACCGTTCTCCACGGCTTCGGCACCCGAGTTGATCAGCACGGTCTTCTTGGCGAAGCTGCCGGGGGTGTGCGCGGCGAGCAGCTCGGCGACGCGCACGTACTCCTCGTACGGCGTGATGGTGAACAGGGTGTGCACGAAGTCGTTCAGCTGGCCTGTCGCGGCCGCGACGACGCTGGACTCCGAGTGTCCGATCGTGGTCACGCCGATGCCGGCGCCCAGGTCGATGAACTGGTTGTCGTCGAGGTCGACGATGATCGCGCCGCTGGCCTTCTTGATGTAGACCGGCAGCGCGGAGCTGACGCCGGTGGAGACCGCGGCGAGGCGTCGCTGGTGCATCTCCGTCGATCGCGGGCCGGGAATGGCCGTTACGATCTTGCGTTCCTGGGTCACGGTGTAGACCGGGGACGAGGGGGCGGATGCGGCAGCGGAATCAGTCAGCGTGTCAGTCATGATCGCGCCAGTTTACCGCCCGCACGAGCGAGCAGTCGGGCCATTCCCTGCGAGAATTGCCAGCAAGAGTGAAACCCTAAGGAGACGCCATGATCGGTGCACATCACTACGCCGTGCAGATCCACTGGACCGGCAACCGGGGCACGGGCACCAGCAGCTATCGAGCGTACGGCCGCGACCATGTTCTCACCTCCTCAGGCAAGGAAGCGATCGCCGGATCGGCCGACCGCACCTTCCACGGCGACGCCGACCGGTGGAACCCCGAGGAGCTACTGCTGGGCGCACTCAGCCAGTGCCACCTGCTCTCCTACCTGCACGTTGCCGCCAAGCACGGGGTGGTCGTGGTCGGCTATTCCGACGACGCCATCGGCACCATGGCGCAGACCACGGATGGTGGTGGCCATTTCACGGCCGCCACCCTGCGCCCCCGGGTCACCATCGCCGACCCCGACCAGGCGGAGCTGGCCCAGTCCCTGCACGCTGAAGCATCCAAGGCCTGCTTCATCGCCGCGTCGGTCAACTTCCCGGTCGGCCACGAACCGGTCACCATCATCGCGGAGCCGGCCTCGCTGCTCTAGGCGGCGGAATTGAATGCGTGGCGATCGGGAGAGTCGCTGGTCCGCTCGTGCTCGACTACCACGCCAAACTGAGTCGGCCGGACCACGAAGCCTTTGTCTGAGGGTCGCTGGCCTCGGTAACCTTTGCTGACCACCAGCACCACGCCGACGCTCTGGTATCAGCTATTGTTCGGGCGGCCTGCGATGCGGGCACTCTTCGCTCGCCCTCCACACTCGCAAAAACGCGCCCATCCCGCTGGTCGAGGTTCTCGAGACCTGGCGGGATGGGCGCGTTTGTGGGCTGGCGCTTACTTCTGGCTGGCCGCGAACAGCGTGAAAGCCTCTTCGAGCACCGAGGCGGCGTCGTCGATGAGGGCGTCGGAGATGACCACCGATGGCATGATCCGCAGCACGGAGTCCCAGCTACCGGCATCCAGAACGATGACGCCGTTGGTGGTGGCGTGCTTGAGCACGAAGGCGAGCGCCTCGGGGAACGGCTTTTTGGTGCCGGGGTGCACGAGCTCCACGCCGAACATGGCGCCCTTGCCGCGCACATCGCCGACGATGTCGAATGTGTCTGCCCAGCCGCCGATGCGGGCCCAGAGGGCCTTCTCCACGCGCTTGGCCTCGTCCAGCAGGTTGTCGCGCTCGATGATGTCGAACACCGCCAGGGCCGCCGCGGTCGAGACCGGGTTGCCGCCGAAGGTGCCGCCGATGCCGCCGGGCTGCACGGCATCCATGATCTCGGCGCGGCCGGTGACGGCGGCCAGCGGGAATCCGCCGGCGATGCCCTTGGCCGTAGTGACCAAGTCAGGCACGACACCGTGGTGCTCGATGGCGTACCAGGCGCCGGTGCGGGCGATGCCGGCTTGGATCTCGTCGGAGACGAAGACGATGCCGTTCTCGGTGCAGAACTCGCTCAGGCGCTTGAAATAGCCGGGGGCGGGGATGACGATGCCACCGTCGCCCTGGATCGGCTCGACGAAGAACGCCGCGATCTCCGACGCGCCGATGTGGGTCTGGATGTAGTCGATGGTCTTTTCGGCCGCTTCCTCGCCGGACAGGCCGTCCTGGTAGGGGTAGCTGGTGGGCACGCTGTAGATCTCACCGGGGAACGGGCCCATGCCCGCGCGCTCCGGCCACGGGCGGTAGGTCATCGCCATGGTGAGGTTCGTGCGGCCGTGGAACGCGTGGTCCAGGCTCACGATGGCGCGGCGACCGGTGTACTTGCGGGCGATCTTCACCGCGTTCTCCACGGCTTCGGCTCCGGTGTTGACCAGGATCGAGTGCTTCACGAAGTCACCGGGGGTGATCTCGGCGAGCTTCTCGGCAACGCGCACGTAGTTCTCGTACGGAGTGACGGTGAACAGGGTGTGGGTGAGCTTGCCGGCCTGCATGGCGGCGGCCGCGGCGACATCCGGGTGGGCGTGGCCGATGGTGGTCACGCCGATGCCGCAACCCAGGTCGATGATCTGGTTGCCGTCCACGTCGACCAGGATCGCTCCGGCGCCATGGTCCATATAGATGTTGGCGAGGGTGCCCGCACCACGAGACACGGCGCGAACGCGTCGTTCCTGCAGCGCGATTGACCGTGGGCCCGGGAGGGCGGTGACGAGCTTGCGCTCCTGGCTGACCGAGAAGGAAGAAGACATGCCCCCCAGCTTACGGACGTCGGCTGGGTGGGCGCCCCGCGCAGTCCGGGCCAGCTGGGCATTCGTGCAGCCGACGACGGAGAACTTCGTCGGTGGTCGTCACGGTCAGCCTGCAGGTATCGCACGTGAATCCAGGTGGTGTGTCGGGGCGAGGCGGTGCCCCTGCTCGAGGGAACGGCCCCATGCTGTTCCCGCCAGGATGAGTGCGATACCGAAGCATCCAGCCAGGGCCACAGTGTCACGTGCGATCGCAACTCCGACGATTGCAGCCCAGATGGGCTCAGTTCCGAGGAGGAGGCTCACTCTCGATGGCGAGGTGCGCCGGACCGCCCAGGTTTGCACCAGGAACGCGAAGACCGTGCAAGCGAGAACGAGGTATGAGGAACAGGATCGCTCGTCCGGGGTCGAGGTGGGCCAGAAAATGCGGGATCGAGTCGCCGTAGACCAGTGAGGCCGCCGAGAAGAGTGTCGCGCAGGTGGCCAGTTGCACCGTCGTCAGGTGAAGCGAGTCCATCGGTGTGTTGCCGGTGAGGGTGAACATGGAGGTGACGTGGATGGCGCGAACGATTGCGGCAACGAGGATGAGGAGGTCGCCGAGGCTCGGCGTTTGGAATACGCCGTTGCTGGCGAGCAATGCAACCCCACTGATTGCAATCATTGCGGCAAGGAAAAACCTGCCGGGCAGTCGTCGACCGGATGCCGCGGAGTCGAGAATCGGGGGGAGTGAGACACGCATCATGCACCGGATCAACGAGTTCTCCGTGGCTGGCGCAGATCAGGGCGATAGTCGCGACTCTCACCCGCTGATCAACTCTCTACTCATGAGAGAGGAGCAGTCGGTCGGTACGTCGACTGGGCCCTCGTTCCGATGGACCAGGACTGGGCGGCCCGCTTGTTCGCAGGCCGCCTGCCGGCAATCCAGCGGACACCGTTACTCGACGAGTTCGGCGAGCTGACGGATGACCGTGCCCCAGCCGTCGTGGAAGCCGAGCTCCTCGTGCTGGACGCGGTCGGCGAGGTTGCGGTGCATCGCCGTCGCGGTGTATTCGGTGCCGTCGGGGTGATCCTGCATGGTGATCACGGCGGTCACGAACGAGGCGTCGGCCGGGCGCCAGCCGGCCACGAGGGCATCCGTGTAGACGATGCGCTCCAGCTCGTCGACCGCGAGAAAGCAGCCGGTGATGTGCGCTGCGAACTCGAGGCCTTGGTCGCTGATCTCGGTGCGGAAAGAGCCGCCCGGGCAGAGGTCCATCTCGCGAACCCGGCAGATCGTGGGCGCCGGCACCCACCAATGTTCGAACCGGGCCGGCTCGGCCCAGGCCGCCCAGACCGTGGCGCGTGGGGCCCGGATGATGCGGGAAACGGTGAGGTCAAGTTCGGAGTGAGCGGACGCAGTCATGAGAGAGTCTCCGTGTCGAGGCGGGTGTCGGGGTCGGCGGCGGTGACGAACTGCTCGAGGCGGTCGGTGCGGCCCGCCCAGATGCCGCGCTGTTCGCTGAGCCAGCTCTCGATCGCGTCGAAAGAGGCGCGTTCGAGCGTGCAGACGCGCACGCGTCCGGTCTTGCGGGTCGTGATCAGCCCCGTCTTTTCCAGGTAGCCGATGTGCTTCATGAACGAGGGGAGCGCCATACCGAATGGAGCGGCGAGTTCACCGATGCTCGCAGGCCCGGTGCCCAGCCGGCGGAGCACGGCCCGGCGGGTGGGGTCGGAGACGGCGGCGAAGACACCGTCTAGTCTTGAATACTGAGCCATGCGGCTAAGTTAGCCGACACTTGTCACTAAGCGCAAGGGCTAAGTATAAAAGCTACCGGAGCTCCCGCCACCAGATGGCGCGCTTGACGCGCTGCACCACTGTCGTCGGCGGTGATTCGTTGTAGCTGTGCGCCAGTTCCTGCCCGGTCAGCTCATGGATCGCTGCCATGATCTCGTCGGTGGCCTTGCGGCGGGCGCGGCCAGAGTCGGGGGCGCCGTGCACGCTCACGTCGATCGGCTCGCCGAACTTCACGCTGATGCGGCGGATGCGTGGCATCTTCGAGCCCACCGGCATGATCTCCTCCGTGCCGATCAGGCCGACCGGAACCACGACGGCGCCGGTGGTGAGGGCGAGCCAGCCCACTCCGGTGCGGCCGCGGTACAGCCGACCGTCGAGTGACCGGGTGCCCTCCGGGTAGATCGCGAAGGCGCTGTCCGACTCGAGGATGTCCTTGCCGGCGTCGAGGGCGACCTGGGCGGCCTGGCCGGCGCCCCGTTCGACACCGACGGCGCCGATGGAGGTGAAGAACTGGCGCGAGACCCAGCCCTTGAAGCCTGTACCGGTGAAGTACGTGGACTTGGCCAGGAACTGCACCCGCCGCGGGGCGGTGAGCGGAATAACGATGCTGTCGATGAACGACAGGTGGTTGCTGGCCAGGATCACCCGGCCCTCGCGGGGGATGTTCTCCTTGCCCGTGATGCGCGGCCGGAAGACCAGGCGGGCGATGGGCGCCATGATGCCGTAGCCGAGGAAGTAGACGAACCCCGGTCGCTTGGTCTTCACCGGCGTCTCGACGATCTCGTCGGCCGCCGGCACCTGTTCGACGGGGGCTCCCGGCGCGGTTTCGGGCTCGGATGCTGGGTCGTGCTTGGCTCCGGTCACTCAACGACCCTACAGCGCGAGGTAAGTCGCGCCGGGCATATATCCACGGTGCGCCTAGCATGGGGGCGTGCAGCGAATCATCATTCTCGGGTCCACGGGCTCCATCGGAACCCAGGCGCTCGACGTCATCAAGGCCAACCCGACCCGCTTCGAGGTGGTCGGCCTGTCGGCTGGCAGCAACCGCGTACTGTTGGCCGAGCAGGCCGCCGCGTTCAACGTCGACGACACGGCCGTCGGTGCCGCCGAGGCCGAGCAGCTGGTGCGGGATGTCGACGCCGACGTCGTGCTCAACGGCATCACCGGGTCGGTCGGGCTGGGCCCGACCCTCGCCGCACTCAAGGCCGGCCGCACCCTGGCGCTGGCCAACAAGGAGTCCCTCATCGTCGGCGGCGACCTGGTCAAGGCGCTCGCCGCGCCCGGCCAGATCGTGCCCGTCGACTCCGAACACTCCGCCATCGCGCAGGCACTCCGCTCCGGCACCGCCGACGAGGTGCGCCGACTGGTGCTCACCGCCTCCGGCGGCCCGTTCCGCGGGCGCAGCCGCGCCGAAATGACCGACGTGACCCCGCGCGAGGCACTCGCACACCCCACCTGGGACATGGGCCTGGTCATCACCACCAACTCGGCCACCCTGGTGAACAAGGGACTCGAGGTCATCGAGGCGCACCTGCTCTTTGACGTGCCCTACGACCGAATCGACGTGGTCGTACACCCGCAGTCGCTCATCCACTCGATGGTCGAATTCATCGACGGCTCCACCATCGCCCAGGCATCGCCGCCGAACATGCGCCTGCCCATCTCGCTGGGCCTGGACTGGCCCAACCGGGTGGCCGCGGTCGGCGTGCCGATCGACTGGACCACCCCGCACACCTGGACCTTTGAACCCCTCGACGACGAGGCATTCCCCGCCGTAGAGCTGGCCAAGCAGGTCGGCCGCGCTCGCGCCACCTACCCGGCCGTGTTCAACGCCTCCAACGAGCAGGCGGTGCTGGCCTTCCACGCCGGCCGGATCGGCTATCTCGACATCGTCGACACCGTGCAGCGAGTCGTGGAGGCCCACGAGGCGCAGGGCGAGCTGACCCTCGAATCCCTCGCCGAGGCCGAACGCTGGGCACGGGCAAGGGCCGACACCATCATCGATACGATCGCCCGCTGACCCCCGCGCCGACTACGACCCGCTGTAGCTCTCCGCCACGGTGACCAGGGCCGCATCCCACGGCGTGGCGGCGACGCCGAGCTCGCGCTCGGTCTCGGCGGAATCGATCACGTACGGCACCTGGAACTGGTAGCTGGACTTGTAGACCTCGCGCATCAACGGGCTGACAGCGCCGAGTGAGCGCAGCATCCACGAGGGGTACCCGGCCACGGTGCCGTGACTGCCGTTGCGCGCATTCAGCTGCCCGGCGATGTCGGTGCGGCTGTGGGCGCCGCTCGGCACGTGCCAGAGGCGACCCCACGCCCCGGAATACCCGGCCGCGGCGATCATCGTGGCGGCGATATCCGGGAGATAGCTCCAGCTGTGCACGAGATCGGGCCGGCCGACGACCCTGGCGGTCTTGGATGCCAGCACCGCGTCGAAGAACCCCTGGCCCAGGTGGGCGGTCCCGCTCACGCCGGCGCCGAAGTAGTCGCTTGCGCGCACCTCCACGGCCCGGATCTCGCCTCGCTCATGCGCGTCCCGCACCCGGCGCCAGCCGTCGCGGCGAATAAGGCCCTTTGATTCCGTCGTGGTCTCGGGGGAGTGCTCGGTCATCGGCCCGGTCGGCGATCCGTAGGGGTAGAGGTTTCCCATCACCACCAGGCTGGCGCCCGTGACGGATGCCGCGGCGATCGCCGCCGCGAAAACCGGCGGCCACCGCCGCGCCCAGTCCGGGTATGGGGGATTGGTGCACAGGAAGATGGTCTGCATCCGCTCTGCCGCGATGCAGAACGCGACTGGGTCTGACGCGTCAAGCACGCGGGCGAGGGCGCCGGCCACGGGGCTGCCGGAACGGGTGGCCACGGTGACATCGTCACCGCGGGCCACGAGCTGGCGGGCCAGTTCCCCGCCGATCCAGCCGGCTCCGACGATGAGGTGCTGGGGCATGGGATCCTCCGGGAAGAGTGGGCCGACGGGGACAGGCTACCGGGTCGGGGACCGTGCCGCTCCTCAGTCGTCTCCTTAGCCGCGGTCGCCGGACTCGCCGGACTCGCCGGAGTTGTCGGGCTCGTCGGGCTCGTCGGGCCCGTCGGTGGGTTCGGGCTCGGGGCGGGAGCCTGGGTGGCCGGGACCTCCGGCTCGGTGGTGCGCTGCGACGGGTCGTTCGGCGTTTCGGTGGAGGGAATGGGGGTGTCGGGGATCGTCGGTGCCGCGGGGGTCGAGGCCGCGAGCGCTGCGACCAGGTCAGCGTCGACGAGGGCGATGGCAGCGTGGATCCTCGCCGCCTGAGCCTCGGTGAGCCTGCCGTCCGTGACGGCAGCGTCCACCGCGGCCTTCAACTCGGACGCGGCGGACTGCGCGCCCGCGTAACCCCATCCGCAGCGGCTGTCGTCACCGCGAGAACGGCGGCCTGCAGGTGCACCGTCGTGCCGGCCGGCACGCCGGGCGCGCCGCTCGTGCACCCCACTAGCGTGCCCGCGACCACAAGAGCGGCCGCAGCACCGGTTCGGATGCGGCTGCCCAGCGTGACAGGGTGTCGACGATTCACGGGTCGACGCTCTCTTGCAGCTGCTCGAGGTGGTCTCCGAGCTGACCGTCGACCGCCGGATACTCCGGCGGTTCCGGAGCCGGCTCCGTGTGGGGAACAACGAACAACACGGCGGCCGCGGTGAGCAGCGCCACCAGGACTCCGCTGACCACGAGCGGCCACCGGCGCGACGTGCGTGACCGGCGCGAGTGGGCTGCGCGCTCGTCTTGCGGCGTCGGCGTCGTCGCTGGGACGTCAGGTGTCACATCACGCTGCAGCGTCGTCGGCAGGTCAAGCGGTCGGGTGGCGCCGACCTCTCGCGCCACGGCAGCTGGCAGCTCCGGGCCGGCCGGGGGAACGTCGGCGGAGGGGACCAGGGCGAGCAGCCGACCGGCGGCCTCAGCGGGCCGGAGACGATCCTCAGCGTCGCGCGCCGTCATCCCGGTCAGCAGTGCGCGCCACTCGGCGCCGTGCGGTGGGCAGCGTCGAACAGCCGGGCGATCCCTAAGTCGGCGAGCTTGGCGCGGACGAATCTGCCCGGGAAATCCGACGGTGCCAGCAGCACGTTCGCGGGCTTGATGTCACGGTGGGTGATTCCCAAGGAACCCATGCAGTGCAGGGCCTCACACAAATCGGAACCCAGCCTCGCGACCTCGCCAGGGTCCATCGGGCCGGCCAGGAGGTGGCTGCGGAGATCCGTGCCATCGACGAACTCGGTCGCGATGAACGACCGCGGGACACCGTCGACCGCCTCGACGCCGGAGTCATACAGCGTGACGAGGGCGAAGTGATTGAGATGGGCCAGTACCGCCCACCTCGTCGCTGTGCCGCGCCGACCCGGCACCATCGGCAGCATCGAATCGCATCAGCTTCACGGCGACGGTGCGTCCCAGGGCCAAATCAGACGCCTGGTAGACCACAGCCATCCCACCCGACCCGATCAATTTATCGAGGCGGTATCGATTCGCGAAACGCCTAGTCGCACTCGTCACTGTTCTCGCAGTCGGTGTCTGTCGTATCCTGGCCGGGCGCCACGGGCGTGGGAGCTGCCGCTTGCGTCACGGTCGGAGTCGGAGTGCCGCTGCCGTTAGTCTTCGTTCTTTTTGCCCTTGTCATTGTCTTTGTTGTCGTCTTTACCCTTGTCGTCGTCATCGTCAGCAGGCGTGCTGACCGGCTCGGGTGCCGGCGCCTCCACCGGCGCTTCCACTGGTGCGCTCGCAGCGATCGAAGCCGCGAGGTCGGCCCCCACGAGGTCGATGGCCGTCTGAATCTCGGTGGCCCGTGCCGCGGTGACGGCGTCTTCGGCCGACGCGGCGGTCAGGGTGGCCTGCACGGTGCCGAGCTCGGCCTGCGCCGTCGCGAAGTCCCCGGCGGCGGCCGCGGAGCTCACCGCGAGGACGCCGTCCTGCAGCTCGGCCGCCGTGCCGGCGTCCAGCGCGGCGGTGGCGCCTGCGCAGCCGGCGAGCAGGCCGCCGGCGAGGCCGATGCCGGCCACGGCGAGGACGAGCCGGGCGCGCTTGGTGCGGAAGGTCCGGGTGGCGATCATGGGTTCACGCTCTCTTGAAGCTGCTGGAGGTGGGTGCCGAGGTCGCCTTCGACCACGGGGTACGCGGGCGGCTCGGGGGCCGGATCGCCCGGCTGCACAATGAACACCAGAGCGATGACCGCGGCCAGCGCGATGAGTGCCCCAATAATCAGCGGTCGTCGGCCGAACCTGGACGAACGACGGGTCCGCTTGCCGGCGGCCGGCACCGTGGCTCCCGCCGGTTGCAACACCGCCGTGCGGTCCTGCCGCGCGGTCGCGTTCAGGCGCTCCGTCTGCGCTGTGAGATCCGCCGGGCCGGCGGAGGGGAGCACCCGAGTGGGCTCGTCGCCGGTGGCCGCGGGCATCCTCTCGGTGGGAGTCGCGGGGGCTGCGTTCATGGGCGCGATGTTCATCGGCGCAGCACCGGCAGCCATCACCTTGGTCGAGTCGTCCTCCGATGCCGGTCCCGCGGCGAAGGAGGACTCGGTCGACCCTGCGGGAACAAGCTCGCGCAGGCGCACCGCGGCTTCCGCTGACGTTAGTCGGTCGGCCGGTTCGCGGGCGGTCATGCCGGCGAGCACGGCGCACCACTCGGCGCCGAGCTCCGCGGGGATCTCCGGCTGGCGTTGCAGCCGGGCCATGGCCGATTCGATCGCCGTGCCCGGGTAGCTGCGGGTGGCGGTGAGGCTCTCGAGAAGCACCAGGCCGAGGGAGTACACGTCGCTGGGAGGCCCGATCGGCTGGCCCAGCGCCTGTTCGGGGCTGAGATAGCCGGCGGTGCCGAGCACCGACCCTGTGCGGGTGAGGTGGGTGGCGTCGAAGAGCCGGGCGATGCCGAAGTCGGCCAGCTTCGCGTGCGAAACCCGGCCGGGAAAGTCCGACGGGGCCAGCAGCACGTTGGCGGGCTTGATGTCCCGGTGGATGATGCCTCTCGCGTGCACGTAGTGCAGCGCTTCGGCAAGGTCGGCGCCCATCCGGGCCACCTCGGCAGAGGCCACCGCGCCCTCGTTGATGCGGCTGCGCAGGTCGGAACCGTCGACGTATTCCATCACGATGAACGAACGGGTGACGCCATCGACGTATTCGGTACCGGCGTCGAACAGGGTGACCAGCGCGAAGTGGTTGAGGCTGGCGAGCACCATGACCTCGCCGCTCTGTCGTTGCGGGCCTGAATCGTCGGCGGTGTCCATCCGGAACAGCTTGAGCGCGACGGTGCGGCCCAGGGCCAGGTCGGCGGCTTCGTAAACGGTGGCCATGCCACCGGTGCCGATCAGCCGGTCCAGACGGAACCTGTCGGCGAGGACCAGCCCGATCAGGCTGTCTGACCGCGACGGATCGCGAAGCGGTTCGGTCGGTGCAGACAGGGAGGGCCTCCGGGGCAGTGAATCGGGATGTTCGCGGGTGAGTGGCAATTCTGTACGACGAGCCGGTGCCGGTCAACGACCAGCCGACTTGCAGCTAGAGAAGGATAATCTACGGATGTGGAAACCGTGCTGTTATATATTCTGGGCGTAGCCGTGGTCGTCGTTGGCCTCGCGCTCTCCATCGGCCTGCACGAGATCGGCCACCTGGTGCCGGCCAAGCTGTTCGGCGTCAAGGTCACCCAATACATGATCGGCTTCGGGCCCACAGTGTGGTCCAGACGCAAGGGCGAGACCGAGTACGGCGTCAAGGCGCTTCCCCTCGGCGGATACATCTCGATGATCGGCATGTTCCCGCCCTCGAATGGCGGCGTCGCCCGAGCCAACAGCACCGGGTTCTTCAACCAGCTGGTGCAGGAGGGCGAACCCACCAAGAAGCCCGGCGCCCTGGGCACCATGGTCGAGGACGCCCGCCAGGCCAGCGCCGACACCATCGGCGAGGGCGAAGACCACCGCGCCTTCTACAAACTGCCGGTGTACAAGCGGGTCATCGTCATGCTCGGCGGGCCCACGATGAACCTGCTCATCGCCGTGGTGCTTTTCGGCGTGCTGCTGATGGGCTTCGGCACCACCCAGGCCAGCACCACCGTCGGCAGTGTCAGCGCCTGTGTGCTGCCCGCCACCAGCGACCGGCAGACCTGCGCCGAGGGTGACGAGGCCGCGCCAGGCGCAGCCGCCGGCCTCAAGCCCGGCGACCGTCTGGTGAGTATCGACGGCACCGCGATCACCAGCTGGGACCAGTCCACCGAGATCATCCGCGAGTCCTCCGGCACGCCCCTGCAGGTGATCGTCGAACGCGGCGGCGCCGAGCAGACGCTGGTCATCACCCCGAAACTCACCGAGCGCTACGTCACCGACGACGCCAACGAGATCGTCATCGACGCCAGCGGCACCCCGCAAACCATCGAGGTCGGTTTCGTCGGCATCGGCCCTGCAGGCGAACTCGTGCAGCAGCCCATCACCGCCGTGTTGCCAGCCGTCGGCGAGAACATCTCCGGCGTCTTCCACATGATCCTGAACCTGCCCCAGCGCTTGATCGACGTGGCCAATGCCGCGTTCGGCCCGGGGGAGCGGGACCCTAACGGCCCGATCAGCGTGGTCGGTGTCGGCCGGGTCGCCGGCGAGATCGCCAGCATCGACACCATCCCGTTCGACAGCAAGGCCGCGAGCCTGATCGGCCTGCTCGCCTCGCTCAACATCGCGCTGTTCGTCTTCAACCTGGTGCCGCTGATGCCCCTGGACGGCGGCCACGTCGCCGGAGCCCTGTGGGAGGGCATCCGCCGGTGGTTCGCCAAGCTGTTCAAGCGCCCCGACCCGGGCCCCGTCGACACGGCCAAGCTCATGCCGCTGACCTTCGCCGTCGTGGTTGTGCTCGGCGGCATGAGCCTGCTGCTCATCTACGCAGACATCGTCAAGCCGATCAACCTGTTCGGCTGACCTCGCACCCCGCCCGCTCGGGAAGGGTTCAGTTTCACCGGATGCCCGACGCGTAAGCTACATTCGTGGCCGCTATAAACCTGGGTACGCCCAAAGTCCCCGTAATCCTCGCTCCGCGACGCAAGTCTCGCCAGATCAAGGTCGGAAAGGTCCTCGTCGGAGGCGACGCGCAAGTCAGCGTGCAGTCGATGACCACGACCCCGACGACGAACATCAACGCGACCCTGCAGCAGATCGCCGAACTCACCGCCTCCGGCTGTGACATCGTGCGCGTCGCCGTGCCGAGCCGTGACGACGCCGAGGCGCTGCCGATCATCGCCAAGAAGAGCCAGATTCCGGTTATCGCCGACATCCACTTCCAGCCGAGCTACGTGTACGCGGCCATCGACGCCGGCTGCGCGGCCGTGCGGGTGAACCCCGGCAACATCCGCAAGTTCGACGACCAGATCGCTAAGATCGCCGCCGCAGCCAAGGCCGCGGACGTCTCCATCCGCATCGGCGTCAACGCCGGCTCGCTCGAGCCCAGCCTGTTGCAGAAGTATGGCAAGGCCACCGCGGAGGCTCTCGTGGAGAGCGCCGTGTGGGAGGCCAGCCTGTTCGAGGAGCACGACTTCCACGACTTCAAGATCTCGGTCAAGCACAACGACCCGGTGATCATGGTCAAGGCCTACCGTCTGCTGGCCGAGCGCGGCGACTGGCCGCTTCACCTCGGCGTCACCGAGGCCGGCCCGTCCTTCCAGGGCACCATCAAGAGCGCCACGGCGTTCGGCATCCTGCTCGGCGAGGGCATCGGCGACACCATCCGCGTGTCCCTCAGCGCCCCGCCCGCCGAGGAGATCAAGGTGGGACTGCAGATCCTGCAGTCGCTGAACCTGCGCGAACGCAAGCTTGAGATCGTCTCCTGCCCCAGCTGCGGCCGTGCCCAGGTGGATGTCTACAAGCTCGCCAACGACGTCACCGACGGTCTCGAAGGTATGACCGTGCCGCTCCGCGTGGCCGTGATGGGCTGCGTCGTCAACGGACCCGGTGAGGCCCGCGACGCCGACCTCGGCGTGGCATCCGGCAACGGCAAGGGCCAGATCTTCGTGCGCGGTGAGGTCATCAAGACCGTCCCGGAGTCCGAGATCGTGGCGACCCTGATCGAGGAGGCCAACCGCATGGCCGCCGAGATGCCGCCAAGCGAAGACTCCCTCGGCGCCCCCGTCGTGACGGTCGGCGCCAACTAGCCCGGCCTTGCCGGCCCCTCGGGCCGCCGCTCCTCCCACGGGCGCACCTTCGCGCTGACTGTTGCCGAAGCGGACATTTGCGTCCGGCGTACCGGGCGCAATTGTCCGCTCGGGCAACAGTTACGGTGGGCGCGGCTGCTGGGATCGCGCCGACGGGCGGCCTGCTCGCGCCGTAAAGTAGGTGCGTGCCTATTCGTATGTCGAACTACTTCCTCCGGACCCTTCGCGAAGACCCCTCTGATGCCGAGGTCACCAGCCACCGCCTGCTTGTGCGGGCCGGCTACATCCGGCGTCAGGCTCCGGGCATCTTCGCCTGGTTGCCGCTGGGCCTGAAGGTCAAGGCGAAGATCGAGACCATCATCCGCGAGGAGATGGCCGCCGCCGGCGCCTTCGAGGTGCACTTCCCGGCGCTGCTGCCGCGCGAACCATATGAGACCACCGGCCGCTGGGACGAGTACGGCGACGGCCTGTTCCGTCTGCAGGACCGCAAGGGCAGCGACCTGCTGCTGGCCCCCACCCACGAAGAGGTCTTTACCCTGATGGTGAAGGACCTCTACAACAGCTACAAGGACCTGCCCCTGTCGATCTTCCAGATCCAGGACAAGTACCGCGACGAGGCCCGCTCCCGTGGCGGCCTGTTGCGCGGCCGCGAGTTCACCATGAAGGACGCCTACTCCTTCGACCACACCGACGCCGGCCTCGAAACCAGCTACCAGGCCCAGCGCGACGCCTACGAGCGCATCTTCACCCGCCTCGGCCTCGAATACGTTGTGGTGCAGGCGGATGCCGGCGCCATGGGCGGATCCAAGAGCGAAGAGTTCCTGCACCCCACCCCGGTCGGTGAAGACACCTTCGTGCGCTCCGCCGGCGGCTACGCGGCCAACGTCGAGGCGTTCCGCACCCTGGTGCCCGAGTCGATCGACGTCACCGGTTTCCCCGCCGCCCAGGTGCAAGACACCCCGGACACCCCCACCATCCAGACCCTCGTCGATTCGGCCAACGCCAGCCAGCCGCGCCCGGATGGGCGGGAGTGGACCGCCGCTGACACCCTCAAGAACGTCGTGCTCGCCCTCGTCCAGCCCGACGGCAGCCGCGAGATCGTGGTCATCGGCCTGCCCGGCGACCGCGAGGTCGACCTCAAGCGCGTGGAGGTGGCCTTCGCCCCCGCCGAGGTCGAGGCCGCCAACGACGGCGACTTCGCCAAACTGGCCAAGATCCCCGGCCGCCCCGGCTTGGTCAAGGGCTACATCGGCCCGTGGTCTGCCGCCAGCGCGATGCTGGGCGCCGAATCGGCCACCGGCATCCGCTACCTCGTCGACCCGCGCATCGTCGACGGCACCGAGTGGATCACCGGCGCCAACGAGGCCGGGCGTCACGTCTTCGGACTCGTCGCCGGCCGTGACTTCATCGCGGACGGCACCGTCGAGGCTGCAGATGTGCGCGCCGGCGATCCGGCCCCAGACGGTTCAGGGCCGGTGGAACTGGCCCGCGGCATGGAGATCGGCCACGTTTTCCAGCTCGGCCGCAAATACGCCGAGGCGCTGGGCCTGAAGGTTCTCGACGAGAACGGCAAGCTCGTCACCGTCACGATGGGCTCATACGGCATCGGCGTCACCCGCGCCCTCGCCGTGATCGCCGAACTGAACAACGACGAGAAGGGCCTGATCTGGCCCGAGGCCGTGGCACCGTTCGACGTGCACGTGATCGCCACCGGCCGTGACGAGATCGTCTTCGAGACCAGCGAGGCCGTGACCGCGCTGGTCGAGGCCTCCGGTCGCGACGTGCTGTACGACGACCGCCGCAAGGTTTCGCCCGGCGTCAAGTTCGGCGACGCCGAACTGATCGGTATCCCCACCATCGTGATCGTGGGCCGCGGCGCGGCCGACGGCATCGTGGAACTGTGGGATCGCCGCAGCGGTGAGCGCACCCAGGTGGCCGTAACGGAGCTGGCTGCCCACTTCGCCTAACCAGCCCGAAAGCGGTCATCCGGTTGCCTCAGCGAGGCTGAAGCAACTGGATGACCACTTTCGCGAGCAGGCTCAAGTTAGAGGCGGGCGAAACGGGCGCGGAACAGGCAGTAGACGCCGTAGGCGATCAGGCCCACGCCGACGAGCACCAGGATGACCATGCCAAAGGGCAGGGCGGCGAGCGAGCGCAGTGCGCCGTCTAGCCCGGTCGACTGGCTCGGGTCCACCGTGAACCCGGCCACGATCACCAGGACGCCGACGACTCCCACGGCGATGCCCTTGGCCACGTAGCCGGCGACGCCGAGCCCGACAGTGGCCTTGCCCATCGTGCCGGACGGCACGGCCAGGTCTTCGGTGAATTTCTTCGTGGCGCCCTTGTAGACGAAGTAGGCGCCGATCGCGAGCACGCCGAGTCCGATCAGCATGAGCAGGATGGGCCCGCCAGGCAACGCAAGGATTGTCGCGCTGGCGGATGCCGTGCTCTGCGACGAGTTGGCCGACCCCTGTAGCGCCACCGTGAGGGCGGTGGCGGCGACCGCGAGGTAGGCGACTCCCTTTCCGATCTCCTTGAGACGGTGAGCCCAGACCTTCTTGGGGTCACCGCCCGGCACCAGGAACCCCTGCAGGATCTGCCACACGCCCAGCGCGGCCAGTCCGACCACGATGAGCCAAAGCACGAAGATTCCACCTGGGGACTGCGCGACCTGCACAAGCGCGCCGGACTGGTCGGCGCTTCCACCGGCACTGCCGACCGCGACACCGATCGCGATGGCTCCGATCAGGCCGTGCAATAGTCCGTTCACGGCGTAACCGACCCTGGCCAGGGTTTCGAGGTGGCGGCTGTTGCCTGCCTTGCGTGCGGCATCGCCGGCCGACTGGGCGCCCGACTGCGCGGGGGAGCGTGTCATCATGCGGCTCATGCTAGCGCTGAGGCAGGCTCCACGGGTGAAGTCGGGCCGGCGCGGGTGACGGGCGCGCCGGGATTCCGGTACCGTAGGGAGAAGCCCGCTGCGCGGTTTCGCGGCGGCAAGATCTGAATAGAGGAGGCCGGCCATGGACATCGACCTCAGCGTGTTGCGGCTGATGGAGCGCGAGAAAGAGATTCCTTTCGAGGAACTCGTGCAGATCATCGAGCAAGCAATTCTGACGGCCTACCTCAAGCACACCCACCAGGGTGAGCCGCTGAAGCAGGCTGCGGAAGAAGAACCCGGAGCTCGCGTCGTACTCGACCGCAAGTCCGGTCACGTCGACATTTACATTCCTGAGCACGACGAAGAGGGCAACATCATCGGCGAAGCCGTTGACAACCCCGACGACTTCGGTCGCATTGCCGCATTCGCGGCCAAGCAGGTCATCAACCAGCGCCTTCGCGACATCGCGGATGACGCGGTGCTCGGTGAATTCAAGGGCCGCGAGGGCGAGATCGTCGCCGGCGTGATCCAGCAGGGCCCCAACCCCCGCATGATCCACGTCGACCTCGGCACCATCGAGGCGATCCTTCCCCCTGAGGAGCAGGTGCCCGGCGAAAGCTACGTGCACGGTTCGCGCATCCGGGTGTACGTCACGGCCGTCGGCCGCGGCATGAAGGGCCCGCAGATCACCGTCTCACGCACGCACCCGTCGCTCGTGCGCCGCCTGTTCGCGCTGGAGGTCCCCGAGATCGCAAGCGGCGTCGTGGAGATCGTGTCACTGGCCCGCGAGGCCGGCCACCGCACCAAGATCGCCGTGCGCGCCACCGAACCCGGCGTCAACGCCAAGGGTGCCTGCATCGGCGAGCTCGGCCAGCGCGTTCGCGCGGTGACCGCGGAGCTCAACAACGAGAAAATCGACATCGTCGACTACTCGCCCGACCTCGCCACCTTCGTGGCCAGCGCGCTCTCGCCCGCCAAGGTCACCAGCGCCTACGTCATCGACGAGTCGATCAAAGCAGTTCGGGCCCTCGTGCCCGACTACCAGCTGTCGCTCGCGATCGGCAAGGAGGGCCAAAACGCCCGCCTCGCCGCCAAACTGACCGGCGCCAAAATCGACATCCAGCCGGACAGCATTCTGGAGGACGACGAATAGGGGGTACGATGGATCCCGTTAGAACGTGCATTGGATGCCGTTCCCGCGCCTCACGCTCCTCACTTCTGAGGATCGTCGCCCAGAATTGTGACCTGGTGGTTGATGAAACCGCCACCCTCCCTGGGCGAGGCGCGTGGATTCATCCCACCATCGCGTGCTTCCAGGAGGCCGTGAGGCGACGCGCTTTCGGGCGTGCTCTTCGGGTGACCAGCCCCCTGGACGCAAAACAACTAGAGAACAGGCTGACTTGGCTAATGGATAACTAATGAGCGGCTCGAAATGAGAACCGTCCGTTACTAACGGTCTGCCCCTTTCCGGGTGCAGGCCCGGAACAGGAGAATTGTGGCTGCGAAACCACGCGTACACGAGATCGCAACTGAGCTCGGTGTCGACAGCAAGGTAGCCCTTGCGAAATTGAAAGAGATGGGCGAGTTCGTCAAGGGACCGTCTTCCAGCGTTGAACCCCCCGTTGCACGCCGTCTGCGCGCAGCACTTGAGGCTGACGGAGTCGCCACCGGCGGCGCCGCTGCCGCTCCGGTGGCCCCGGCCGCCGCAAAGCCCGCGTCGACCTCCACGGCCAAGCCCGGTGGCGCACGTCCGTCCCCGGCACGTCCCGCCGCACCGGTGCCCGCACCTGTCGTCGAGGCTCCCGCCGCGGATGCTCCGCCGATGCCGGCCGCACCGCTGACCGTCGCCGAGCGCCAGGCCGCAGCCGCCGAGAAGGCCGCAGCAGCCGAGAAGGCCGCCGCCGAGTCCGGCGCCGCCGCGACCGAGACCGCGACCACCGAGGCAGCCACCCCGGCCGCCAAGGCCGACGGCGACGCGGCTCCGGCTGCCAAGCCCGGCAGCAGCAGCGTCCCGCGTCCGGGAGCGCGTCCGGGAAACAACCCGTTCGCCAGCAACCAGGGCATGGGCAAGACCCCCACCCCGCGTCCGGGCAACAACCCGTTCGCTAGTGCGCAGGGCATGGGACAGCGTCCGCCGTCCACGTCCTCGCCCAGCAACATCCCCCGTCCCGCCGCACCCCGCCCCGGCGCCCCGCGTCCGGGTGGACCCGGCCAGGCACCCCGCCCGACCGGCTTCGGCCAGCGCCCGGGTGGCTTCCAGCGTCCCGGTGGCGCACCGGGCGGCGCCGGTGGCGCACGCCCCGGCTTCACCCGTCCCGGTGCACCTGCCGGAGCACCCGGCTTCGGCCCGCCCCGCCCCGCCGGTGGCGGCGGCGCCGGTGGTCGTGGCCGTGGTCCCGGCGGTGGAACCGCTGGTGCGTTCGGTCGCGGAGGCGGCAAGAACAAGGCACGCAAGTCGAAGCGTACGAAGAGGGCTGAGTTCGAGCTGCGCGAGGCTCCGTCGCTGGGTGGCGTCAGCGTCCCCCGTGGCGACGGCGGAACCGTGGTGCGTCTGCGCCGCGGTGCCTCGATCACCGACTTCGCCGACAAGATCGACGCGAGCCCGGGCAACCTGGTCACCGTGCTGTTCCACCTCGGTGAGATGGCAACGGCGACCGAGTCGCTCGACGAGGCCACCTTCGATGTGCTGGGCAGCGAGCTGGGTTACAAGATCCAGATGGTCTCGCCCGACGACGAAGACCGCGAGCTGCTTCTCGCCTTCGATATCGACATCGACCAGGAGCTGGCCGACGAGACCGACGAAGAGCTCGAAGTCCGTCCTCCCGTCGTCACCGTCATGGGTCACGTCGACCACGGTAAGACCGCGCTGCTCGACGCCATCCGCAACGCCAAGGTCGCTGCCGGTGAAGCCGGTGGCATCACCCAGCACATCGGTGCCTACCAGGTGGTTACAGAGCACGAGGGCATCGAACGTGCCATCACCTTCATTGACACCCCCGGCCACGAGGCGTTCACCGCCATGCGTGCTCGTGGTGCGCAGGTCACCGACATCGCGATCCTCGTGGTCGCGGCCGATGACGGCATCATGCCGCAGACGATTGAGGCGCTCAACCACGCCCAGGCCGCCAACGTGCCGATCGTGGTCGCAGTGAACAAGATCGACAAGGCCGGTGCGAACCCGCAGAAGGTGCGCCAGCAGCTCACCGAATTCGGCCTCGTCGCCGAAGAGTACGGCGGAGACGTCATGTTCGTCGACGTGTCGGCGAAGAACAAGATCGGCATCCAGGAAATCCTCGACGCCGTCCTGCTCACCGCAGACGCCGGACTCGACATGCGCGCCAACCCGAACAAGGATGCCCGCGGTGTGGCCATTGAGGCCAAGCTCGACAAGGGCCGCGGTGCAGTCGCCACGGTGCTCATCCAGTCCGGAACGCTGCATGTCGGCGACTCGATCGTCGCCGGTACCGCCTACGGCCGCGTACGTGCGATGGCCGACGAAAACGGCAACGCCGTTCTCGCTGCCACGCCGTCCCGTGCCGTCCAGGTGCAGGGCCTCTCGAGCGTTCCCCGCGCCGGTGACACCTTCCTCGTTATCGAGGAAGACCGCACCGCGCGTCAGATCGCCGAGAAGCGCGAAGCCGCCGAGCGCAACGCCCTGCTGGCCAAGGCCCGCAAGCGCATCAGCCTCGAGGACTTCACCCGTGCACTCGAAGAGGGCAAGGTCGAATCGCTCAACCTCATTATCAAGGGTGACGTTTCCGGTGCCGTTGAGGCACTCGAAGAGTCGCTGCTCAAGATCGAGGTCGACGACTCCGTACAGCTGCGCATCATCCACCGTGGTGTCGGTGCGGTCACGGAGAGCGACGTCAACCTCGCCACCGTCGACAACGCCATCATCATCGGCTTCAACGTTCGTCCCGACACGAAGGCGCGCGAACGTGCGGCTCGTGAAGGCGTGGACGTGCGTTTCTACTCCGTCATCTACAACGCGCTCGAGGACATCGAGTCTTCCCTCACCGGAATGCTCAAGCCCGAGTTCGAAGAAGTGCAGAGTGGTATCGCCGAGATCCGCGAGGTCTTCAGCTCGTCCAAGTTCGGAAACGTCGCCGGTGTCATCGTGCGTTCGGGAACGATCACGCGAAACGCCAAGGCGCGGGTCATCCGCGACGGCATCGTCGTGGGCGACAACCTGGCCATCGAGTCGCTGCGTCGCTTCAAGGATGACGTCACCGAGGTGCGTACGGACTTCGAGGCCGGTATCGGTCTTGGTAAGTTCAACGACATCCAGATCGGCGATGAGATAGAGACGATCGAATTGAAGGAAAAGCCGAGAGGTTAATAACTTCTCGTTGCAAGGGGTCTCCGCTTGATCCCCCCTCAGGGGAAGAGCGGGGACCCCTACCCCGATTCCCCTGAGGGGGATCAAGCACCGACCCCCACTCCCCCAGAAACGCCAGCGTCAATACGATGGTTGGGGAGGGCTTGAGAGTGTTAAGAAGTACCCACAAACTAGGAGTAGATCATGGTAGATCCGGCACGCGCTAGGAAGATGGCGGACCGCATCAAGGTCATCGTGGCCAAGCGGCTCGAACGCGGCATCCGCGACCCGCGACTGGGCTTCGTGACCATCACCGACGTCAAGGTCACCGGCGACTTGCAGCACGCCTCGGTGTTCTACACGGTCTACGGCTCCGAAGATGAGCGCAAGGACAGCGCCGCAGCGCTCAAGGCCGCCACCGGCATGATGCGCAGCGAGGTCGGCAAGAACATCACCGCGCGGCTGACACCCTCGATCGAGTTCATCGCCGACGCCATCCCGGAGAACGCCGCCCTCATCGACGACCTGCTCCGTGAGGCACGCGAACGCGACACCCAGGTGGGCGAGATGGCCCGCACGGCCGTCTACGCCGGCGACGAAGACCCGTACGTCAAGCCCCGCGAATACGCCGAGGACGACAACGCTGACGAAGACGACACCGACGAGGACGAGGTGGAGGCCGCGCCGGCACCCACCGGCCGGCACGCCGCTGCCACGGAGCCCGACGCGCTCTAGCGCTCAGCAACACGAATCGCCGTACAAGGCCCCTTGACGACAAGCCGCGTCAAGGGGCCTTTTGTGGCATCTCGGCTCCCTCGCGAGGTGCCGCAAAGTGCCGCTTCAGCGCGCGCGAAGGGTCGTCTTGCGGTAAGTCTGTGTAACTGGTTGCGAGATGGCACTTGGCGCCCCTTTTGCGCGCCCGAAGGGTCCCAAAGTGGCAAGTCGCGGGAGAGAGAGCCGGTGAGATGGCAGTTGGCGCCCCTTCGGTGGTCTCAGGGGACCTGACCCTGGGGGGTCAGGCCTCGGTGGCGGCGATGGTCCAGTTGGCCGAGAAGGAATGGCCGGGGGACAAGAGCACCAGGTCTTCCCCGGTCGAGAGGGCATCGGGGGGACAGGTCATCGGCTCCACGGCCAGACCGATGCGGCTGCGCTCGGGCGCCGGACGGTCGGCGGTGTGCACCTGCAGCCAGGGCAGCTCGGCTCCGAAGCTCATGCGCACGCCGGTGCCGGCCGGGCTGGTGAGGGTGACACTCGCCGACCCATCCGCCTCGCGTGCGATGGCGGTGAACGCGTGGTCGATGAAGGTGTCGCCGATGACCCGGGGCGTGCGGAAGTCGAACTCCGGCGTGGTCTCGACGGGGACCGTGGCCACGGGGCTGAGCCGGTCCGGGGTCACCGTGAGATAGGCAGCGGCCGGGAACCCGAGGGTCCAGTCGTCGACGCTGCCGGGACCGGCCACGAGGTAGGGGTGCGGGCCGGTGCCGTATGGGGCCGTTGCCGCCCCGAGGTTCGTGGCCGTCACCGTGCTGGTGAGGCCATTGTCGTCCAGGCTGTACGTCACCAGGACGGCAATGCGGTGCGGGTAGCCGTCGCTGGGCACGATCGTGATACCCAGGGTCACCGAATCGGCAGAACGCGCCTGCAGCGTCCAGTCGGCCCAGCAGACCAGCCCATGCAGGGCGTGTGAGCGGCTGGGCTCGGTGAGCGGCAGCTGGTAGTCGACGCCCTCGAAGGAGTACGTTCCGTCGACAACCCGGTTCGGCCAGGGGGCGAGCACGGCGCCCCGGTAGCCGGGGCGCACCTCGTCGGCGTCGAACGGTACGACGAGGTCGCGGTCGTGCCAGGTAAGCAGGCGCAGGCTCGCGCCGACGCTGGCGATCGTGGCCGAGTAGCCGTCATGGCTGATCGTGTACTGCAGGCCGGAGAGTGGCAGGACGGACGCATCCGCGCCGGTGAAGTCGGTGGTGGATGCGCCGAAAGCGTCAGTCATGGGACAGTACTCGTTTCAGATAGGAGTTCTCGAATCGTCCATCGGGATCGACCCGGCGCACGTGTGCCGCGAAATCATCGAGGCGGGGATAGGCCCGGCGCAGCCCGGCCGGCGACATCGTGGCGACCTTGCCCCAGTGCGGGCGCGGCGCGAACGGCTCCAGGGTGTGCTCGATGAGGGGCAGCACCGACAGGATCTCGGCCGCCAGCGGCTTCCAGGTGAAATGGATGGCGAGCGAGTCGCGGGCGTAGCTCGGGCTGAGCCAGGCGGTGTCAGCGGCCACGCTGCGCAGCTCGGAGATGTGCAGCAGCGGTGCAATGCGGTTGCCGATAGCGCGCAGGGCGGTGATCGCGGCGACGGCGTGTGCGGCCGGGATCAGGTATTCGGACTGGATCTCCTCGCCGTGGCTGGGCTGGAACTCGCTCCTGAAGTGCGCAAGGCGTTCATTCCACGGGCCGGGCTCGCGCAACTGCCCGGTCACGCTTTCGGCGGTGACACCGGGCAGCGGGTGCAGTGCCACCGTGGCCTCGGTAGCGCCGAGAGCGGCGAGGTCCAGCTCGGGGCCATCCACGTCGAGCCGACGCTTGGACCACACCTGGTGGGTATTCTCGCCCTGGAAGGTGGTGAACACGCTGACGCTGTAGCCGCTGGACATGATGGCGGCCCAGTTGGCCAGGGCCGCGGTCCAGGACAGGCCCTCGTGCACGTACTGGGAAATCTGGAAGTGCGGCTGCACCCTCAGGGTGACTGCGGTGACGATGCCCACCGCACCCAGGCCCACCACGGAGGCCGCGAAGTCGGGGTCGTGCTCCCGAACCACTTCGACCTCGCCGGATGCGCGCACGATCTCCAGCGCCAGAACCGACGACGCCAGCGACCCGTTACGCACGCCGGAACCGTGCGTGCCGGTCTGGATGGCGCCGGCGACCGAGATGTGCGGCAGCGACGCGAGGTTGGGCAGGGCCAGGTCGCGTTCGGCGAGGTAGGCGCCGACCTGGGCGTAGGTGCTGCCGGCGCCGACACGCACGCTCACCGCGGTGCCGTCGTCGCCGAACTGCAGCTCCGGCTGGTCCACCAGTTTGTCGAGGGCCACCTGTGTACCCGCCGTGTCGGCGATGGTGGAGAACGAGTGCCTGGAGCCCAGCGCCTTGACACGGCTGCCGGCCTCGCCCGCCGCTGTGACGATGGCCGATACCTCAGCCGCCGTTGCGGGATGCCTGATGTCGTCGGTGGAATACTCGACATTGCCGGCCCAGTTCTTCATTGAGACCATTTCTGCTAGTGGGAACGCAGGGTTTTCACCCCTGCGAAAGAGCGTACCGCCCGGGTTCGACGAGAACCGCGAGGCCGTCGGCGAGGAGCCCGGCCAGTGCCCGGTCGCGCTGTACGGCATCCGGCCACACACCGTCGATCTCAGCGTCGGTCACCGGATGGTGCGTGGCCCGCAGCTCGGCCATGATCAGCCCGCGCACCTGCCGGTCGCTGCCCTCGAACTTCTTCTGCACGGCCTTCTTCGGTCCGGTGTAGGCCGGGTAGCCGGCCGCACGCCAGGCGCAGGCATCACGGATCGGGCAGTCCGCGCACCGCGGGCTGCGGCTGGTGCAGACGATGGCGCCGAGCTCCATGATGGCCGCATTGAACAGGGCCGCCGGAACGGGTTCGGCCGGCAACAGCGCCGACATGGAGTCGAGGTCCCTGGTGCGGCTGGGCGGTGCGGGTTGGGCCTGTCCGGCCACGGCCCTGGCGATGACCCGGCGGGTATTGGTGTCGACCACCGGATGCCGGTGGCCGTAGGCGAACGCCGCGACCGCCCTGGCCGTGTAGTCGCCGATCCCGGTGAGGGCGAGCAGGTCGTCGACGTCTTCTGGCACGATGCCGCCGTGCCGTTCGGTGATCTGCACCGCGGCGGCGTGCAGCCACAGCGCACGGCGCGGGTAGCCCAGGCTCGCCCAGGCCCGAACGGCCTCGCCGGGTGGAACGGAAGCCAGATCGGTGGGTGTCGGCCAGCGCTCGAGCCATTCCGCGAGACGCGGGATGACCCGGCTCACCGGGGTCTGCTGCAACATGAACTCGCTCACCAAAGTGCCCCAGGCGCTGAAGCCGTCGCGCCGCCAAGGCAGGTCGCGGGCGTTCTCGCCGAACCAGACACTGATGCTGCGGCTGAGGGCGGGGCCGACCGGCGCGGTACTGACAATGGCACTGTCGACGGGGGCGGTGCTCTGGACTGTGACGTTCATCGGTTCTAACCTAGGCTCGATTCATGAAGCTCGTTTCCACTCCCCGCGTCGAGTACCTGCGTACCCTCGCGACCGAGATCCTCAACCTGAACGGCCGGGGGCGGGTGATCGTGGCCGTCGACGGCGCCGACGCGGCCGCCCGCACAGCGTTCGCCGACGATCTGGCCGCGGTGCTCGACGAAGCCCAGATGCCCACCTTCCGGGCGTCCCTGCGCTATTTCCAGCGGTCCAGGGAAGACCTCGGCCGGTTCGGCGCCGACTCCCCGGAGCGCTTCTACAGGCACGGCTTCGACTATTCGGCGCTGCGAAGGGTGTTGCTCGAACCGTTCAGGCTCGGCGGCAGCACCGGCTTTGTCACCCAGGTGTTCGACCCTGACCGGGACAGCTGGATCGAACCGACCTGGACCACGGCTCCAACGGACGCGTTCCTGGTCATCGACGGTGAGTTCATCAACCGCAGTGAGCTGCGGGATGCCTGGAATTACCGCATCCTGCTGGAGAGCGAAGCGACCTCGGAGTCCGACTACCTCTACCAGAAGGAGGAACGCCCCCGTCAGGTGGCGTCGGCCGTGATCGACCTCAGTGAACGCCACCGTCCCCAGCGGGTGTTCAGCGACTCTTGCTGAACCGCGCCAGCACGTCGTCGGGGCTGAGGAACGTCCCCCGTTCCTCCACCTCGTGCACCAGGGCTGTCAGCCGGCTGTTCACCGGGGCCGGAACGCCGGCGGCAGCGGCCTCACGCACCACCACGCCGTTGAGGTGGTCCACCTCGGTGCGTTGGCCGCGGGTGACGCTTTGCAGGGTGGAGCCCAGGTTGGGCACACTGCCCATGCGGGCGCGCATCCTCAGCGGCAGCAGCTGCCCGGCCCAGGCGGGCAGCAGCGAGAATGCGCGCAGCCGGCGGTCGCCGAGCGCCTGCATCGCACCGAACCGGATGCCGCGGCGCATGCCCACCCGCACGGCCTCGCGCATGCTCAGCGTCATCAGCCGGCGCAGGCCCCGGTGCGCGACGACGCCCTGAACGCTCAGCCCGGTGATCGCGGGCAACGCGTTGAGCATGTTGACGACGAGCTTGGTCCACTGGGCGCCGACGAAATTGTCGACGGCCCGGCAGGGCACCGCCTCGGCGAGCACCGCCTGCCAGCGACGGGTGGCGGCGTCGGCCGGTCCGGAACCGCGGCCGAGGTAGGTGGGCGCGGCCGTGGTGACCGTGACCAGGCCCGGTTCGGTGTGATTCGCGGCGATGATCGACAGTGCGCCGAAGCAGTCAGAGCGGGGGAGTAGCCGCCGGGCGGTGTCGACGCCGTCGAGGCCGTTCTGGATCACGATGACCGCGGCGCCGTCGAGCACGGCGGCGTTTTCCGCAATCGCGGCTTCGGCATCCTGCGCCTTGGTGCACACCAGGGCCAGATCGGGCGTCTCGACCAGCCGTTCGAGGGCCGTGGGATGCGCCGTTGCCGGGCCGAATCCGCCCTCGAGACGGATGCCCCGCTCGCGGATCGCGGCCAGCCCGGCACCGCGCGCGGTGACGGTGACCTCATGCCCCCCCACGCTGAGGAGGGTGGCGAAGGTTCCGCCCAGGGCGCCGGCGCCGATCACAGCAATTCGCATGACCTCAGCCTAGAAGCCCCGGCCGGGCAACCTGGACTACCCGCGAACGAGGAGGGCTTCCGCGGGCAGAAGCACCGTCGTCGGAGCCTGGGCCACCCGGCGTCCCGACGGCAGCGCGAGCGCGATCAGCGCCGCGACAGCGAGCACCCCGGCGCCGACCAGAACGGCCGGCACCGCGGCATCCACGTACCCGGTGGGGGTCAGCGTGCCGCCGTTGCCGGTGAACACCGCGGTGAGCACCGCGACGCCCAGCGCCACGCCGATCTCGCGGAAGGTGGAGTTGGTGCCCGACGCCTTGGCGTGGTCGTTGGGCACCATGTTGGCGAGCACGGCGGTGGAGCTCGGCGCGAAGACCAGCCCCATGCCCAGCCCGGCCAGGATGAACGCGCCGACCAGCTCGCCGTATTCGACGTCGGCCGACATCGTCAGGGCCACCCAGAACATCGCGATCGAGAGCAGGACCAGCCCCAGCACGATCGGCAGACGCGTTCCGGTTCTCGGGCTGAGCATCCCCGTCAGCGGTGCCACGATCATGGGAGCCAGCGTCCAGGGCATCGTCATCACGCCGGCCTCGAGCGGGCTGTGGCCCTGCACGATCTGCAGGAACTGAATGAGGATGAAAATCGAGCCGAAGATGCCGAAGCTGAAGGTGATCCCCACGAGGTTCGCAACCGTGAAGCTTCGGTCGCGAAACAGCCGCAAGGGCAGCAGTGGCGCGGATGCCCGCCCCTCCCACCAGACGAAGGCGAGCAGAAGGATGCCGCCGCCGATGAGCGCCGTGAGGACCTCTGTGCTGGTCCAGCCGGCCTCATTGCCCCGCACGATTCCGTAGACGATCCCGAAGACGCCGCCGCCGACCAGCACGAGGCCCACCACATCGGCGCGCAGCCGAGCACCGAAGCTGTTGGGCAACGCGATCAGGGCGAGCGGGATCGACAGAAGGCCGAGCGGTACGTTCAGCCAGAAGATGGCCTCCCAGTTCCAGCCTTCCACCACAGCGCCGCCGATGAGCGGGCCGAGCGCCACGCCGAGGCCGGCGATGCCGCCCCAGATGCCGATGGCCGCCGGCCGGAAGCGGTCGGCCACCGACCCGACGAGCAGCGTCAGGGAGAGCGGCATGAGCGCGGCGGCACCCACTCCCTGAAGCGCACGGGCGGAGATCAGCATCCACGGCTCGACGCTGATGGCACAGAGCGCTGATGCGGTGGTGAACACCGCGATGCCGGCCAGGAACACGGACCGGCGGCCGAAGCGGTCGCCGATTGCGACGGCCATCAGCATGAATGTGGCGAAGCTGAGCGAGTAGGCGTTGACGACCCACTGCAGTTCTTCGATGGTGGCGTTCAGGTCGGTGTTGATCACCGGTAGGGCGCTGGTAACCACGAGGTTGTCCAGAGTGGCCATGAACATGGGCAGCGACGCGGCGACAACGGCAAGCCAGACGGGCACCCGGCGGAGGCGCCTGTCGGCCGGCGGGGTGGAGGTGGTGGTCATGGGAGATCCCTTCGGGAACGAAGCCAGAATGTTGTAATTGAATGATTACAAAACAGGAGATTAGTAATCGACTGATAACCTGTCAAGTGTGAACGAGACATCCGGCATCGCAGCCGCCCAGCCCACCGAGCGCATTCCCGCTGCAGAACGCCGCGAGCAGATCCTGGCCGCGGCCAGCGTGGTCTTCGGCGAGCGGGGCTATTCCGGCGCGACCACCGACCAGGTGGCCAGGGCCGCCGGCATCAGCCAGCCTTACGTGGTGCGTATGTTCGGCACCAAGGAGAACCTCTTTTTGGAGGTGGTGGCCCGGGCTCTCGAGCGCCTGGTCGCCGGTTTCAGGCAGGTCCTCGCCGAACCGCGCGAGCACGGCGATGACGAGCGGGAACTGCTGATCGCGCGGCTCGGCGCCGCCTACGTCGACCTCATCGAAGATCGAGGCATCCTGCTCTCCCTCATGCAGGCTTTCCTCAGCGGGCACAACCCTGTCGTCGGCGCCAAGGCCAGGGCCGGATTCCTCGAGATCTACCGGATGCTGCGTGACGAGGCCGGATTCCCGCCGGACACCATCCGAGGGTTCCTGGCCGACGGGATGCTGTTCAACACGCTCCTGGCCATTCGGCTGCCCGACATCTTCGACGAGGATCCCGACGCCGAAGAACTCATGCGGTGCACGTTCCGTGGCAAGCTCGACCTTGTGCTCGGCGCTACAGCCGCCGAGGCCGCAAAGCATGCCTGACCCCAGCCCCAAAGGACCCAAGTGAACGCCCCACGCCGCCCGCCCGGCAGCACCGCAAGCGGCCTCGTGCTGATCGACAAGCCCCAGGGCTGGACCAGCCACGACGCAGTCGCGCGCACCCGGCGCCTCGCAAACACCCGCAAGGTTGGCCACGCCGGCACCCTGGACCCGATGGCGACAGGCCTGCTGATCCTCGGCATCAACAGTTCCACCCGGCTGCTCACCTATGTTGTCGGGCTCGATAAGGAGTACCTGGCCACCATCCGGCTGGGCGCAGCGACGACCACAGACGACGCCGAGGGCGAGGAGCTCACCCGCGCGCCCGCCGTCGCCGTCGGCGCGATGGCCGAGGCCGCCATCACCGACGGCATCCAGGTCCTCACCGGGGACATCAGCCAACGGCCGAGCGCCGTGAGCGCCATCAAGGTAGACGGCAAGCGGGCCTACGCGAGGGTGCGTGCCGGCGAAGACGTCGAACTGCCCGCACGTCCCGTCACCGTGAGCGAGTTCGAGCTGCTTTCCAGCAACCCGGTCGACGGTTTCCTCGACCTCGAGGTGCGCGTGGTGTGCTCCTCAGGCACCTACATCCGTGCGCTGGCCCGCGACCTCGGTGCGGGCCTCGACGTTGGCGGCCATCTCACCAGCCTCCGCCGCACCCGCATCGGCCCGTTCGGCATCGCCGCCGCCGACCCCCTCGACCAGCTCGACGTTGCCCGCGCCCTGATCGGGCCGGCGGATGCGGCGAGCCGGCTCTTCGGCCGGCTCGACCTGAGCGAGCAGCAGGCTATCGACCTCGGCCACGGCAAACGCATCGACGCGCCCGTCGGCGCGACTCACGCTGGACCGATTGCCGCCATCGACCCGACCGGCCGGCTCGTCGGCCTCGTCGAGTACCGCGCCGGCCAAGCCAAGTCGATCGTCAATTTCCCGCCAGACGAACCAGCGGCCGGCTCCGCCGCGGCGGAGGACGCCTCGTGATCGAGTGGTTCACCTACCTGCAGCTGGCGATTGCCACCGCTGCCGGCCTGCTCTGTCTGGGCCTGGGACTTGCCGGCCGCAAGCCCTCCGACCTCAGTATGGGGGCGACCCTGCTCGTGGAGCTGCTCCTGATCGCTCAGCTCGCGGTGGCCCTGGTCGCGCCCCTCACCGGCAACCACGCCACCGGCAGTCTGCTGGAGTTCTACACCTACCTCGTCAGCGCCATCCTGCTGCCGATCGCTGGGGGAGTGTGGGCGCTTATCGAACGCAGCCGGTGGAGCACGGTGATCCTCGGGGTGGTCTGCCTGTCGGTGGCGGTCATGCTCTACCGGATGCTGCAGATCTGGACCGTGCAGGGCGTCTGAGCCGCTGGAGGACAACCGGCACCGTTCGGCCCGGAGATGCTGCGATAATTACTGAGCGATGAATGATCTCAAGACCGACTCCGGAGACAACGCCACCGGCACGACGAATCCCGGCCGGGTGACCGGCATCGGGCGTGTGCTGATCATGGTCTACGGTGTCCTCGCGCTCGCCGCCACCGGCCGATCCTTCGTGCAGATCGTCGGCAAATTCGACGGGGCTCCGCTGGCGTACACCCTGTCGGCCCTCGCCGCGGCGGTCTACATCGTCGCGACCGTCGCCCTGATCAAGCGCGGGCAGTTCTGGTACCGGGTCGCCTGGATCACCATCGGCTTCGAACTGCTCGGCGTTCTCGTGATCGGCACCCTCAGCTTGGTCGACCCGCAGCTGTTCCCGCACGACACCGTGTGGTCGGTGTACGGCCGCGGCTACCTGTTCATCCCGTTGGTGCTGCCGGTCCTGGGCATGTGGTGGCTGGCCCGCCACGCCCCACAGCGCGCCGGCCGGAACGGTGCCCCGGCATGACCGCCGCCCAGACCACGCCAACGACAGCGCCCATGAAGGTCTTCAACGGCAGCGGCGCCGTTCCGGCCGATTGGCCGGCTTCGGCGGTGAGCATCGGCAAGTTCGACGGTGTGCACGCCGGCCACCGCGCCGTGATCGCGGAGCTCAAGACGCTCGCCCGCCGGGAAGGCCTGGCCGCGGTCGTCGTCACCTTCGACAGGCATCCGCTCGCCCTGCTGAACCCCGACAAGTGTCCCGCCGAGCTGGTCAGCGTGCAGCAGAAACTCGACCTGCTCGGTGGCACCGGCATTGAAGCCACCGTGGTGCTCGCCTTCGACACGGCGCTCTCGTCGCTGCCGCCAGAGGACTTCGTGCGTGACATCCTCGTGAACACGCTGCACGCCCGGCACGTGATGGTGGGCCGGGACTTCAGGTTCGGCGCGCACGGTGCCGGCGACGCCGACCTGCTTGCCGAGCTCGGCCGCCGGTATGGCTTCGACGTGCGCCTTATCGACGACGTCACGCCGCTCGGGGAGCGCCGGGTTTCGTCGACTTGGATCCGCGAGCTGCTCTCCGACGGCGACGTGCGGGCGGCGACCCGGCTGCTCGGGCACACACCCACCGTGCGCGGAATGGTCGTGCATGGTGCGGCCAGGGGGCGCGAACTCGGCTTTCCCACCGCGAACCTCGCGCCGGAGGCCGAGGGGCTGATTCCCGCCGATGGCGTCTACGCCGGCTGGCTCACGGACAACGGGGTGCGCCATCCCGCAGCCATCTCCATCGGCAACAACCCCACCTTCGACGGCGTGCCGCAGAAACAGGTCGAGGCGTACGTGCTCGACCAGGAGATCGACCTGTACGACCACGTCGTCGAGGTCGCCTTCGTTGAGCACATTCGCGGGATGGTCGCGTTCACCGGCATCGAGCCGCTGATCAGGCAGATCGAGGACGACGTCGTGAAGACCCGCGCGATCCTGCAGCTCCCACCGGCCTAGCCGGCCGGCTGCTCCGGCGGCGCCTGAACAGTGGGTGCCCCCGCGGGCAGCGGCCCACGACCGAACAGGAACAGGATCAGCTCCGATGCCTGACCCCGCAGCGGTTCGCCGTGGCCGACGCTCCATTCGGCATCCGTCGCCACCAGCCTGCGGGTGCGCAGCACTGCCGTGATCTCGGTGGGGGCGATCAGGCTGCGCCGCAGCGCCACCGCGCCGCCGGCGGTCGCGTGAATCGGCAGGGTCAGACCGAGTGGATGCGCCACGTCCAGGCCGTGCACCACGGCCTCGGTCAGTTCGACGATGCCACCGCGGCCCGTGGTGGCCTTGGCGGCGGCGATCTCCCGCAGCCGCGCCACGAGCTGCTCCGGCTCGGCTGAGGCCGCGGCGCGGCTCACGACATCGATGGCGCGCGCCGGGCGCACGAAGTGCCCGACGTACGCGCGGGTGGCGCTGCCGACGAGTTCCCGCTTGGTGCTGCCGAGCCGCCAGACCAGGTGGCCGGCGACGTCGCGCACGCGCCAGCCGGTGCAGAGGCTCTGCGCTTCCCACTGCTCGGGCGTCAGCCCGGCGAGCAGATCGGCGATGGCCGTGAGGGTCGCTGCCAGGTGCCCCGACCAGCGCGCGTTCACGCCGGACTCGTTGCCGACGCTGCGCAGGCTGAGGGGGAGGAGTCGCGCGAAATCTGCCATGCCGTCCAGCCTAGACTTGCGGAGTGTCAGAACAGTCTCCCCGCCCCCTGTGGACCGGGCGAACCCTGGCGCTTCTGGGCATCGTCCTGGTCGCCGCCAACTTGCGCACCGCCGTCGCGGCTCTCTCGCCCATCGTCAGCCAGATCTCCACCGACATACCGCTGACCGCGACGGCCATCGGCATCCTCGGCATGCTGCCGCCGGTCTGCTTTGCCGTTTTCGGTATTTTCACCCCGGTCTACACGCGCCGGCTCGGCCTGGAGAACGTTCTCGTGTTGGCGCTCACCGCGATTCTGATCGGGCACCTCACTCGCAGCCTGGCCGGCTCACCCCCGGTTCTGGTGATCGGCAGCGTGGTCACGTTCGCCGGCCTCGGTGTGGGCAACGTGCTGCTGCCACCCCTGGTGAAGAAGTACTTCCCCGACCGGATCGGCCTGGTCACGTCGCTCTACGTGACGATGCTGTCGCTGAGCACCCTGTTCCCGCCACTGATCGCGGTTCCGGTCGCGGATGCCGCCGGCTGGCGGGTGTCCCTCGGGCTCTGGGTGCTGCCGGTACTGGTCGCCCTCGTTCCCTGGGTGACCATGTTCGTGCGGCACCGGGTGCAGGTGACTCCCGGCGCCGTCGTCGACGAAGCCGAACCGGCGCTGGTGGGCCGGATCTGGCGTTCCTCGATCGCCTGGGCGCTGGCCGTCGTGTTCGCGGCATCGTCGCTCAACGCCTATGCGATGTTCGCCTGGCTTCCGCAGCTGCTCATCGACACCGCCGGCGTCACCCCCGCCCAGGCCGGTACCCTGCTCTCGGTGTACGCGGCAATGGGGATTCCCTGCGCCCTGCTGATTCCCTGGCTGACCGCCCGGATGAAGAACGTGGCCGCGCTCGTGTATCTTGGCGCTGCCGTCTTCCTGCTCGGTGACCTGGGACTTCTCCTGGCCCCCGGCATGCTGACCTGGCTCTGGGTGGTCCTTGCCGGGCTCGGGCCGTTGCTGTTCCCTCTCGTCCTTGTGCTGATCAACCTGCGCACCCGTACCCATGCCGGGTCGGTCGCCCTGAGCGGGTTCGTGCAGAGTGTCGGCTACACACTCGGCGCGCTCGGCCCGCTGAGTGTGGCCCTGCTGCACGAGGTCACCGGGGGCTGGACGGCGCCGCTGCTGTTCCTGATCGGCACGGCGCTGGCGGTCACCGTGGCCGGCGCCGTCATCGCCCGCCCCCACCTCCTCGAGGACGACCTGGAGCGCCGGCACCGCGCGTGAGCCCATGCTCATATGAGCAAGATCGGCAACGAGTGTTGTACCGGTTGGAGAACTCCACTTACGCTAGGGCCACGTAGGAAGGCACCAACGAATGACCGACATCGACGAGCTGCTGTCTATTCGGGCGGCCGAGCTGTATTACGAAGAAGACAAGACCCAGGACGAGATCGGCACGATCCTCAGGATCACTCGCTGGAAAGTCGGCAGGCTACTGGCCCAGGCCAAGGCGAACGGGTTCATCCGCATCGAGATCGTTCATCCCCGCGCCCGCCGTCTCGGCATCGAACGACAACTACGCGGAGCCACAGGCCTCGCCGACGCGATCGTGGTCTCCACAGCCGGTGTCGTCGACGAATTCGACCTGCAGAAACGCACCGCGCAGGCGGCCGCCGACTACCTCAGCGCCCTACGTCCGGTGCCGCGCACGCTCGGCATCAGCTGGGGCCGCACCCTCTACGACATCTCGGTTCAGCTCAAACCCGGCTGGGCCAGCGGCGTCAATGTCGTGCAGATCAACGGCGGGGTGAGCCTGAACGCCCGGCCGGGAACCGCCGCGGCCACCGCCGTCAGCATCGCCCAGAAGGGCGCAGGCCAGTTCACGCTGTTGCCCAGCCCCGCGATTCTGGAGCGTGTCGAGACCAAACTGGCCATCGCCTCCGACCGTTCTGTCGCGGCGGTGCTTGAGATGGGTTCCTCGGCCTCCGCCTACCTGTTCAGCGCGGGCCAGGCCGACGCGGGCTCCGCCCATATCGACAGCGGCTACCTCACGCAGGACCAGGTCGACGAGCTCGTGCGCAAGGGCGCCGTCGGCGACGTGGTTGGCAGGTTCATCGACAGCTCGGGCCAGATCGTCGACCAGGCGTTGGACGAACGCACGTTCGGCATCCCGCTCGAGCAGTTACGCCGAGCGAAGACGTCCATCGCCGTGATCAGTGGCGCACGCAAGCACGCCATCGCCCGATCCGTCGTCCTCAGCGGCCTGTGCACGGTCTTGATCACCGACGAAGACACCGCCCAGGCGCTGATCAAGGCCGCCTGACCTCTCCGCGAACCGTGAGCTAAGCACCTAAGAACGCAAGTTCTTGGTGCTTAGCTCACAGTTCGCGAGAGGGGGAACGGTGGCTACGCCTCGTGGGGGCGGTCGGGGTTGTCGTCCCTGAGGAGGTCGGCCAGGGCCTGGTCGACGTCGTCCAGCACGGGGGGCTCGCCCTTGGCCGTGGAGGTGAGACGGGCGATCAGGGCTTGCGGGTCGTCGAGGTCCTCGGACGTCGGCAGGATGTCGGGATGCGCCCACAGGGCGTCCCTGGCCTCGTTGCCCACGGCGTCGGTGACGGCCTGCCACATCGCGGCGGCCTCGCGCAGTCGGCGGGGGCGTAGCTCCAGGCCCACCAGGGTGGCGAAGGCCGACTCCGCCGGCCCGCCGGATGCCCGGCGTCGCTTGACAGTCTCGTTGATCGCGTCGGCGCGCGGCAGCCGGCTGGTGGCTTCCACGGTGACCACGTCGACCCAACCCTCGACCAGGGCGAGCATGGTCTCGAGCCGGCCGAGAGCGGCCAGCTGCGCGTCGGACTTGGGTGGGATCAGCGAGCCGTTCACCATGGCGTCGCGCAGTTCCTCGGGGTTCGACGGGTCGAAGCCCTCGGCGAGGGACTCCAGGCGGTCGGTGTCGATGGTGATGCCGTGCGCGAAATCGGTGATGGAGCTGATCATGTGCAGGCGCAACCAGCGGGAATGCCTGAACAGGCGCGCATGGGCGAGCTCACGCACGGCGAGGTAGATCTGCACCTGGTCGGTCGGCACATCCAGGCCTTCGCCGAACTCGGCGACGTTCTGGGGGAGCAGGGCGGCCTGCTGGTCACTGAAGAGGGGGATGCCGATGTCGCCGCCGGAGACGACCTCGCTGGCGAGCTGGCCGACAACCTGGCCCAGCTGCATGGCGAACAGGGTGCCGCCGAGGCTGCGCATCATCTGGCTGGCGCCGGCGAGCATGCCCTTGAGCTCCTCGGGGGCCTGCTCGGTGAGCACGTTGGTGAGGGAGTCCGAGATGCTCGTCGCCACGGGCTCGGAGAGCTGGCTCCAGAGGGGCATGGTGGCGGTCACCCACTCCTTGCGGGTCATCAAGCGCGGTACGACGGTGAGCTCGGCGACGTTGATCACGTCGTCCAGCCAGAGCGCCGCGATGTGGAAGGCCTGCTCGAACTCGGCGCGCTGGGCGTCGATCGTGCTGAGCTGCCCGGTGGCCGCGCGTTCCTGGCCCTGCTGCAGGGCGATGCCCCAGTTGATGCCACCATCGTCTCCGCCCTTCAGGGCGCCCTGCAACTGGTTCATCAGCGCCGCCACACTCGCGGGATCATTCGGGAGTCCGGCCGCGCCGGCCAACTGGCCGGGGTCGATGGACGACTTACCCGACAGGATGTCTCGGAGCATGTCCCGGAATTCGTCTTCTGGGTTCTGACCCTCGTCGGGTCGGGAGTCATCGGCCACTTCAGGCACCTCTCAGTTGCGTCCCTCTACGCTAGCCCGAGAACCCCGGCTAGAACTGGGAAATGACCTACGCTGGGTTCTTGCGTTGTCGCCTGTAGCGAACAGCTTGCGAACTTCCGTTCATCCTTCTAAGGAGCCTGGTGGCCCTCTTCACCGCTGAACCACATCCGGGCTCCGACCGACCCCGCCGGGCTTCCCGCACCGGGTGGGTGGTGCTGGGCATCGCGCTGGTCACCGGGCTCACACTGGCCATCGTGCCGTCTCCATACGTCGTCGAGAAGCCGGGTCCCGTGTACAACACGCTGGGCTCGGCCAAGTACGAAGGCAAGAAGACCGACCTCATCACGATCCCGGACGAGACGGTGTACCCGACGGAGGGCACGCTGGACCTGCTCACGGTCTCGGTGCTCGGCAACCCGGACAACCGCCTGAACTGGTTGACGGTGGCGTCGGCCTGGCTCGACCCGAGCCAGGCCGTGGTGCCGATCGAGTCGGTCTTTCCGGCCGACGTCACCACCGAACAGCGCGACGAGCAGAACCAGGCGGCCATGGTCAACTCCCAACAGGACGCCATCGCCGCGGCGCTGACCAACCTCGGCTACGACTACCCGACCGAACTGAGCGTGGTGTCGCTGGCCGACAAGGCGCCGGCGGAGGGCCTGATCGGGGCCGGCGACCTGATCGAGACCGTCAACGGTGAAGCCGTGGCGGACATCACCGCGCTGCGGGCCGCGCTCACCGCCAACGGCGCCGACGCCCCCGCCACCGTCGGGCTGCGCCGCGACGGCGCCGAGCAGAGCGTCGAGGTCGCCCCCATCGACATCGACGGCAACGTGGTGCTGGGCATCAACGTCAAGTCGGACTACAAGTTCCCCTTCGACGTCAACATCCAACTCGACAAGGTCGGCGGGCCCAGCGCCGGCATGATGTTCGCATTGGGCATCATTGACAAGCTCACCCCGGACTCCATCCATGGCGGGGCGGATGTCGCAGGCACCGGCACCATCGATCAGTCCGGCACCGTCGGCCCCATCGGCGGAATCCGCCAGAAGCTCTTCGGTGCCAAAAACGCCGGTGCCGAGTGGTTCCTGGCGCCCGCCGCCAACTGCGACGAGGTCTCCGGTCACATTCCTGATGGCCTGACCGTTCTGGCCGTGGGTACCCTCGACGAGTCCCTGACGGCGCTCGATGCCATTCGCACCGGAGCCGACACCGGCGACCTGCCGACCTGCCCGGGGCCTGACAGCACGGCTACTTCTGGGTGAGCCCTCAGCGAACTTGGGGTTTGCCCTGAGGAGGCCTGCATAGAATGAGGGTCTGACCCCCGATCTATCAGAGCAAGAGGCCAATTCGTGACCACATCATCCGCCGGAAGCGCTCCACGCCGGAGCCGTGCCCCGCTCGCCATTACGGCAGCGATCATCGCCGGGCTGGTGATATTGTTCTTCATCTTCGCCGGGCTCTACGCCGACGTGTTGTGGTTCGACCAGCTCGGCTTCCTCAGCGTGCTGACCACGCAGTGGATCGCCAGCGCGGTCCTGTTCGTTGTCGGGTTCCTCGGCATGGCTGTGCCGGTGTGGGTGAGCATCCAGGTCGCTTACAGGCTGCGCCCGGTCTACGCCAAGCTGAACTCGCAGGTCGACCGCTACCAGCAGGTCATCGAGCCACTGCGCCGGCTCGCGATGTACGGCATCCCCGCTCTTCTCGGCCTTTTCGCCGGCGTCGCCGCCGCGACGCACTGGCAGACGATCCTGATGTGGCTCAACCGTACCGAGGCCGGCACCACCGACCCGCAGTTCGGCTTCGACGTGTCGTTCTACCTCTTCGACCTGCCCTTCTACCAGTCGCTGCTGGCCTTCAGCTCCGCCGTCGTGCTCATCTCCGCGCTGGTCGCCCTCGCCACCTCCTACCTGTACGGCGCCATCCGCATCACCGGCCGTGAGGTGTTCGTGGCCAAGGCCGCCCGCGTGCAGATCGCCGTCACCGCCGCGATCTACCTGCTGCTGCAGGGCGTGAGCATCTGGCTCGACCAGTACTCCACCCTCACCCAGGCGAACGACCTGATCACCGGTGCCGGCTACACCGACGTCAGCGCCACCATCCCTGGGCGTGCCATCCTGGCAGGCATCGCGGTCTTTGTCGCGATTCTCTTCATCGTTACGGCCTTCATCGGCCGTTGGCGCCTGCCGGTGATCGGCACCGCGCTGCTGATCGTGAGCAGCCTGCTGATCGGTTCGCTCTATCCCTGGGTCGTGCAGCGCTTCCAGGTGGACCCGAGCGCGAAGACCCTCGAGGCGCCTTACATCCAGCGCAATATCGACCTCACCAGGGATGCCTATGGTGTCGCCGATGTCGAAGAGATCCCGTACACCGCGACCACCGAGGCCACTCCCGGCGCCCTGCGCGAAGACGCCGAGACCACCGCCAACATCCGCATCCTCGACCCTGCCCTGGTGAGCGACGCGTTCGCCCAGCTCGAGCAGTTCAAGCAGTACTACCAGTTCCCCGCCAACCTGGACGTGGACCGGTACACGATCGACGGCAAGTCCCAGGACACCGTGGTGTCGGTGCGTGACCTCGATCTCGGCGGTCTGAGCAGCGAGACCTGGGTCAACTCCTCCGTCGTCTACACGCACGGCTACGGCGTCGTCGCGGCCTATGGCAACCAGCGCTCGGCCGACGGCCAGCCGGTGTTCCTGGAGTCCGGCATCCCCACCTCCGGATCGCTGGGCGAGTTCGAGCCGCGGGTGTACTTCGGCGAGACCTCACCGACCTACTCGATCGTCGGCGCGCCTGAGGGCACCGACCCGATCGAGCTGGACTACCCGTCCGGCGAGGACGGCGCCCAGCAGACCTACACCACCTTCACGGGTGACGGCGGTCCGAGCCTGAACGGCCCGTTCAACAAGCTGATCTACGC
This sequence comes from Cryobacterium adonitolivorans, assembly GCF_004402695.1. Lineage (GTDB taxonomy): Bacteria > Actinomycetota > Actinomycetes > Actinomycetales > Microbacteriaceae > Cryobacterium > Cryobacterium adonitolivorans. The sequence goes on along the minus strand of NZ_SOFL01000043.1, from coordinate 7,860 downwards.
GCTCAAGTTCCAGTCCGAGCAGATCTTCCTGGCCAACGCCGTCAACGACGAGTCACAGATCCTCTACGACCGCGACCCGATCACCCGCGTGCAGAAGGTCGCCCCGTACCTCACGCTCGACTCCGACCCGTACCCGACCGTCGTCGACGGGCGCGTCAAGTGGGTTGTCGACGCGTACACGACCTCTGCCAGCTACCCGTATTCCACCGCGGTGAGCCTGAGCGATGCCATCGCCGACACCGAGACGCCCGAGCAGCCGTTCGCGCTGGACAACATCAACTACATGCGCAACTCCGTCAAGGCGACAGTGGATGCCTACGACGGCTCCGTGACGCTGTACGCCTGGGATGAGGAAGACCCGCTGCTGCAGACCTGGCAGAAGATCTTCCCGTCGACGGTCGAGCCGATGAGCGAGATGACCGGCGACATGATGAGTCACGTGCGCTACCCGGCCGACATGTTCAAGGTGCAGCGCGCGGTCCTGGGCAAGTACCACGTGACCGACCCCGGTTCGTTCTACTCCGAAGACGACGCCTGGACCACGCCGAACGACCCCGTGTCGCCGAGTACCAACACCACCCTGCAGCCGCCGTACTACCTGACGATGCAGATGCCCGGCCAGGATGCGCCGTCGTACTCGCTGTACTCGACCTTCATCCCCAACGCGTCCGGTGAGACCAGCCGGAACGTTCTGACGGGCTACCTCGCCGCCGACGCCGATGCGGGTGCGACCGACGGTGAACGTGCGGAGGGCTACGGCAAGCTGCGCCTGCTGACCCTGCCGAACGACATCACGGTGCCCGGCCCGGGCCAGGTACAGGCCAAGTTCAACGGTGATCCCACGATCTCCGCCGAGCTCAACCTGCTCAAGCAGGGACAGTCCAGTGTGCTCAACGGAAACCTGCTGACACTGCCCGTCGGTGGCGGTCTGCTGTACGTGCAGCCCGTCTATGTGCAGTCGACCGGTGAGACCAGCTACCCGCTGCTGCAGAAGGTCCTGGTGGCCTTCGGCGACCAGATCGCCTTCGAGGACACACTCGATAACGCACTCAACGTGCTCTTCGGCGGTGAGTCCGGGGCCAACGCCGGCGACACCGACGTGCCGGCCGTGGAAACGCCCGCCCCGGGCGAGGCTCCCGTCGACGGAGGCACAGCCCCGTCGACCACGACCGGTGACCCGGCGACGGATGCTCAGATCAGGTCGCTCCTCGCGGAAGCCAAACTGGCCGTGACCGAGAAGCAGGCGGCCCTGACGTCGGGTGACTTCTCCGCCTTTGGGGTTGCCGACAAGAAGCTGAACGATGCGGTCGCCGAGCTGCTGGTGCTGCTCGACCAACAGTAACGCGTAGTTCGCCGCCTCATCCGTGCGCGGGTGGTGCGCCGGGGACACCCGGTCGCACCACCCGCGATTTGTCTGTGCGGACGCGACGCGCCCGGGTGGAGTGGCCGATTCGAAGGGCTTGGGGAACTGTGGTAACTTAGTTCTTGTAGCGCGGGGTGGAGCAGTTCGGTAGCTCGCTGGGCTCATAACCCAGAGGTCGTAGGTTCAAATCCTGCCCCCGCAACTAAGGGCGTTTCACGGAATGCCAAGTTGATTTTCATGAAATTGACTAAGAAGGATCGGATCGGCAGAAATGCCGCCTCGGTCCTTTCTTTTTGCCCACCCGGCAGAGTGCACGCACTCGGCGCACGACCGACGACCGGTCGTTAAACAGAAATAGCCTGCTTTTCGGCAGGCCGTATTCTTCGTTCGAACGGAACTTAGTTGTTTCTCCCGGCGCGCTTTGTCCCTCGGCTTCGAAGAAGGTCACTATTCGTCGAAGGTTAGCCGAGACGGCTGTTAGAGCCATCGCTAAATAATGAAACGCGAATCCGCGGCCGGACCTCTTTCGCCGGTTGCCGATGTCTTCGGCGCTCGACTGCGTCATGTGGTTATCAGAGGACTCGACGAGGTTGCGCATCCCGTAGTGGCCCGCCCATACCTCACTCCGGAGGGGAACTTCTGAACGAACTTGATTGGCTGTGCCTTGCTGCTTTTCTTCGGACCGGTGCTCTCAGGGATCCGCATCGGCACAGTTATTGTCTCGCGCTTGTGGGGCTCCGGGAGTTGCACGACGGGCCCCGTGAGTTCGGGGTATGAGAAGCGCTGAAAGCCGTCGATGTTGGGAATCCCTTTGTTAGCGCCGACCGTTGTTTTCCACCCGCGAGCATCCGAAGCGGGAGATCGGCCGGCTCGTCGGCGTCTCGCGCGGAACGGCGGAGCGGGCGCTGGAAACAGACCGGCTGCCGAAGTACCAACGGCCCGCGGTGGGCTCGAGCTTCGACGCGTTCGCGCCGCAGGTTCGGGCGTTGTCGGCCGTGACGCCGACGATGCCGGCGTCGACGCTGGCCGAGCGCGTCGGCTGGCCCGGCGCCGCGTGGGTGTTCCGCGACAAGGTCGCCGGGATCCGGCCCGAGTATCTACCGCCGGATCCCGCAGACCGCCTCGTACACGAGCCCGGCCGGCAGGTCCAGTGCGACCTGTGGTTCCCGCACGAGCCGTTGCCACTAGGCAACGGGCAAGAGGGCACGCCGCCGGTGCTGGTGATGACGTCGACGTTCTCCGGGTTCTTCCAAGCGCTGATGTTGCCGTCGCGGAAAACACCGGATCTGCTCGGCGGGTTGTGGTCCCTGCTCCAAGCCGCAAGCGGTGCCCAAGCGCCTCGTCTGGGACAACGAGACCGGCATCGGCAAGGGCAAGCTCACCGAGCCCACAGCCGCGTTGGCGGTAGAGATTGCGGAGCAGGCGAGAAGATCTATGGGCGTGGGTCAGTGCTGTGGCGGGGGCGATTGGGCTCGGCTTGCCTTATCGTCTTCGGCGCAAAGCATGGAGCGTCGATGGATCAGGTTGAGCTACTCAGCGACTCGCCTCCGGCTTTCATTCTCCCGCAGGCCGCCCCCGGACATGACCTCGTCCTTCTCGGTGGGATCCTCGTTGGTTCCGCGGGGGTACGAGTGCCAACGGTCGATGCCATTGGCCGGATGCCGCGCTATCGATGACTAATGCTCGGTGCGATGGAACCAAGCCGTCGTGGCAGCGGCCGTCGAAGATGATCGTGGGGATCTTGATGGTGGCGATTTCGTCTTCGATGACGGCCTTGTTAGCGGCGATGATGTCGGCGACCTGATCGGAGCCGGCCGCCGCTACCACGACGTCGGTCTCATCCTGCCCAGTCCGAATACGCTTAGCCAACCAGTCAGGGTCGCAGTGGCTTCCTCGGCGTGCATCGATTTGATGGTTTCCTGCCAAGGCAGCCCGGTCTCCGCCTTCTCGGTGAAGATGCACTCGAGGATTTGCCAGTTCACTGGGGTCTCGGCGCCGTCCAGCGGGTGCAGCCGCAGTGACTCGAGGTACTCCCTAACGAGCCAAGAGTTCGGGAGCTTATAGCCGTCCGTGCCGGCGATCGGTTGGCGATGTAGGTGAGGTAGTAGTTCTGCTCAAAGCCCGACTCCTCGACGTTCTGGAACAGCGCCTTGCAGAATGTGCACCCCGGGTCGACGACCTCGACGGCGACGGGGTTGGCCGCATCCTGGATGAGGTATATGGCGTTAGTGGGGAGGTAGTCCTCGACTGTCCAGGTCTAAAACCGGGCAGGGATGGCCGCGGCTATCGATGACCTCGCGAGCGCACTCCTCCGTCAGTGGCCCATGCCGGCCCCATCGGCACCGTCCATATTCAGGTCCAGTTCGACGGTCGGTGCGATTCCCGCTGCCTGGGTTGAGAAGGTGATCCCATTCGGCATTGACCCGACGGGGATGCTGGCAACAACTTTCAACGTTTTCAGGTCGAGCACCGAGACCGTGTCGTCAAAGGTGTTGGTGATGTACGCGTGTCGACTCGTCGGGTCGATGGTGACACCGTGCGCGCCGGCACCGGTCTCAACCGTGCGGACAACGGAGAACGTTGTCGTGTCGATGATGGAAACAGTTCTACTGGGTTGATCTTCGGTGCCTTGATTGGCTACCAGTAGGTACTTGTTATCGGGACTTACAAACGTTTGGATTGGTCCGTCGCCCACGGGAATCGTGGCAACGAGTTGGCGTGTAGTGGTGTCGATTTTGGCTACAGCGTTCTCACCGTTTAGCGATGCGTAAGCAAACTCCCCGTCGGGCGAGAATGCGACCTGTGCGGGTGATTTGCCCACCTCGATCTCGTCGACCTGGGTGTTGGTAGCAGTGTCAATGACGCTGACCGTCGTTCCCTTAATGTTGGCCACGTAAATGGTGGCGCCATCGGGGCTTGGCCGTAGTCCGTGAGGTCCGGCGCCGACGGGGATCGTAGCGATCGTCGTCATGGTGGCGATGTCGACGGCTGACACGGTGTTGTCGGCATTGTTGGTCGTGTAAGTGCGGGTCTCGTCTGGGGTCACGATGACGTGGGCGGGCATCGCACCCGTGGAAACCGCGCCGTGGACCTCGTTGGTTTCCGAATCGATCTCCACAGCCATCGCCGTCGTGCCGCTCACAGCCCAGATGGAGCTACCACCCTGGGTGGCTTGCACGTTGTGAGGGCTGTCGATACCGGTGAGGGTGGTAGCGACCGTGTTGGTCGCGGCGTCGATTGCGGTGAGGCTGGCGCCGTCTTCGTTCGCGACCCAAATGGTGCCGGCGACCATGTTGTTGTGAGTGGCCGCTTGCGCGTCGGAGTTTCCGGTGGTGCTTGCAACGACTACCGTCGTGGCGACAACGGCCGCGACGCCGGCTGTGACTGCAGCGGTCAAGAGAGTGCGTTTCTTCATGAGTACTTTCGTTTGGTATTTCCTGTCGCCGGTTCAGGCGTGGGATCCTGCACGCACGGCAAACTTCCGCCGGCAATGGCCGCAGTGGAGCCGAAGAGGAGTAATTTCTCGTGCCGCCCACTGAGGCGGCGTACCCCTGAGCGCGCTTAGCGCACCTTGCCCATCACAGAACTCAGTTCTTCGTAGGTAGTGACGTCGATCTCACCTCGGGCCAGCCGGCGCTTCAGGATGTCTGCTGGAGAGTCGGTCTTGAATTCTTGTGTCGCTGCCGGTGTAGTTGCGTGCCTGGGCTGAGCGACCATTCCAACGATCATCCATACAATTGCGACGATCAGTGCCACCCAAAGCAGACTCATCAGGATCCAACTAGCCCCGCCCATTCCGCCCGCATAATTTCCCATCATGGTGTTTCCTTTCGTCTGAGCCAAAGGCGCTCATACGTCGAGTCTTCCGTGCTCGGATATTGAACTGTCGAAGGAACTGTGAAGTTTCCGTATGGTTCTTTCGAAACTTGATCGTTCCTTTACTCGGGCTTCATCGTTTTCGAGGAGCGGGCGGAGGAAAGTGGAACGATGAGCACTCCACCAGTCAACCGTGACGATGTCTTAGTCGTCGACCCGGTGCCCGCCACCGCGACTGCCGCGCGCCGACCCCGCACTGTACGGACAGTGATTACCGGGAGTTTGGGAGGGATCGCCGGTCTGGCCCCGCACGTCCTCCATCACATCGGCCCTCTCGTCGGTTCGGCCCTCGTGGCCGGTAGCGGCGGAACTGTCCTTTTCGGTGTTCTCGGCCTCGTAGCGTCGGTGCCGATGCTCATTTCGCTGCGCCGCAGATTCGCGAGCTGGTGGGCCCCAGGTATTGCCCTCGTACTGTTCATCGTGATGTTTCTTGTTTCCTCCTATGTCCTTGGCCCACTGATAAGCGGTTCCACTCCAAAACCCTCCTCGGGTTCTTCGCAAGTGGACCACGAAGGGCATCACCCCTAAGCCCGGCGCCCGGTAGACCAGGCACACCTTGCCGGCGATTTACTCAGGCGACGGATGTGCCGCCAGCGCCCATTACTTGACTGAACAGAACCCATAGAAATGGATTGATCAAAAATGGAATCAAACAGCGCAAAAAAGCTTGGACGTCAAGCAATCGTGGAGGCCGCCCGCGCGAAGTTCAAAAAGGACGAGCGGCGACGAAAAGTATTGTTTCTCGGGTCAGGTGCAGTCGTCCTTGCTGCTGCGTTGGCGACGGTCGGCGTCGTCGTCTTCGGGGGCTCGCAAGGAGAGCCAGATGCCGGCCCCACGCCCGTAGGGACAATCGACGGGGTGAAGAGCTTTTCTGAGCTAGGCCGTGACCACGTGCTCAGCACGGTTGCCTTCCCGGCGTTGCCCCCGGTCGGCGGGGACCACTCCGCGGATTTGACGAACTGTGGCGTTTACACGCAGCCGGTGGACTCGTGGCGTGCTGTCCATTCCCTTGAGCACGGTGCCGTCTGGGTGACTTACCAAAGCGACCTCCCCGCATCGGAGCTTGACGTCCTTACCTCCAACGCCGCACGGAACTCGTATGAGATTTTGAGCCCGTACCCCGACCTGCCAGCACCGATCATTGCTTCGGCTTGGGGGAAGCAACTCCAGGTACAAAGCGCTGATGACCCGCGACTGAGCGAATTCCTCGCGACCTACTTACAAGGCCCACAGACCCCCGAGCCCGGCGCACCCTGTTCTGGGGGAGTACAAGGCTGAGGCTTTCATCAGAGGAGGAAAGCAATCTTTACCGTTTCTTCGTCAAACCTGCACCGGGAGGAACGGGTAGAGGGACCACAGTCAGAATAAGAAATTTCGGTAGGAGGACGTGATGGTCGTAAGTACCTGGCCGATTCTCGCCGGAATTTGTGTGGTCTTTGTCATCCTCGGCGGGTGGGCGATCGCTCAGATCTTCCCCGTGAATAGTCGAGGCAGTGACACACCACCAGAGGACGCAGTCCACCCAACCGAACCCCAGAAAAGAGAAGGTCCATGAACGGGCACAACCACGGCGGCAAGTCTCATCTCATCGGCATGATCGTGATCGGTGTCGTCATCTTAGGCGGGCTGCTTGTGGCCGGAAGGTCGATCGGTGAGGCGCTTCCCATCGCAGCGGTTCTGGCTTGCCCCGTAATGATGATCGGGATGATGTTCATGATGATGCGCGGCAAGAACAAGAACAATGACACCGCACAGGACTCCCATGTCCACGGCACAACCTCCACCGACGAAGTCGCAAAGACGACAACTCAGGTCTAACAGCACGTGCCAGGCGACGGACTTGGTCCTACCGGCCCGCATCCGCCGTAGCCCGACAGCACCCGTCCCCACGGCACAGCGGTAAGCTTGTCCGCCTTAGAAGGAGCCACACATGGAGCAGGTCCTGCTCTCCACCACTATTCTTGCGTCGTTTTTAGGCGGCATTGTCGCTCTTTTGGCCCCGTGTTGCGTGTCGGTGATGTTGCCGGCGTTCTTCGCGTCCAGCTTCCGCCGTCGCGGCCAGATTTTGGGAATGACACTGGTTTTCGCTGCGGGTGTCGGCACGATCATCCTGCCCATTGCGTTGGGTGCCGCTATCGTGAGCCGTGCCCTGGGGCAGTACCACTTCTGGATCTTCAGCGTGGTGGGAATTGCCATGGTCGTTGTGGGTGTCGCCACATTGGTGGGGTGGAAGTTGATGCTCCCGATGCCATCGGGGAAGAGTTCGGGGTCAGGAATTGGCTCCGTGTACGGGTTGGGCGTGTTTTCTGGCGCGGCGAGTGCTTGTTGCGCACCGGTGCTGGCCGGAGTTGCCGCGATGTCTGGGGCGGCGTCGTCCATTTCTACCGCCGCGCTGGTGGGTGTCGCTTACGTGTTCGGCATGGTCGCGCCGCTCTGCGTTCTGGCGCTGGTGTGGGATCGGAAGGATTGGAGCAATAGCCGTCTGCTCACGGCGCGCACTGTCGCCCTGAGGCCCGGCGGGCGACGGCTGCCGCTGTCGAGCCTGTTGTCCGGCGGCTTGATGCTCGGGATGGGCATAGTGACCATGATCATCGCGGTTCGAGGCATCGGCATGGCGCCCG
>NZ_SOFL01000036.1 GCF_004402695.1 Cryobacterium adonitolivorans | reverse complement strand
GGTGGAGCCAACCAGCTCGTCGTCCATAACCCCATTCTCTCACGAATCAGACCGAGATGCGAGAGAATGTCAACTTATCCACAAGCGAATATCGAAACTTATTTCGCCGCGAAAGGACGGCTCGCGTGGTCTCGACAGGCTCGACCAACGGGAGGGTTGCGTCCTCGGGGACGACTCACGGGGGCTTGCTTCGGCAAACTCAGCTCGGCGTCGACGAGCTCGACGAGCGGGATGGGCGCGTCTCTGTGATCGCTAGCGGGGTCGACCCTGGCCTCTGCGTGCGTCGCTTATGGGGCGGGACGAAAGTGTTGTATCCTAAAAGGCCGTAGTGGTGAGCTGCAATGTTCGCCTCTGCGGTTCTGGAAACAGGATTGGTAACTCAACAGCGTGTGACAACAACCGCGTTCTGCGCAGCTCATTTCGAGCCTGCAGTGCGTGAACATGGGGATGATCGGTTTCGACATTGCCTGCGTAACTGTGAGAAGCGGGTCGAGGATGCAGGGTTAACTCGTTAACGATCTCTGCAAAACAATAAGTGCCAATTCAAACCGCACTGTCTCGCGTTCCGCTTTCGCCCTCGCGGCCTAAGTAGAACCACATTGAGACCGTCAGACCGGGAATGCTCTCTACCCGGACCCTGACGTCATTTAGAGAGATTGCTCCTATCCTGAGCCTCGGGGTATAGGGGGACTTAAACGAGGGCTGGGCTCGTCGGATCAGCTGCCAGTGGCAAGTTCCGGAGCCGAGTAGAACGTCTTCACTGGATACACCCGTAGAAGAAACATGACCACAGCAATGGACCGGGGTTCAATTCCCCGCATCTCCACCATTGGGTTGTTGCCACACGCCGTTGATGGCCGACACATAACCACCGACACAAAACGCCACCCCTCGAGGTGGCGTTTTGTGTATCCGGATGCGCTCAGCCGACCAGAAACGGCTGATGCCGGTACCCGTCCATGTCGAGGATGAGTGCCGACGACTCCGGCACCTCCACGAAGGCGCCGGGCAGATCGTTGAGCGGTTCGGAGACCACAACCTTCGCGTTATCACCGAAGGCGGCCAGTCGCTCCTGATCGGGGTACATCAGGCGAATGGCTGGGATGTCCGCCGAGTGGAACAGCGACCGCGTGCGTCCCTGGGACGAATAACGGAAGGCCCACAGGGTGGTGCCGTCCGAGACGGCGACGGTGCCCTGCCAGGGAAACTGGACGCCGTGGTCGTGGCCGACGGTCTCGACCGTGCGGATGGCGCGCCCGATGGCGTTGATCGGGTCATCACGAAGACCGTAGGTCAGCGCGAGATGGAAGAGCACCTCGGAGTCCGTGGTCCCGAGCACGTTCGGGTACAGCGACGGGTCGATCGCCATCGTCAGGTCACGCCTGAGCTCGCGCCACCCCGCGATGGCGCCGTTGTGCATGAACATCCAGTTCTCGTAGCGATACGGATGGCAGTTCGTCTGCTGGATCGGCGGAGCCGTTGCTGCGCGAACGTGGGTGAAGAAGAGCGGGCTTGTGATCGCCCGGGTGAGTTCGCGCAGGTTCGCGTCGTTCCAGGCGGGTTCGATGCTGTGGAAGAGCGCCGGCTCGGCGCCCTGCGGGGCGCCCGTGGGATACCAGCCGAAGCCGAACCCATCGCCGTTGACGGTCTCGGCCCCGAGCGGGGAGTTCAGCGATTGCGCGACGATCGAGTGCTTTGCGTCGAGCACGATCGTCGAGGGACGCAACGGTTCCCCGAGGTACGCCAGCCATCTGCACATCCGTCCATCTCCCATCCGGCACGGCCACGGCGGCGCGCACGCGACCATTGTGCACCTGTCCGACGCGGGCGGCCCGGATCGATCAGAGCCGCATCGACGGCACCCGCCGCGGACCCTTGACCGCCATGGGGAGAGAGGGCACACTCGTCGCAGACGGTTCACACTGTCGTGATCCGACGTCGACGGAAGAGGTCAACGTGGCTACGTTTGGCATCGAAGAGGAGTTCCAATTCCTCGATCCTGACACCCTGATTCCTGTGGATGCGGGCGCCCATGTTTTCGCGCGCCTGTCCGCGATGCCCGAGTGGCGGGACGTCACGCACCGGGAGTTCCTGGCCTCGCAGATCGAGCACGCCTCGGCGGTTTTCCACGAGATGGACGACGCGCACACGGCCCTGACGGGCTTCCGCCGCGCGGTCGCCGAGCAGGCGGCCGAACTCGGTGTGATCGTGGCGAGCACCGGCACCCCGCCCGACACGACGCCGTTCCCGTCGATCACCGACACCGAGCGCTACCAACGCATCGTACGCACGATGGACGCCGTCATTGCCGACCACCAGGTGAGCGGCCTGCACGTGCACGTCGGCATCCCTAGCCGGGAGGCCGGGGTGAACGTCCTGAACGCGGTGCGGCCCTGGTTGCCGCTCTTCACCGCCATCTCCTCGAATTCGCCGCTGTGGAGGGGGCAGGACACCGGGCATGACAGCTGGCGCACGGTGCTGCTGCGCCGGTGGACCACATCCGGTTGCCCGCCGGCGTTCCTCGACGCCGCCGACTACGACCGACGGATCGCGCGGCTGCTGGGCATCGGCGGCACCGTCGACCTGGGTGTGATCATGTGGGATGTGCGCCTCTCGGAGCACCTGCCAACGATCGAGTTCCGGGTGGCCGATGCGCAGCTCGACGCGCATGCCACGCTGTTCATCACCGCCCTGTGCCGCGCGTTCGTGGCGCACTCGCTCGGGGCGCCGGACGCGCAGGCTGCCGCCGCGAGCGCGTCCGCCGAAATGCCGTCCGAACTCCTCTCCGCTGCCCTGCTGCACTCGGCACATCACGGGATGGGCCGTCAGGTCTTCGATCCGCTGCGCGGCGGGCTGGCGCCGGCTCACGGCTGCCTCCGCCGGTTTGTGCGGATGCTCGAGCCCGAGCTTGTAGAGCTGGGCGACTTCGAGTTGGCGCGAGAGGCGGTGGTGCGACTGAAGGTTCACGGCACCGGTGCGGCCCAGCAACGTGCCGCTTTCCGGCGCGGCGGGCGGCCGGAGTTGCGCCGGCTGCTCACCGACTCGATGTCCCCGCCGTGGGAGGACGAATGGGAGACGATGACAGCGGGCTCGGTCCTCGGCTGACCCCGGGGCCGCCCGTTCGGCCAGCGAACCGAGAGATGTGCGGGTGAGTGGATCGCTGGTGACGACGTCGAGATCTTGATGCGCTCACGCGGAGGAGGCGCTGACTGGCCACAGCCGCAACCCGGCCGAGGTGCCGATCGCCTCGCGCTGGCCGCCGGAGTGCACGATCTCGGTGCCGTACACAGTGAGCTGGCTGGCGTGCGCGCGCAGAGCATCCGTCACCACGGTGAGGTGCTGGGGCAGGTCGAACCACTCGCCGCCGTCCGCGGGAGCCTCGAGCACCTCGGCGAAGGCGGTGCCGGTGGCCGCACTCGCGGCCCGGGCGGCATAGTGGGCACGTACGTGGTCAGGATGCCCGTAGCCGCCGCCGTCGTCGTAGCTGACCACGAGGGAAGGGCGCAGGCGCACGATCAGGGCCGCGACATCGTCGGTGACCTCCGCCAGCGGGGCCACCGAGAGGGCGTCGGCGGCGGCGTCGTCCGCCGGTCCCGCCTGGCCGGGGCGAATCCAGACCATGCCGGAGTCGCGGTAGCGGCGGCGCGCGAGGCCATCGACCCTGGCGGGTGGCTCACCCAGCCAGAAACGTTCGGTGATGCCCAGGATGCCGGTGGCCCGTTCCAGCTCCTGGTCCCGTTCCCGCGCCAGCTCCTCGGTGCCGGCCAGGGCAGTAAGCGGACCGTCGACGACCTCGCCGCGTTCGCCGCGCGAGCAGGTGAGCAGGAACACCCGACTGCCCAGCGCGACGAACTCGGCGATGAGCGCGCCGGTGGAGATGGTCTCATCGTCGGGGTGGGCATGCACGAACAGCACCGACCGCTGGCCGTCCAGCAGGCTCACGTGCAGACCGGTACCGGCAACAGGGCGCAGTAGACGTCGAGCAGGGACGCGGCGGAGCGGGGCCAGTCGAAGGTCTCGGCGCGCGCGCGGGCCGCCAGCGACAGGCGCCGTGCCAGCGCGGGGTCCGACAACACCTCGGAGAGCGCATCCGCCCAGACCTGCGGATCGCGCGACTCGATGAGCAGCCCGGTGTCGCCGTCGAGCACCGCTTCGCGCAGCCCGCCCGTGCCCTGGGCGACGACCGGAACACCGCTGGCGGCGGCCTCCAGGGCCACCAGGCCGAAGGTCTCGGAGTGTGAGGGAACCAACACCACCCGGGCGCCGCGGAGCAGCGCGGCCAGGTCGACGCGGGAACGCGGCCCGACGAAGCGCACCCCGTTCGCGATGCCGTGCTGGTCGGCGAGCCTGGTGAGTTCGTCGATGTAGCCGTCGTAGTCGGCCGAGGCATCGCCGGCGATCACGAGCTCCGGCCGCAGGTGATCCGGCAGGGCGGCGATGGCCTCGATGGCCAGGTCGAGGCCCTTGAGCGGCTGCAGGCGCCCGGCGACCACCGCGTAGCCCCGGTCGGCGGCGGCCCCGCGGTTCGCTCCGGCTGTGCCGGGCGTGCGGGGATGGAAGAGTGACCCGTCCACGCCGGGCGGGACGACCGCGATGCGCTCCAGCGACCCGCCGAGCCGCCGCACCACGGTGTCGGCCTCTGCGGCGCTCACGGCCACGATCAGGTCGGATTCCCGGGCCAGCCAGGCTTCGCCGGCCATCCGCCCGCCGGACTCAGGCCGCTCGCCCGCCGACAGCGGGGTGGCCTCGTCGGCCGCGATGGAGTGGAAGCTCTGCACGTGCGGCACACCCAGCTCGCGGGCCAGGGGCAGCATCGCCATGCCGGAGAACCAGTGGTGCGAGTGGATGACGTCCCACGGGCCGAGCTCGGCGGCCTGCGCGCGGAATTCGTCGATGAAACCCTCGTGGTCGCCCTTGGGCACCGAGCGGAGCGGTCCGGCGTCGAGGTAGCGCAGCGTGACGCCCGCGCCCAGCCTGCGGGCGGCGGGCATCTCGGGGGAGGACCGCCGGGTGAGGATCTCCACCTGGTGGCCCAGGGCCGCCATAGCCTCGGCCTGGTGCCGCACCACGACATTCATGCCGCCGGCGTCCCCCGAACCGGGTTCGGCACCGGGGGAGGTGTGCAGGGAAACCAGGGCGATACGCAGGGGATCTGTAGCAGGGGACACTACAGAATCTTATGACACCCGAGGATGCGTATGATGAGAACCAGTTGTATGCAATGTCTGCGTGCGGCCGTCCGGTACCAACGGCTCGAGTTGGAGGGTCACGTGCGCGAAGTCCTGCGGCGCGCGATGGTCCCCGCGATGCTCGCCTGGCTGACCACTCTCGACCGCCAGTTCCGCGGCATCCCGTTGCCGGCCGACGCTCCGCAGGCCCATTCGCCGGGAGTCGACAGCGACCGCATCCTCATCGTCGGCGGCGGTCCGGCCATCGGCTGGGGTGTGCTCAGCCACACCATCGCCCTGCCCGGTGCGCTGGCCAGGGCGCTCACGGCCCGCACCGGTCGTGGCGCGGACGTCGACGTGATCGCCCGGTCGAGCATGACGCCGCGCTCCGCACCCGAGCACATCGACTTCGCCAACCTGTGGCGCTATGACGCCGTGGTACTCACCCTCGGCATTGCTGACGCGGGCCGGCTCACCTCCACCAGGGCCTGGCGCAGGGACCTGAGCAGCCTGGTCGAGCAGATCCAGCGCTCGAGTTCCCTCGGCACCGAGGTCTTCCTCGCCGGGATCGTGCCGTTGGCGACGATGCCGGTCTTCAGCGGCCCGTTCGGCGCGCTGGCCGGCGCGCAGGCGCTGGAGCTCAACGCCGCGAGCGTGGACGTGTGTGCGGGCGTCAAGCGGCTGACCTTCGTGAGCCTGCCGGGCACGCCGGTGGGCGCCTCCGGTCGGTTCCGGTCGGCGAGCGACTACGACATCTGGGCAGATGTGCTCGCCGAGCGGATGGCGGGTTCGCTGGAGCCCCAGGGGCGCGCCGACGGGGTGACGGAGCCCGAGGTTCAGGGCCGTACGCCCGAAGAGATCGAGGACGCGCGGCACCGGGCGCTGATGGCGCTGAATCTGCTCGATACCGCGCCAGAGGAGCGTTTCGACCGGATCGTGGCACTGGCGAGCTCGTCGCTGGGCGCCAGTGCGGCCGCTTTCACTGTGCTCGACGGCGAACGGCAGTGGCACAAGTCGATGGTCGGGCTCGCGGTGTCCGAAATTCCCCGCAGCACGTCGTTCTGTACCGTCACCGTGCTCGAACCGGCGGCCCTGGTCGTTCCGGACGCGCTGCTGGATGAGAGGTTTCGCGAGAATCCCCTGGTGGTCTCCGGTCCCAAGCTACGTTTCTACGCCGGCTTCCCGATTGAATCTCCCTCGGGCGAACGTATCGGCGCCCTCTGCGTGTACGACCAGAACCCCCGGCCGAGGGAGGGTGTTGACGTGGTGCTGCTGCGTGAGTTGGCGCTGCTGTTGCAGAACGAGCTATGGCAGTCGGCCGGCGCACTGGACCGCGCCGGCACCCTGGCAGAATAGGCGCGATTCGTCAGAGAACGGGTGACGCGATGGCCTCCAGCACCGTCCCGTGCAGGAGGCCGTTGGTGGCCAGGGCGCTGCCGTGCCAAGGCCCGTCCGCGCCGTCGGCCGAGGTGAACACGCCACCGGCCTCCTGCACGATGGGCACCAGGGCCGCCATATCGTAGGGCTGCAGGTCGAATTCACCGGCGATGTCCAGATGTCCCTCGGCGAGCAGCATGTACGACCACATGTCGCCGTAGGCCCGGGTGCGCCACACCTGCCGAGTGAGTGATACGAGCCCGTCGAGCCGGCCGGCCTGGTCCCACTGCTGGATGCTGCCGTAGCTGAGCGACGCGTCGGCGAGGGTCTGGACGCCGGAGACGCGCAGGCGCGTGGGCGGGGCCTCGGGAAGGCGGGTATCGCTCGACCAGGCGCCGCCGCCGGTCGCGGCCCACCAGCGCTTGCCCAGAGCGGGGGAGCTGACCACGCCCAGCACCGGCACCCCGTCGATCGCGAGGGCGATCAGGGTGCCCCAGATACTGATGCCCCTCAGGAACCCGGCGGTGCCGTCGATGGGATCGATGATCCACTGCCGGGCCGTCGACCCGGCCGTGCCGAACTCCTCACCGAGTATTCCGTCGCCCGGGCGCCGCTTGGCCAGGAGGGCACGGATGGCCCGCTCGACGGCCTGGTCGGCATCCGTCACCGGGGTGCGGTCGGGCTTGGTGGTGACGACAAGGTCGAGGGCCTCGAAGCGGGCCATCGAAATCGCGTCGGCCGCATCGGCCAACTCGAGGGCCAGCGAAAGGTCATCGGCGAGGGTGGGCGGCAGGGTCTCGGTCACGCTCCCAAGAATAGTGACTCCCCGAGAATCGGCACAGCGGCGCGACGCGCCGGGGCGCACCCCTCGATTGGCGTCGAGCGCGAATCTAGTGGTAATGTCTCATGTCGGCGGGGATGCCCCGCCTGAACAAGATGCACAAAAATACGCACCTCTAGCTCAATTGGCAGAGCAGCTGACTCTTAATCAGCGGGTTCCCGGTTCAAGTCCGGGGGGGTGCACCAAAAACCCCCTCTCATCTGGTCTTTACCAATTGGGAGGGGTTTCTTTTTGCCCGCAGTCAGGATTTAGTCAGGATGATTCCTAACTCAAGCTCTTCTCACGTGCGTTAGATACAACACTGGCTACGTCGTCCAAGCGGTCAGGCCACAGGTGCCCGGAGGTGTTCAGCGTCAACGTAGCGTCAGCGTGCCCGGGCATCCGCTGAATCACCTTCACATCGGCCCCAGCGTCGATTCCCCTGGATGCCGCAGTGTGCCGCAGGCTCTGAGAAGTCAGTCCCCGACCATCGAGCCCTGCTGCCTTCACCGCTGAAGTCATGACGCGCCTCCTCCAGTTGGCCACGTCTACGGGCATGCCAAGAGTGGCGGGAGGGTCGGTTCGAAACGTATGGCCCGTCCCTTCAATACACCGAGAGGGACCGCGATGATGACGGCCGCAGCGCGATGCGATCCGCCGCCGGCGTCCGGGCCCAGCTCCGCGCTGCACGATCCATCCCTCGGTGAGAAACGGAAACCTTGAGCCCGCGGCTCAGGCCTCATCGCGCAGCGCGGCCAGTCCTGGACGCCGAGGCCTAGGCGTCAGCGGGCGGCATCCCGTCGCGCCGCTCCGCGGCGAGACGGAGCGTCGGGTGGGGCCGCTAGAGTGCACTTCAGCACGCAAAGCGGACTCCGGCACGCACGGCGGCGGCGGCGCCGGAAGAAACTTGAGAAAATCCTGGCCTAGCTGTCGATCCGGCGGCAGTATGTTCGTCGTAGTTAATGACGGAGCCGGACAGGCCGGCCCGCGACCCAGTGCAGGAGGCACCTCCATGGCCAAGTACGCAATCCTCATCTACGAAGACCCGGCGTTCTACGCGAACGCGTCGCCCGAGGCGTGGGGCGCGGTGGTCGACGCGCACAACACGTTCACCAAGCAGGTCTTCGAGCTCGGTGGGTCCCTCGCGGGCGGGGAGGCGCTCGCGCCCACGACGACGGCCACCACGATCAAGGGTGCCGGCACGGTGACGGACGGCCCGTTCGTCGAGACCAAGGAGGCCTTCGGCGGCTTCTACGTCGTCGAGGCGCGCGACCTCGACCACGCCGTCGAGATCGCCAAGCTGTGCCCGGCCCCCGGCGGTGGCGTCGAGGTTCGCCCGGTTGTGGACGCGACGACGAACCCGTTCTGATCGCTCCCAGCGACGAGCCGACCGCGTCCGCCATGCAGGCGGATGCGGTCGCTGCCGCGCTGGCGCAGGCCCACCGCTCCGAGTGGGCCTCCGTGCTATCCGCCACGGTGCGCGTCGCGGGCGACCTGGACGTCGCGGAGGAGTGCGCGCAGGAGGCGTACGTCAGCGCGCTGAAGGCCTGGACCCGGGACGGCGTCCCGGAGCGGCCCGGCGCGTGGCTGACCACGGCGGCGCGGAACCACGCGCTGGACCGGTTGCGTCGCGAGGTCACCCTCCGGCGCAAGCTCCCGCTGCTCGTGGAGCCGGCGACCGTCGATCCGCACGACCCGGCCGACCTGGACTGGCCCGACGCCGCGGTGCCGGACGACCGGCTCCGGCTGGTGTTCACCTGCTGCCACCCCACCCTCGCCCCCGAGGCCCGCGTCGCCCTCACCCTGCGCCTGGTCTGCGGCGTTCCCACGCCCGACGTCGCCCGGGCCTTCCTGGTGTCCGAGCCGACGATGGCGGCACGGATCACCCGGGCCAAGAAGAAGATCTCCGAAGCGCGGATCCCCTACCGGGTTCCGGGCCGGTCGGAGCTGCCCGAGCGCCTGGACAGCGTGCTCACCGCCGTTCACCTGCTCTTCAGCACCGGCCACACGGCCGGCGAGGGGGACGCGCTCGTCCGTGAGGAGCTCTGCGACCGGGCCCTGCACCTCGCGCGCACCCTCGCCGCGCTGCTCCCCGAGCAGGCCGAGACCCGCGGCCTGCTGGGCCTGCTGCTCCTCACCGACGCGCGCCGGGCCACCCGGACCGACGAGCACGGCCGGCTGCTCCTGCTCGCCGACCAGGACCGGACGCGCTGGGACCAGCGCGCGATTCTGGAGGGGCTCACGATGACGGCCGGGGCGCTGGCGTCCGGCCCACCGGGGCGGTTCACCCTGCAGGCGGCGATCGCCGGCGTGCACGCGATGGCGCCGTCCCTGGAGCAGACCGACTGGCCGCGCGTCGTGCACCTCTACGACCGGCTGCTGGCGGTGTGGAACACCCCGGTGGTCGCGCTCAACCGGGCCGCCGCCGTGGCGTTCGCCGACGGTCCGGCCGCCGCCCTGCCGCTCCTCGACGAGCTGGCGACCGATCCCCGGCTCGCCGACTACCCCTACCTTCCCGCCACCCGCGCCGACCTGCTGCGCCGCCTCGGCGACGCCGCCGGCGCGGCTCAGTCGTACCGGCGCGCGATGGAGCTCACGGCGAACGCCGCGGAGCGCGCCTTTCTGGAGCAGCGCCTGGCCGAGGTGAGCCGTGCCGCCGGCGCCGAGCCCGCGCCCGGCTGAGGACGGCGGGCTCGGCCGTCACCGATCCGAGGCTTCGCCCGCACTATGACCGGCTGGTGGATCAACGCATTCTGGAACGCATCGCCCGGCAGGACGGGCCTCTGCAGTCGCTTACGCGCGAGGAGCTGGAGCTGGAGCGTGAGCCCTTCACGCGCGATCCGCAGCCCAAGCCGGTGCGGGCCCGGGTGCGGTTCGGAGAGACGGCCGTGACCGTGTAGGCGCCGTGCCCGGTCGCCAGTGTGCGGCCGGGCTTTTCTGTACCCCGAATGACCACTTAGGCTGTGAGCGGGCTGTGTCTGGCCGCGGTGCCGGAACATGCCGGTACGCCGACACGTTGTGCCCAGCGAACGTCCACGAAAAGAGGAGACACACGATGAGCACAACCACTGAGAAGGCGACACTGGCCGGCGGCTGTTTCTGGGGCGTCGAGGAGCTCGTGCGCAAGCGCGAGGGGGTTCTCTCCACCCGGGTGGGCTACACCGGTGGCGACCTCCCGAACGCGACCTATCGCAACCACGGCGACCACGCCGAGGCGATCGAGATCACCTTCGACCCCGAGCGCACCAGCTTCCGTGAGCTGCTGGAGTTCTTCTTCCAGATCCACGACCCGTCGACGAAGGACCGGCAGGGCAACGACCGTGGTCGCAGCTACCGCTCGGCGATCTTCTACGCGGATGCTGAGCAGGAGCGCGTCGCACGTGACACGATCGCGGATGTCGACGCATCCGGTATCTGGCCCGGCCCCGTCGTGACCGAGGTGGAGCCGGTCGGCGACTTCTGGCTGGCCGAGCCCGAGCACCAGGACTACCTGCAGAACTACCCCAACGGCTACACCTGCCACTTCGTGCGGCCGGGTTGGGTGCTGCCGCGCCGTGAGCAGGCCGCCAGCTAACCCCTCCCCGGCCCCGGTCGTGCTCGCGCTGCCGTTCGCGGGCCGGTGGCTGGCGGGCAACAGCCCGGCCCGCCGGGTGCCGAGCCACGGCACCGACCTGCTCGGCGAGCGTTACGCGATCGACTTCACCGGGGTGGATGATCGCGGGCGCACGGCGGCCCACCGAGACTGGGGCACCTTTTTCGGCACCGAACCACCGGAGCGGTTCTTCGCCTTCGGCCGGCCGGTCCTGGCACCCGCCGCGGGCGTCGTCGTCGACGTGCACGATGGCGAGGTCGACCACGTGGCCCGACGATCGCAGCTGGCGCTCGTGCCCTACGCCTTGGGCCAGGCATCGCGGCTCCGTCAGGGAGTCGGCGCCATCGCGGGCAACTACGTCGTCATCGCGCTCGCCGAAGGCGTCGGGTACGTGGCCATCGTGCACCTGAGGGCGGGCTCCGTTCGCGTCCGTGCGGGCGAAGCCGTGGACACTGGGCAACCGCTCGCCGAATGCGGCAACTCCGGCAACTCGACCCAGCCGCATGTGCACGTGCAGGTGATGGACAGCCCGGACCTGTCCATCGCCCGAGGTGTGCCATTGGCTTTCCGGCGCTACCGGGAGTGGCCGGCCGGCGTGAAGCATCCCGAGCGTCGGGAGGTCGGCATCCCGGGCGAGGGCGCTATCGTCGAACTCATCGTCGAACCCATGTTGTAACGGGAGACCACGATTGCAGCCGCAGCGTTGTGTACGGTCGAAGTGACCCTCACACCATCGTCGGGAGACCCATGACCACGCTTCTTCGGCTTGGACCGCTCGGACACGAGACACCGGCGATTGAGGTGGATGGCGTCGTCTACGACCTCCGCTCGCTGACGGCAGACATCGACGGCGCCTTCCTGGCGGCCGATGGCATCGGTCGGGCGCGTGAGGCGGCTCGCACCTCGCTGCCGGTCCTGCCCCGTGCCGCCGAGCTGCGCGTCGGGGCACCGATCGCCCGGCCCATGGCTGTGCTCTGCATCGGACAGAACTACCCGGCCCACGCCGCCGAGTCCGGGAACGCGGCGCCCATAACACCGATCCTGTTCTTCAAGCATCCGAACACCGTCGTCGGAGGCTTCGACGACCTGGTGCTGCCCAGGGGATCCGCGAAGGTCGACTGGGAGGTCGAGCTGGGCGTGGTCATCGGCAAGAGGGCGAGCTACCTCGATTCAGTGGAGGACGCCCTCGAATACGTCGCAGGCTTCACGGTCAGTCACGACGTCTCGGAGCGCACCTGGCAGAACGACGTCTCCGGCGGGCAGTGGTCGAAGGGCAAGATCGCCGCCGGGTTCAACCCGTTGGGACTCCAGCACCGCTGACATGATTTTCTCCGTGGCCTACCTGGTCTGGCACCTGTCGCAGTTCACGGTCCTGGAGCCCGGTGACCTGCTGAACACGGGCACCCCGGAAGGCGTCGCCATGTCGGGCCGTTTCCCCTACCTGGCCGCCGGAGACACCATTGAGCTGGGCATCGACGGATTGGGTGCCCAAGCGCAGCGTGTGGTGCCCTGGGAACCCACCGACTGAGTCCCTTCGCTTCGCGGCCGGATCGCTCCACTGTGTAGTGCATGTCGTCCTGGCCGCGATCGACGGCATCTTCAGTATCGTGCACAGGGAGGTGACGGTGGGAGTGGTGAACATCCTGGTTGCCCTGCTCGTGATCGGCATCCTCTCCTCCGGCCGTGCGAACGCGTTCTTCCGCTACTGAGCCCTCGTTCCCATGGCCGTGGCGGCGCCGCACCGCTGTGGGCCATTGACAGCTGTGGAACCCCGGGCAATCGTGGACCATTCAGAGGGTCCTTCCGCCCGCCGGTGGATATCGCCGCGCGCGAGGGCTCCAGCGTCGTCCACAGAGGAGCCGTCACCATGGCCAAGAACTCGACCGCTAAGAGTGCGACCGCTAAGCGGCCGACCACGAAGAACCAGACCACGAAGACCCCGACCACAAGGAAGCCGACTGCTAAAAAGCCGACGACCAAGAAGCCGACTACCAAGAGCGCAACCGTTAAACGTTCGACCGCAAAGCGATCGACGGCTGAGGCCTCGACCGCCAAGCGCTCTGCTGCGAAGAAGGCGCCCGCCAAGAAGCCGACCATCACACAGCCGTACGTCACCGAGCGCGCCGCCCGAGGCAAGGCGGCACGCCTCCAGACCCCTCTCGCCAGCCATCGCGGCTGGGAGCCTGCCGCCGACCGCCCCGACCCCGTCGCTCTGATCGAGGAGCAGAACCGCACCCGGGTGCCCGACCTGGTGCCGGTGCGGCACGGGCGCATGATGGCCTCGCCGTTCACCTTCTACCGCGGCGCGGCCAAGATCATGGCGACCGACCTCAAGGACACCCCGCGCGCCGGTCTCATCGTCCAGCTCTGCGGCGACGCCCATCTCTCCAACTTCGGTGTGTTCGCGTCCCCGGAGCGCAACCTCCTCTTCGACCTGAACGACTTCGACGAGACGCTGCCCGGACCGTTCGAGTACGACGTGCTGCGCATGACGGCGAGTTTCACGATCGCGGCCCGCAATAACGGATTCAGTGCCGCGGACATCCGCAGAGTGACGCTGGAAGCCGTTCGCTCCTATCGGGAGGGGATGGCCCAGTTCGCCTCGATGCGCACCATGGACATCTGGTACGCCCGAATGTCGGAAGAGGAGATGGTGGCGGCAATGCAAATGGCTCGGGCCACCCAGAAGGGCAAGGGGGCGCGGAAGGCCTCGAAGGCGCTCGAGAAGAACACGCTGAAGAACACTGCAAAAGCGCGCTCCCGCGACAGCATGCAGGCCCTGTCCAAGCTCGCCGAACTCGTCGACGGTCAGTACCGGATCATCAGCCAACCGCCGATCGTCGTACCGGTGCGCGATCTCGCGGAGTCGCTGGGGCTGGCGGCGGTGGACGTCCAGGCGGCCGTTCGGGAACAGTTGCAGTCCTATCGCCAGACCCTGCAGGATGACCGGCGCCAACTTCTCGAACGCTTCGACGTGGTCGACGTGGCACACAAGGTGGTCGGTGTCGGCAGCGTCGGCAACCGGGCGTTCATCGCCCTGCTGCAGGGACGCGACGAGCAGGATCCGCTGTTCCTGCAGGTGAAGGAGGCCACAGCATCCGTGCTCGAGGACCACCTGCCCAAGAGCGTCTACGAGCAACCGGGGGAGCGGGTGGTGCAGGGGCAGCGGATGATGCAGGCCGCCAGCGACATCTTCCTGGGCTGGACCAAGGGGGTGCAGACTGACCGGTACCTGTACTGGCGGCAGCTGAGGGACATGAAGGGCTCGGCAGTCGTGGAGGCGATGGTGCCGATGGGGATGAACTTCTACGCGCACGCCTGCGGCTGGACCCTGGCCCGCGCCCACGCCAGGTCGGGCGATCCGGTCGCGATCGCGGCCTACCTGGGGAAAAGCGACAAGTTCGACCGCGCGATCGCCGACTTCTCCACCCGCTACGCCGACCAGAACGAGAAGGACTACCAAGCCTTCCTCGATGCCGTGCACAGCGGCTGGCTGGAGGCCCGGGAGGGCGTCTGAGGCGTCTAACTGTTCCCGAAGCGGACGATTGTGGCCGGTGCGCCGGGCGCAATTGTCCGCACGGGCAACAGTTAGCGGAGGAAACCGCGGCGCCGGGCTAGACGAAGCGCTCGAGTACTGTGCCTTCGCGCATCCGCTCGACGCGCTTGACGTGCTCGGTGATGTCGCGCACCCCGCGATACACCGCCAGCTCGGCCACGTCCACGACCTTGGTCGAGGCGTGCGCCCGGGTCGGATGCGCGAACTCCTCGATCGACTGGAAGCTGTCGCGCCCGCGCGGCTCGGCGCTGAACCGCTGGGCGAAGCCGGTGTTCACGCTGGTGAGCTCGATGTCGGCCTCGTGCGCGGTCACCAGGCTGCGGGTGTCCACCGTGATCACGGTGTGGGCGTCGTCCCGGTACGAGCGGGCGGCGAGCAGCTCGTTCAGCCGCGCCTTCTGCAGGAAGAAGAACACCCGGTCGTTCAGCATCGTGTACCACTCGCTGGGGGAGAGGTCCTCCAGCGAGGCGGCCAGCGACGACTCGTGAATCGCCTTCTGGTGCCGGATGACGGCGGTGCCGTAGTCCGGATGCTCCAGCTCCAGCGACTCACCGCGCCGTTTGGTGAGGATCGCGGCCTGCGGCGCCCCCTGCCGCACGCCCCAGCGGGTGAGGAGCGCGGCCGTGCTGAGCAGCCCATGCCGCTCGATCGACGGCCACGCCCCATCCGCTGCCACGTGGTACAGCTCGGGGTAGAGACGAATCAGGTCCTTGGAAAGCACGGATCAAGCGTACCGCCAGCCCGAGAGGCCAGTTGGGGTCCGTTGCGGCCCCCTCAATGGTCCTCAGGCGTCCCCTCGCTTGTGCTTGCCGGGTCGTACATGAACTCACGCAGCTCCTGCGAGCAACGGCAGGCCACCGCGATCGGACCGGGCGCTCTGGGCTAAAGATCGAACGCCAAACGGGCGCCGAGCGCAAGCATGAGCACGGCGATGCAGCCATCGAGCACCCGCCAGGCACCCGGACGCGCGAAGACCGGGCGCAGCAGGCGCGCACCGAAGCCCAGGCCGGTGAACCACAGCACGCTCGCAGCGATGGCGCCGCCGGCCCACCACCAGCGCTCGGCAGGGTCCTGTTGGCTGGCCACGGCGCCCAGGAACACCACCGTGTCCAGGTAAACGTGCGGGTTGAGCCAGGTGAGGGCGAGAACGGTGCCAACGGCAACCCGCATCCCGGTGCTGCCCGGGGACCCGGTGACCAGGAGCGCGCCGGGGCGGATGGCCCGCCGAGCCGCCCACAGGCCGTAGCCGACCAGGAAGGCGGCCCCGACCAACCGCACGACCACCATGACCGCCGGCGCCGCCGTCACCAGGGCACCCATCCCCAGGACGCCTGCGAGGATGAGTGCCGCATCGGACACGGCGGCGATGGCCACCACCGGCGCGATAACCCGGGGGCGGCCCTCGATGCCCAGCCGCAGCACGAACGCGTTCTGGGCGCCGATGGCGATGATGAGCGACAGCCCCGTGACGAGGCCCAGGAGGGCGGGCAGGAGGGTTGTGGCGGCGGTCATGCTTCCACGGTAGGCAGCCAAAGTGCTTTAGTCCAGCTACGTTTTCTGATGATGAGTAAGCTGAGCTTATGCAGCGCTTCACACTGGACCAGCTCAGTACCCTGCGGGCCCTGATCGAGGTCGGCACCTTCGAGCAGGCGGCCCGTCACCTGCACATCACGGCGTCCGCCGTCTCGCAACGCGTCAAGGCCATGGAACAGTCCTGTGGCCGGGTGCTCGTGCGGCGCACCACCCCGGTGGCGCTCACCGATGCCGGCAGCGTCGTGCTGCGCTACGCGCGACAGGTAGAGCTTCTCGAGGCGGACACCCTGCGCTCGCTCCAGGACGGCGGGTCGGCCGGAGGAGCCGTGCCGATCTCCCTCGCCGTGAACGCGGACAGCCTGGCAACCTGGTTCCTCGGCGCGATCGCCGGTGTCGCCGACGAGCTCAACATCGCCTTCGACCTGCACCGCGAGGATCAGGAGCGCACGCTCTCCCTGTTGCGCTCTGGTGCGGTGATGGCCGCGGTCACCTCCAGCCGTGACTCGATCCAGGGGTGTGTCACCGAGCCGCTGGGAAGGATGCGTTACCGCGCCGTCGCCACCCCGGCCTTCGTCGAGCGCTGGCTCTGGCCCGGTCTCGCCACGCTGTCGGAGGCACCCGTGGTCACCTTCGACCACAACGATGACCTGCAGGATGCCTTCCTGCGCGCCCAGGCGGGCCGGCCCGGCGCCGCGCCCCGGCACATCATCCCCGCCTCGAGCGACTTCGCCCGGGCCGTGCTGCTGGGCCTGGGCTGGGGGGTGTTGCCCGAGCAGCAGTGCCTGGCCGAGATCGCCGACGGCCGTCTGGTGGAGCTGGCGGCGGCGCATCCGGTGGACGTGCCGCTGTACTGGCAGCGCTGGAACCTGTCCTCGCCGCTCCTCGACGCGGTGTCGACGGCGGTGCGCGAGCAGGCGCTGCGGACCCTGCGGCCGCTCACGGCGTAACGGGCCGGCCCTACAGGTCGGTGTGCGCCAGCGGGGTGCCGCTCTTGCTAGCCCGGATCTCGACGCTTTGGATCTGATCGAGGGTCACGTCGGTCGATGCGGCGAGGTCTTCGGTGCTCGGGCTCGTCGCCGTCCAGGTCGCCAGCACGGTCGAGGTGCCGGCCCGATCGGTCATCACCATGTCGTAGTCCTGGGGGCCGTTGTCCTTCCAGAGCTGGTTGGGGTACACGCACGACCAGTCGAACCGGGTGCCCCAGTCGGTGTCGGTGATCGTGAGGGCGGCGGTGAGGGCGTCGGCCTCCACGGGCTCCATGGCCACCACCAGCGTCGACGCCGTGCCGGCGGATGCGGGCGGTGTGGATGCGGGCGGCGCAGGCGTCGCCGTTACGGCCGGCCCGGCTTCGAGCGTCGACGACGTGGCCAGGGCGGCGCCGAGGAACCCGCCGCCCAACGCGAGAACGGCCGCGACGGCGGTGCCGGCCAGCGCCAGGCGAACCCGGTTGTGCCGGGTGCGCGTGACGGCCGCGCCGGCCAGCCGCTGCACCAGGCTGGACTGGCGCAGCGCGGAACGCAGGTGGGCGTCGTCGGCGGTTGGCACGGCGGGCGCGCCGTCGGCAACATCCTCGGTGAGGGCCACGGCCTCTGCCGCGGGCAGGGCGGCCAGGATGCCGGGCAGCCCGGCGAGTTCGGCGACGGCGCCGGCGCAGGCTGGGCAGGTCGGCAGATGGCGTTCGAAGGCGTGCCGGTCCTCGGCGCTGAGCGCGCCGAGCACATAGGCGGCGTCCCACTCGCGGAAGCGGTCGGCGGTCATTCGGTGACCCCTCTTTCCTGTAGGGCGAGCCGCATTGCTCGCAGGGCGTAGTGCAGGCGGGACTTCACGGTGCCCTCCGGCACCTGTTGGCGCTGGGCGATTTCCGCGATCGACTGCCCGAGGTAGTACGCGCTCACCAGCACGGTGCGGTGCTCGGGGGTGAGCGCGGTGAGGGCATCCGTCAGCAGCCAGCGATCCAGGATGGCCTCGGTGGCGTCGGTCGACGCCGTCTCCGGCAGGGCGTCGGTCGAGATCTCGCGGGCGTACCGTGCGCTCCGCCGGTCGTCGATGACGAGGTTTCGGGCCACCGTGAACAGCCAGGCGCGGGCGGCGTCGTCATCCCGGTCCAGCAGCGCCGGACGCTCCCAGGCGCGCAGCAGGGTCTCCTGCACCACGTCCTGCGCGAACTCGTAGTCCCCGGTCAGACGCGCCACGTACCGGAACAACGCCGGCCCGTGGGCATCGTGCAGAGCCCGCAGGAGTTCCGCGTGTGGTTCTGCCACGGTCACCTCCCGGTCTGCCCGATGCCCACGATATGAACACGGCTTGACGAATGCTGCCTGATTATTGCTGCTTGACTAAGTCTGCGCGACGAAGAGCTCGAACTCGACGGAGCCGGCGTCTTCGACCGACACGAAGCCGAGGTCGGGTGCGTCGACGCCGTAGTCGCTGAAGGTGATCGGGATGCTGCCGACAACCTGGCCGCCGGTGTCGGTGAGCGCGGCCTGCAACTCGAGTGTGACCGGCTGGGTGACGCCGTGCAGGGTGAGGTCGCCGGTGGCGCTCAGGGTCTGCGCAACACCGGCCACCGGGGCCGCGAGGGTGACCGGTTCGGTCAGCGTGAACGTTGCGGTCGGGAAGTCGCGCGCTTCCATGGCGGTGTCGCGGAAGTAGGCGTCCCTGGCGCCTTCGTCGGTGGCGATGCTCGCCACGTCCACCGTGATCGTGGCGGCGGTGAGCGAGAGCGCATCGACCGTGAGCTCACCGGTGACGTCGGTCGTGCGCCCGGTCACGGTCACGTCGTTGCCCTGCAGTACCTCGTCGACGCGGTAGCCGGCGAACGAGTCTGCTCCGATGCTCCAGGTGCCGGAGAGGTCGTCGGCGATGACCTCGGTGGGTGTGGCCGCATCCGCTGTGCCCGGGGGGCTGGCCGCGATGGTGGGGGCCGCTTCGACGTTGCTGTTCGCGTAGCCGGCGTAGACCGCCGGTCCGAACGCTAGGGCGGCGCCGCCGACGACGACAACTCCGCCCGCAATCCACAGCCCGATCTTCGTCTTCTTCTGCATGTCACCCTCGTTCATGGTCATTACATGTGATTGGCACAGCGGATGGTGGGCATCCACCCTGAACAACGAGACGGCGGGGCAGAAGGTTCAGGCCCGGCAACAATTCTCGAGAAAACTTGCTCTCCTGACACACCCGTCGTTAGCCGGTTCGTCCGCTGATGCGGCGCCCTAACTCGGCCGCGGCGTGCTCCACAGCGGCGGCGAGCTCCGGCCAGCGTTCTGGTGGCACGCTGGACCGGGCGAAGGTCACGGCGATGCCGGCGGCGGGCCAGCCGCTGTGGTCGCGCACGGCCACGGCCACGGATGCCAGGCCCTGGGTGACGTCGCCGTCCTCCGCCGCGTAGCCCTGTGCACGTACCTCGGCCAGGAGCCGGCTCAGCTCGCGGTAACTGGTGACGCTGCCCGGCACCGGGGTGCCGTCGCGCTGCACGAAGGCGGACCGGTCGGGGAACAGCGCCCTGACCTGCGCGAGCGGCAGCGTCGCGAGCAGAGCCCGGCCACTGGCCGTGAGGTGGCTGGGCAGGCGCACACCGACATCCGTCACCAGGGAGGGCCGGCGGGGCGCACGCTCCTCAACGAGGTAGATCACGTCGCGGCCGTGCAGCACGGCCAGGTGAGCGCTCTCGCCGATCTTGTCGACCAGGGAAGCCAGGATCGGCCGGCCGAGCCGGGCCAGGGGCTCCTGCCGGGCGAAGCCGCTGCTGAGCTCGAAGGCGGCCAGCCCGATTCCGTACCGGCGGGCCTCGGGGAAGTGCAGCACGAAGCCGAGCGCCGTAAGCACGCCGAGCAGCCTGTAGACGGTGGAGCGGGGGAGCCCGAGCGTCTGCGCGATGGTCGACGCCGGCACGGGCCCGCGCTGGGCGGCCAGGTGCGTGAGAATCTGCAGGGTGTGGCGGGCGGCGGGCACATCGGCCTTCGCGGGCGCCGCTTCGCTCGCGGCCGGCACGTCCACGGCGCTCGGCTCAGCTGTCATGCGATGAGGCTATCCCTTCGACAGCGTCCGCGGGCGGCCGGCCGGTCGCAGCCGGGCCGATTGCCGGTTCGGCAAGCGAGTTTGTCGCCGCCTGGCCGACGCGGCAGGATGCAGTCATGCCGCACACCAAAGACACCACCCGCGACCCCCAGGAGCCCGACGAGATCGGGGACTTCTGGGATCAGCGCTACGCCGGACATCAGACCCTGTGGAGCGGAGCGCCCAATGCCGCGCTCGTGAGCGAGACGCGGGACCTGCGGCCGGGGAGGGCCCTCGACGTCGGCTGCGGCGAGGGTGCCGACGCCCTGTGGCTGGCGGCACAGGGCTGGGACGTCACGGCGCTTGATGTCTCGCGGGTAGCCCTCGAGCGGGCCGTCCGCCAGGCCGAGCTGGTCGGGGGCGAGCTGGTCGGCGGCCGGGTGGTCAAGAGCCGGGTGGTCAGGAGCCCGGTGGTCAGGAGCGCCGTGCAATGGCTGCACGCCGGACTCGTCGAGGCGGCCCTGCCGGCGGCGAGCTTCGACCTGGTCTCCGCACAGTACCCAGCGCTGCTCCGCACCGACACGAATCTCGCGGAGCACGCACTGCTCGACGCCGTCGCGCCTGGGGGAGTGCTGCTCATCGTGCACCACCCCGCGCCCACCGCCGAGGAGGCCGCGGCGCACGGCTTCGATGCCGACCTGTACGTGAGCCCGGCCCGGGTTGTGGCCATGCTCGACGACACCTGGCGGATCGAGGTCGACGAAACCCGGCCCCGCCACGTGGCCACCGGTGCCGGTGCGCACCACACCGAGGACGTCGTGGTGCGGGCGAGGCGCCTGCGCTGACCCGGCCGCAGTTCACCGGCTGTGGTCAGTCCCGCCGCCAGGTGTACTCGTTCTCCGGCCGGCCGGGAGTGCCGTACCGCGGTGAGCGGAGCACGGAACCGTCGTCGGCCAGGTGTTCGAGGTAGCGGCGGGCGGTCACCCGGGAGATCCCGAGAGCCTCGGTGACCTCGGTCGCCGAGACCGGCGCGCTGTTCGCCTTGAGAAGCTCGGTCACCGCAGACAGGGTACCTTCGGCCAGGCCCTTGGGGAGGGTGATCGGGGTCGGCGTGCGCAGGCTGTTGAAGGCTTGGTCCACATCCGCCTGGCTGGTCACCAGGGAGCGCTCGCCGAGGTGACGGTGGAAATCCCGGTAGGTGGTGAGCTTCTGGGCGAAGGTGGCGTAGGTGAACGGCTTGATCAGGTATTGAACGACCCCGGCGGCGACAGCGCCACGCACCACGTGCAGGTCGCGGATGGCCGTGATGGCGATGATGTCGCAGTCCAGATTCGCCGCCCGCAGACGGCGGGAGACGTCGAGCCCGTGCAGGTCAGGCAGGTTCATGTCCATCAGGACCAGATCGATGGGCGCACCGGATGTCGCGGCGTCGGTGAGTTGGCGCAGGGCCGCCTGACCGGTGCCCGCGGTGCCCACGTGCTGGAATCCGGGCATCCGCTGCAGGTAGGCGGCGTGGGCCTCGGCGGTGAGCGGTTCGTCCTCGACGATGAGCACCCGGATTTCCCTCTCGTCAGTCACTCGGTCCCCTCCGGGTCGGCGACAGGTGCCCGCAGGGGAATGGTGACGGTGAACACGGCGCCGAGGCGTCGGCTGACGGTGAGGGTGCCGCCAAGCCGCGTCACCGCCTGCCGTACCAGGGCCAGACCGAGTCCGCGCCCGTAGCGGCCGGGTTCCTTGGTGCTGTAGCCGAGCGTGAACACCTCGCCGAGCTCGTCGGGGTCGACGCCGCGTCCGCTGTCGGCGACCTCGATCACGACGGCCGGCGGCGCGGTGTCCCGCGTCGTGCGGATGGCGACGTCCACCCGTCGGGGAGCCTCGCCACCGACCGCGGCCTCGAGCGCGTTGTCGACCAGGTTGCCCAGCACCGTCACGAGGTCCTGCACTGACAGGCCGGAGTCCACCAGGGTGCCGGCGGCATCTATGCGCAGCTGCACGCCGAGTTCGCCGGCCTGGGCGAACTTGCCCACCAGCAGCGCACCGATCACGGGCTCATCGACCGAGCTGATCATCTCGTCGGTGAGCTGCTGGCTCACCGCCATGTCCTGGGTCGCGAACTCCAGGGCTTCGTCGGCCCGGCCCAGTTCCATGAGCGACACGATGGTGTGCAGCCGGTTGGCGTGTTCGTGGGTCTGGGCGCGCAGGGCATCCGACAGCGTGCGCATCGACGCCAGCTCGGTGCCGAGCGATTCCAGGTCGGTGTGGTCGCGGATGGTCGCGACGGTCCCCATCGGCTCCGGCCGGGTGCGCGCTCGGTCCGGGGCGGGCACGGCGGGTTCCTGGCTGACCACCAGCACCCGGGTCTCGGTCAGGTGAATCTCGTCCTGGGCCGTGCGGCCGCTGCGCAGCAGGTCGGCGAGGCTGGCCGGCAGGTCGAGGTCGTCGATGGCCGGCGCGGCGGTGCCCGTGGTCCGGGAGCTCGGCCGCGGCGGGATTCCGAGCAGCTCGGCGGCCTGGTCGTTGTAGAGCACGAGGTCTCCCGTGCGGTCCACGAGCACCAGGCCCTCCCGCACCGAGTGCAGCACGGAGTCGTTGTAGACGAACAGCTGGGCGAGCTCCTCGGGTCCCCAGCCCAGGGTGACCCGGCGCAGGTAGCGCCCCAGTATCCAGGTGGCCACCGAACCCGCCAGAAGCAGGGTGAGCGCGAGGGCCAGGATGGCCGGCAGCCTGGCGTTGAGGGCGATCTGCAGGTTGCTCGTCTTGACACCGGCGGCCACCATGCCCACCACCGCCCCGTCGGGGTCGAGGATCGGCACGACGGCGCGTACCGACGGGCCCAGAGTCCCCGCCATGACCTCGGTCACGGGGCTGCCGGCCGCGGCGGGGCCCGTCTCGCCGATGTACTGCCGGCCGATTTCGGCCGGGTCCGGGTGCGTCCACCTGATGCCCGCTGGGCTCATGATCGTGATGAAGTCCAGGTCGGCGTCCCGGCTCACCGCGAGCGTGTATGCCTGCAGCGCCGCTGTCGGATCCGACGACTTCGCCGCCGTGACCACGAGCGGGCTGTCGGCGATCGTGGTGGCCACCGCGAGCATCCGGTCGGTCGTCTCGGTGTAACCGCGGTCGCGGGCGTCGACGAACGAGGCCGCACCCACGAACACCGCCAGCGACACGATGAAGACGAAATGGGCGAGGAACAGCCGGCGTGCAATGCTCCACCCGTACATCCTGCGCACTCGTCCTTTCGCCTGCGAAACCCATCGGTCACTTTCGTCGTGACCAATATGACCGCAAGGATGACCGTACGCCTGCGCTCCCGCACTGTGTAAGCACCACTGCTGGAGCGGACGCCTGTCGGTCCGTACAGCCTAGACAAAGGAGTCTGACATGGCATTTTCTTTTCCCCGCGGCGCCGGCCGCCCGGCCGGCACACCGCGGAAACGCCTCGACAAATCGCACTACCTCTACATCGCGGTGATCGTAGCGGTGGGCCTGGGCATCCTGGTCGGACTGCTGTTCGGCGGACCGGACGGGTTGGCGGTCGCGCTCAAGCCGCTCGGTGATGTCTTCGTGCTGTTGATCAAGATGATGATCGCGCCGATCATTTTCTGCACCATCGTGCTGGGCATCGGGTCGATCGCCAAGGCCGCCACGGTCGGCAAGATCGGCGGCCTGGCGCTGGGCTACTTCCTGATCATGTCGACCTTCGCCCTGGGCATCGGCCTGGTCGTCGGCAACCTCATCCACCCCGGTGAGGGCCTGAATCTGCAGGATGCGACCTACGCGGCCCCAGAGGCAGCCGACACGCACTCGTTCCTGCTCGGCATTGTGCCCACCACGCTGGTGTCCTCGCTTACCTCCGGGAACATCCTGCAGACCCTGATGGTGGCCCTCGTCGTGGGCTTCGCCCTGCAGAAAATGGGTCCGGCGGGCAAGCCGATCCTCACCGGCATCGCCCACCTGCAGGCACTGATCTTCCGGATCCTGGTCATGGTGATGTGGCTCGCCCCTATCGGCGCGTTCGGCGCCATCGCGGCGGTCGTCGGAGCCACCGGCATCCAGGCCGTGATCAGCCTGTTCACCCTGATGGCGGCGTTCTACCTCACCTGCATCATCTTCATCGTGGTGATCCTCGGCGGCCTGCTCAAACT
The DNA here is from genome assembly GCF_004402695.1 of Cryobacterium adonitolivorans. Taxonomy (GTDB): domain Bacteria; phylum Actinomycetota; class Actinomycetes; order Actinomycetales; family Microbacteriaceae; genus Cryobacterium; species Cryobacterium adonitolivorans. The sequence goes on along the minus strand of NZ_SOFL01000036.1, from coordinate 190,202 downwards.
GGCCACCGGCGTCAACATCTTCAAGCTGATGCGTTACCTCGGGCGCGAGTACCTGCTGATCTTCTCGACCTCGTCATCGGAGGCCGCGCTGCCGCGCCTCATCGCCAAGATGGAGCACCTCGGGGTGTCCAAGCCCGTCGTGGGCGTCACCGTGCCCACCGGCTACTCATTCAACCTCGACGGCACGGCCATCTACCTCACCATGGCGTCGCTGTTCATCGCCACGGCGCTCGGCCAGCCGCTGATGCTGGGGGAGCAGATCGGGCTTCTGGTCTTCATGATCATCGCCTCAAAGGGCGCGGCCGGGGTCACCGGCGCCGGGCTGGCGACCCTCGCCGGCGGACTGCAGGCGCACGCTCCACAGCTCGTGGGAGGCGTGGCCTTCATCGTGGGCATCGACCGGTTCATGTCAGAGGCCCGCGCGCTGACGAACTTCACCGGTAACGCCGTCGCCACCGTGCTCATCGGCACCTGGACCAAGGAGATCGACCGGGCCCAGGTGGACCTCGTGCTGGACCGGCACGCGCCGTTCGACGAGGCCACGATGATGTCGACACACCTGCCGGTCGAGCGAGCGGATGCGGTCGCCGAGCCGGTCGCCGCGCCGCAGCCGGAACCGGCCCTTCGCTAACCCCAGCGACACGGTTCGCTGTGCTGACCAGCACCTGCGCCCCCCTGAGGCGGTCGAGAACGACCGTCTCCGGGGGGTCCGGTGTGTCTGCGTGTTAGGCTCGTTGACGGTCTTCCGACCCTTCACCAGGACGCGAACGCGTAGCCCCCAGCCCGACTGGGACGGCCGTGTGCGTACGGTGAGGCCCAGACGGACGCGATCCCATGGTCGCTCCAGCCCACGCCGTTTCTCGGTGTCGAGGCCGGTCTCGGCCTACCCGTCCGACACAGCGAGCCCCCGTGTTGTCGACCGCCCAGGCGGTCCATTCGGCGTGCTCCGGAGAATCCGTGACCGAAATCACCGCCGTTAAGGCAGAAGCAACCGCCAGTGAGGCGGAGCACACAACAGACGCAGCAGCAGCGACAACAACAGCACCAGCGGCACCGGGAATCGCCGTCAAGGCGGACAGGCTCTACAAGGCCTTCGGCCGCAAGCCCCATGACATCGTCAAGAAACTCCAGAATGGTGCGAGCCGCGACGAGCTGGCGCACCTGGGAACGGCTGCCGTCATCGACGCCTCCTTCGAGGTGCAGCGCGGCGAGATCTTCGTGGTGATGGGCCTCTCCGGCTCCGGAAAGTCCACCCTCATCCGCATGCTCAACGGCCTGCTCGAGGCGACCAGCGGCACCGTCACCGTCGGGGGCACGCCGATCACCGGCATCCCGGCAGCCAAGCTGCGCGACGTGCGCCGGCAGAGCATCTCGATGGTCTTCCAGCATTTCGCCCTTCTGCCACACCGCACAGTGATCGACAACGTCGCGTACGGCCTCGAGGTGCAGGGCATGCCCCGCGAGGAACGCCTCGCCAAGGCGCGCACCATCATCCGCCTGGTGGGACTGGACGGGTGGGCCGACAACCTGCCCTCCGAGCTCTCCGGTGGCATGCAGCAGCGCGTCGGCCTCGGCCGCGCCCTGGCCGCCGACACCGACGTTCTCCTGATGGACGAGGCGTTCTCCGCCCTCGACCCACTGATCCGCCGCGAAATGCAGGAGCAGCTCATCGAGCTGCAGGCCGAACTCGGCAAGACCATCATCTTCATCACCCACGACCTCAACGAGGCCATGTTCCTCGGCGACCGCATCGCCGTGATGCGCGACGGCCGCATCGTGCAGATCGGCACGCCGGAAGAGATCCTCACCGACCCGGCCAACGACTACGTCGCCCAGTTCGTGCAGGATGTCGACCGGGCGCGTGTTCTCACCGCTGGCAGCGTCATGGAACCGGCGCGTTCGGTGGTCACCGTCACGGCCGGTCCGCGTGCGGCCCTGCGCACAATGCGCGACCTGCAGACCTCGGCCACGTTCGTGTTGCGCCGTGACCGCAGCTTCGCCGGCGTCGTGCGCGACCGCGACGTGCTCAAGCAGGTCAAGGCCGGCGACGGCGACTTGCGGGCCATCATCCTCGACGCCACCGCGGTGTCCGCCGACACTGCCCTGGTCGACCTCGTCGAATTGGCCGTGGAGAGCGACCTGCCCATCGCCGTGGTCGACGACCGCAACCGCCTGCTCGGCGTCATCCCCCGGGTGACCCTGCTCGCTGCCCTCGGCAACGTCAGCCCGACAACCGGCGAGATGCCGGTGATGGAACCGCCGGCGACCATCTCGATGAGCATCATCACCGAAACCCTGCGCGAAACCGCGTCGGAAGGAGTACAGCCGTGAACACTGCAGCCGTGATCAACACCGCTCTGCACAACACAGCGCTGAACGTAGCCGCTGACACCGAGTTCCGCATTCCGCTGGGCAGCTGGGCGGATGCCTTCATCGACTTCGTCACCGACACCTTCGGGTTCCTCTTCGACTTCGTGCGCGCCATCTTCAGCGGCGCCTACGACCTCGTCGACCTCGTTCTGGCCACACCGCCGTTCTGGGTGATCATCCTCGTGGCCGCGGCGCTGGCCCTGATGATCCGTGGCTGGAAGTTCGCCGCTGGCACCATCGTCGGCCTCGTCGTCATCGTGGGCGTGGACCAGTGGGAGAACGCGATGGACTCGCTCGCCCTGGTGCTCGTCGCGAGCGTCCTGGCGATCCTGTTCAGCGTGCCGCTCGGCATCCTCTCGGCCAAGTCAGGCGTGGCGTCAAGCATCATCCGGCCCATCCTCGACTTCATGCAGACCATGCCGGCCTTCGTCTACCTGATTCCCGCGCTGATCCTGTTCCGCGTCGGTGTCGTGCCCGGCATCGTGGCGACGATCATCTTCGCGATGGCTCCCGGCGTTCGGCTGACCGAACTCGGCATCCGCAGCGTCGACAGCGAAGTGGTCGAAGCCGGCCAGGCCTTCGGCGCGTCACCGTGGCGCATCCTTCGTCAGATCCAGCTGCCCCTGGCGATGCCCACCATCATGGCCGGTATCAACCAGGTGATCATGCTGTCGCTCTCGATGGTCGTCATCGCCGGAATGGTCGGCGCCGGCGGTCTCGGTCAGCAGGTCGTCGCCAGCCTGAACCGCATCGACGTGTCGCTCGGCTTCGAGGCCGGCCTCTCCGTCGTGATCCTCGCCATCTTCCTGGACCGGCTCACGGCCGCTCTCGGCAATGGCAACACCCCGATCAGCAGGCTCCTCGCCGCGCGCAAGCGCCGGGCCCACCCAGTTCACGCTCCGGCCTCGGCCGTCGCCGGGGAACCGGCTGTGGCCCCCGCCGCTGCACCGACCGTGGCACCGGCGCAGGCCGAGCGCGAACCTTCGCGCGTCTAGCTCCACCCGCAGCTTTCACCCGCAGCTTCACACCCGGTCGCCTCCCGCAGGTGACACGAAAGGCAGACACATGAAGAACCGTTCACTCAAGATCCTTTCCATCGGTGCCATCGGCATGCTCACCCTCGCCGGCTGCACCGCCGCCGAAGCCGAGACCGTCGGCGACGGCAACTCGGATAACAAGGACCTCACCATCGCCGTGTTCAACGGCTGGGACGAGGGCATCGCCGCGTCAGAGCTGTGGAAGGCCATCCTCGACGAGAAGGGCTACAACGTCGAACTCGAGTACGCCGACGTGGCTCCCGTCTACGCCGGGCTCTCCACGGGCGACTACGACGTGAACCTCGACGTCTGGCTGCCGAACACACACGCCTCCTACCTCGAGGAGTACGGCGACGACATCACCGAGCTCGCGGCCTGGAACACGGAGGCCAAGAACACCATCGCCGTGAACGCGGATGCCCCGATCGACTCCCTCGCGGAGCTGGCCGAGAACGCCGACCTGTTCGGCAACACCATCGTGGGCATCGAGCCCGGCGCCGGCCTCACCGAGGCCGTCACCAACAACTCGATCCCCACCTACGGCCTCGAGGACATGGACTACCAGACCTCCTCGACCGCGGCGATGCTCACCGAGCTGACCGCGGCAGAGAAGTCCGGCGAGAACATCGCCGTCACCCTGTGGGAGCCGCACTGGGCCTACGGCTCGTTCGACCTGAAGAACCTCGAAGACCCCGAGGGCACCCTCGGCGATGCGGAGACCATCCACGCCTACGGCAAGAAGGATTTCTCCACCGACTTCCCGCAGGCCACCGAGTGGCTCGGCGGCTTCGAGCTCGACCTCGAACGCCTGTACTCGCTCGAGACCGCCATGTTCGTGGACTACGACGGCCAGGACTACGGCCCCATCGTCGCGAAGTGGATCGAAGATAACCAGGAGTACGTGGACTCGCTCACCGCGTAGTCGACTGCCCCACCCTGCGAACGGCCCGTGCTTGTGCACGGGCCGTTTTCGTCTATCCGGTCAGGCGCTCGTGCGCAGTTCGGCGCCGATGAACGCCGCCCACGCCCCGGCCTTGCCGGTCTCGCCCGCGGCCAGCGGGCCCTCGGTTCCGTCGACGACGAAGCCGTGCGGCTTGGCCACGATGGTGGCCCCGGCGGCGTGCAGGGCGTGCGAGATCTTGCCCGCGGCATCCCCGTGGATGAACAGCTTGATGCGGGTATCGAACGCGGCGGCCCGCACGCCGGTGAGGGAGCCCGGCTTGAGGGTGTGCAGGAACCGGCGCATCCGATCGGTCGGCTTCCAGCCGTTGATGGGGCACCCCACCACGAGGACATCCACGCCGTCGAGGCTGGCCTCGGTGATGTCGGTGACGCTGAGGGTGGTTGTTCCCTGGCCCAGCTCGGTAGCGATCACCTCGGCGATGGTACGGGTGCTGCCGTAGTTGGTGTCGTAGACGACGAGTGCGTGCAAGAGTCCTCCTGGGTTGTGGCGACGGTGGCCGACACGAGTCATAGTGGCCCCGGCCCAGGCGGCCGACAAGAGCAGGACGTCCCGCCGGTCACTCAGGCTGCAGAGTCACTCCGACTGCGGAGCGCGCAGCGCCGTGAAGGTGGAGAGCGCCCCGGTGATGGCCTGCTCCGATTGCGCCGGGGTGAGCGTGGCCTCACCGTCGCCGGGCTGGGCGCCGTACGCTCCGAAGGAGGCGTGGTTCGCGCCCTCGATCCGCACGAACGTCGTGTCCGCGGGCAGCAGGTCAGCGGCGTCGTCGATCGTGGCCGGGGTGCTGAGCCCGTCCTCGCTGCCGCTGATGCTCAGCACGGACTGCTCCTCGTCGACGGCCGACGCGCAGTAACTGCCCAACAACACCAGACCCGCGACCTCGTTGTCCTGCGCATACATGCAGGCGCGCACGCCGCCGAGCGAATGGCCGCCGATGAACCAGCTGGCCACATCGGGCGCGGTGGCCGTGAACGTATCCAATGGGCGCTGGTCGAAAAACGCGAGGTTCAGCACCGGTTTGGTGATGACCACTGTCATCCCGGTTGCCGCCACGGTGGGGGACAGTGTGGCCAGGTACGCGTACGGATCGACCTTGGCGCCGGGAATAAAGACCAGGCCGGCCATGGAGCGTTCCGCGGCAGGGGCGATCACCACGGAGACATCCGTGTCGGTCACCGTGACGGCGGGGTTGTCGAACACCGCCTGCGCGGCCGCGCGGTCGGCTGGCATCACGAGCTGGGTCCAGGTGAGGAAGGCCACGATCCCGAGGGCGAGCGCCGTGAGTGCGCTCCAGCCGGCGAATCTGACGCGAGTGCGCAGACGGGTGCGTGCGGTCATGTCAGTCGTCCAATCCGCGTGCGGCGAGGGCCTCTCCGATCGCATCGGCGGCGTACAACGAGCGTACGACGACCGGGACGGCCAGGGCGATGACGGATCCCTGCGCGCCGCGGGCCCGCCGGGCGTCGAGCACCTCCCGCACGATCTCCGCCACCAACGGGATGCAGCGGATGGTCAGGGCTACGAGCAGCCCCACCCTGTCGGCGTCCACCCAGCGCCGGAACGGCCGCAGCAGGAGCTGGAACGCCTCGAGCACCGCGGTGACCGTGGTGGTGAGGGTGAAGAGCGCGGCGAGGGCCACCGCCACCAGCAGTCGGCCGGCCATCAGCCCGGCCGTGGTCCAGCCCGCCGCCGAACCGCCGGCGACCAGAACCTGCACCGGCACGGCGAAGACCAGGATCCACAGGATCGGACCGATCTGCGGCCAGGCCGCCGTGGGAGGGATGCCGGCCAGCGCGTACAGGGCGACCACGGCCCCGAGTTCGATCGCGAGCACCAGCGGGTCGGCCACCAGGCCGACCAGCACCATGGCGACGGCGAGCACGGCCAGCTTGAGCACGGCCGGCGCGCGGTGCAGCAGCGAGGTCCCCGGCCGGTACAGCCCGATCATGCCGGGCCGGTCATGAGAGCCGGCTCAGGTACGCGCTCAGGGCGACGGCGGGCACGTCGTCGGCGACGACCCGGCCCTCGTCGATCACGATCACCCTGTCGAAGCCGTCCAGCACGTCCAGGTCATGGGTCACCACGATCACCTGCTGCGTCAGCGAGACCAGCAGCCCGGTGATCAGGCGGGTGTTGCGGGCATCCAGCAGGGTGGTGGGCTCGTCGGCCACCACGATGCTGGGCCCGGCCACCAGAACCGCGGCCAGGGCCAGCAGCTGTTTCTGGCCGCCGGACAGCCGGTGCGCGGGGCGGTCGGCCAGGGTGGTCAGACCGAAGCGGTCCAGTGCGGCAGCGGTGCGCGCCGCTATCTCAGCGGCGTCCAGGCCCCGCCGCCGCAGTGTGAAGGCCACATCCTCCTGCACCGTGGGCATCACGATCTGGTTGTCGGGGTTGGTGAAGATGAAGCCCACCTCGCGCCGGACGAGTTTGGCCTGCCGGCGCACGTCGAGGCCGTTGACCGTGACGGTGCCGTGGGTCGGGGTGACCAGGCCGTTGATCATGCGCGCCAGTGTGGACTTGCCGCTGCCGTTGGCGCCGACGATGCCGATCCGGCGTTCGGTGAGGTGCAGGTCGATGCCGCGCAGCACCGGCTGGTCGTCGAAGCCGTGCGAGACGCCCTCGAAACGGATGCCGGTCGCGCTCACGCTCACGCCCGGGTGTCGACGGGCAGGGAAACGGGGGCGGCGCGACGCGGTGTGATCAGGCCCGGGTACGCCCGGTGCACCTGCTTGGCGACGAGCACCGTCACGACCACCTTGACCAGGTCGCCGGGTAGGAACTTCGCGCTGTCGACGGCGGCGGCCCACAGCGGCAGGCCCAGGTTGATGGCGGTGACCGGCACCCCGATCAGGTAGACGACCACGATTCCGCCGAGCACGGTGGCGCCCAGCGCGGGCCAGAACGGGTACCGCGGCAGCAGCCAGGCGGTGAGGGCACCGATCACGATGACGCCCAGCAACCACCCGTAGGGGTAGCCGGCTGAGGGGGAGGTGGTGAACCAGACCAGGCCACCGCGCCCACCCGAGAGCAGCGGAAGGCCGGCGGCCGTGAGAGCCAGCAGCAACAAGACGGCCAGGAAGCCCTTGCGCGCGCCGAGGATCGCACCGGCCAGCATCACGCCGAGGGTCTGGAAGGTGATCGGTACGGTGCTGGCGCCCAGCGAAAGCGCGCCGGGGAAGCCGAGGGCGGCGATGAGGGCGGCGAAAATGGCGATCTGCGCGAGGTCGCGCACGCTGAGGCGAGCGGTGAGGGTGGGGGCTGTCATGATCTTCAATCTAGGATTCCCCGGCGGGGCGCCGCAGTGGAATACCTACAAAGAATCGGACCGAACGCTGGTCGCCGGGGCCGGGCTGCGGCGACCGGGCCGGATCCCGGCCGCCACCGGCATGCCTATCCGTCGAACCGGTGCGGCTCTATGATCGTCGCAGCCGGCCGGCACATTCACCGGGGTCGGGACACGGAAGGCAGTTCTCATGGGTTTCTTCGGTTTTCTCCTGCTCGGCCTGCTGGCCGGTGCCCTAGCCAAGCTGATCCTGCCCGGAACGCAGGGTGGCGGCTGGTTCGTGACCCTGTTGCTCGGAGTGGTCGGCGCGTTGCTGGGCGGTTGGTTGGCCGGCCTGATCTTCGGTGTCGACATGGGGTCCTTCTTCGACCTGCGCACCTGGGTGATCGCCATTCTCGGGTCGATCGTCGTGCTGCTCATCTACGGCGCGGTCACCCGGAACCGCGGGAGCAAATCGACGTGATCCGACCCGTCGGTCCTCGGCCACGACGATGGCGTCGGCCGCGCGCACCAGGGCCAGGTGGGTGAGCGCCTGAGGGGTGTTCCCGGCGTGATGCCCCGTTGTCACGTCGTATTCCTCGGAGAGCAGTCCGACGTCGTTGGAGAGGCCGACCAGCCGGGTCATCAGCGCCAGCGCATCGTCGACGCGGCCGGACGCCGCGTACTGTTCGACCAGCCAGAACGAGCACGCCAGGAACGGATGCTCGCCGGCGTCGAGGCCGTCGAGTTCCGGATGCGTCGTGTAGCGCAGCACGAGGCCGTCTCGCAGCAGATCGGCCTCGATGGCGCGCACGGTGCCGAGCATGCGCGCATCCGTGGCGTCGCAGAAGCCCACCTGGGAGAGCACGAGGAGTGACGCGTCGACCCCTTCGCCGTCGAAATACTGCGTGTAGCAGCCGCGTGCCGCGTTGTAGCCGCGCTCCTCGATCTCGCTCCGCACCTGATCGCGGATGCGCCGCCAGCGGTCAACCGGTCCGGGCAGGCCGTACTCGGTCACGCCCCGCACCGCCCTGTCGAAGGCGGCCCACACCATCACCCGGGAGTGAGTGAATTCCCGCGCGGGTCCGCGCATCTCCCAGATGCCCTGATCGGGCCGACGCCAGTTCGCTTCGAGGTAGGTCATCAGTGACAGCTGCAGCGGCCAGGAAAACTCGGTTTCGTCCACCCCAGCGCCGCGGGCTTCATGCAGGGCGATCATCACGCCGCCGACAGCGTCGGACTGGAACTGGCTGACGGCGCCGTTACCCACCCGCACAGGCGCAGACCCGCGATAGCCGGGCAGGCTGTTCAGTTCACGCTCGAGCAGGTAGCGTTCGCCGGCCAGGCCGTACATGATCTGCAGGTCGTTGGGGTCCCCGGCGATCGCCCGCAACAGCCAGCCCCGCCAGGCTTCGGCTTCGGCCTCGTAGCCGTGGGAGAGCAGCACCTCGAGGGTGAGCGACGCATCGCGGAGCCATACGTATCGGTAGTCCCAGTTGCGGGCGCCGCCGATGAGTTCGGGAAGCGAGGTGGTGGCCGCCGCGACGATGCCGCCGGTCGTCTCGTGGGTGAGGGCGCGCAGCACCAGCAGCGAACGCACGACGGCGGCGCGGAATGGTCCGTCATGGGTGCAGCTGTCCGCCCAGGCGGCCCACCAGGCCAAGGTTTCGCTATAGACCTGCGGAATGTTCAGGGCCTGCGGAAAAGGTAGGTGCGAGGGGTACCAGGTGAGTTGGATGGAGACACTATCGGCCGCCGCAACAGTAAAGCGGGCCTCGTGCCGGTGGTCGGAGGCGTGCAGAGCGGGCCCGCGCAGCACGACGGCGTCGGGGCCGGCGACAGCGATGAGTCCGGGGGAATGCTCGTGGCGAAGCTGCCGCACCCAGGGCACTGTGGCTCCGTAGCCGAACCGCAAGCGCAGGTCCTGCATCATCTCGACGTGTCCGCTGAGTCCGCGCACGGTGCGCACGACGTCGGCGCGGCCGTCGCCGTGAGGCATGAAATCGACCACTTCCACGGTCCCGGTCGTCGTCGTCCAGACCGTGGAGAGGATGAAGCTCTCACCCAGGTAGGACCGGGTGCACGTGGCCGTCGGGTTGGCGGGAGCCAGCAGCCAGCGGCCCTGCTCTTCGGAGCCTAGGAGGGCGCCGAACATGGACGCGGAGTCATAACGGGGCAGACACAGCCAGTCGATGCTGCCGTCGCGGCCCACCAGAGCTGCGGAATGGCAGTCGCTGATCAGTGCATAGTCCTCGATGTGCAGCGCCATTCAGACATCCTCACACAGCGACGCGTGCAGAGTTGTGCTTGGAGCCGACTAAGCGACGAGGCGACTGACCGTGGCCGATCCGGTGCGGGCGCCGGACGCCGGTTCGGCCCACACCGAAATTGGCGCCGGGTTCCAGGGCAAAGCGGTCGGTTCCGCACCCGAGGACACGAGGAGGGCGCCGGTTCTGACGGCCGTGATGCCGTCAACGGGGGTGTCGGTGCGCGGCTCCGCGATGTTCCGGGGCGCTGCCGGGGTGTCGGTGCGCAGGCGCATCGTCTCAGTGGCCAGGAGCTCTGTGAGCGCGTCGGCGATCTGGTGGGCCTTGAGCCCGTGGAAGATCACGTCAGTGTCATCGGCCTGGCGGGGGACCAGAGTCCAGGCTCCGTCGGCGCCGACGAGATCCGCCAGCGCGGAGTGAAGGTGTTCGAAGACCTCGGCGCGGCTGAGCTCTGCCGGAGCGGGAGCAACCGGGGCCTGGATGACGGGTGCGGTGCGACGTCGACGACCGAACATCGTGAGCCCCTTTCTACTAACTACGCGAGAAGACCAGTTTCGCCTTCTCTACCCCGAAATCACGGGGGACACGCCGCAGAACGGGGACTGGCGGGGGGATGCCCGCTAATTAACTCTCGCTGCCGTGGCGCCCGGCACGGATTTCTCGTCGGCATCCTTCACGACGTTGCCGACGGCGACCGCGACACTCAGTCCCCAGCCGATCCACGTGAGCACGAGGCGCCAGTCCCGTGGACCGTTCCGGGTGGCCTGCAGAATGTGCCAGCCGCCGACCACGACGCTGATCATTGCGGTGTTGAACAAGAACTTTCGCATGTGTTCCTCCTGGTTACACGCTAGCGGGGATAGCGTCGATCAACCCCGCGAGCTGTGAGAAAAGCCCCAAAAACCTCCGGGGTTTGGTGCTTTTCTCACGGCTCGCGGGGGTGGGGACGGGTGTGATTGCGGGCGAAGGCGAGGGTTTCGGTGAGCATGGCCAGGCGCTCAGCCTCGGTGCGGGCGGTGCGGGTGTTCACCTCGGCCACGATGGTGCCGTCCCAGTTCACGGCGGCGAGGTTGTGCAGCACCTCGGCCACCGGCTCGGTGCCGTGGCCGGGCAGCAGGTGTTCGTCGAAGACCCGGCCCTCCTCGAGGGAGCCTGAACCGTCGCAGAGGTGCACGTGGCGCAGCCGCTCACCCAGCGCCGTGGCCATGGCCAGGCTGTCCTGACCGCTCAGCGCGCAGTGGGAGAAGTCGAGGGTCACCGCAGCGCAGTCCATCACCGTGGTGTCCCAGCCTGGGGAGTACGCCTTGACTCCGCGCCCGCCGATCTTCCACGGGAACATGTTCTCCACGGCGATCTGGAGTCCGGTGCTTGCGCCCAACTCGCGCACGATATCGAGAAAGTCCTCCGCATAGCCGGCCTGCCAGCGAAACGGCGGATGCACCACTACCGTCGATGCGCCGACCTGCCCGGCGAGCTCAGCGGACCTCTCCAGCTTCACCCGGGGGTCCCGGCCCCAGACGAAATGAGTGAGCAACAGCACCGGGGCGTGGATGGAGAAGATCGGCAGGCCGTACCGCTCGGACAGGGCCGACAGTACCGCCGCGTCCTGGGAGGCCTCGTCGCGGGTGACCATGATCTCGACGCCGTCGTACCCGGCCTGTCTCGCCAACCTGAACGAGTCCTCCAACGACAGCGGGTAGACGCAGGTGGAGCTCATGCCGATGCGAATCACGGCGTCAGCATAGTCTTCGCTGGTAACCTCGGGGTGCAGCCAGGTGCACCGCAGAGGCGGGCGCCGGAACGGACGAGTCATCGAAACCGCACCAGATACCACCGCACCCGACACCACCGGAGAGGTCGGCGCAGAGCCCGGTCCCGATTCTGTCGCGCCCGGTCATTTCGACCTGGTCGTGGTCTCCAACCGGCTTCCGGTCGACTACGAACTCGACGAGGACGGCACCGAAAGCTGGCGCACCTCGCCCGGCGGACTGGTCACCGCGCTCGAACCGATGATGCGCGCCTCCGACGGCGCGTGGGTGGGCTGGCCGGGCGTTGCCGACCGCGAATTCGAACCTTTTGAGAACGACGGCATCTCGATCGTGCCCGTGCGGTTGAGCACCGAGGACCTCGAGCTCTACTACGAGGGATTCTCCAACGACACCCTGTGGCCGCTGTACCACGACGTGATCGCCTCGCCCAGCTACCACCGTGAATGGTGGGAGGCCTACGTGCAGGTCAACCGACGCTTCGCGACCGCGGCTGCAGCATCGGCAGCGCCCGGTGCCACGGTCTGGGTGCACGACTACCAGCTGCAGCTGGTGCCGCGGATGCTGCGCGACGCCCGCCCCGACCTCGTGATCGGCTTCTTCAATCACATCCCGTTCCCGCCCTATGGGATCTTCGCCCAGTTGCCCTGGCGCAAGCAGATCCTCGACGGCCTGCTCGGCGCCGACCTGATCGGCTTCCAGCGTCTCGCGGATGCGGGCAACTTCTCCCGCGCCGTGCGTCGCCTGTTCGGTTACTCCACCCGCGGCGTGGCCGTTGACGTGCCCAGCCAGAACGGCCAGCACCGCCGGGTGATCGCCAAGCACTTCCCGATCTCGATCGACGCCGAAGCTTACGAAGAGATGGCCAAGCGGCCCGAGATCCAGGAACGCGCCCGCCAGATCCGCGAGGACCTCGGCAATCCCAAGACGATCATGCTCGGCGTGGACCGCCTGGACTACACCAAGGGCATCGGCCACCGCATCAAGGCCTTCGGCGAACTCCTCGCCGACGGCACGCTCAGCGTTGAAGACGTCACCCTGGTGCAGGTCGCCAGCCCGTCCCGTGAGCGGGTCGCCACCTACATGCAGCTGCGCGACGAGATCGAACTCGCCGTCGGCCGCGTCAACGGCGACTACTCCACCATCAGCCACACCGCCATCAGCTACCACCACCACGGCTACCCGCGGGAGGAAATGGTGGCGCTCTACCTGGCCGCCGACGTGATGCTTGTGACGGCACTCCGCGACGGCATGAACCTCGTCGCCAAGGAGTACGTGGCGGTGCGCTACGACGGCGACGGCGTGCTCGTGCTCAGCGAATTCGCCGGCGCCGCCGACGAGCTCAAGCAAGCCGTGCTGATCAACCCGCACGACATCGACGGCATGAAGGCCTCGATCATGAAGGCCATGACCATGCCCAAGCGCGAACGCACCCGGCGGATGCGGGCGCTGCGCCGCAAGGTCTTCGACAACGACGTGGCCACCTGGTCCGCCGCGTTCCTGCAGACCCTCACCGGCGGGGCCGCCGTGCCCAGCGGTGTGCCGGAGAACCTCGTGTCTGCGCTGAAGGACATCAGCTCGGCCGACACCATCCTGGTGGCACTCGACTTCGACGGCACCTTGGCGCCGCACGTCGACGAACCCGAAGAGGCCCGCGCCGTCGACGGCACCCGTGACGTGGTGCAGCGACTGCTCGACCTGCCGGGCGTTCGTGTCGCGTTCGTGTCAGGGCGGGCCCTGGTGAGCCTGAAGCACGTGGCCGAACCGCAGAGCGAGGTGCTGCTCACCGGGTCGCATGGCATCGAGGTGCAGCTGGACGACAACGGCATCGAATTGGGTCTGGTACCCGCAGAACTCGAGCAGCTCGACACCCTTGCCCGGGTGCTCGAGCGAATCTCCGGGCCGGTGTTCGGCACGTGGCTCGAGCAGAAGCCGGCCGGCCTGGCCTTGCACACCCGCCTGGCCACCGCCCAGGACGGCCAGGCCGTGCAGCGTGAAGCCCGCAACCAGCTGGCCGAGCTGCTGCCGGCGCTGACCGTGCGCGAGGGTAAGAACGTGCTCGAGTTCTCGGTGCGTTCCAGCACCAAGGGCGACGCCCTCGAACGCCTGCGGGTGCACACCGGCGCTGACAGGGTGCTCTACGCCGGCGACGATGTCACCGACGAGGACGCCTTCACGGTGCTGGGCGAGAGCGACCTCGGACTCAAGATCGGACCGGGCGCGACCCTGGCCGGCTACCGGGTGCGGGGCCCGAAGGAGGTCACCCAGGTGCTGGCGCTCCTGGCCGACTTCCGCGGCGCAAGCCAGGCGTAACCAGCAGGTCCCGTGCGTCACGGGCGTGCCAACCGGCCGCCCGCGACGTTCTAGACTCTGTGCATGCCTGAGTTCGATATGAAGCCCCGTAGCCGCGACGTCACCGATGGCATCGAGGCCACCACTTCCCGCGGCATGCTCCGCGCGGTGGGAATGGGCGACGCGGACTGGGACAAGCCCCAGATCGGCATCGCCAGCTCGTGGAACGAGATCACCCCGTGCAACCTGTCCCTGGACCGCCTCGCGCAGGCGTCTAAGGAGGGCGTGCACTCCGGTGGCGGCTACCCGCTGCAGTTCGGCACCATCTCGGTCTCCGACGGCATCTCGATGGGCCACGAGGGTATGCACTTCTCGCTGGTCTCCCGTGAGGTCATCGCTGACTCCGTCGAGGTCGTCATGCAGGCCGAACGCCTCGACGGCTCCGTGCTGCTGGCCGGCTGCGACAAGTCGCTGCCCGGGATGCTCATGGCCGCCGCCCGACTGGACCTCGCCAGTGTCTTCCTCTACGCCGGGTCCATCGCACCCGGCTGGGTGAAGCTGTCCGACGGCACCGAAAAAGACATCACCATCATCGACTCGTTCGAGGCCGTCGGCGCGGTTAAGGCCGGCCGCATGAGCGTCGAAGACGCCAAGCGCATCGAGTGCGCCTTCGCACCCGGCGAGGGTGCCTGCGGTGGAATGTACACCGCCAACACCATGGCCAGCGTGGCCGAGGCCCTCGGCATGAGCCTGCCCGGCTCCGCCTCGCCCGCCTCCGCCGACCGTCGCCGCGACTACTACGCACACCGCTCAGGCGAGGCCGTCGTCAACTTGCTGCGCCTGGGCATCACCGCCCGCGACATCCTCACCAAGAAGGCGTTCGAGAACGCCATCGCCGTGGCCATGGCCTTCGGCGGCTCCACCAACGTGGTGCTGCACCTGCTCGCCATCGCCCAGGAGGCCGAGGTCGAACTCACCCTCGACGACTTCAACCGCATCGGCGACAAGGTGCCGCACATCGGCGACCTCAAGCCGTTCGGACAGTACGTCATGAACGACGTCGACCGTCACGGCGGCGTGCCCGTCGTGATGCGCGCGCTGCTCGAGGCCGGCCTCATCCACGGCGACGCCCTCACCGTAACCGGCAAGACCGTGGCCGAGAACCTCGCCGAGATCGACCCACCCGAGCTCGACGGCAAGGTCCTGCGCACCCTGGACAACCCGATCCACGCCTCAGGTGGCATCACCATCCTCAAGGGCTCCATCGCCCCCGAGGGCGCCGTCGTCAAGACCGCCGGCTTCGACAGCGACATCTTCGAGGGTCCCGCCCGGGTCTTCGAGCGCGAGCGCGCGGCCATGGACGCCCTCACCGCGGGGGAGATCCTCACGGGCGACGTCGTCGTCATCCGCTACGAGGGCCCCAAGGGCGGCCCCGGCATGCGCGAGATGCTCTCGATCACCGCGGCCATCAAGGGCGCGGGGCTCGGAGCCGATGTACTACTATTGACTGATGGTCGATTCTCAGGCGGCACAACCGGACTGTGTATCGGCCATATAGCACCCGAAGCGGTGGACGCAGGTCCGATCGCCTTCGTGCGCGATGGTGATCTGATACGGGTCGATATCGCAGCTCGCACGCTTGACCTACTGGTCGACCCAGCCGAGCTGGCCGCCCGCCGAGAAGGCTGGGCTCCACTTCCTCCCCGATACACCCGTGGCGTCCTCGCCAAGTACTCCAAGCTCGTGCAGTCCGCGGCCCTGGGTGCGACCACGGGCTAATCGACACCATCCGTCACCGACTTAGGGATTTGCTCTCATGACCACGGAACCTTCGCCCGTGCCATTCGCCCCGACTCCCGGCGCGCCGTCCGCTACGGCGGCCGACACTGCGTCAGGAACGCCTGAAATCCTCACCGGCTCCGGCGCGATCCTGCGCACGCTCAAGCTGCTCGGCGTCACCGACGTCTTCGGGCTGCCCGGCGGCGCCGTCATCCCGCTCTACGACGAGCTGATGAACCAGGACGACATCCGCCACATCCTGGTGCGCCACGAACAGGGCGCCGGCCACGCCGCAGAGGGCTACGCGTCCTCGAGCAACCGGGTCGGGGTGGCCATCGCCACCTCCGGTCCCGGCGCGACCAACCTGGTCACGGCCATCGCCGACGCCTACATGGACTCGGTGCCGCTGCTGGCGATCACCGGCCAGGTGTTCTCGACGCTGATGGGCACTGATGCCTTCCAGGAGGCCGACATCGTCGGCATCACCATGCCGATCACCAAGCACTCCTTCCTGGTGAAGCGGCCCGAAGACATTCCCGCGGCCATTGCCTCGGCGTTCCTGATCTGCAACACCGGGCGCCCCGGCCCGGTGCTGGTGGACATCACCAAGGACGCCCAGCAGATGAAGGCACCGTTCATCTGGCCGCCCAAGCTCGACCTGCCCGGCTACCGGCCGATCACCAAGGCGCACGGCAAGCAGGTGCAGGCCGCGGCGGCGCTGCTCGCCGGCGCCAGCAAGCCCGTCTTCTACGTCGGCGGCGGCGTCATCCGCGCCAAGGCGTCCCCCGAACTGCTCGAGCTGGCCGAACTGACCGGCACGCCCATCGTCACCACGCTGATGGCCCGCGGCGCGTTCCCGGACTCCCACCAGCAGCACCTGGGAATGCCCGGCATGCACGGCACCGTCGCTGCCGTGCTGGCGCTGCAGGAATCCGACCTCATCATCGCGCTCGGCGCCCGCTTCGACGACAGGGTCACCGGCAAGGCGTCCGAGTTCGCGCCGAACGCGACCATCGTGCACGTGGATGTGGACCCGGCCGAGATCGGCAAGATCCGCGCCGCCGACGTGCCCATCGTGGGCGACGCCAAGGACGTGATCGCCGATCTCGCCGTGGCCTACCGCGAGGCGATCACCACGACGACCCCCGACATCACCGAGTGGTGGACCTACCTCAACGGCCTGCGTGAGAAGTTCCCGCTGGGCTACAGCGAACCGGCCGACGGCCTGCTCGCCCCGCAGTACGTGATCAAGCGCATTGGCGAGCTCACCGGGCCGGAGGGCGTCTACGCCGCGGGCGTCGGCCAGCACCAGATGTGGGCCGCGCAGTTCATCAAGTACGAGCGCCCGAACTCCTGGCTCAACTCCGGCGGCGCCGGCACCATGGGCTACTCCGTGCCCGCGGCCATGGGCGCCAAGGTCGCCGAACCCGACCGGGTGGTCTGGTCCATCGACGGTGACGGCTGCTTCCAGATGACCAACCAGGAACTGGCCACCTGCACGATCAACAACATCCCGATCAAGGTGGCGATCATCAACAACTCGTCGCTCGGCATGGTGCGCCAGTGGCAGTCGCTGTTCTACGACGGCCGGCATTCCTTCACCGACCTCAACACCGGTCACGGCACCGCGATGGTGCCCGACTTCGTGAAGATGGCCGACGCCTACGGCGCCCTGGGCATCCGCGTCACCAGCGCCGACCAGGTCGACGACGCGATCAAGCTCGCGCTGGCCACCAACGACCGCCCGGTCGTGATCGACTTCATCGTCAGCCGCGACGCCATGGTGTGGCCGATGGTGCCGCAGGGTGTCAGCAACAGCTTTGTGCAGTACGCCAAGGACCACGCCCCCACCTGGGAAGAGGAGTAACCATGAGTACCCACGTTCTCAGCCTCCTCGTCGAGGACAAGCCCGGCCTGCTGACCCGCGTCGCGGGCCTGTTCGCCCGGCGCGGCTTCAACATCGAGAGCCTCGCCGTCGGCCACAGCGAGATCCCCGGACTGTCGCGTATCACGATCCTCGTCGACGTCGAAGACGCCCCGCTGGAGCAGGTGACCAAGCAGCTCAACAAGCTGATCAACGTCATCAAGATCGTCGAGCTCGACCCGAGCCAGTCGGTCCAGCGCGAGCACCTGCTCGTCAAGGTACGGGCGGACAACACCACCCGCTCCCAGGTCCTCGAGGCGGTCACCCTGTTCCGTGCCCGCGTCGTCGACGTGTCCACGGACGCCGTCGTCATCGAGGTGACCGGCGACTCCGGCAAGACCCAGGCGTTCCTGCGGGTGCTCGAGCCCTACGGCATCAAGGAGATCGCCCAATCGGGCCTCCTCGCCATTGGTCGGGGATCCAAGTCGATCACAGAACGTGTCTTCAAAAACTAACTCACCGGGTCTCGAGGTCTCGACAAGCTCGACCCTCGACCCACGTCTCAACAAACAAGGAGAACACCACATTGTCTGAAATCTTCTACGACAAAGACGCCGACCTGTCCCTGATCCAGGGCAAGAAGGTCGCCGTCATCGGCTATGGCTCGCAGGGCCACGCCCACGCGCAGAACCTGCGCGACTCCGGCGTCGAGGTCGTCATCGGACTCAAGGAGGGCTCGAAGTCTCGCGCCAAGGCCGAAGAGGTCGGCTTCACCGTCAAGAGCGCCGCCGAGGCATCCGCCTGGGCCGACGTCATCGTGGTCCTCGCGCCCGACCAGGTGCAGCGTCACCTGTACAAGGACGACATCCTCCCCAATCTCGCTGACGGCAAAGCCCTGGTCTTCGGCCACGGCTTCAACATCCGCTTCGGCTACATCGAGGCGCCCGCGGGCGTCGACGTGGTCATGGTCGCGCCCAAAGGCCCTGGTCACACCGTGCGCCGCGAATTCGAAGCCGGCCGTGGTGTTCCCGTCATCGTCGCCGTCGAGAAGGATGCCTCTGGCAACGCCTGGCCGCTGACCCTCAGTTACGCCAAGGCGATCGGTGGCCTGCGCGCCGCCGGCATCAAGACCACCTTCACCGAAGAGACCGAGACCGACCTGTTCGGCGAGCAGGCCGTTCTCTGCGGTGGCGCATCGCAGCTGATCCAGTACGGCTTCGAGGTTCTCACCGAGGCCGGCTACCAGCCGCAGGTCGCCTACTTCGAGGTGCTGCACGAGCTCAAGCTCATCGTGGACCTGATGTGGGAGGGCGGCATTGCCAAACAGCGTTGGAGCGTCTCCGACACCGCCGAGTACGGCGACTACGTCTCCGGCCCGCGCGTCATCGACCCGAGCGTCAAGGAGAACATGAAGGCCGTTCTCGCCGACATCCAGAACGGTGCGTTCGCCGAGCGTTTCATCAACGACCAGGACGCCGGAGCTCCCGAGTTCCTCGCCCTGCGCAAGAAGGGCGAAGAGCACCCGATCGAGGCCACCGGCCGCGAGCTGCGCAAGCTGTTCGCCTGGAACGCCTCGAACGACGACGACTACGTCGACGGCGAAGCCGCCCGCTAACGCGTGCCCGTTTCACCGAAGGGGCCAGTCGTCTCGACTGGCCCCTTCGGTGTGCCGGAACCGTCAGCCGGCGAGCCGGCGACGGATATAGCCGGCGACCGGCTCCGGCGTGAAGTAGGCGACATGGCCGGCACCGGCGATCCGGTCCGGCTCGCCCGGATCGTCGCTGCCGGGTCTTCGTCGCAGTCGGGTCAACTCCTGGGCGATCTCCCGGAATGCCGGCGCGGAGTCGGCGCCGAACACGAACCGGATGTCGGCGTCCGAGGCGGCCAGGGCTTCCCCTGGGATGCTCTCCCCGGTGCGCGGCAGGTCGTCGCGGAGAAAGTTCTCGGCCAGGGCGGCACCGCGTTCGGTGTACCACTCGAGCCCCGTTGGTGCGTCAAGCAGGCCGGGGGCCGCCTCTGTCGCCACCCGGGTCATGGCTCCGGTCCAGTCCTGCGGGTGGCTGACCAGGTGCTTGCGCGCGGCATCGGTCCCGCGGGTGAGCAGCGCGCTCCCGGCTTCCGTGAGCCGGAAATACCCCGGCTCGTAGACGAGGACCTGGCGAACGAGTGACGGATGCAGCAATGCGAGCTGTAGCGCCACGATGCCGCCGGCGCTGGCGCCGAAGACCGCGGCGGGCACGAGTCCCAGCCTGTGTAGCAGGGTGGCGGCATCGTCGGCGTGACGGGCCGAATCGCACGGCCAGCCGTTTCGGCCGCTTCGCCGGGTGCCGCGGGGATCGTAGGTGACCACGGTGAATCTGGTGACGGCGGCCAGCCGCTCGGCGATTGGGCGGAACATCTCGGCGTCGTCGCTGGCGGCGCCGATGATGAGCAGTGCCCGACCCGGCGGTGACGCAGCCGTGCGCACCTCGGCGTACAGCCGGCAGCCGCCCACGTCGAAGACACCCACGACGGGCGCCTCGCTGCCCGGAATCGCGAAGGGATTGCCGGGGGATTGATTGCCGGGGTACTCATCGGGAGCCATGGCACGACACTACGGTCCGGCCCCTCGGCCCGATAGGCTTCCCCGGGTGAACGCTATGACTGCCGGGGCCGCCCGAGGGCGGGCCGCATTCCGTTCGACCGGGGTGCTGGCGACCGTGGCGCTGGTGGGCGCGGTGCTCTACGTGCTGGTCGATGTGGTGCTGCAACTGCTGCCGCCGCACTACAGCGTGATCTCGGAGGCGGAGAGCAACCTCGCCGTGGGTCCATACGGCTGGATCATGAACCTGAACTTCCTGGCCAGGGGAGTGGTGACGCTCTGCCTGGTCGCTGCACTCGCCTCGTTCGGACCGCGATCCCGGTTACGCCAGGCCGGCCTGGCCCTGATGCTGGCCGCCGGGGTGTGCTCGGCGGCGCTGGCGTTCCTGCCCACCGACATCCCACCCGCCGACGCGCCCGGGCTCGCCCCGACCACCGCTCTGGGCACCGCGCATTTGTTCGTCGCGGCCGCAGGTTTCCTCGCCGCGCTGGTCGCCTTCGGCCTGTTGACGGCGTGGCTGCGCGGCAGCGAGCTGCCGAGTGCCTATCCGGCCGCCGCCGTGCTCACCGGCGTCGCCGCCGTCGGGCTGGTGGCGTTGGGCGTCACCGCAGCCGTCGCCCCCGGCCTGCTCGGACTCGCCGAGCGGGTCTGCCTGGCCGGGGTGCTGGGCTGGGTCATCGCCGTGAGCATCGCCGTGGCCCGGGCCGTGCGGCGCCGCTGACTCGCAGCCTCACCCGTCAGCCGAGCGGCTTGACCGCCTGGATCGTGTAGCTGAGCGGCGCGACCCCGGCACGCTCATCCAGCGCGAACTCGCCGCCGGGGCGCTCGACCATCTGGCCGGGCAGGGCCTCCCACGGCACACTGTCGTGTTCGACGAGCATCGTCAGGGTGAGGCCTGCGTCCAGGAGCGCCGTCACGATCTCGCCGATCCCATGGTTCCACTCGTAGGTCTTCGTGCTGGTGATCGGCCGGTCCGTCGCGACGTAGCTGGAATCGGCGTCCCACTCCAGCGGCTCCTGCTGCTCGAAGTAGGGGAAGCGCAGGTGCAGGTCGTCGGCGAGTCGCTCGTCCATGGTCCACAGGATCGGGTGGCCTTCACGGATGAAGAGGCGCCCGCCCGGCGCCAGCAGCCCGGCGACGACGGCCGCCCACCGGTCGATGCTGGGCAGCCAGCACAGGGCGCCGATGCCCGTGTAGACCAGGTCGAATTCGGCTTGGGGAAGAACGCTGAGGGCCGAGTACACATCGGACTCGACGAACTCGACGGCGTCCCCGGTTTCGGCAACCAGGGCGCGGGCCTCGGCGAGAGCCACCGGGGAGAAGTCCAGCCCGGTGACCCGGGCGCCGAGCCGGGCCAGCGAAAGTGTGTCGGTTCCAATGTGGCACTGCAGGTGCACGGTCTTCACGCCGGCGATATCGCCCAGCCGCTCGCGGTCGAAGCGCACGACATCCGACAACAGGGTGGAATCGTCGACGTACCGTTGCACGCCATAGCCGAGCCCGGTGCGCACCGCGTGGGCCGCGGCCCGATCGTTCCAGTTCGCGCGGTTGGTGTCGAGATAGTGCTGCATGGTCAACCTGTTTTCGCCCGGGGTCGAACGAGCCCACCAGACTACCCCCTGCTGTGCCTCAGAGGTGCCCTGGGCTCTCGGTAGGCTGAACACATGACTTCTTCTCGGGATGACGATGCGCTCGGCTGGGCCGGCGACGACGACCCCACGCTCGTGTCCGGCAGCACGACCACGCCAGAGCCCGCGGATGCGCCTGCTGAACGCTCGGGCGGCGGCACCGGTCTAGCGGAGCCGGGAAGCGACCTCCCCGAGGGCTGGGCCGTGACCGGTTCACCCGGCGGCTACGTCGATGGCCCCGTGGGTCGGGCACCCCTGTCGTCGTCGGCCCTCGTCGGCCTGGGCGTCCTCGGCGGCGTCTACCTGCTGTACACAATCGGCTGGTTCATCGGGGCCGGGCGCATCGAGAACCCGTTGAACGACCCGCTGGCCCAGTTCATGTTCTCGCTGGGCACGTGGCTGGCCGTGGCCGCCCCGCTCGTGTGGTTCGCCTCCTCGTACTGGCTCACCCGCGGCACGCCGCGCCTGCGCTGGACCTGGCTCATCCTGGGTGTCGTGCTGTTGGCGCCCCTGCCCTTCATCGCCGGAACCGGGGGACTCTGATGAGCGCCGACAAGACTGACAACACCGACACGTCTGGCACGACCGACACGCCCCGCACCCACCGCACCCCGGCGTGGCTCTCCGCTACCATCGCCATCCTGTTCGGGCTGTTCTATGCGTACAGCGCGTGGTCCGGCCTTGGTAACCTGATCGGCCTCAACAACGCCGCCCAGGGGCTCGACACCACCCTGAGCGGCTTCGGCTGGGGCGTGCTGTTGACGGGCGCCCTCGCCCCGATCGTGGTTTTCGGGGTCGCGTTCTGGCTCGGCCGCCGCCGGGAAGCCGGTCCGCAGGCGCTGCTGATGCTGGCCGGGCTGACCCTGGTCTCGGCAATCTCCCTCGACATCTTTGTCTTCGGCCTCGGCAGCCTGATCGTCTAGGGATCCCCAGGCGGGCTCAGCCGGCCAGGCCGGCCACGAGCACCAGGCCGATCAGCGCCAGCTGGCCGAGCAGCCGCGGAACCAGCGGAATCGCGACCGCGCCGAACCGGTCCTTGTGCCGCGCCGCGTAGGCGTTGGCGGGGAACACTGCCACGAGAAACACGGCCAGGGCGACTCCGGACGTAACACGGGTGGATTCGATAAGCAGCCCGATGCCGCCCGCGATCTCGCACAGGCCGGTGAAGATCACGAGGTTCATCGGTGCCAGCAGACCCTGCACACGCAGTCGTGGCGGGATCATGGCGGCCATCGTGCGCTGAACAGGGGGCGCGAAATGGCTGATCCCGGCGCCGACGAACACCACCGCCAGGACGATCCTCAGCACGGTTAGGACGTTGGTCGCTGCCTCGGGGCTCATTGGTCCATTCTGGTGCCAGTAAGGTGTTGTGGTATCTGGCGCCCCACCGTCGAGGCGCGAGCTTCCATCGCCTAACGCTTTCTAAGGATCTGTTTTCGTGTCGAAGCCCGTCGTATTAATCGCCGAAGAACTCTCGCCCGCCACAGTCGATGCCCTGGGCCCCGACTTTGACGTTGTCAACGTAGACGGCACCGACCGTGCCGCACTGCTCTCTGCGCTGGCTTCCGCCGACGCCATCCTGGTCCGCTCCGCGACCAAGGTCGACGCCGAGGCGCTGGCCGCAGCGCCGAACCTGAAGGTCATCGCCCGCGCCGGTGTCGGCCTCGACAACGTCGACATCAAGGCCGCAACCGCGGCCGGTGTCATGGTCGTCAACGCCCCCACCTCCAACATCATCTCCGCCGCCGAACTCACCGTCGGCCACATCCTCAGCCTGGCCCGCCACATCCCGCCGGCGCACGGCGCCCTCGCGCAGGGCCAGTGGAAGCGCTCCAAGTACACCGGCATCGAGCTGTACGAAAAGACCGTCGGCATCATCGGCCTCGGCCGCATCGGCGCCCTGGTGGCCGCCCGCCTGCAGGCCTTCGGCGTGAACATCATCGCCTTCGACCCGTACATCACCTCGGCCCGCGCGCAGCAGCTGGGCGTGCACCCGGTGACCCTGGACGAGCTGCTCGAGCAGTCCGACTTCGTCACCATCCACATGCCGAAGACGCCGGAGACCACTGGCATGATCAGCGCCCCCCAGCTAGGGCTCATGAAGCCGACCGCCTACGTCGTCAACGTCGCCCGTGGCGGACTCATCGACGAAGCCGACCTGTACACGGCCCTGGTTGACGGCACCATCGCCGGCGCCGGCCTGGACGTGTTCGTCAACGAGCCGCCGACAGGTTCGCCGCTGCTCGGCCTCGACAACCTGATCAGCACCCCGCACCTCGGCGCGTCCACGGACGAGGCCCAGGAGAAGGCCGGCGTCTCGGTCGCCAAGTCGGTGCGCCTCGCGCTGTCGGGCGAACTCGTGCCCGACGCCGTGAACGTCGCCGGCGGAATCATCGACCCGACGGTGCGCCCCGGCATCCCGCTCGTCGAGAAGCTCGGCCAGGTATTCTCCGGACTCGCCGCCCACAGCCCGCTCACCAGCGTCGACGTTGAGGTGCGTGGCGAGATCGTCGAGTTCGACGTCTCGGTGCTCAAGCTCGCGGCCCTCAAGGGCATCTTCACCAACGTGGTCAGCGAAACCGTCTCCTACGTCAACGCGCCCCTGCTCGCCGAGCAGCGCGGTGTCGCGGTGCGCCTGATCACCGAAACCGAATCGCCCGAGTACCGCAACCTGATCACCCTGCGCGGCGCCCTCGCCGATGGTTCGCAGGTGTCGGTGTCCGGCACCCTGGTGGGCACCAAGCAGATCGAGAAGATCGTCGAAGTCAACGGCTACGACGTGGAGGTGCCTTTCGCCGAGCACCTCATCGTCATGCTGTACACCGACCGTCCCGGCATCGTCGCGGTCTACGGCCGCGAGTTCGGCGACGCCGAAATCAACATCGCCGGCATGCAGATCGCGCGCCACGAGGCCGGCGGCCGGGCGCTCAGCGTACTGACCGTCGACTCACCGGTGCCGGCAGCCCTGCTCGCCTCGCTCCGCGTGGCGATCACGGCCGACGTGATGGTCGCCATCGACATCACCGAGTAACCAGCCAGACGCACAAAAAAGCCCCGGATGCGAATCCGGGGCTTTCTTGTTGGTGGAGCGAGGTTTACACGTCGTCGATCGAGCGCTCCTGCTGCACGGTGCGCTCTCCGCTGACCGGGTCGACGGCGCTGCGGGTGGTGCTGATGCTGCTGCGGCGGCGGGTGAGCAACACCAGGCCGAGCACGAAGATGAGGGCGCCGGCCCCCATCAGGATGTAGCCGACGAGGTCGAGGTCGACCCAGTCGACCTGGATGTTCAGCGCCCACACGAGGATGGCGCCGACGACGAAGAGGAAGATTCCCAATCCGATACTCATAGGTGACTGCTTTCTAATGGGGTGGCCCATGCGCGTCGGCGACGCGCACGGTCAGGATTCTCAAGCATAGACAGCGGAATGCGCACAGTAGGGTTGATTTGCAGGGTATCTCCAAGCCAATATCGCGCCAATATCGCCAGCCCACCGGCTGCCTCACCGTAATCGGAGCCGCATGTCCCGCTCAGTCAAGCTCGCAGTCATCGCCGGAGACGGCATCGGCCCGGAGGTCGTCGCCGAAGCGCTGAAGGTGCTCGACGCCGTGACCGCGCCCGAGCCCGTCGACTTCGAGCTCACGCATTTCTCGCTCGGTGCCACCCGGTTCCTCGAGACCGGCGACGTGCTCACCGACGAGGACCTGGCCGCGATCAGCGCCCACGACGCCATCCTGCTCGGCGCCGTCGGCGGTGTGCCCGGCGACCCGCGCCTGAAGAACGCCAACATCGAGCGCGGGCTGCTGCTCAAACTGCGCTTCTCCCTCGACCACTATGTGAACCTGCGCCCGAGCGTTCTCTTTCCCGGCGTGCCCAGCCCGCTCGGCGCCCCCGGCGAGGTCGACTTCGTCGTGGTGCGCGAAGGCACAGAGGGCCCCTACGTCGGCAACGGCGGCACCATCCGTCAGGGCACCCCGCAGGAGGTGGCCAACGAGGTCTCGGTCAATACGGCGTTCGGCGTGGAGCGGGTCGTGCGCTACGCATTCGAAGCGGCCGAGAACCGCCCGCGCAAGCGCCTCACCCTGGTGCACAAGACCAACGTTCTCGTCTTCTCTGGCGGCCTGTGGCAGCGCATCGTCACTGAGGTCGCCGCCGAATACCCGGACGTGACCGTCGATTACCTGCACGTGGATGCGGCAACGATTTTTCTCGTCACGAATCCGAGTAGATTTGACGTCATCGTCACGGACAACCTCTTCGGCGACATTCTCACTGACCTGGCAGCGGCAATCAGCGGCGGCATCGGCCTGGCGGCATCCGGAAATATCAATCCGGAAGGTCGCTTCCCCAGCATGTTCGAACCCGTTCACGGTTCGGCACCCGACATCGCGGGCCGGCAGCTGGCCGATCCCACGGCGGCTATCCTCTCTGTCGCGCTCCTCTTGAACCACCTCGGTCTTGCGGATGCGTCGGCCAGGGTGAGCGCGGCCGTCACGGCCGACATCATCGCCCGCAGCGTCGCCGCGGAGCCACGATCCACCGGCGCCGTCGGCGATGCGATCGTGACCCGCCTGACCGACACTCCCGCCTAACCGCACTCCCGCCTACGACAAGGGACTCCCATGAGCCAGCAGACCACCACCTTCCCGCTCGAGTTCGAGCTCACGCCGTCCCAGACGGCCCGCAGCAGCGCCGAGCGTGAGACGATCCTCGCCGATCCCGGCTTCGGCAAGCACTTCACCGACCACATGGTCACCATCGACTGGACCGTCGAGAAGGGCTGGCACGACGCCCGGGTCACGCCTTACGGACCGCTGCTGCTCGACCCCGCCTCCTCGGTATTGCACTACGGCCAGGAGATCTTCGAGGGCATGAAGGCGTACCGCCACGCCGACGGCTCCATCTGGACGTTCCGGCCCGAGAAGAACGCCGAACGCCTGCAGAGCTCGGCCCGCCGGTTGGCGCTGCCCGAACTCGCGGTGGCCGACTTCATCGAATCGGTCAAGCAGATGATCGCCGTCGACGGCTCCTGGGTGCCCGACGCACCGGAGACCAGCCTGTACCTGCGCCCGTTCATGATCGCCAACGAGAGCTTCCTCGGCGTGCGGGCCGCGCACAAGGTGGGTTACTACGTGATCGCCAGCCCCGCCGGTGCCTACTTCACCGACGGCGTCGCCCCGGTGAAGATCTGGCTGTCCACCGAGTACTCCCGCGCCGGTCGCGGCGGCACCGGTGCCGCCAAGTGCGGTGGCAACTACGCGGCCTCCCTGCTGCCGCAGCAGGAGGCCTACGACAACGGCTGCGCCCAGGTACTCTTCCTCGATGGCGAGACCGGCACCCACATCGACGAGCTCGGCGGAATGAACGTGTTCTTCGTGCACGGCACCGGCACCCTCGTCACCCCCCGGCTCACCGGCACCATCCTCGAGGGTGTCACCCGCGACAGCATCATCCAGCTCGCCCGCGACCGCGGCATGACCGTGATCGAGCGCGACGTAACGGTGGACGAGTGGCGCGACGGCGTGGCATCCGGTGAGATCACCGAGGTGTTCGCCTGCGGCACCGCCGCTGTGGTCACCCCGATCGCCCAGCTCAAGGGCACCGGTTTCACCATCGGCGACGCCGACTCGCCCGCCGGCGAGATCACCATGGCGCTCCGCCAGGAGCTCACCGACATCCAGTACGGCCGTCTGCCAGACCGTCACAGCTGGTTGATGCGCCTGGGCGCCGGGGTGACCGCGTGAAGATCGCCCGGTTCAGCCACGCCGGAACCATCGCATTCGGCATCATCGACGACGACGAACTCGTCGTCCTTACCGGCGACCCGATGTTCGCCGGCTACAACCCCACCGGCGCGCGCCTGCCCCTGGTGGATGTGGCGCTGCTCGCGCCGGTGATTCCCCGCTCCAAGGTCGTGGGCCTGGCCGGTGCCTACTTCGCGGATGCCGCGGAGAAGGCCGCGGCGCTGGCCGCGCCGGGGGAGCCCGCCGAGCCACGGTTCTTCCTCAAGCCCAACACCACCGTCGTGGGACCGAACGACCCCATCGTGCTGCCCGCGGCATCCCACGACGTGCGCGTCGAGGGTGAGCTGGCCATCGTGATCGGCCGGGTCGCCAAGAACCTCAGCGTCGCCGACGCACCCGGGGCCATCTTCGGCTACACGATCGCGAACGACGTCACCGCGGTCGACGTGGGCGAGGGCGACGGCCACGGCGCCCGGGCCAAGGGCTTCGACTCCTTTTGCCCGCTCGGCCCGGTCATCGACACCGAGTTCGATCCGGCGGATGGCCGCGTTCTCGGCCGGGTCAACGACACCGAGTTCCAGAGCGGGGAGGTGTCGCTGCTGGCGTTCTCGATGGCGGAGATCGTCTCGTTCCTCTCGCACTCGTTCACCCTGCTGCCCGGCGACGTGATCCTCACCGGCTCATCCAGCGCCGCCCGGCAGGTGTCCGACGGCGACACCGCGAGCATCGAGATCCCGGGCCTCGGCGTGCTCACCAACCCCGTCCGCCGCGCGGCCTAGGCTCTTCTTCGAACCGCGAACAACCTGACCACCGACTGTTCCCCAAGCGGGCAATTGTGCCCGGCGCACCGGATGCAAATGTCCGGACGGGGAACAGTTAGTGGTCGGCGGGCGCGGTCAGGGAGCGGGGAACCAGACGCGGACCTGGTCCGCGGCCGTGGACAGGAGTGCGTCCGACTCGGCGGCGTTGACCCGGGCGAGCAGCATCGCGCTCATCGAGAGGGACGCGAGGGTGCGCACCCGTTCGTCGGTGCGTTCGGTGGAAGCGGACGTTTCGGAGCCGGTGTCCCGAGAGCGGTCGGCTTGGGCGATGGCACCGGCGTTGGCGAGGGCGTTGCGCAGCGCGGCCGCGAGCTCGGTGCGGTACGCCTCCACCACTTCTCGGGCGGGTTCGTCGTGCGTGGCGAGTCCCGTGGCGCAGTTGACCAGGAGGCAGCCCCGCCGGGGGGAGTCCAGCGGCAGCGTGGCCACGGCTTCCCGCAGTTCGTTGAAGTAGGCCAGCAGGTCCCGGCGGCCCGCACCATCCGCCTGCAGGCCGCGCAGGCGAGGGCTGATGACGGTGTCGCGGTAATCGGCAACGGCGGCGTCGAAGAGCCCCCGTTTGCTGCCGAACGCGTGGTACAGGCTCGACCGGTTGACACCGGTCGCCGTCTCGAGGTCGGCCAGGGATGCCCCGTCGTAGCCGAGGTCCCAGAAGACGTCGCGGGCGGATTGCACGACCGCGGTGCTGTCGAACGTCTGGAGCCGTCCCATGAGCTGCCTGCCTTCCGTCCCGCTGACGTCTGGTCCGTGGGTGTTGCGAGCGGTGATGCTGTGAATGTTCTGTACCGTTCGTTTCACTATAACCGATAGCCCGGCTATAGTAAAACGATCGGTGCAGAAAACGATCCGTTGAAACAGGGACGCCACGAACGCCCCGGCACCGACCGCGAACAGTAAGGATTCTTCTCATGACGACAGGCACCAGCACCCAGATTCAGCTCGCCGCCCGGCCCACCGGCTGGCCCACCGCAGCCGACTTCAGCACCGCCGTTATCGACCTGCCCGACCTGGCGGCCGGCCAGGTGCGCGTCGTGAACGACTTCATCTCCGTCGACCCCTACATGCGCGGCCGTATGAATGACGTCAAGTCCTACATTCCGCCGTTCGTGCTCGGCGAGACCATGGGCGGCGGCGCTGTCGGCCGCGTCGTCGAGTCGGCCGCCGAGTCCGTGGCCGTCGGCAGCCTCGTCGTGCACCAGTACGGCTGGCGCGACGTCGTGCAGGAAGACGCCGCTGGCTTCCGCGTCGTTCCCGAGATTCCCAACGTGCCGTCGTCCGCGTACCTCGGCGTGCTGGGCATGACCGCGCTCACCGCCTACGTGGGCCTGCTCGAGGTTGCCAGGTTCAAGGAGGGCGACACCGTCTTCGTCTCCGGCGCCGCCGGTGCCGTGGGCAGCATGGTCGGCCAGATCGCTCGCCTCAAAGGTGCCGCTCGCGTGATCGGCTCCGCCGGCACCGACGAGAAGGTGGCACTGCTCACCGAGAAGTACGGCTTCGACGCGGCCTTCAACTACAAGACCGGCGACCTCGCCACCCAGCTGGCCGAGGCCGCCCCCGAGGGCATCGACGTGTACTTCGACAACGTCGGCGGCGACCACCTGAGCGCCGCTCTCGGTGCCTTCAAAGACGGCGGCCGCGCCGCGCTCTGTGGTGCCATCTCGCAGATGAACCGCACCGATGGCCCCACCGGTGTGCAGAACATGGTCAACATCGTCACCCGCGGACTCACCCTCACGGGCTTCACCGTGGGCAACTACCTGGCGCACTTCCCCGCCTTCACCGAGCAGATGGGCGCGTGGTTCGCGGCCGGCGACATCGTCTTCGACGAGACCGTCGTTGACGGCATCGAGAACTCGGTCGATGCCTTCCTGGGCATGCTACGCGGAGAGAACACCGGCAAGATGGTTGTCAAGACGTCCGTTCTCGAGTCGACCACGGCCGCCAGCTGAGCTCACTGCCCTTTCCGTATCGTTACTGAATTCGCCACTGGAGAAACTATGACTTCCGTACTCTTCGTCGTCAGCGCCGCTGACCACTGGACCCTCAACGATGGCACCCTGCACCCCACCGGGTACTGGGCCGAGGAACTTGCCGAGCCGCACCGCCTCTTCACCGAGGCCGGCTGGTCGATCACCATCGCCACCCCTCAGGGCATCGCGCCCACCGTCGACGAGGGCAGCCTGGTCGCCGGGGCCACCGGGGGCGAGGAGCGCTCCACCGAGCTCCGCAGCTACCTCGGCTCGATGCCCGCACTGAAGAGCCCGGCATCGCTCGATGACGTCACTGTTGCCGACTACGACGTGGTCTTCTATCCCGGTGGACACGGCCCCATGGAGGACCTCGCGGTCGACGCCACCAGTGGCCAGATCATGACCGACACCATCGCATCCGGTCGGATCCTCGGCGTGCTGTGCCACGCCCCGGCCGCGCTACTGGCCGCGACGGCCGCCGACGGCACCTGGCCGTTCCTGGCCTACCGCATGACCGGTTTCACCGACGCCGAAGAGGCCCTGGGCGGACTCGCCCCGAAGGCCAAGTGGCTCGTGCAGGCTCGCCTGGTCGAGCTCGGTGCCGACTTCGTCGAGGGTGCCTCCTTCGCCGAGCACATCGAGATCGACCGCAACCTCTACACGGGCCAGAACCCGGCGTCTTCCGTGAAGCTGGCCAGCGCGATCATCGACGCGGTGGCCGCCCAGAAGTAGCCCGCCCGAGGCCCGGCTCACCCCACCCAGCCCACCCCATCCGCGAACCGTGAGCTAAGCACCTCACGTCACGAGATTCTGGGGCTTAAGTCGCAGTTCGCGAGACTGGGGCTGGGCGAGGGCCGCTAGCACGGCATCCACGTCGGAGGAGTCGTTCCAGAGGTGGAAGCCCACGCGGGCGCGGCCGGCCCGGCCGGAGGCGGTGATGCCGGCGGCGGTGAGGCGGGCCAGGTCGATGCCGGCGGGGTCGGCCCACGTGACGATGGCCTGGTTGTTCACGGGCAGCCCGAGCCCGGCGCAGAGCGCATTGCCCAGGCCGGTGTCGTGGGCGTACACGGTGGCCGGGTCCAGTGTTGCGAAGAACTCGAGAGCCACCCGCGTGCCCACCCAGGCGGGCCAGGCCGGCGACACGTCGAAGCGTCGGGCATCCGTCGCCAGGGTCATGGTGGGGCCATAACAAGATGCCCACGGGTCGTCGCCCGCGAACCAGCCGGCCTGCACGGGGCGCAGCACCGCCGCCAGGGCGGGCAGCACGGTGAGGAATGCCGCACCGCGCGGTGCGCCCAGCCACTTGTAGGCGTGGCAGATCGTGGCATCGAAGTCGTCGGCGTGCACGGGTAGCCAGCCGGTGGACTGCGTCGTGTCGCAGAGCGTGAATGCTCCCACCGCGGCGGCCGCGGCCCGGATGGCCGGCGCGTCCGCGATCTCGCCGGTTGCGGACTGCACCAGCGAGAAGACGACCAGCCAGGTGCGCTCGGTGAGCGAGGCCGCGAGCTGGGCCAACGGTACGTGGCGCACCGTGATTCCTCGGTGCTCTTGCTGCAGGAACGGGAAGACCATCGACGTGAAGTCCCCATCAATGCACACGACCTCGCGGCCCGCGGGCACGGATGCGGCCAGCACGGCCGCCATGACCGATGCCTGCGACCCAACGGCCACCCGGTCGGTGCCCACCCCGACCAGTCCGGCGTAGAGAGCGCGGGCCCGGTCGACTTCGACCTGATAGTGCGCCGGGGAGGCCAGGCCGTTGCCCCAGGTGTCGGCGTCCTCGCGGAGCGCCCGCACGGTGTCCAGGGTGGGCAACCCCGCGGTGCACGCGGCCAGATAACGCGTGCTCGTAGGGGAGTAGGCGGCCTGCGCCTCGGCCATGGTCAGTGCCGGTGCCGGTGCCGAGGACAGAGCTGGAGACGGCGCCGAGGCTGGAGCTGAGGGTGGAACGGTCGATCGCATCCACCCAGCGTTGCCTCCATCGATCCATTCGGCAATGCCCAGTCCTCGATCAATTAGATAACTGCTCGTTATGATTCGGGCATGCCCGAAAATGTTCAACGTGCACTCGATGTAGATTCCCACGCGCTGCGCATCGTGCACCGCATCAACGAGCTGGGCTCGATCACGGCCGCAGCCCGCTCGCTCGGCTACAGCCAGCCGGCCGTGAGCCAGCACCTCAAACGGCTCGAGGCTCGCCTGGGCATGCCGCTGGTGGCCAAGGCCGGCCGCGGCGTGCGGCTCACCGAGGCCGGCCGCATCCTGGCCCGGCACGCGGCCACCGTGACCCAGGCGTTGGATGCGGCGGCGGGCGAACTCAGCGACCTGGTGGGCCTCCGCAGCGGCCGGGTGACCCTCGCCGCGTTCCCCTCCGCCTCGGCCACGGTGATCCCCACCCTGCTGCGCGGTCTCTCCCAGCGGCACCCCGGCGTGCAGCTGAACTACGTCGAGGCCGAGCCGCCGGAGGCCGTGAGGGCCGTGCGCGACCAGGCCGCCGACCTCGCGATCACCTTCAGCTACACGGGCGACCAGGCCGACCCACACCGGCAGAGCGCCCAGGGACTCACCGTCGTGCCGCTTTGGCGCGACGAGATGCTCGTGGTCGTGCCCCGCGAGCACCCCCTCGCCGGCCGCGACCGCATCGACCTGGCCCTGCTGGCCGCGGAGCAGTGGATCGGCGGCTGCCCGCGCTGCCGAGCCCACCTGCTCGACCTCGCCACCCGCAGCGGGTTCAGCCCGAGCATCTCCTACGAGACCGACAACGTCGTGGCCGTGTTCGGCATGGTCGCGGCGGGCCTTGGCGTGGCGCTCGTGCCCGCCCTGGCCATCGCGGCGTCGCCGCTGCCAGCGGGCATCGTGGCCCGGCCCACGACGGGCGGCGACTTCCGCACGATTCACCTGGTCGGAACCGAGGGGGCGGAGTCGATTCCGGCGGTGGCGGCCACCATCCGGGCCATCGGCGAGATCGACGCGGCGCCCTGGTCGCTGCAGGCTTCGCTCACTTCGAGGTTGGAACGCGGCACACCCTCGATAGGATGACAACAGTATGTCTACTACAACAGCACACCCGTTCTCGACCGCCACCGGCACTGATGTGCGCGTGCGGTTCTGCCCCTCGCCCACCGGAACGCCCCACGTCGGCCTGATCCGTACGGCCCTGTTCAACTGGGCATACGCCCGGCACACCGGGGGTAAATTCATCTTCCGCGTGGAGGACACCGACGCGGCCCGCGACAGCGAGGAGAGCTTCACCCAGCTCCTGGACGCGATGCGCTGGCTGCGCCTGGACTGGGACGAGGGCGTGGAAGCCGGCGGACCCAACGAGCCGTACCGCCAGTCCCAGCGCTACGACATCTACCGCGATGTGATCGCCAAGCTCATCGAGTCCGGCCACATCTACGAGAGCTTCGCCACCGGCGAGGAGATCGCCGAACGCAACATCAAGCTCGGCCGCGACGCCAAGCTCGGCTACGACAACTACGAGCGCGACCTCACCGACGAGCAGAAGGCCGCCTTCCGCGCCGAGGGCCGCGAGCCCGCGCTCCGCCTCAAGGTGCCAGACACCGAGCTCTCCTTCGACGACCTGGTGCGCGGCGAGATCACCTTCCCGGCCGGCTCGTTCAGCGACTTCGTCGTGGTGCGGCCCAACGGACATCCGCTTTACCCGTTCGTGAACCCCGTCGACGACGCCCTGATGGGCGTCACCCATGTGCTGCGCGGCGAAGACCTGCTCTCCTCCACGCCCCGTCAGATCGCGCTGTACCACGCGCTCATCGACATCGGAATCACCACTTTTGTGCCGCGCTTCGGCCACTTGCCCTACGTGATGGGTGACAAGAACAAGAAGCTCTCCAAGCGGGACCCGGAGTCGAATCTGTTCCTGCACCGCGAGCGCGGCTTCATTCCCGAGGGCCTGGTGAACTACTTGTCCCTGCTGGGCTGGTCCCTCACCCACGACCGCGACGTGTTCTCCATCGAGGAGATGATCGCCGCGTTCGACGTCGTCGACGTGAACCCCAACCCCGCCCGCTTCGACCTCAAGAAGGCCGAATCGCTCAACGGCGACCACATCCGCCTGCTCGAGCCGGCCGACTTCGCCGTGCGCGTGGTTCCCTACCTGGTGAAGGCGGGCGTGCTCACCGAGCCGCTCAGCGACACCGAGCAGGCCATCCTCACCGCCGCCGCCCCGCTCGTGCAGGAGCGCATCGCACTGCTCGGCGAGACGCCGGATATGCTCGGCTTCCTGTTCCAGAGCGCCGACATGCTCGAGCACCAGCCGGATGCGCTCGCCTCTCTCCCGCAGAACGCTGCCGAGATTCTTACCGCGTCCACGACGGCACTGCGGAGCATTCCCGAAGCGGAGTGGACCCATGAGCTCGTTCACAGCACCCTCACCGAGACGCTGATCGACGGCCTCGGCCTCAAGCCGCGGGTGGCGTTCGGCCCCCTGCGTGTTGCCGTGTCGGGTCGCAAGATCTCGCCGCCGCTGTTCGAGTCGATGGAGATCCTCGGCCGGACCGACACGCTGGCTCGCCTGGATCGGCTCTCGGCGACCCTGGTGTCATGACGACCGATGGCCCGTTGAGTGCCGCCACGGGCCCCGGCAGCGATTCCGCTGCCGGGGCCGGTGTGGCGCCGTACGACGTCGTCATCATCGGCGCCGGACCGGCCGGGCTCGCCGCCGGCCTCAGCCTCGTGCGCGCCCGCCGCCGCACCCTGATGATCGACAGCAACCGGCCCCGGCACTCCGCCACGCTGCGCTCGCACGGCTTCATCACCCGCGACGGTGTGCCGCCGCTGGAGCTGCGACGCATTGGCCGCGAGGAGTACGAGGCCTACCCGTCCGCCGAGTTCCACGTGGGCCTGGTGCGCTCCGTCGAGCAGCTGCCCGGCGACGGCGCGGCACGGTTCACCGTGTCCACCAAGGGCATGCGCGGAGAGAAAAACCGCGTGGTGGCGGCGCGAACCGTGCTCATCGCCACCGGCCTGGCCGAGACGCTGCCGGCGCTGCCGAGTATTCGCGCCTGGTATGGCACCAACCTGCACAGCTGCATCGCCTGCGACGGCTACGAAGAAGCCGACCGGGCCCTGGCCCTGATCGGTGAGACCGACGACCTCGCTGAACACGCCCTGCTCATCTCGCAGTGGACCGCCGACCTGATCGTCTTCACCAACGGCGTCGGCCGTGTCACCGAGGCCGACGAGGCCGGGCTCGCCTCGCGCGGCATCCGGGTCGACCGGCGTCCGCTCACCGACGTGGTGGGGGAGCGCGGTGCCATGACCGGCATCCAGGTCGGCGACGGCGAGTTCGTGGCCAGGGAGGGGGGTTTTGTGCGCCCCAGGTACGAGGCCGCGGCAACCTTTGCGGCTGCGCTGAACCCGGCCACGGATGCCGCCGGCCTGCTCGTCGTCGACGCCCAGGGCCGCACCTCGGTGTCCGGGCTGTACGCCGCTGGAGACACCACCCCGCCCGGTCCGGAGCAGTTACTTATCTCCGCCGGCGAGGGCACCCGCGCCGCCGTGGCCATCAACCGCGATCTCCTCGGCCCGCTCGCGACACACCCGCCAGTCAATTTGGCTGGTCGCCCCGGAGTGGGATAGAGTTACTTTTCGGCGCGGTCCTCGGACATCGCCATTGGGGTATGGTGTAATTGGCAACACGGATGATTCTGGTTCATTTGTTCTTGGTTCGAGTCCAGGTACCCCAGCAGTAACAGGCGCAGGATTCCGCGGCGAAACAGCCCATCGCCCCTCCTCCCGTCAAGGCCTCAAACAGCCTCTGTGACCAGAAACGGCCCAGTAACGCTCTCTAAGGGGTGCTGTGGTGTCCTACTGCACGGGCTGATACGGGCACGTCCTGAACCAGTCGGGCTGCCCACGGCTTCGTGCGCGCACCTTCTGGGTATGGACGCGATGACTCTGATCACTTCGACGTTTCTCACCCAGCAGGAACTTGCGGAGATGCTCCGACTGCCCGAGCGAACGCTGGAAGACTGGCGCCTGACTCATACAGGGCCGCCGTACCTAAAGCTCGGCCGGCACGTGCGGTACGACATTGGCGACCGCCGGCTTCCTCCGCGATAGCGATGTCCCCTACGAGGAAGCGAATACCTACGGTTCCCGTGTACTCCCACATTTCGTCGATTGACAGGCGGCCGCAAGCGTAGACCTGCTCCTGTTGCGCTCCCTCGTAGTCGATTCTGTCCGGCGAGCGTTCGATGGCGGAAATGACTGGTGCGTTGCCCGGGCGTTTCGACTGGTTCAAGTCGTGTGACGGTTTAGCGTCGCATTTCCGCCATCGAGGCGACTTCGGTCAGCATAGAGGTGACCGGATTGATCCTCAGGCGTGAATCGGGATGCGTACCTCCGTGTGTGTCTGCTGCTCCAGTTGGCTGCCTTCCACATCGACATTGGGCAGGATCTTGTTTAGCCATTTGGGCATCCACCAGGCCGCTTCGCCCAGCAGGGTCATGGTTGCTGGTACGAGCAGCATCCGCACGAGGAACGCGTCGATGAGAACCCCGAGAGCGAGGCCGAGACCGACGGGCGTGATGGTCGCACTTTCTGAAAGAGCGAAGCCGCCGAAGACGCCGATCATGATGATCGCAGCTGCTGTAATCACCGACCTGGACGTATTGATTCCGGCTCGTACGGCGTCTTTCGCGTTCTTGCCGTGAACGTGTGCTTCGCGCATCCCTGAGACGAGGAAGAGTTGGTAGTCCATGGCGAGGCCGAAGACGATTCCGACCAGAAGGGTTGGGAGGATGCTGAGTACCGGTGTGGGGGTGTGCAGGCCGAGCAGGGACAGCCCCCATCCGTACTGGAGCACTGCGGTTACCGTGCCGAGGGTAGCCAGGATGCTCAGGAGGAACCCGGCGGTCGCGACTACGGGAATCAGGATGGATCGGAACACCAGGATCATGATCAGAATAGAGAGTCCCAGGACGACCGTGAGATACAGGGGTAGCGCGCTGCCGAGTTTGGTAGAGATGTCTATGTTGATCGCGGTCAGCCCGGTGACGCCGATGGTCACGTCTGAGCTTGTCGCGAGTTCAGGCGAGAATGCGCGGAGGTCTTTCACGAGTTGCTCCGTGGAAGCTGCTGAGGGGCCTTGTTTCGGGATGACCTGATAGATAAGCGTTCGGTTGTCATCCGAGGCGCCGCCGAGCGCTGTCGCGGTAACGTTCGGGATGCCCATGAGTTGATCGGCGAGGTCGGCCTCGATACGAGTCAGTTCGCTCGGGCTGGTCGTGCTGGGTACATTGGCGACGACGAGGATGGGCCCGTTCATGCCGGCTCCGAAAGCGTCGCCGATCTGCGTGTACGCCTTGTACTGGGTTGACGTCGCCGGCTGTGATCCCGCGTCCGGTAGTGCAAGCCGGAGGTTCATCGCGGGGAGGGCGAGGACGAGCATCACGATCAGGCCGCCCACGATGACGATCACGGGGTGACGGGTCCCGATGTTGCCGTCTCTGCGGGGTTTTTTGACCGTCAGCTGAGGCTGATCGTGGGGCGCGCTATCTGGAGCGCTCTCGTTCAAACTGATGAGATGTCGTTCCTTCTTAGGAAGGACCTTGGTGCCGGCGAGGGCGAGCATCGCGGGCGTGAGCGTCAGGGCCACGAGGACGGCGATCGCGACGCAAACTGCTCCCGCTGTTCCCATCAAGCCGAGGAAACCGATGCCGGTGATGTTGAGGGCGGCGAGCACGATGATCACGGTGACGCCGGCAAAGAATACCGCGGTGCCCGAGGTTCCTGTTGCGAGTCCGATGGATTTCCGCAGCGGTATCCCGGCGCGAAGGTTCTGGCGGTGGCGGTGCAGGATGAAGAGCGAGTAGTCGATGCCGACGGCGAGTCCGAGCATCAGGCCCAGGATCGGGGTGGTCTCGGTCTGTTCCACGACGCCGGAGAAGGACAGGACGCCGAGGGCTCCGACCCCGACCCCGACAACGGCCGCGATAAGGGGCAATCCGGCGGCGATCATCGAACCCAGCATGATGAACAACACGATGGCAGCGATGACGACGCCGATGACCTCTGTCGCGCCAGGAGGGCCACCGGGGTCGGCAAGGGCGGCGTCGAATTCGACAGCGACGCCGTCGATTTTCTGCTGGTCGACGGCTTCCCTGACAACGGCAAGCTCTGAGGGTGTGATGTCGGCGGCCGCGTCCGTGAAGATTACAGTTGCAATGCCAGTATTTCCGTCTGTCGAGAGGCTCTTGACGCCGGACGCCGCTGCCAGGAGTCGTTGCTGGTCGTCGATCTCTTGCGCCTGAAGACCGGGCATCGCCGTAGCCGCGGATAGCTGAGCTTCGGCGGCAGCCAGTTGTTCGGCGGCTGCATCCCGCTGCTTGGCGGCATCGAAGGGGTTGATCGTGCCGCTGACCCCGTCGACCTTGCTGGCCCTGTCTAGAGCATCAGCGATGGACGATTGTTGCGCCGGCGTGAACTCCTCCCCGTCGCGCGTCGAGAATACGATCTGTCCGGTGCCACCACTGGCGCTCGCGAAGGCTTCTGCGAGCTGGTCGTTGACCTTCTGAGCCGGTGTCCCGGGAATTGAGAACGACGACGAGAGGGCGCCGCCAGCGGTCGCGTAAGCGGACGCAACCCCTGCCAAAATGGTGATCCATGCCACGATCACCCACCATCGACGCCGTGCGGAAAAGAGGCCTAAACGCTGGAGAAGAATTGCCATGCGAGTGTCCTGTCTTAGTTCTTGGTTGGGGTAGAGACGCAGCTGAAAATGCAGAGATTCAGCGCTCGAGGCGTGGGGTGGGGATGCCGAGTCGTCGGGCTTCGCGCAGTGTGTCGTCGATCACGGCGCGTTCTTCCGGGGTGTTCGGATCGGTGTGGGCCGCGAGACTTCGCCGAGCGATCGGGATCAGCCGCGACGCCCAGGCGAGCGCAACGGCCACGAGGAGGGGCCGCCGGAACGGCAGGAGTACGGCGCCGTGTCGACGGAGGTCGACGCCTCGAGCCTCGAGAACGGGAAGCAGCTCGCGGCCGGTCAGGAATGCCTCGCGTAGTGCTCGACGGTCTCCGATCATGTTCGCGAGCGATCCGCTCTGCATTGCCTGCGTGAACATGCCGGCGTCTGCGATGAAGTGGATCCACAGCCACCCTCGCATGTCCGTTTCCTGCCGCACGGCGAGACCCACCTCCAGGAAGACCGACATCACTTCCTGCTCGCGAGCGCTCGGTGAGGCATCAGTAGTGCCGATGATCACGGAGGGCAACAGGGCGCCCCACAGCACGCCGTCCTCGAGAAAACCGCCGCCCGCCTGCGGAAACCCGAACACCACTCGATCGGACGGAAGCGGCGCGACCGCGGCGAGTGGCTCCTCCCAAAGATTGCCGAACACGAGCACGGTGGCATCGCCGATTAGGGGAGCCAGGAATGCGGATGCCTCGGCGAGACGATGATGCCCGACGCTGAGCACGATCAGATCGAACCCGTTGTCCGGATCGATGGACTCCCGCAACGGAGTTCGGAACGTTTCACGAACCCGCCGGCCCAACGGCTTGCTGCGCCCGTCCATCCAGTCCAGCTGCACCTCGTCCCCGTACTGCACTGCGCGACCCGGACGCACGTAGAACTCGACGTCGTGACCAGCGGCGTCTAGCACGCGACCGTAGATCGTAGCGATCACTCCGCGCCCGAACATGAGAATGCGCATGGTTTGTTCCTTCGATAAGATGGAGCCTGTCTCCACATATGAGAATATGGAGGACATCTCCATTTGTCAAAAAAAGGACATCGCGTGGCGGAAGAACGAGCACTGCGAGCTGACGCCCGTCGCAACCGCGATTCGATCGTCGCCGCCGCCCGGGACGTGTTCGATCGGGACGAACAGTTGCGCTTCGATGACTTCGCGGCGCGCGCCGGCGTGGGCGTGGGTACCCTTTATCGACACTTCCCGACGCGCGAGGCTTTGGCCGCGGCAGTGTATGAAGGCGAAGTGGCTGCTCTCTGCAATCAGGCCCACGATCCTGCGCGGTCCGCTGGCGAGAACCTTGATATCTTTCTGCGCGGGTTCGTCGATTATGTGCTGTCCCACACAGGTCTCGCCCGCACGCTCGCTGCAGTCGCGGACCCGACAGTGCTGGCTAGCGGCGGAATCGAACTCGAGCGCACCGTCGCCGAGCTCATGAGTCGGGCGGCTGTCGAGGGCGCCATCCGAGCCGATGTGGTCGTCGGGGCTGTGATGATCGTGCTGCACGGCATTGCATCCGCACACGACCGGCCGCTCTGGGTGCCGGAGTCACGTTCAGCCGTGGAGCTTCTGCTCGCCGGGCTTAAGGCAGTCTGATTCGTCTCGCCGAAGTCGATTTTGGCCGCAACGACCCGAGAGGATGCTGAACATGCTCGCAACCTTGGCCGAATACGAGCGCGAGCTGATAACGGAACGAGTGCACGCCGGGATCACGGCCGCCCGGCAAGGCGGGACCAAGTTCGGCCGGCCTCTGTCGGATCCAGTCGTCGTTGCCGACAAGCTCAAGCTCGTCACGGAAGCGAGGGCGAAGGGCCGCACCGCCGAGGACGCGGCGAAACTCGTCGGGTGGAGCCGCGCCACTCTCTACCGCCACCAGCAGGCCCTCGCGGCCCGCGAGAGCACGACCGTGTAGGTGACTCGTGGACGCTGCGGAACGGTGGTGTGTTCTTCGGCTGCATGTCGAAGATCAGATCCCGCTCGCTGTCCTCGCCCGGGAGACCGGGGTCTCCGCACGGACGCTGCAGCGCTGGCATCAGCTCTACCAGGTGGGCGGTGTAACTGCCCTCGACCCTCTTGCGCGCACCGACAAGGGTACGCCGAACCTCAGCGGAGACGGTCGCGTTCATCGAACGGCTGGCACTTATTCGACCACGCCCGAGTATCGCCACCTTGCATCGCCTTGCTGTCGCCGACGCGCACGCACGTGAGCTGCCGGCGCCAAGCTATGCCACCGTGCGGCACATTGTGCAGGCCCTCGACCTGGCCCTCGTCACCCTGGCACTTAATAGGGCCGGTCTCGTATCGGGAGCACGAGCTCGTTTTCCGCCGCCGAGCGGAGCACCCCAACAAGACGTGGCAGTCGGAGCGCACGGAACTCGACATCCACATCGTCGGTGCCGACGGGGAAACCCGACCGACCTTGGCTGACCACCGTCTGCGGATATGGTCTTCACCGGCGCCTCCTCCGCCATCAACACCGCCCTCGTTCTCCGGCAAGCGATCTGGCGGAAGACGGACCCCGCCTGGGCGATGTGCGGCATCCCCGACATCCTGCACGTCGATCACGGTTCCGATTTCATCAGCCACCACCTCGAGCAGACTGCTCTTGCCCTGCACATTCGGATCATTCACTCGACCGTCGGGCGGCCTCAAGGGCGGGGAAAGATTGAGCGGTTCTTCGGCACCATTAACACCGAACTCCTGGCCACGCTTCCCGGCCGCCTTGACCCGGCAGCCGGACCCCCGCGCCGGTCCTTGATCTTGCCGGGCTCGATCGTGCGATCGGCGAATTCATCGGCACCTACAGAGACCGAACCCATCGTGAGCTGGGGGTCTCACCGCGTGAGGGTGGGTTGCCGACGGCTGGTCGCCGCGGATGCCCGACAGTCTTCAAGAACTCGACGGTCTGCTCCTTTCTGTTCCGAAGAACTGGGTTGTGCAACGCGACGGCATCCACTTCCAAGGCCAGCGCTATCTCGCCCCAACCCTTGCCCCGTTTGTCGGGCACACCATCACGATCCGGTACGACCCCCGCGATATCTCGGAGATCCGCATTTACGACAGAGAAACTTTCATCTGCACCGCCATCGACGAAGCCCACCCCAATCTCCGGCTCAGCCTCCGCGACACCGAGACCGCCCGCCGGGCCAGCCGCAAGAAGCTGCGTCACGCGATCAACGATCGCATCCCGACCGTTGCCAATCGCGAGGAACCCCGCACTCCCGAACCGACGAAGCGGCGTCCGAAGCTGCGCACCTACGCAGAGGACGAGTGATGAACCAGGCATTCATCGTCACCAAAGAAGACCGACGCTTCACCGAGTTCGCCAACGCCGTACGGAAAGAGAAAACGATCGGGATCTTTCACGGCGCTGCCGGCGTTGGGAAGACCAAATCCGCCCGCCGCTACGCGAACTGGGACGCTCTCGAGCCCTACATCAACGAGTGGGGACCGCGCGGGGACCACGACGCGAAGCACTATGTTCTCGCGAACCGATCTCGCACCGTCTTCTACACACCCGAAGTCCTCCGCCGCCCGAAGGACCTCATGCGCGACATCGATCACTGGCAGGTGAAAGTCGGGATCTGCGCCGACGAACACCTCCGCTCCCTCAAGCCTGAGACAGAGCCGGCACGGCAGAACGACGTCACCCGCCTCGTCGAACTCCTGATCATCGACGAAGCCGAACGACTCACCCCCAACCGCCCTGGAGCTGCTGCGGGACCAGCACGACCGCATCCACCTCGCGATGATCCTGCTCGGCATGCCCGGTATCGACGAACGATTCCGCCACTACCCACAGCTCTACAGCCGCCTCGGATTCTCACACCACTATCGGACCCTCGGCCGCGAAGAACTCTTGTTCGTCCTCGACCGCCATTGGAAACGACTCGGCAAGACCCTCGACCCCGACGATTTCACCGACGCGCAAGCCACCGCCGCCATCGAGCGCATCACTCGCGGCAACTTCCGCCTCCTCGAACAACTCTTCCCCCAGATCAATCGCGTACTCAAGATCAACCAGCTCGACACCATCACTGACGACGTCATCGAGGCCGCAGCCAGCATCCTCGTCATCGGCAACTAGCGACACGATGCGATCAAAGAACACCGCCAAAGAGCGCCAAACTCCACAGGTAAGGCGATAAGTTCTTCCCCGGCGAGTGTCTCCAGATGCAACGTGTAGACATTGCGGCGATACGGCGATTGGGTCGGATCGCGCCTGATTAGCTTTTGTTCTGGCGCGGACTCGCGAGCCGCTACGACAAATACGCCCTGGTCTACCGAGGCGGCGCCGTCCTGGCAGCGATCGTGCTCTGGCTGTCACGACATACGAGACACGACCTAGTCGTCCTCTGCGCGACATGCCACAGGCATGCTCCATGCGGACCCATCCCTTGACCTGACGGCTTTGCAGGACGAGTGGGCGGTCGGAAGA
Source organism: Cryobacterium adonitolivorans (assembly GCF_004402695.1). GTDB lineage: Bacteria > Actinomycetota > Actinomycetes > Actinomycetales > Microbacteriaceae > Cryobacterium > Cryobacterium adonitolivorans. The sequence continues at coordinate 146,710 of NZ_SOFL01000036.1, read as the reverse complement.
CACTGAGGCCTTGGGCGCGGGGGACAACCGCGGTCAGAATCGTGATCGCCATGACGGTGAGTGTCACGATGCTCGGGCTCACTGTTCGCGAGCAGTTATCGCTCATCATTCAACTTTCGGAGGCGAGCGGGTCTCTCGCTACCCGTCCTTCGCCACGAGGCGCACGCCAGTCTGGGCGTTTGGTGCCACTTGTCGTTACCGCGATACCGGCCATTGATCGTTACTCAGGATCGTTGTTCTGGACACCCGTGCGTTCCAGCCGGGGATTCACCTGTTTTGGTAGACGCTACCCGAGGGCGGTCTGCTGCCAGCCCGGATTGTTCGGATTCGGCGCCCCCTTTATGAGCTATGACCGCAGAGACACTTGGGAGGAGAAAGGCTGCAATGACCGAGAGTGACAGGGCTGCGATGGGTACCCATATGCCGCCGAGGAAGGCTTCCCGGAGGGAGGCTGAGGTGGAGTCAGCCCCGGCGAGGCCGAAGAAGACGATCCCGACGACGGCGATGCCGAGAGCGGAGCCGATTTGCTGAACCATTCCGAACACGCCGGACGCCGCCCCTGCGTTGGCCACCTTCGTATTTGAGAGTGTCACATCCATCAGCGGGACAACTTCAAAGGTCAGTCCAAGACCGGCAAGGGCCATCGGAAGAATCAGGTCCGTGCCGACGAGCGTGTCAGAGTGATCACGGACGATTTTTGCTATCCAGAGCAAGCCGATGATCTGGGCCATAGCGCCGCAAGCGATAAGGACCTTGCCAAGCCTCGGGCCCAGCGGCACCGCGGCGGCACCGCCAGCCAGGGCTCCAAGACTGAACGGTAAAGTGGCAAGTGCTGCCTCTATCGCAGTGAAGTTAAGGCCCAGTTGCAGATAGAGCATGAGGATCAGGAAAAATCCCCCGCTGGAAGCCGAAAAGGCGAACTGCGTGATCACCCCGGCCGAATATCCGCGATTGTTGAACAGGCTCGGCGGGACCAGGGCCGATCCGTCGCGCCGGTCACGGCGGGCCTGATACCGGACGAAGAGCGCGAGCACGAAGGGACTTGCAAGCAGCATGCTCCAAATCCAGCCGTTCCAGTTATGTTCCCGACCCTCGATCAAGGCGAAAACCATCAGGAAGAGGCCTGCCGAAACCAGTACCGCTCCGGGAACATCAAGCCGCGGCTTCAGTAACGAGCGGGATTCGGGAACGAAGATGATCGCAGCGACAAAGAGAATGATCCCGACCGGTACGTTGATAAGGAAAACCGAGCGCCATCCAAGGCCGAAAGCCTCACTCGAGACCAGCACACCGCCCACGAGCGGCCCTGCCGCAGCTCCAATTGTGGAGATCATACCCAGCGCACCCAGTACGGCGGCGCGTTCCTTTGGTGCAAAGAGCACCTGAATGATCGACAGGACCTGAGGGGTCATTAACGCGGCAAACACGCCTTGAATAATTCGGGACGTGACCAGCATGTCACCGCTGGATGCCGCTGCGCACAGGACGGAAGCACCTGTGAAGCCTGCCAGTCCAACAACAAAAAGGCGTCTACGTCCGAAAATATCGCCCATGCGGCCACCCGGGATCAAGCACACTGCATAGGCGAGCACATATCCGCTAACGGTCCATTCAAGCTGGGACGCGGTCGCTCCAAGATCGGTTTGGATAGACGGCAAAGCCACGTTGACGATGGTCGTATCAAGCAAATCCATGAACGAAGCCACAATCAGAATCAGAACGGCGATGAGGCGTGACAACGAAGTGCTGCTTTCTGTAGAGCCGGGCGTTTTGCGCGCGTACGAGCGAAAAATGGCGGACTGGTCCGCCCTATCAAGTCAAAGGGGACCGGGGCTGAATCAAGTTGTTAACTTTCGGCGTCAAACTCGGCCGCCCTATCCGGGTGCCTCCGGATCAGCGCCCAAATCCTTCTTCGGCCAGTGCTTTCTGGGTGCCGTTTACCCTTTAGGTGGAACCGAAGCCGAAACTGATTCGGAGATCCAGGAGGACCTGTGCTGACGCAAGGCGCCGGTGAGCCCTTCGACGAGGGGCGTGGTGGGTTTGCCGGTGAGTCGGGCCAGGTCGCCGCCGGTCCCGGAAAGCAGGCCGTCACGAATATTTCCGTCGAGCGCAACGATGAATCCTGCAGTACCGTCGTCGAGGCCGGCTCCCTTGAGTGCTGCTGAGTGCTGTTCGGGGGAGAGGTTGCGGAAGCTGACGTTGGTGCCGGTGATGTCGCTGATGGCGGCCGCCAGCTCCTCGTAGGTCCAGGCATGGTCCCCGGAGAGTTCGAACACCTGGCCCGCGAGCGAGTCGTCGAGCAAGGCGACGGCCGCCGCGTCTGCGTAGTCTTTCCGGCTCGCGCTGGCTACCCGGCCACCGCCGACACTGGCGGTGATCTCCCCTGTGTCGCGCCCCGTTTCCATGTCGCCGAAGTAGTTCTCGGTGTACCAGTTGTAGCGCAGGATCGTGAACGGGACGCCGGAGGAAGTGAGAAACTCTTCGGTTGCCTTGTGCTCCGGGGCGAGTACCAAGACCGAGGTGGTCGCTTCGGTCGCACTCGTATACACGATCCGGTTGACGCCCGCATCCTTGGCAGCGGCGATGACGTTCGAGTGCTGGACAAAGCGCTGGCCCACCTCGGAACCTGAGACCAGCATCAGGATGTCACCGGCTTCGACGACGGCCCCCACGGTCTCGGGCACCGAATAGTCAAGCGTCGCGGTCCTTATCCCCCGGTCGGCGAAGTGCGAGAGTTTGTCAAGGTTGCGGCCCGTGGCCACGATGTCCTCCGGGGCGGTGCCCCGGGCGAGGAGTGCCTCGACGATGAGCTGGCCCAGCTGGCCGGTGGCGGCGGTGACGATGTAAGACAAGGGTTTCCTCCCAGTTGTGTATTTCCACCTGGCCTAACCGCCCACGCACGACCAACATTCCATCGGGATGGTACGCACTTTTAGGTAAGCTACTGTCATGGAAGTAAGTTTTAGGGTCTCCCGTCCGAGACCAGGCCTCATCGAAGGAAAGTATCCCGCGGAGTGCCCCAGCCGCATCGTGCTCAACCATCTGACGAGCCGGTGGGGTGTGCTCATCCTGCTTGCACTCGAGCAGGGACCACGGCGCTGGGGGGAGTTGCGGCGCGAAATTGAGGGCATCAGTGAAAAGATGCTGGCCTCCACCCTTCGCACGCTCGAAGCTGACGGCATTGTGCACCGTGAAGCTCAACCCGTCATACCACCCCGCGTCGACTACAGCCTCACCAATCGCGGCCGGGAGGCCTCCCGACGGCTGCTCCCGCTGATGGACTGGATAGCCGACAACGCGGACGACATCGTGGCGCCACGCTAACCCGCGTGCTGGCCACGATGTTGTCCGCTATGTTTCCGGCCCCTGCCCGAACCGGAGGGCCCCATCACCGCGACGATCTCTCCAGTGTCTCGTGGACGGTCGTCCAAAGAACAGGCGTGACCGGCCGGAACAGGGTGCCCCGCTAGCGGTCGGTGGCGGGTGACTCAAGCAGGTCGCTCACCGTCCGGGGTTCGCGACCGAGCATGTCTCCGAGCACGGGATCAGTTCCCGCGAAGAAGCCGCGGTTGGCAGCCTGATACATGCCGAGCATGAAGCGCGCCATGAACTCTTGTTGGCCCGAGTCCACTTGTGCGGCAATCCATTCGTCTTCGCCGAGCACCTGGATCTCGACCGAGTGTTTGGCGACCGATGTGGCGATCGAGGCGATGTCGGTAAACGTCGGCGCTTTAGAAGCCGTGAGTGTCACTGGGCCGTCGTAGGCGCCGTCGGAGAGGAGGATGCGCGCGGCAGCCTCTGCGGCATCCTCGCGTGCAGTCCACGACACGGCACCGTCGGTCGGAACCCGGATGACGCCGGTCTCGCGCCAGTCGGCGAGGCACCAGTTCAGGCTGTGGGCGTAGAAGCCGTTTCGAAGAGACGTCCATGCTATTCCCGACTCGGCGAGGATCTGTTCCGTGGCGAAGTGATCGCGTCCTGGACCGAAGGGTGTGTCGGCGGCTGCGCCCTGGTGGCTCGTGTAGAGAATGCGCCCGACACCAGCGGCCACGGCAGCCTCGATGGCTGACCGGTGCAAACCTACGGCGTCGGAGCGCGGGTCACTGGAGGAGACGAGAAGAAGCTGGTCGGCACCGGCGAAGGCTGCCGGCAGGGAATCGGGATCGGCGTAGTCTCCCGTCCGAATCTCGACGCCCCGTTCGGCGAAGCGCGCAGCCTTTGCTGCATCGCGCGCGACGACGACGATCTCGGAGGCAGGCAAGGTGTGTAGGAGGTGGTGGACGGTGGCGCCGTTGAGAGCACCCGTAGCGCCGGTGACGATGATCATCATGAACCCTTCGAAATATACTGCTTTTTTCAGTAGCAGTGGAAACATGGCGACGATAACACTGATACCACGCTGATAGCAATACCGCGTTATCGTTGGTTCGTGACTGACACCAGAATTGCGGTTGACACCCGCGCGCGCATCATCGACGTCGCCGCACGTCTTCTCCGAGATCTGGGCCCCGGCGCTGTGACGACTCGAGGTGTGGCTCACGAGGCCGGTGTTCAAGCGCCGGCGATTTACCGACTCTTCGGAGACAAAGACGGCTTGCTCGAGGCTGTCGCCGAGCACGTGATGACCGCCTACGTCTCTACCAAGGCGGCGATCGTCGAGGAGGCCGAGGCCGCAAGCGTCGACCCTCTTGTCGATCTCCGCGCGGGATGGGAGGCGCAGATGGACTTCGGCCTGAGGAATCCCACCCTCTTTCGCATGCTGAGCGATCCCGATCGCGTCATGACCTCTCCGGCCGCGCGGACGGGTAAGGCGGTCCTTGAGGCGCGGATACGCCGAGTGGCCGTGGCGGGCCGTCTCAAGGTGGCCGAGCGCCGCGCCGTCGAGCTGTTCCAGGCCGCTGGGGTCGGAGTCATCACCACCGTGCTGGCGACGCCGCCGGACGAACGCGATCCCAGCCTTGTGGATGCCGTGCTCGAGGGGGTTCTGGCGCAGATCATCACGGACAACCCCGTGGTCACCAACGCTGGCTCTCTTCCGACGACCATCGCGTTTCGAGCGATTGCACCCTCATTGCCGGGTCTGAGTGCAACCGAACGTGAACTGCTGACTGAGTGGTTGGATCGCGCCCTCGCAGCGGACGCCGAACGCATCTCTTGACCCGACCGGCCGAGGGTTTCGCGCGATATCGGCCCCATAGCGAGCGGCTCAGCCAGCTGTGGTTCACACGTCGGCCGGACCCAGCCGGCCGTCGCCGAGCTCACCGAACAAGGCATGCTGTTAAGGCCGACTGAAAATAAGGCAACTTCTGCCAGGCGAGTTCTAGGGCGGATTCAAGCGGTCGTCGCATCACCTACTCTTTTACGACTATGCGGAACTTGAGCACCAAGCTACCGAAGCGGCCTTCCCTTTTGGGTACCGACCCCGATGCTGCGGACCAACTCTGCCGCACTCTTCGGGCCCTGCTCAGGCCCTGACACTCCGGTCATTTATCACGGCGAGAAAGCGGCCACTTTGCGTCGCGACTCACACCGGGCGTGTTAGCGAGCTGGGGGAGTGGCCGGTAGACGATCCCCTAACGGGCGGGGTGTTCGACCGTCAGAACGCTACCGGAATCGTCGACCTATCTATTTCCACAGCCGGGTATCCGCGACGCTCAAGAAAGGAGGCTGCAACCTTCAGGCCTCTAAGGTCGCTTCCAGGCCCGTACCTGACCGACGTGATGGGTAGTTTCGCAGAGCCGCAAGCATACCAATTGTCGCCGGCCTGGTTTGCTGCGACTGGGACGTATGGAACCAGACGTCCTCCTCGGACCCTATATTCTTCTGCGTCACCCAGGTAAGCCTTGCTGCAAACAAAACGAACTTCGCGCTCGTCCACGAAAGCGGGGTGTTTCATGAGTGCGGCTGCTGTTAAAAGAAAACTGCGGGCCGCCACGACGTAACCGGGCCATTCCTCCCGTTTCTGCTCCCAACCGTCAGGCCCGGGAGTGGATTGGACGGTGTCACAGAGTACGGCCGTCGCCTGTGCATATTGCTTTGCCTCGTCGTAAAAACCTGCGACCACTGGGGAACAACGAATAGCTGAGAAGGAGGCGTCTTCGGGTTAAATATCATGACCATTCCCGAAGTGTTCGGCTCCGTCTCTGGAGCTGAGTCCGGCGGTGACGCATCAAATGGAAGCACGGCAGACAGCCGAGCATCCATGTCGAGACCGACAGCAAAACCATCAATTCCTGCGGAGTTCCGCCATTGGCTAAGTAGGTCACCGTCAAGACTCGCTGATACAACAAAAAGACCGTCGGCTGCGAAATCATCAAACTCGAAGTCGAGCGCGAGGTTGGTGAATTCAACTCGCGGAGCAGGTAAGCCTGACTTGTCCGCGTTGCTCCAGAGGTCTTTGATTCATCGCTCTCCGTAAGCCACCTCGGAGGTGTCGTTTAGTGCGAGAGAAGCTGTCGCCCACAATTGATCAGAACTGGGAATTCTTAGTAGCCCATGAGCATCGGTGTAATGCCACGCAGTGCCTTGACCGCGTTCTGGAGAGAAGTGCATACGATGCCAGTTGCCGGTTGTGTCGCCCGGTGGCCCCTCACCGCGTTGCATGAGGATTTCCGCTGTGAGCACCGGCATTTCCATCCGCAGAGCCTATCTCGCTACGACATCCTCTATCGGACATAGGCAGGCAGGGTTAGGCCAGCCATTCGTGGTCCAGGAGCGCGTACTGGTAGCCGTCGACCCAGCCCAGCTCGGCATGCCAGGAGTCTTGGACCCCGTGCTGCTCCCGTCGCATGCCGACCTTTTCGAGCACGCGGGCTGACGCCACGTTGTCGGCATTGCAGCTCGCGATGACGCGCCGTAGTTCGAGCGAGTCGAATGCTGCGGACAGAAGACCACGGGCCAGGTCGGTCCCGAGCCCCCGCCCGGCGAGGTCGAGTTCGAGCATGTAACCCATGACGCCCTGCGTGCGTTCAGGCATCCCTGGCTGGCCCAAGCCGTCGATGACGCCGAGGAGGCCCAGACCGGCGATCTCACCATCGAGCTGGGCAACGCAGGAAAAGTCCGTTTCGCTGTCCGGAATCGTCATCCACTCTCGACACCACGCCTCGGGGTCGACGTGGGTGCGCAGCATGAAGTGGTTCACGGCAGGGTTGTTCCGCAGAGCGACCAGGTGTGTCAGGTCGTCGGGTCGCATGTCTCGGAGGAGCAGGGCCCCGCTGAGCGCAGGCCATGGAGAGGTGGGCACCCTTTCATCCTGTCAGGGGAGTCCACCGACACGACCGGAAACGATCATTTGCGAGCACATCGACGGCCTTGCCGCTGTGCGATAGCTCTGACTGTTAGCGCTTTCTGGCGCATCTCCGTCGCGTATCCCATGGGATACGAGGCAGTTAGGTTCCGAGACACTAGAGGTCGCGCCATCGACTGTGCGTGCTAGTTCGCTGTCTGTCGAGGCGGCGCGTTGGAGTAGGACCAAAGGATCATGCTCATCATGAAAGAAAATAGACTGAAAGCGGCCAGAATCAATGCCGCAAAAGAGACGTCCGGGTCAGGCGCTTCGTGAATTTGCGGGACTGAATAAGCCACAATTCCGCATGAAAAGGCAGCGGCCGAGATGAGAGGCGCCGTCGGTCCGAACCGCAGGAAGTGCCAACGACCTCCGTGTAGCTGATTTCCTGCGCGCGTCATGCGATCGTTAATGTGTTGGGCAATGAGCCACCAGGTCAAGTTGGCCGGGACAATTGCTAGCGATATAAGGATGATGAGCAGTGACAAGGCTGTATCAGCTGGGCTGACGTAGCGTGGTTCCAATGTTCGGACTCACCTTCCTGAGATTTGCGCTCGCGCTTGGCTAAGTAGGCACGAGTCTCGCAGCTTCTCCGCAAAACCCTTGGCGGCGTCAACCTTCTCTTCCAGGGTGAAGTCATTCGAAGTTTGTGGCGGAGTCAGGATGCAGGAATGCTTGGCCCTGCCGAGAAGTCGCTCCGAGCGTCGCCGCAGACCTGCAGATCGGCTGGCGCGTCAATGCCCGGGCCAGCGCCGTCCGATGTGACGAGCACCCGGATCGTCGTCGCGGTCGTCGGCGTGCAGTCGTACGTGCCGACTTCCGTGAGGAGCGCTTCCATCTGGGCCGACTCGCCTGGGGCGAGCGCCCCGGGCTCGGGCTCGGCGGTGCCAATCATCTTGTCGTCCCTGCTGGTGAGTAGGGTGCCGTCGGCGCCGAGCAACAGCACCCCGGGCCACCCGTAGTACGAGCAGGATTGCTCCGACACGTTCGTGAGCACGATCACGAACCCCTCCCGGTTCGCTACCGAAAGGTCGGGCCGCTCCACGAGCTCGGCGGCGAGCTGTTCGTCCTGACACCGATCGTTCGGCCAAACAGGATCCGCCGCCAAAATCTGCGGGGTCGCAGTCGGAGTCGCGGTCGGAGTTGCAGCCGACGGCGGCGCACTGACCAGAGTCGACTCCGGGGCCTCGGCAGCCGTAGCGGCGCAGCCCACGAGAGCGAGAGTGGGAACCATCAGCAGCGCGGTGAGGGCGATGCGGCTAGTTCGGGTCTTCAGCATGCGGCGAATCCTTTGAACGAAACGGACAGAACTGAGGCGGTCAATGACAACTGTCTCGTTAAACAGCGTCCGGATCTGAGGAAATGGTTCACCGTCAGTGCAGATCACCAGCTGCCCCACTCGTAGCCGGCCGTAGCTGCAACGATCGAGAGCGAACTCGCTCCGCGTCCCTGTCCTCCCAGCGCGCTGTAGCCGGCTTCACCTCCGGAACGCACCCATTTCAGGTGACACAAGAGACGGGGTGTCACCGAACGTGCACCTTCGGGCCCTTTACAACGCAGTGCGTACGTCTGAGGTACACCCCAAGTGGGCGTCAAACTGCAGAACTTTCCATGGTCAGAGTGGGGTCTGAACCTGGTTGGTTGGCAGCACGTGACGCCGGGTCCTTGATGTCAACCTGACACAACAGGTAGGAAGCCCCTGACGGGCACAGGGCAGGGCTTCCCACAGCTCGAATCTTGGCCGCGTCCGGGGGTTAGAAAAATTCGGTGCTGCCATGCGCAGCGCCGGATTTCCTGGGTGTACCTGAACCACTCTCGCCGGGCGACTACCTCCAGCTTTTCGCCTGGTAATCGCCGGGTCAGAGACTGCCAGGCTTAGCTATTGCTTAGTTGAAGACCATGCCACCGTCGACCAGGATCGACTGTCCGGTGATGTAGTTGGAGTCAGGGCCAGACAGGAACGAGACAACACCCGCGACCTCGGCCGGTTCGGACAGGCGGTCAAGGGCGATGCCGTTTGTGAACTGATCCCAGCCCCACTCTTCCGACTTGCCGGCGTCGGCGGCAACTTTTTTCGCCAATTCCGCCATGAGAGGCGTCTTTACGATGCCGGGGGCGAAGGTGTTGACAGTGATGCCGTATGGGGCGAGGTCCTTGGCGGCTGTTTGAGACAGACCACGGACGGCGAACTTTGTGGCCGAATACAGCGCAATGCCGGGGTTCCCGACATGACCGGCCTGGGATGCGGCGCTGATGATCTTTCCACCATGGCCGAGCGCTTTGAACGCCTTCGTGGCTGCCTGAATGCCCCACACCGCGCCGTTGAAGTTGATGGAAAAGATCTTTGCGATGCTTTCCTCGGTGATGTCCTCGATTGGAGATGTCGGGGCGATGCCCGCGTTGTTGATAATTACGTCGAAGCCTCCGAGCTGTGCAACGGCCTGCTCGACCGCGGCGAAGACGCTGTCCCGGTCGGAGACATTAACATGCAGTGCGATTGCTCCGCCATCCTTGCCCCCAAGAGATGCGGCAACAACGCCTGCGGTCTCAAGGTTCAAGTCGGCGATGGCTACCTTGAAGCCGTCAGCGTGGAGGCGCTCAGCGATTGCTTGCCCAATTCCTTGTCCACCACCGGTAATGAGTGCTACTTTTCCATTTTCTGTTCGGGCCATGATTTTGATTCCCATCTCGATTGTTCAAAACCTGTCGGCGAGTCGATGACATCACGTCAAAGCAGGACAGGCGTTTCCACTAATCCGGGACGCACGTCGCTAGCGGCGCAATGCGCACCGGAAATTCCTGGCGCCAGAAACTCATCCGCGCAAAACCGAAGTCGTTGTGACGATGTTCGACAGTGTGAAGTTGGGCACTGCATGGTGCCACTCACCGCTGACGTTCAAGGTGGAATCCGCGCCCGTCGCGGCGTATGGACCCGCCGACAAGGACCGTAGCGTTCTTCGTATACGTGACGAGGACGGCGGTGGATGTGGCGGCTGTTAGGACCATAGTTGAACCTTGTGGTGAATCTGAAATGCTCCGGTTTTTTGTGCTGCAGTTTTTTAAACTTCACCATTGAACGGGGCATTTGTTCTATTCTATGGCCGGTCTAGTGATATTCGGTCGGCTAGTGTCCACAGGGCACGAAGACCTTGGGTGTCAGGGGGAATTGAGGCCAACAAGGGTGCGGTCGGATCTGCGGCGTTCTCTGATCGCCCAGTGGTGTCGTCGCTAGTCAGGGTCTGGCCATCAGATTGACTTGAGAGGAGTCCCAGGGCGCGCGCTCGGCGGTAGACGTTAGCTCGGGACGTTCCGAGGTCGAGCGCGACCTGGGCCGCTGGCTCTCCGCCTTCTATGAGCCGGCGGGCGTTGCGAACTTGACTGTCCGTGATGATCTGCGGGCGACCGCCCAGATCCTTGCCGGCAGCGCGGCGTTTGGCGATCGAGTCGACAACACGCTCGCTTGATTTCATGTTCCATCTGCCCGAGCGCCGCCATGTGACGGCGCTCACTGAAATTCCCCCGTTCTGCTCACTGAAATTCCCCACTCCGGGTCGCTTCCGCACATAGAAGCGGGCCTTTCTCGAAACTGATGGTCTTCGACCACGCACCAGCTTCAAGAAAGGCCCTACGCCTATGCTTTCAGAGGAGGACGACGTGGACATCCACGCGCTCAAACGCCAAGGGATGACGATCAGTGAGATCGCCCGCCGCACCGATCACGATCGCAAGACCATCCGCGCCTATCTGGCCGGCCAGCGCACCCCAGGAGTGCGCCAACGCGCCGCCCCGACCCGTTCGACGCGTTCGCCGCCTACGTCACCGCCCGCCTGGCCGAGGACCCGCATCTCTGGGCGGCGACGCTGCTGGACGAGCTCGTCCCGCTGGGCTTCGAAGGGTCGTATCAGACCCTCACCCGTCAGATCCGGGACCGGAATCTGCGGCCGGCCTGCACGGCCTGCGCCCACGTGACCAAGCGGCCTAACGCGATCATCGAGCACCCGCCGGGCGAGGAGACTCAGTTCGACTGGGTCGAGCTGCCCGACGCGCCAGCCGGGTGGGCGTTCCCGACGAAGCGCGCCTACGTGCTCGTTGGGTCGCTGGCGCACTCGGGGGTTTGGCGGGCGGTGATCTCCCCGTCGATGGACCTGCCCCACCTGCTGGCCGCGATGACGGTCCGGCTGGGGTTACTGGGCGGGGTGACGAAGTCCTGGCGGTTCGACCGGATGAGCACCGTGTTGAAGGCCGGGACGAGTGATCTGACGCCGATGTTCGCTGCGTTCTCCAAGCACCACGCCGTCAGCGTCGTCGCCTGCCGGCCCCGGTCGGGCAACCGCAAAGGCGCGGTCGAGAAGAACAACCACACCGGCGCGCAGCGCTGGTGGCGCAACCTCCCCGACGACGTCACCCTCGAGCAGGCGCAGCAACGCCTGACCGCGTTCGCCACCGGGCAGTACGGCCGGCGGCGCGAGGGCCGAGACGGGTCCACGACGGCCGCGGCCATGTTCACCGCGGAACGCCTCCAACCGTTACCGCCGACGCTGTTCCCGGTCGTCGTGACCGAGGAGCGCACCGCGACAAGGCAGGCGTTGATCGATTGGCGCGGGAACCGCTACTCGGTCCCGCCGGAACTGGCCGCGGCCCACGTCGTCGTTCACCAGCGGCTCGGCGCTACGACCATCGACATCGCCACCGTCTCCGGCGTCGTAATCGCCCGGCACACCGTCGCGGAGGCCGGCCTCGGGGTCACGATCCGCGCAAAGTCGGCGAACATGGCGGCTGGTCGAAGTCTTCGAGGACTGCTGCACGCATCAGACTCGCTCGCCAGCGATCCAGACGGCTCGGATGCTCCGTGTCGCGGAGATGTCATCGAGAGGATTCTCGTCGAGCAGTACCAGGTCGGCGCGCAAACCCCGTTCGACGCGACCGCGGTCGGACAGCCCGAACCGATCGGCGGGCACGGAGGTCGCCGCGTCCAGCGCCTCGGTCGGGGAGAGTCCGGCCGCGACGAGCAGTTCGAACTCGTCGTGCAGGCTCTCGCCGAATGGGGGAGCGTACGGGGCCGCCGCTGTTGCGTTCGCGTCGGTGCCAGCGAGAATGGGCATCCCCGCGGCCTTCAGGCGTCCGACCGAGTCGCGGGCAAGTTCGTACGCGGGTCCGGGAACCCCGGCGGCCCGCATCCGGTCGACTATGCCCTTCATCATCGTGAGGGTGGGGACGATGATAGCGCCTTGGCCTACGAGCTCGAGTGCCTGAGCGTCGTCGATGGACCGATCAAGTGGTGCATGAGTGAGGATGTCGACGCCCGCGCGCTGGGCCATCGCCACCGCATCCGATCGCGAAGCGTGGGCAACCACGGCCCGACCCTTGGCATGGGCCGAGGCCACCAAAGCGTCTACTGTTTCTTGGTTGAATCCCGGGAGGTCGATGACTATTTTTATGTAGTCGGCACCTTCGTTGACGCGCGATGCGACCCAGGGCTCGGCGTCTGCGGGTTTCGCCACGAGGTTTTCCGGCGGTGCGTGCATCCGTGTGGCGTGAGCGCTTGTGGGCGACGTGGCGACCGGGCCTGCGGCACGAAGGTCCGGACTACCGGGCACTCCGCGCAGCGAATCGATGACGCTCATGGAGTTGCCCATGTCGAGCGCTGTGGTCACTCCGTGCCGACCGAGCGCGAGCAGGGACTCTGGGCCTGCGACGTGGACGTGGCTGTCGATCAGTCCGGGAATCAGGTAGCCTCCGGACTCGACGTCCAGCGCGCTGGAGCTGTCGGTTCCGATGACCGAACCCTCGATCACAAGGTCCTCGGGAGGGCCGAATTTGCCGTCTCGGTAGATCCGGACATCCCGCAGCACGCTCGACGTCATCGCGTCAGACCCTCGCTCAGGCACCGCTGCGCGAAGTCCAGCTGCGAGTTCTGGAACTCGTCGCTGGGCAGGTGGAAGTCGATGCAATGGCCTGCGCCGAGTTGCAGCTGCGCGTCGATGGACGGGGCCGAGGTGAAGCCCGCGCGGTACTCGTTGACCTCGCCTTGATCGGTGACCCACAGGTGATCGAACTCGGCCTGACGGTGGTGCACGGGAACCGCGACCTTGGCCGTGGTTTCGGCGCGGCGCGCGATCCAACCACCGGTAATATCGAGGAGCTCGGCCTTTGGCACCAGGGTGTTCGACGGGTAGCTTGCGGCGGGCATGGCGTCGTCGTACGTTTCCACCGGGCCGAACATGAGCTGGTCCTTGAGCGGCACCGGAAGGTCGATCATGGGGATGTCGGGCAGGGCAGCCCAGGCGCCGGCAGATTCGGCGGGCACGCGTACGAGGCATCCGGACGTCGCAAGGCCCAGCAACGGCCACGTCTGGGGAGTGGACGCGATGATCGTCGCTGCGGCGCCGCCGATCGAGTGAGCGACAAGCACAATGCCGGCGGAGTCGCCGCCGAGCTCGTCCCAGATCGATCCGATGGCAGCTCCGAGCACCTCGGCGTTCGCCTCGATGATCGAGCCCTCTGTCGCCAGTGGGCTGGATCCTACGTAGTTCGGGCGGTCCAGCGCGATGACGGGGATGCCCCGCACCGCAGCGTTGTCGAGTAGCGAGTGCCCAGCGATGTCGAAGTACTCGGAGGAGTAAGTGCCGCCGTGCAGGGCGATGATGAGGGGCGCGTCGGAGTGGAGCCCTACCTCCCCGGTAAGGTTCGAGCGTCCGGTGAAGGTGAAGCCGCAGGCCGGGCCAGCTGCGCTGACAGTGTGGTTGAACGGTGTGGACATCGTTGTCCTTTCAGGGTGATGGATGGTGCAGGGCGATTCAGCGGGGTGATGCAGCAAAAGCTGAGCGGACCTGATCGCCGACCCGCAGCGATTCCGCCATATCGCGGTGCTCGGCACGCCGGGTCAAGATCGCGGCGCCGCGGGACTCCGCGGGCAGTTCCGATTCTCGAGCAATGACGAGGAAGTGGAAGTGCGGATAGTTCTCTCCGAAGCTCATGAAATAGACGGTCGGAGCTCCGGTCGCCGCCTGGATGGCGCCGGCAAGCTGCTGCGACGCGGTTCCGAACGTCGCGAGTTCCTCAGGCGTGGGTCCGCTCCAGCCTTCGGCGTGGCGGCGGAGCCGGAGAATGTACCACCCTGGCACGTCGTACCCGTCGGCGATTTCACACGACCACACGTCGTGACGGAAAATGATCGCGGCAGCCGCCGCATCCTCGAGATCACATGGGAGACAAGCGCTCATGCCGGTAGACTCCTCGCTATTCGCTACGATATATCCTGCATGGTAGGCCCCCGTTGACGCGAGCACAAGAGCGGATTCGTCAGTTGCCCTTCAGAGGTGCAATGTGCGCGCGAATACGATTCTCATTGGCGGCCAGGTGAAGGCGTAGTGCCTCGGACATAGCGGCCGGGTCATCCGCCATCGCGACGTCTCGCAGCACACGATGGGTTTCGTAGCGTCGTGCGCGTTCCGCAACGGTGATCTGGGTGGGATCGAATACCAAGTGCGTGTATCGCTCGGCGGCCATCCATAGCGTGTGCAGTATACGGTCGTCCCACGGGTTGGCAGCGGGACGCACGAGAGCCTCGTGGAAGTCGTAATGCCCCTGCCAGGCGACCTCCGGATCGAGGTCCCGACTTGCCTCGAGGAGGTCGTTGAGGTGGCTGGCCTCTGCGGGGGTGCGTTGGCCCACCGATGTCGCGGCGAGCGGCAGTTCCACCACATAGCGCAGTCGGTAGATGGCTTCCAGATCTTTAAGGTCCAGGGGGGCGACGCTTGCGCTTCGCGCCTTAGGCAGCAGGATGAGGCCCTGCGATTCGAGGCGGCGTAGGGCCTCCCGAATCGGAATGTGGCTGACGCCGAGTTGCTCGGCGAGGTCGCGGATGGAAAACTGCTTGCCCGCCGCCAGCGTGCCGGTGAGCACGGCCCGGCGAATCTCGGCGGTGACGAGATCGACCGCCGAACTGTTGGAAGATGCCACTGATCGCACTTGCCCTTGCCCTTGCCCTTGCACTGCCATGCGCTCTCCTTGATTGATCTCACAACATCGTGCCACGCTCGAACCAGCGAGTTTCACTAGTACACTTGCAGTTGCTACGTTATAGGATATATCCTGCCGGTAACGAAGGAGTTCAGGCGATGGCGACACAGGAGCGGATCGGCGCAACCACCGTGGGTCTCGACGTGCTCGCGTCGATCGAGCGTAAGGTGCTATGGCTATCGACGGCGATCATCGATGCCGCTAACTCGCCCGCCCGCAAGGATCCGGACGGGCTCAAGATCGGCGGGCATCAGGCGTCGAGCGCATCGATGTCCACCATCATGACGGCTCTCTGGTTCGTCGCCCTGACATCTGAAGATCGCGTATCGGTCAAGCCGCACGCATCGCCGGTGTTGCATGCGATCAACTATTTGTTGGGGGAGCTCACCCCCACCGAACTTGGCACTCTCCGCGCCTTCCACGGGCTGCAGAGCTATCCGAGCCGCTCGAAGGACCCTGATTCGGTCGACTACTCCACGGGATCCGTGGGCATCGGAGCGACCGCTCCGATCTGGGGCGGAATCGCTCGCCGCTACATTGCCGACACTGTCGGCTCACCGCGCAGCGCTGGCCGGCAGTTCAGTCTCGTCGGAGATGCGGAGCTGGACGAAGGCGCGGTGTGGGAGGCCGTGCTCGACCCGATGGTCGCCGACCTGGGTGAACTCGTGTGGATCGTCGATTTCAACAGACAGTCGCTCGACCGCGTCGTGCCCAACATCTCAGCGACCCGCCTGCAGGCCATGTTCGCCGCCGCGGGGTGGCAAGTGATCCCGCTCAAGTACGGCGGCCTCCTCACCGAGCTGTTCTCGCAGCCGGGCGGAGAGCACCTGCACCGTCGCATCGACAATATGTCCAACCCGGAGTACCAGCGCATGCTCCGCTGCTCGGTCGAGGAGTTGCGCGAGCGACTGCCCGGCTCGGGTGAGGGGGCGGCGAGCATCGAAGCGTTGCTGAGTGTGCTCGACGACGAGCGGGCGCTGCAGATCATCCGGGGACTGGGCGGCCACGACTTCCCGAGTCTGCTTAGGGCGTTCGATGAGATCGATGACAGCCGCCCGACAGTGATCTTTGCCTACACGATCAAGGGCAACGGGTTGCCGAGTGCGGGTCATCCCCAGAACCACTCGAACTTGCTCAAGCCGGAGCAGCTCGCGCAGGTTGCAGCCGAGCTGGGGGAGAGCGCCGACGACCCCTGGCGCGGGTTCGCCGCCGGCTCGCTCGAAGCCGACCTCTGTGCCCGGGTCGCGGATCGCCTGCACCGCGAGCCGGTGGCGCTGCCGCACATCCTGGCCATTCCGTCTGATTTCGAACGGGAGATCAAGGGGCACAGCTCGACTCAGCAGGGACTCGGCCGCCTGCTGCTCGACCTCGTCCGGGTCGCTCCGGAGGCTGCGCGCCGCGTTGTCACGATCGCGCCCGACGTGGCGTCGAGCACGAACCTCGGCGGCTGGGTCAACCGAGCTGGGGTGTGGTCGCCGACGGAGAAGCGCAACTGGTTCGCAGACGATGCGGAGACCATCCTGCACTGGGACGAACGACCGACCGGTCAGCATATCGAGTTGGGCATCGCCGAAGTGAACCTCGTGAGCCTTCTCGGCGAACTCGGCGCGACCTGGAGCAGGTGGGGCGAGCCGCTCCTGCCGATTGGCACCCTCTACGACCCCTTTGTCACCCGCGCACTCGAGCCGTGGTCGTTCGGGGTGTACGGAGGCGGCCAGTCGATCCTCGTCGGCACTCCGTCGGGTGTCACGCTTGCGGCCGAGGGTGGCGCTCACCAGTCGATTATCACTCCGTCGGTCGGTCTCGAGCAGCCCGGCGTCGTGGCGTTCGAGCCGGCGTTCGCCCAGGATTTCGAGTGGTGCATGCTCGACTCTCTTTCGCGACTTGGGCGCCCCGACGGTTCGTCGAGCTACCTGCGATTGAGTTCGCGGATGATCGACCAGACGCTCGCATCGGTCCCGACCGATCCGGCAGCACGCGAGCGCCGCCGCCGGCACGCGGTCAGCGGAGCCTACGCACTGCGACGGACAGCGAGTCCGGATGTAACACTCGTCGGCATGGGAGCACTCATGCCCGAGGTGATCGCGGCGGCCGACCGGCTCGAGCAGCTCGGAGTGAGCGCCGATGTGATCTGCGTCACGAGCGCCGATCGGCTCTACCGCGCGGTCCGCGCCCGCAGCGGTCATGGCGATGGCGATACGGCGATCCTCGAGCAGGTGTTCCCCGCCCATCGTGCCGTGCCGATGGTCACCGTGCTCGACGGGCACCCGCACACGTTGGCGTTCCTGGCGACCATCCGTGGCGTCAGGAGCGTTAACCTCGGCGTCGTGGAGTTCGGCCAGACCGGAACCCTCCAACAGCTATACGACCACCACGAGATCGGCCCGGCCGCGCAGATCGCTGCAGCTCTCGACCTGGTGGATCGAACCCGCTGACTTGCATCCTGTCCCGACCACCGAATCTCAAAGGAGAGAACATGCCGGACAACAAGGCGAAGAACTACCCGGTCAACCCGCCGAAGCTCCACCACACGACCTTCACCACCCTGCGGATGGACCAGATGGTCTCTTGGTATGGGCTCGTGTGCGGGCTCAAACCGGTGTTCCAGAGCGATGAGGCATCGTGGCTGACGAACGATGAGGCGAACCACCGTATCGCGTTCCTCTCGCCTCCAGGGTTGAAGCACCCGACCGACAAGGGTCATGAGACGGGCATCCATCACACCGCATTCGAATTTGAAACCTTTGACATGTGGATCAACAACTACGTGCGGCTTCGGGATCAGGGGATACTGCCGTTCCTGCAGCTGGACCATGGCATCACCATGTCGGTGTACTACCAGGACCCCGATGGCAACGGCGTGGAGATCCAGGTCGATGGGTTCGGCGACTGGGCAGATTCGAGCGAGTGGATCGCCAACGCTAAGGAGTTTGCCGAGAACCCGATCGGTACGTGGTTCGACCCCGAGAAGCTTGTGGCCGCTCGCGACGCGGGCCTGTCGTTCCAGGAGATCCATGAGCGCACCCGGGCAGGCGAGTACCTGCCCGCGATCATCCCCGAAGACATCTTCCTACCCGAGGTGTGGTGACTAACACGCCGGATGCGCCACGTCGTGTTCCGGTACTGATCGTCGGTGGTGGTCCGGTCGGGCTCACTACCGCTCTCGAGCTTGCTCATCACGGTGTCGCATCCCTGATCGTGGAGCCCCGGGTCGACGTCGAGCATTCGCGCCCGCGTGCGAAGACGACGTCCGCGCGCACGATGGAGTTGTACCGGCGTACTGGTGCCGCGGCCGAGATCCGTCGCCGCGCGGCGATCCCCGTGGAATGGTCGAGTGAGGTCCGCTTCTGCACGACGGCGACGGGCCGCGAGATAACCCGACTCTCAGGAGTTCTGGGTCTCGACCTGCAGGACTCCAACCTGACCGCAGAGGCTGCGCAGCAGGTCACACAACCGGTCGTGGAAGAGGCACTCCGAGCGCTCCTCCAGCAGCGCCCAGAATCGACCCTCGAGCTGGGGAGCAGGGTGATCGATGTCAATCTCGACGGCGATCTTCCCTTCGTCCGCATCGAGAACGTTGACGGCGTGCTTTCCACGGTCACCTGCGACTACCTTGTCGGTGCCGACGGGTCGCGCAGCGTCGTGCGGGCGGCCCTCGGCGCCCACTATGTGGGGGCGGCCGCAGGACGGCCGAACGTGAACATTACGTTCCGGTCCGAGCAGCTCGGAGCGCTTTTGCCCGAAGGAGGTGCGATCCACCACTGGGTGCTCAACCCCTCCTTCCCGGGCGTCTTAGGACCGCTGTCTCTGGATGGCCTTTGGTGGGCGATCGCCACTGGCACGGAAACTATCGAGGATGATGACGAGGCCGCTGCACTGGTTCGTGGCTTGGCCGGTGCTGACATCGATGTCGAAGTGCTGGCGACCGACCCTTGGCAGGCCCGGATGTTGTTGTCCGACTCCTACGGCTCGGATCGCACCTATCTCGTGGGCGATGCCGCGCATCAAAATCCGCCGTGGGGCGGCCACGGGTTCAACACCGGGGTGGGTGATGCCGTGAACTTGGCGTGGAAGATCGCGGCCGTGGTTCAGGGCTGGGCTCCTGCCGAATTGCTCGACAGCTACGAAGCGGAGCGCCGACCTGTCGCACAGCAGACCATCGACCTCGCGGGCGAGAACATGCGCGCCCTGTCGATCGACCTGACTTCGCCCGAGCTGATCGACGACGGTCCTGAGGGCGATCAAGCCCGATCCGCTGCGGCCCTCTCGATAAAGCAGGTCAAACATGCCGAGTTCTACAGCCTCGGACTCGTGCTCGGTTACGGATACGGCCCGGACAGTTCTCACCAGGCTCCGACTTCAGGCGAGTACTACCCAGTCGTGGCTGCGGGCAATCGACTCCCGCACTCGCGCAGCACCGGGGGCGAGTCGATCTTCGACAGCCTTGGTCGTGAGTTCACCGTCCTCGGTGGCGACGGTCGCTGGGCTGCTGCCGCCGCTCGGCGCGGCGTGCCCCTTGTTATCGGCGACCCGGTTGACGATCGCGTCGTACTTGTGCGACCCGACCAGCACATCGCCTGGGCCGGACCCGCCTCCGACGACCCCGACACCGTTCTCGACTCCGCACTCCGCGGTTTCGGACCGCCCACCTCCTAAGGAATCTCATGCGCATCGCGAACAACAACGGTCGACTCGCCCTGGTGAGCGGCGACCACATCCTCGACGTCGAAACCGCGAGCGGGGGCGCCTTCGTCGCCGACCCGATGGCGGCGTTCGCTCAGTGGTCGGAACTGCAGGGGTGGGCATCCGGGATCGACATCGTCGGGCACCCGGATGCCTCGGCCCTCGCTGAGGCGAAGCTCGCAGCTGTGTCGCCCCGCCCGCGGCAGGTAATCGGTATTGGGCTGAACTACGCCGACCATGCGGCGGAGTCCGGCCTGCCGCTGCCGGAGAAGCCCGTCGTGTTCACAAAGTTCAGCTCGTCGGTAGCCGGGCCCGATGTCGACGTTGTCCTGCCCGGTAACACCGTGGACTGGGAAGCTGAGCTCGTGGTCGTCATCGGCGCAGGCGGTCGCCACATCGCCGCCGCCGATGCCCGTTCTCGGATCGCCGGCTACACGGTCGGACAGGACCTTTCGGAGCGCACGATCCAGTGGCAGGACCAGCCGCCACAGTTCAGCATCGGCAAGTCGTTCGAGAACTTCGCACCGATCGGGCCGATTGTCGTCACGCTCGACGAGTTCGTCGACGCATCCGTGCTCTCCATTTCAGCAACTATTGTGGCCGTCGACGGCAGCGAGACCCGCGTGCAGGATGGCAGCACAGACCAGCTCGTGTTTTCCGTCGAGCAACTTGTCGAGCGACTCTCCGCGATCGTCGAGCTACTACCCGGAGACCTGATCTTCACCGGTACGCCTCCCGGGGTTGGCGCAGGCCGCGACCCGAAGCGCTTCCTCGTCGATGGTGAGACTCTCATCACTGAGATCGAAGGGATCGGCAGGATCACCCAACGCTTTATTGCGGGCCAGTCGTCGTGATCCTCGTCACTGCGGCCAATGGCAACCAGGGTAAGCTCCTGCTTCCTAAGCTGCTGGCGGCCGGCGAGCCCGTGCGGGTAGTGGTGAAAACAGACCAGTCGGCCGCGGCGCTGCTCTCACGCGGTGCGGATGAGGCAGTTGTCGGCGACCTCGGCGACGCACGCGTGCGTGCCTCGGTGCTCGAGGGCGTGCGCGCCGTTTACCACGTCGGACCCACGCTCCATCCGCTCGAGCGGGAGATGGGAATTGGGCTTGTCGACGCCGCGACCTCAGCAGGTGTCGAGCACTTCGTCTTTAGCTCGGTCCTGCATTCGATAGTCACCGATCTCGTGCAGCACGAGATCAAACGCGATATCGAGGAGCACCTGCTGGCTTCCGACCTGGAATTCACAATCCTTCAGCCCTCGAACTACATGCTCCCGCTCAAACTCCGGCCCGCGTTCGAGCGGGGCGTCTTTGAGCTCTCCTGGGCGCTCGAGCGTCGCCAGTCACTCGTAGACCTCGACGACGTGACGACGGTAGTGGCGAAGGTGCTGAAGTACCCGGAGCAGCACGTCGGCGCCACCTACGAACTGGTCGGTCTCGGTCGCTATACGGCTGACGACCTGCGCGCGGTCATCGAACGGGTGACGGGGCGTCCCATTGGCCTGCGGCAGATCAACGCCGACGAGTATGCCAGCGCGTGGCTGGGCGGGCGCGACCCAAGCACGGCGTCCCACGAGCTGTCGGTGCTCCGCTCGATCTCCGCGCGCTACAGCGCCCATGACTTCATCGGTAACTCCAACGTGCTCACCTGGTTGTTGGGCCGCGAGCCGAAAGGGTTCGAGTCGTTCGTGCGTCGCGAGTGGGATAGCTATCAAGGGTCGCGTCGATGAAAATCATCGCGCTTGAGGAGCACATGTTGCCCCGAGACGTCATGCAATCCGCTGGCGTTGATCTCGGCGATCGTGCGGGCAAGCGTGCCGCCGAGCTCGATGACCTCGGCGCAGCGCGGCTCGCCGTCATGGACGACGCCGGCGTCGATATCCAAGTGCTTTCGGCACTCAGCTACTTCGTGCAGGGCCTCGAACCAGAGGGCTCGATCTCGGTGCACCGCGAGCTGAATGATCGGATGGCGCACACGGTGGTGACGTACCCGGATCGATTCCGGGCGTTCGCGGCGCTGCCGATGACCGATACCTCAGCCGCAGTCGACGAACTCACGCGCTGTGTCGATGAACTCGGATTCCTCGGAGCGATGATTCACGGGCAGACCAGCAACATCTTCCTGGATCATCCGTCGGTCCGGCCGATCCTGGCTGCCGCAGTGCGTCTCGACGTGCCGATCTACCTACATCCGGCGCCCGCGCCCGCCGTTGTGCAGGAGGCATACTTCTCCGGCCTGGCGCCCGAGGTCGAGGCGTGTCTCTCGACGTCAGGATGGGGCTGGCACGCCGAGTGCGGGATGCACGTGCTGCGCATGGTCGCAGCGGGAGTGTTTGAGGAGTTGCCCGACTTGAAGATCATCGTCGGGCACATGGGCGAGGGCCTGCCTTTCCACCTCGACCGCATCGAGAGCATGCTCAGCCCAGTGATCACCGGGCAGTCGCTAACTGTCGCCGAGACGCTGCGCCGCAACCTCTACCTCACCACGTCCGGCTACAACTCGGACGCGCCACTGCTGTGTGCGCTTGCCGCGTTCGGGGTCGATCGGGTCCTGTTTTCCATCGACTATCCATTCGGCAACAGCAAGCAAGCGACGAGCTATCTGGCGTCAGCGCCGGTATCGGACGTCGAGCGCCAGCAGATCGCGCACGGCAACGCAGAGTCCCTTCTTCGCATTGGAGCAGCATGACCATCACGACCTCCCACTTCATCAACGGTGCGTGGACCGAATCGGGCGGACGAACGTTCGCGGTCACGAATCCGCTCAATGACGAGCTCGTCGCCGAGGTGGCGGCGGGAACTGCGGCGGATGCGGCGGCTGCCGTTGCGGCGGCCGCAGCCGCATTCCCCGCGTGGGCCAACATGGGTCCGGGCGCGCGGCAGGCGCTGTTCCTGAAGGCGGCCGACATTGTCGAGCGCCGCACAGAGGAACTCGTGCAGCTCATGGCGGTTGAAGGAGGGGCGAGTCGAGCCTTCTCGACCTTCCAGATTCGACTGTCGGCGGCGATGTTGAGGCAGGCCGCCGGATGGGGCTACCTTCCTGCGGGCGACGTACTTCGCAGCGACACCCCGGGCAGAATGGCGCTGGTCACCCGGAAGCCGCTCGGAGTCGTCGCCGGTTTCACACCGTGGAATGGAGCGTTCTACCTCGCGTGGCGAACCTTCCTGCTCCCCATGGCCTTCGGCAACACGACGGTCATCAAACCCTCGGAGCTGGCACCGATGTCTTCCGGGCTAATCCACGCCGAGATTCTCGAGGAGGCGGGCTTCCCCGCTGGTTCCTTCAATGTTGTCACGAATGCGCCGGGCGAGGCGGCAGCGATTGGCGAGGTCTTCTTCGAGAGCCCGGCTGTGCGTTGCATCAACTTCACCGGCTCGGACAAGACCGCGCGGATCCTCGGCGAACGTGCAGGGCGGGCACTCAAGCGCATGGTCCTCGAGCTCGGCGGGTTCAACCCCGTGATCATCCTCGACGACGCCGACATCGTGGAGTCGGTCAAAGCTGTCACCTTCGGAGCGTTCCTGCACCAGGGCCAAGTGTGCATGAACTCCCGCAAGGTCTATGTCGCCCGGGCCCTTCACGACGAGTTCGTGTCTGCCCTCTCGGCACGAGTGCAGAGTCTGAAGGTGGGGGACCCGACAGACCCCAGCGTCATCATCGGACCACTCATCAATGACAGTGCGCTCGAGCAGATCCAGTTGCGGGTCAAGGATGCCCTGGATCGAGGCGCGACGCTGGTCACCGGCGGCCGGGCGGACGGTCGGCTCTATCCACCGACGATCCTCGCCCACGTACCCGCCGGGGCGATCTGCACCACCGGCAGCAACGAGACGTTCGGGCCGCTTCTGGTTGTCGAGGCATTCGACGATCTTGAGGATGCGCTCCGGGATGCCCAGGACACGCCCTACGGGCTGAGCGCATCCATCATGACCGGAGACCGGGCGCGCGGGTTGGACATCGCCCAGCGCTTCGATAGCGGCATCGTCCATGTGAACGCACCAACGATGGCCAGCGAAGCATCGCTACCAGTTGGGGGAGTGAAAGCCAGCGGCTGGGGCCGATCCGGGTACTACTCGCTCGAGGACTTCACTGAGATCAGGCTCACCACGATGAGCAGCGAGCCTGGCAGGTACCCATTCTGACCTTCCCATCTCGAGAGCAGGAGACCAAGGACGAAGCTATGGCCGAGCGCGCGAGAGGCCATCGACCCCCTGCCCGCCGACGGGATGACACTCGCGGTCCCCGGTTTCGGGCTCAGTGGGCTCCCCGCCGATCCCATCGACGCGGTGCGCGACACTAACGTGAAAGATCTGGCGGACGTCTCGAACAACATGGGCGTCGACGGGAAGGGGCTGGCGGGTGCTGCTCGAGAACGAGCAGGTGCGGCGCGTAATCTACTCGTACGTGGGGGAGAACAAGAGGTCCGCCCGGCATATCTCGCGGGCAGCTCGATGTCGAGTTCTCGGCCCAGGGCACACGCGCCGAGCGGTTGCGCGCGGGCGGTGCAGGCATACCGCACGAGTGAAGGACGTAACCGGCTCGGTGGTGGGCACGGTCTCGATCATCGCTCACTCAGGACGAGTGGCGGAGCGTAATTCGCCCTGAACGACAATCCGGACTCGACTTCTCGATATGCGGAGCTATGGGGAGACTGGTCGACCTGTGGCACTTTTCGCGGGGCCCATTCGCAATGCGTCGCATGCTCCGCAGGTTCGTCAATGAGCGCATCCAACTGGCCGAGTTCCCGAATTCCTTCACTCGCGGAGCGGTGTTACGTCGAGCGTTTTGCGCGCCGCAGCCCGAATGCGTATTAGACCTAGTATGTGTCCCATCCGTACTCTGCGAAGGACAACGCCTCTGAGTAGGTCAGCTCGCGCGCGACCGTTGTTGTGCGCATTCGAGATCGAAGGTGGGCGACCGTTTTAAGGGTGTCGGGTTCACCAGCCATGGATTCTTCCGGAACGCTGATGAGTTCGCTGCCCGGTCCGACGATCACTTGGACGACCACCTCATCACCGCCACGGTCGACCGCGGGTAGTTCGAGCAACTCGGAGCCGTGGCCATCCGGAAACGCGACCACCAACTCCACGAGTGCATCCGCAACCCCGTCGGTGGTTAGGAACGATTCACCGCAATACCAAACTCTCTTCATGACTTACTGATGCCCTGCCCAGCCGACACGAATCCGCCCTGAGCGACGGCATTCGGATGCGGACGCTACGAATGGCGTGGATTCGGCGAGAGGTGTTTCATCGGTTGCGGCCGTCGTCAACGAATGCGGTTCCTCTCTCGGGGACCGACTCACAAAGTTCACCGAGTACACCGTCACATCGCCTGGAGGACCACAGCGGAACCCTGGCCGCCGCCACCGCAGATACCTGCAGCCCCTACAGTTCCTGGGCCGAGGTTCGCAAGATGGCGGGCCAGGTGACCGACGATGCGGGCGCCAGACGCGCCAATGGGATGGCCGAGGGCGATCGCGCCGCCGTGGGCGTTCACGATCTTGGGGTCCACGCTCAGGACGCGACTGGAGTGCACGGCTACGGCGGCGAAGGCCTCATTGATTTCGATGGCGCCCAGGTCAGACGCTGTGTAGTGGGTCCGGGCCAGCGCGGCGGAGATCGCGGCGGCGGGTTGGGCGTGCAGCGAGATGTCCGGGCCGGCAACGAACGCGTGGGCGAGCACCCGGGCGATGCCGCGGAGGCCTCGGGACGCCGCCGCGGCCTCGCTCATCAGCACGACGGCGGCAGCGCCATCCGTAATCTGAGAAGAATTGCCCGCCGTCATCGTGCCGACCGCCCCGAAGGCTGGCCTCAGCATCGCGAGGGACCCGACGGTGGTCTCAGCGCGTAGGCCGTCGTCGGCGGACACCACGGTGTCGCCGCGCCGACCGGGGATGGTGACCGGGGCAATCTCGCCGGCTTGGAACTCGGTTCCTGCGACCAACCGGGCGTGCGATGCGGCGGCCCAGGCGTCTTGATCGGAACGGTCGATGCCGAGCCGAGTGTTGAATTCCTCGGTGGAGGCGCCCATCGAACGGTGCTCGAACGCGTCGGTCAGTCCGTCATGCTCGAGTGTGTCGACGAGTTCGACAGCACCGTACTTGCGGCCGGCCCGTGAACCCGACCAGGCGTGCGGTGCGCGCGACATCGACTCTTGACCGACGGCGACCACTACGTCGGCTTCGCCGGCATCGATGAGCCGAACGCCGGCAATGATCGCTTCCATGCCCGAGAGGCATACGACGTTGAGTGTGATCGCGGGCGTGGTGAGCGGGATGCCCGCGGCCACCGCGGATTGCCGGGCCGGGTTTTGGCCGGCTGTGGCTTGCAGGACCTGGCCGGCGATCACCCGCTGCACGTCGGAGGGGGCGACTCCGGCGCGGTCGAGGGCGGCGGCGATGGCGTGGCCGCCCAATGTCGTGGCGGGCAGGGTCGCGAATAAGCCGTTGAACTTCACGAACGGTGTGCGGGCATACCCGATGATGATGGCGCTCATGAGCGATCCGCCGGTCCGGCGAGCGTCGGAACCACCGTGTAGTCCAGGTCGACCGTGAAGTCGGCGCCCGTGGCGGAGCGCAGCTCGGTGACGCCCTCACCGGGGGCGACGGCGCGCAGCACCAGACCGTCCGGGGTGACATCAAAGACGGCGCGGTCGCTGATGATGCGCTGCACCACGCCGACGCCGGTGAGCGGTAGGTCGCACTCGGCGACGATTTTGGGGCTGCCGTCCTTGGCGGTGTGTTCGGTCACCACAATGACGCGCGGCGTTCCGGCCACCAGGTCCATGGCACCTCCCATGCCCTTGACAAGCTTGCCGGGGATCATCCAATTGGCGAGGTCGCCACGGCCGGAGACCTGTAGCGCGCCGAGGATGGCGGTCTGAACGTGCCCACCGCGGATCATGCCGAACGACATGGCGGAGTCGAAGTAGCTGCCTCCGTCCAGAAGCGTGACGGTCTGCTTTCCCGCGTTGATCAGGTCGGCGTCCTCGTCGCCCTCGAACGGGAACGGGCCCATGCCGAGGAGGCCGTTTTCGCTCTGCAGGGTGACCCTTACCCCGGCCGGCAGGTGGTTCGCCACCAGAGTGGGGATACCGATTCCGAGGTTGACGTATTCGCCGTCACTCAGTTCGGCCGCGGCGATCGCCGCCATCTCGTCCCGTGTCCACGTCATTTCGTTTGTCCCATCTCGAGGCGTGGCTTTCTGGGTTCAGACGCGATGAGGTCACGCGGCCGAACCGTTCGCTGCTCGATCGCCTTTTCGCGTAGCTGGGCGGAAACGAGGCGCTGGACAAAGATGCCCGGAGTGACGACAGCGTTCGGGTCGAGGTAGCCGTCGATGATCTGCTCAGCCTCGACAATGGTCGTGCGGCCGGCGGTCGCGACCAGCGGGTTGAAATTGCGGGCTGTGTGTCGGTAAACGAGGTTGCCCTCTATGTCCGCCCGATAGGCGTGCACGAGGGAGACGTCGGCGACAATTCCCCGTTCCAGAACGAAAGTCTGGCCGTCGAACTCCGCGTGCGGTTTGCCCTCGGCGACCAGCGTGCCGACGCCGGTGCGGGTGTAGAAGCCTGCGATCCCGGCGCCGCCCGCGCGCAGCCGCTCGGCGAGTGTGCCCTGCGGCACAAACTCCACCTCCAATACCCCGTTGAGGAATTGGCGGGCGAACAGCTTGTTCCCGCCCACATAGGAGGCGATGACCTTCTTCACCTGCTTGGCCTCGAGCAGCAGACCGAGGCCCTGACCATCGACGCCCATGTTGTTGGAGACGATCGTGAGGTCAGTGACCTTGGAGTCTCGCAGAGCCTCGATCAAGTCGGTCGGATTGCCACTCAGGCCGAACCCGCCCACGGCGACCGTCGCGCCGTCTCGGATTACGTCGCGCAGCGCATCACCCGGGTGGGACCAGATTTTGGACATGAGGGCACTCCTTCGTGAAATAAAGTGGTGCCCCGCTGCCCAGAAGGTGAGCGAGGCGGCCTGCATTGACGCTAAAGGAGCGGCTTTCAGCTCGTCAATACCCGCCGATGCCACCTGATCGCAACGTGGTCGCTGCGTCGAGCTACGATCACTATGTGGACAATTCACCTGCTTCGCCGATCAAAAATGCTCATTCGCGCGGCACCGTTCAGGGCACCCAAGTGGTCGCGCGAGCGTGCCTGGTTCTCCGCCTGGTCAGCGAGTACTCGCCAGGCGGCGCCAGCACCGCGACGATTGCGGTCCGTTCCAGACTCACCAGGCCCACAGTGCATCGGCTGCTCAGCTCCCTGGCCGCGGAGGGATTCCTCGACCACGACTCCCGCGGAGGCCACTGGCATCCGGGACCGGAGTTGTTTGTTCTCGGGATGGTCGCCGCCCAACGTTACGACATCTCCGACCTGGCCCGAGAGACCGTGCGACAGCTGGCCGCACAGACAGGTGAAAGCGCGTTCCTGTCCGCCCGCCGAGGCAATGAGACGGTATGTCTGCTCCGCGAAGACGGCAGTTTTCCGGTACGCAGCTTCGTGTTGTATGAGGGCGTCCGATTTCCGCTTGGAGTTGCGTCGGCTGGACTCGCGATCCTGTCCCATCTACCCGACGACGAGGTCGAGGCGTATCTCACCGGCACGGCCGCGGACTCGCGCTTTGGTGACCAACACTGGGGCGTCGCACTGCGCGACCGCATCCGGCTGACCCGCGAGATGGGCTACGCCGTCAACCCAGGGCTGATCGTCGAAGGCAGCTGGGGCATGGCCGCCGCCGTCTTCGACCAGACCGGCCTCCCCGGGTGGGCCCTCAGCATCACCGGCATCGAATCCCGCTTCCGCCCCGATCGGCAGCCGGAACTGGGCAGCCTGTTACTCCGAGCAGCGCATGACGTGACTCGGGCACTCGGTTCCCTTGGTCGGGCCCAGGGACCGGTCGCCTAGCTGAAAGTCGGAGATGAATGACTCTGTATCGGTTCGGGTGCAATTGTGTACCCTCCGACGAACTCGGCTATCGGCCGAACCCCATAGCGCGCACTTTTCATCGCCTTGGCGCGACGGCCCGCACGCCTGGTCATCCTGCCGCGGTGTGGGGGAGTGCGGCTTGACCGACAGACGGCCGGGCGCTGTGATCGCATTCTTCAAAAAAATCCCGGAGGAGGAGTCGGTAGTCGGTCTCGAAAGCACGCCACGCCCGCGCGGTGCTGAGCCTCGTCTGCGGTTGCGCCGTACACGACGATGCGATGGTTGGTAACCCAGTGCGCGACCTTCAACGCCTGCCGACACCACCGAAAAAGGAACCACGCTCACCACGGAGCAACTCACCAGCATCCGCGAACTCATGCTGCAATGGCGAGTCACTTGGGCGGACGGACCCAGAGCTAACTACCGCATCCTGATCCACGGCATGGAAATCACCGAGATGTCGTGGGAGGCTACACCTTGGCCGATTTCCCGCCAGTAGGGCTCGACCAGCACTGCCATCGGCATTACAAGAGTGGCACCGGTGTAGTCGAGGATGCGGCGAGCCGTCTCGACCGCGAGAGGCCGCCACGGCGGCCAGCTCTGAAAGTCATCTGTCTCAGGTAACCCCGGGCGGACGTCCATGAGCGTTTCGCCGACCTTCTCGGCATCAAACACACGTGAATCGAGGATTGGCTGCTGCACGAGAACAGCGGTGGGCGGCTTCCCGACGCCATGAGTGCCATTCGGCCACACGACCAGCGGCCCATGCTAGCGATACCTCCTTCGCGGGCCCGTAAGCCGGTCACTATCGCTTGTCACTCGCCGAAGGCACGATGCCCGTCTGCCTCAGTACAGATATGTCGAATACCTCCAACCTTGCGATCCGGTCTGAAACTGATCGTTTTAGATGGTTTAGCCCTCTTGACTTGCTTTGATCGCATATTCGAGCAGGTTCTCGCGGGCCTTCCTGGGGCGGCACGGGTGTTAGACAGTGATGACTTCGACTCCGGCTGCCCGAAGTTCCCCGAGCACTTCCACGGGTGCGGTGTCATCGGTGACCACGACGTCGACATCACGGAGGCTGCACGTGATGGCCATCGCCGATCGAGTGAACTTCGCACCCTCTGCGATGAGCACGATGCGGCGGCCGGCGCCGATCATTGCTCGCTTCGCTGCCGCATCGTCGAGGTCGTGCGCAGTGACCCCTTCATCGATCGAAGCGCCGCAGCAGCTGAGGAAGACCGTGTCGAAGCGGAGGCCGCGTAGCGACTGCTCGACCAAAGGGCCGACAATCGAACCCTCCTCAAGATTCACCGAACCGCCGGGGAGGAGGACGCGTGCGGTCGAGCTTCCTACCAGCGCTTCCAAAGCCTGGATACTGAAGGGCATAACCGTCAGGCGGCGTGCAGCTAGGTGCCGAGCCACCGCGGCGGCCGTGGTCCCGCTGTCAATGCACACGGCCTCGCCATCGACGACGAGAGCCGCAGCTGCGGCCGCGATTCGCTCCTTCGCGGCGACGTGCTCAAGTCGGCGCATTGCATAGGGCAGACCCTCGCCTCGCATCCGCACGCTCACCGCGCCTCCCCGCACGCGGCGGAGAATTCCGGCGCGGGCGAGTTGGTCAAGGTCACGACGAACAGTTACCTCCGACACCGAGAACGCGGACGCCACCTCGGGGACGTCCACACGTCCGCGCGCCTGGAGTGCTTCCAGGATGGCCTCGTGTCTTGGGTTTCCGCTCATATCCCGAATATACAGGCATGGTGTTCATTTGAAGCTTTGCTGCGAGTTTCTCTGTGAGTCATCCGGCTCACAGTGCCCTCGGCCCCGACAGATGGACCCCGGTGCGCCAAATCTCAGGGCGCTGCATTCTTGATGAACATTTACTATGTTCGTTCGTGCATGTACTGTGAACATAAGGATGCATAGCGCGGTGAGCAAGGGCGGTCAGCGCAGGTGATAAAAGTGGTTGCTTGTGACGCGGTGCTTCCTGGCCGCCACACCAAGTGCACAGCGACACACCTCAAGCCGCCGGACCGGTTGTCTGGCCCTCATAAGGCTGGCTCGTCACAGGCCCATCGCCCCACCACACCTTTTACATGTTTCGCTGATTCGCCCACGCGTTAGGAGTAACAAATTTCGAAACAACAACAACCAGCACCACGCACCAGCTGGCCGGCACGACGTACGTCCATATCTCTGTTCCTGGCACGCGCTGGCGCTGCGATCATTGGCGCAGCCGCACCCGTAGCTTGTGCCTGGTCGGCGGCAGCTGCGGCTGCTGCCACCTCCTGGTTTGCGGCCCAGTCCGATGACTTCCACCTGAAGGAGCCTCGATAGATGGAAAACGTGCGGCCGCCATGATCCGCGCGTCCTTGGCCTAACATTCCCTAACCATCTGGTCGATAGGCGAATGGGTCGATGGTCTGAACAAGGCCGTGTCCGAGTCACGCAGCGCGCGGCTGAGGTTGTCGAATTCGCGCTGCAGCCCGCGTCCTTCTCGCGGTTGCGTGCCTTCGTCTGCTTGCAGGCTTGGCCGACAGCGCTGCGTCGGGATGAGTGTCGTTGTCTCGATCAACCAGGAGGCGCGTCTTCCTGACCTAAGTTACGAGATCTCTTTGTCCGCGAATATCCGCGCTCCTCGTGAACGCTCACGGGACCCGTTATATCGAAAAAATCTGAAAGAACGTTCTGCCTTATGACTTCCAGAATAACTGCAACCTTGCGACCACCTCGGGAGGCCGTCCGCGCACGTGCCGGTGTGGCGATGCTCTTCCTCACGAACGGCGCGATCTTCGCGAACCTCCTCCCGAGATATCCCGAAATAAAGGCGGGACTTGGCCTTTCGAACATCGCTTTCGGAGTCGCTGTGGCCGCGTTTGCTCTGGGAGCGCTGCTGGCGGGACTGACGGCCGGGGCGCTGGTGCGACGGTACGGCTCGTCGAGGGTAGCGATAGGTGGAACGGTCATGTCTGCCGCAGGGATCCTGGTCGCCGGGGCGGCGCCCGTGTGGTTCGTTTTGGCGGGCGCGCTTTTCGTTGCGGGGGCGATGGATTCGATCACGGATGTTGCCCAAAATTCGCACGGATTGCGGGTACAGAGGCTCTACAAGCGGTCCATTCTGAACTCGTTTCACGCGCTGTGGAGTGTTGGGGCCGTCTTGGGCGGGATTATTGGCGCGCTTGCCGCTCAGCTGGAGATACCCGTGGCGATGCAGCTCGCCGGATCGGCGGTACTGTTCGGAGTCATCGCGGTTGTCGCCAAACCGCTCCTTTTGCCTGGCGTAGAGCCGGACGACCGTGAACCTGCCGTGGATTCCGGCATCACGGCGCAGAACCTAAGGTGGCGGCCGCGCCTGTTCGTCCAGTTTGGAGCGTTAGTCGGCCTCGTGGTGATCGCCGCATCGGGTGCCGTCGTCGAAGACGCGGGAAGCTCGTGGTCGGCCATCTACATCTCGGATTCCCTGCAATCGTCCGCGTTCATCGCCGGTATCGGGTTCATCGCGTTCCAGGCAATGCAGTTTCTCGGACGCATCTTCGGCGACGGACTTGTCGACCGATTCGGCCAGCGTATGGTTGCGCGCACGGGTGGCGTGGTCGTCTTCGTTGGAATGGGCGTTGCGCTGGCGTTCCCGTCCGTCCCGGGGACGATAGTCGGGTTCGGACTTGCCGGTCTCGGCGTCGCCACCCTCATCCCGGCAGCTATGCACGCTGCGGACGAACTGCAGGGGTTCAAGCCCGGCACGGGACTCACTATCGTCAGCTGGTTGCTGCGAGTGGGTTTCCTGTTGTCGCCTCTCGTCGTCGGGGCAGTAGCTGACGTATCTTCCCTGCGATTCGGCCTGCTCGTCGTGCCCGCCGCCGCCGTGCTGGTCGTGATATTTGCCTCCGTACTGACGGGCCGGGTAGCGCGTACTGTTCCTCTCGACTAAGCGAATCAGTCGGTCCCAAGTCACAAATTTGCAGATTGCGCCGAATGTCCTACTCCGCCGACCGACAGCGCGGTGAGGTCAGCGCCCGCCAGTCATCCGATGCAGCTAGGCATTTCGCGAGATTCTTTCCCCACTGCACAGACAGAATGCGCATAAAGAGATGATCCATAGCACCACGGTCATGCCCGACAACCAGAGCATGGACCGTATGCGCGCGACGTTCGCGACCGGATTGCACGCCACCGACTGCCCCTTCAATAGTGCACACGACTTCGCCGCACGTGGCTCCCTTGCCGAAGTAGAGATTGGCCAAGAAGACCGAGACAGAATCGCCTTCCAGAACTGGGAGAACCTATCCGTGGTCGTGAGACCTGCGGACGCGATCGTTGAACAGTTGCTCGATATCCCTTACATTTCTTCCAGCCAAGGTGTCCCATTGGGTGTGGTGTGCTCCCTCCTGGAGAGGAGCATCGCAGGGTACCCCTAATGCGACCGCACCGGAGGCAATCGCCGCTTTCAGGCCAGTGGCGGAGTCTTCAATGGCTACACAATGCGCGATATTGACGCCAAGGCGATTGGCCGCCTGGAAATAGGGTTCAGGATGCGGTTTTCCTTCTAACACGTCGTCCCCGCTAACCACAGCGGAGAACGCAACCTCGGCTTCGAGGGCCCGAACAACGACGTCAACCAGGCGCTGCGAGGAGGTAGTTACGATTGCCTGAGGAATCCCTGCCAGTCGAAGGCTTCGGATAAGTTCTACAGCCCCGGGCCGCCACACGATCCGCTCGTGAAGCGAGTCGACGACAGCGGTCTCGAGTGATTCCGCAATTGCGGTACCGTCTAGGCCTATCCCGGCGGTGTGCAGCGCCAGCACCGTCTGCTCCATCGTGGAGCCGATCAGTGCCGTCGCGTCCGCGTCGGTCCATCGACAATCGTG
This sequence comes from Cryobacterium adonitolivorans, assembly GCF_004402695.1. Taxonomy (GTDB): domain Bacteria; phylum Actinomycetota; class Actinomycetes; order Actinomycetales; family Microbacteriaceae; genus Cryobacterium; species Cryobacterium adonitolivorans. Next base: position 112,921 of record NZ_SOFL01000036.1, on the reverse strand, counting down.
TTGCGAAGCGAGTCGATGCTGAGCTTCTCCCCAAACGGGCTCGGAATGGATTATTGTCCCATCCATGTCCCAGAGCACCGCCGCCAGCTCAGGCTGCATGCTGGTCACAGCCCAAAACCACGATTTCGCTTAAGACGCAAGTTAATTCAGGGGTGGAGTATGTCATTCCGATGTTTCCTGTTCACTGCAGGGGTTAGTTTGGCGTGGATTCTGGTTCATGGTCCGGGGTGCCCATTCAACAAGCTATCACCGCGGATGAACCTCAAAGTTGGTGTCCTGTTCGGGCCAAGGCGGCGGCACCAATCGCCCCACCGTATTCGCCGAAGTCGGCACCGGTGATTGTCGGCCGAGGGAACGTATCGGTCAGGTTGTCGAGGGATGCCGTAAGCGATCTGCGGTAGTGCGGGAGGTAGGTTGCGCCGCTGCCGCCGAGCACGAGGATTTCAGGTCGGTAGATAGTCAGGAGGGTGGCCAGTCCGTCGGCCAGTCGAAGGCCGTAGCTGTCTAAAAGTTCGATTGCGCCTCGGTCGCCAGTGGATGCCAGGTCGGCAACGGCGCGAATGTCGTCCGAGGTGTTCGAAGGGTGCGGTAACTGGCCTGTGCTGGCTCTTTGGAGAGCTTGCCGGGATGCTGCTTGTTCCCAGCAGGTCGTTCTCCCGCAGTAGCAGGGCGCTGCAGGGCCGCCAATGCTCAAGTGGCCAGCTTCGGGATGTTGCCCGTCGGCGCCGCGGACGGGTTTACCACCTTGAAGCATGCTGACGCCGATTCCTGTCCCCAGGGTCACCATCAGGATGGTGTCGAATCCCCGTCCGGCCCCGGAGACGGCTTCTCCGAGAGCTGCAGTAACAGCGTCGTTCTCGATGAAGCTGGGGAGATGAAAGGTATCGGTCAGGATCCCGGGAATGTCAGCGCCGGTGAACGCGGGAAGGGTGTCGGGGTTCTGGATGACACCGTCACGATCGATCGGACCACTGGCACCGACGCCGATTGCCGTGAGCGGGCGGGCCCCTGCCACTTTGCTGATGCCGCTTACGAAGAAGGCCGTGAGGTCCTTCTCCGATCCATTCGAGGGCGTGGAGGCAGTGTAGGAGTCCAGCACCCGCAAGCGAGCGTCCGTCACGACGAACCGCGTGGCCGTACCGCCGAGATCAACCCCGACAAAAACGCCTGGCGGGCGGGGTGGCTCTGGACTCATAGCGCTGTGGTGATCTTGCTACCGAAGGCAAATGCTCCCGGTGTGACACCGTTGGCCTTCGCAAGCTCGATGGCGAACAATTCCGCCATCACCGCACCGGTTGCCAGCCCTCCCAGGGGAGAGGTCTGGCGGTCGCCCAGAGTGGTTGCGCCCTCGACGCGCAGGTCGCCGATGAGTACGACCGACGACCCAGTAGCGACGAGATCGTCCGCCAAGTGGGCTATAGACAGATCGGTGTCGGATCGATACGCGCCGTAGATGAATACGGTCAGTCCGGGACCGGCGAGTTCGAAGGGTCCGTGCCGGAACTGGCCGCCGATATGCCCCTCAATCGCGACTTTTGACGATTCCTTAGTAATGAGACCGGCGAAGAGAGCGGTGGCTGCGTGGTCGCGCTTTCCGACGGTGGCCAATCGGTAATGGGAGAAGTTCAGCGCCTGCCCGGCGAGGGTAGCGACCTGAGTTGTCGCGAGTGTTCGTTCAACGCTGTCTGCGACCTCGAGGATGCCTTCTCGGATGATGTCGCGGTGCTCACCGGTGAAAGCGCCGATGATCTGGCGATGCACGGCGAGCGAATTGAGGTAGCTTTTTGTGCTGACCGTCGCTTCGCTACCGCTGTGAAGGGGGAGGAAAAGGTCGGCCGCCGTTGCGAGCGGCGACTCCGGGTCGGACGTGATTCCGACGAGGTGGGCCTTCGGAATTCGCCCGTCTCCCAGACGGTCAATGAGTTCGACAATCTCGCCGCTGGCACCCGATTGCGAGGTCGCGATCACGAGCGACCGTGGCGTGATCAAACCGGGAGTATCGAGAAGTTGCCCCGCGTCGATCGCCCATGCAGCCGTGCCGGCGTGAGCCAGGATTTGCCAGGTTGGAATTCCGGCGAAATGGGAGCTACCCATGCCGGTGAGGATCACCCGCTCCCACGGTCGCCGGGCAAGTTCATCCAGCCCGACTTCAGAGGCGGCATGCGCGAGGGCTCTGAGGGCGTCCGGCTGTTCCAGAACATCGATTTCGAAGGGCGTGAGGTCTGTTGTCATGGTTGGAGTGTCCTGAGTCATGCGCTCGGGGTGGAGCGTGTTGGGGCGATCATCGCGGGGCTGAGGTCGAGGAGACCGGCGGCGATGCGGGCTCCGATCATGGCTGTAGGCAGATTGATGTTCCCGCGGGTGATCGCGGGCATTATCGAGGCGTCGGCGACGAAAAGTCCGGCGATCCCGTGCACTCGTCCGGTGTGGTCGACCACTGCGTTTGGGTCTGTAGCGGGACCCATCTTGCAACTGCCGGCTGGGTGGCAGTAATTGACAATGTTTGCCAGCGGGTCACCGCCGGGTCCGGGAACGGGGTCGCCGAGAATGGCGGCAAGCTCGGGTTGCGAAACCATCGTGTTGAGCAGGTCGAGGGACTCCCTCAGGACTTGCCGGTCGTATCCGTCGGGGTCGGTTCCGTACCTGTGATCGATGATGGGGCGGCTCACATCGAGGTCTGGACCAAGGGTCACGGTGCCCTCGGATCGTGCGCGCATCGCACCGCCGTAGAGGGTGATGGGTGGCAGGCCTGGATGTCCGCTGTTGGCGCCCGCGACCATGAAGACGTGGATGTCGTAGGGGCCCTCGTCGCACCGCGACGACTTCGCCCGACCGACGGTTTGTTCGTCCGGGTTCCACGGCAGTGCAGCGAGCTCATCGACGAGTCCGGGTTGGCCGGTGAAATCGAGCTGAACGCAGGCGTGGTCGAGGAGGTGCTTCCCGACACCCGGGAGGTCGAGCTGAACCTCAATGCCAAGATCGCCAAGTTCGTCCTTCGGTCCAATGCCGGATGAGAGAAGCAGTGCAGGTGAGTGGTAGGCCCCGGCAGCGAGTACGATCCGGCTTGCGGCGATGAAGGCTGGTCCGTCGGGATGGTCGACGTATACCCCGGTTGCGACGCCGTCGTCGATCCGAATTCGCGTGACTGTCGAGTCGGCGAGGACGGTGAAGTTGGGTCGGTCCCGGATTTCGTCGAGGAATGCGAACGCGCTGTTGTAGCGGATGCCGTCCTGCACGTTGACCGGCATGGGGCCGATCCCTTCAGCTGCTTCGATGGTGTCTAGGTCATCGGCAAAAGGCAGCCCGGAGGCAATTCCCGCATGCACGAATGCCTGCTGCGGTGGGGTGAGCTCGTCCATCTTGTATCGGCGCACCCGGAATTTGTCACGGACCCAGTCGAGGATGGGCTCGATCTCGGCTGCGGTCCATCCCGGGTTTCCTTCGGCCGCCCATTCGTCGTAGTCATGTCGGGCACCAACCGACGCGGTACACCCGTTGTGAGCTGAGCAGCCGCCCAAGATGCGGGCGCGGGGCAGATCCAGGGTGCCGATGCCGTTTGTGGCCGAGGTGTGGAGGCCGTAGTCGTGGGAGAGAGGTATGGATCGGGCATCGAGCATGTCGTTTGGCCATCGCAGTTCTGACTGCGGCCCATAGTCCGGTCCCGATTCGACGAGGAGTATGGTCTCTGCGCTGTGCGCAGCGAGGGTTCCAGCGAAAGCGGCGCCCCCTGTTCCGCCGCCGATGACAATGGTCTCGACGGAATCGGGGAGTTGGTTGCCTGGGTAATTCATCGTTCTCCTGGTTCCATTGGGGTTAAGCGATAAGGAGTTCTGTGCCACCGACCGTGAGCTCTTGTCGGTGTTCGGCGGAGAGGGTGTCGTCAGTGATGAGGGCGTCGACGTCGTCAAGTTCGCAGATTCTCGCGAATGCTTCGTGGCCGAACTTGGCGGCGTCGAATGCGACGAGGGTTCGCCGGGATGCACTCAGCGCGGCGCGTTTGACCGCTGCATCTTCCACATTCCATTCAGTGAAGCCGCTGCCCATCGAGGCTGCGGATGCGGTCATGATGTAGGTGTCGAACCGGAACCTTCGCAGTGAGGCCTCAGCATCGGATCCGATCACGCTCAGCTCGCCGGTACGGATGGTGCCGGCGGGGATCATGACCGTGGTCGCCCGGTCGGCGCCCAGGACTTCCGCGATCCGGACGTTGAGGGCGCAGACGGTGATATTTCGACCGATGAGTTCCTCGGCTATCGCTACACCGGTACTGCCGCCGTCGAGGATGATCGTTTGCCCATCGATGATCTGCTGTGCCGCGAGGACTGCGATCTTGCGTTTAGCCTCGACGTTCGTGCGAGTCCGCAGGCTGAACGGTGGTTCAAAGCTGCTGCTTGCCGCGGGTGCTACCCGCCCATGGGTTCGGACCGCGAGCCCTGCAGCTGCGAGTTGATTGACGTCCCGGCGCACGGTCATTTCGGAGACACCGAATCGGGTGCTGAGGTCAGTGATGCTGAGCTCGCCGCGGCGGGCCAATTGGGTGAGGATTTCTTGTTGCCGGACTTCTGCGTTCATTAACGGTCATTTCTTTGTGGTGGCATGAATGGCGCCGTACCCGCGGTACGGGACTAGTCAACATCAGGGAGTTCGCCAGCTCGGTTCATCCACGCTCGATTTCCTGGCCGAAGATTCCTTCCGAAGAGAATCACGACGCCTATCAGGACATAGGTAGTAGCGATGAACGGTGCGAGAACGACCGGGAAGGCAGGCAACGGCACGAGGCTGTTGTAAGCGATCAGGACCAGAGCGCTCGTCGACACGATCGGAGCAACGACATAGGCCCAGACATTGAATTCCTCTGGATGCTTGTGCCGGAAGTAGCGGAAGGCAGCGATGTTCATCATGACGAAGATCGGGATGTAGACGAAGGTGCCGGTGGTCCCCAATACGTTGAAAAGGTTGTACGGACCGAGCGGCAGGCCAGCCCCCAGACAGATGGCCAGGGCAATGAGGGATTGCGCAACGACGGCGGTGATCGGCGTCTTATGCGTCTTCTGAACTCGTGCGAACGCAGCTGGCAGTGCGCCGGTGCGGGCAATGCCGTAGATGGTCCTGGTGGCACTCGTCGTGCAAGCTATGCACACGCCCAAGCCCGAGTTGACCAGCGCGACGAGTACGATAATCGAGGCGCCGCTCCAGAGCCTGTCCGCGAGGACGAACGCCGGGGCCGTCGGTGACGAGGCCATAGCCTCCAGGTCGTTGGTGCCCCAACCGATCTGCAATCCCCAGGCAGTGACGACGTAGAAGATCCCGATCAGGACGAGTGAGCCAAAAATCGCCTGAGGAATTATGCGTTTCGGGTTCCGAGACTCTTCTCCGACAGCTGCCGCGCTCTCGAAGCCCGTAAAAGCGAAGATTGACAGCACGATGGCGAGGAAGAAGCCGGATCCGTCGGAGATATTCACCGGGTTGAATCCGTCCAGGTTCACCCCACCAGATCCAGGGTTCAGGATCCCCGAAACGGCAAGACCAAGTCCGACGACCATCTCAAAAATGGTCATGACAATGAGGAACTTGATTGAGATAACGATGCCCCGGTAAGCACAGGCGAAGCAGATTGCCAGGATGATTGTTGAGTACACCCACCACGGAACCGCGAAATCGTACTTGCCGGTCAACTCGTCCTGCAGGACGGCTCCGGTGAATGCGGCAAGCGCCGCGGGCACGATCGTCACCATGAGGGCGTACAGCCATCCCGTAATGAATCCTGACCTGGGCCCGATGCCAGCAGACACGTATGTGTAAAAGCCTCCGGCGGACGGAAGGTGGCGAGCGAGTCCCAGCATTGGCACCGCTATTACCAAACAGACCAAGAAAGCGGCCAGGTATGTCAACGGTGCCGATATGCCCGCCTGCCCGGTCGTGAAGGCGATCGTATAGAAGATGCCCAGGGTGGGGGAGATTTGGGCGATCGACTGCATAAGCGCTCCACCGAGGCCGATCGAGCCATTACTGAGCCCGGAACTGAGTGTGGCATTCGGGGCGGATTTCATACTGGGAATCGTTGACAACTTCGCTCTCCCTTGAGTCGAACTGAGATGATCAGAGACAAACTCTAACACGTCATTTGTGCGAAGCAACAGTACGGTTGACCATTTACCTGGATAATGTTTGCTTGGATGTTCGATGCGCGGACTGCTGCACCGAAGGAGATCGGACTATATCCACCGCCACGGTTGACGACAGGATCGTCGCCGCGGCCGCCAAGTCCGGACTCGTCGCGGTCACCTCTGCTGCAGGCATTCGCGTCTTCCAGGTCAAATTCATCTCGATCATCGCGTCGGGTGCGCTGTGCGGCCTCGCCGGCGCGCAACTCGCAATGGCGTCGGCTCCTTCACCGCCGGAATGACCTCGGGCCGCGGCTTCATCGTCGTGGCGGCGGTCATCTTCGCCGCCGGGCGCCCGCTGCCCACGCTTGTCGTCTGCCTCATTTTCGGAGCTGCGGACGGACTAGCCGACCGCCTGGCACTTGGGGGGCGTCAACTCATCACTCGCGCTGCTCACGCCCTACGTCATCACCATCGTCGCACTGATCCTCGCGGCGCTCCGGTGCGCCGTGCGATCAGGGCGCGGACCCGGCGAGGCCTCACGCAAGTACCAGCGTGAGTCCACCAACCGAACCATCAACCAATTCCGACAGAGAGCAGTTCTCATGAATCGCGTAGCCGTCGTGGGTAGCGCCAATATCGATTTTGTCGTGGAAGTGCCGCGCAGACCAGATGCCGGTGAGACGCTGCTCGGATCCGATCTGCGCGTGTTCGCCGGAGGTAAGGGTGGGAATCAAGCCGCCGCCGCCGCGCGAGCCGGAGCCATCACCGCCTTCTACGCATGTGTCGGCAGAGACGAAAACGGCGCTCTCATTCGATCCCGCCTTGCAGAGGTCGGCGTGAATGTTAGCGGGGTCGACATGGTGGATCGTCCGACGGGCACTACTGTCATCCTCGTCACCCCTGACGGCGAGAACTCCATCGTTGTCTCTCCCGGGGCGAACCACGCCCTCGACATCGAGTTCACGAAAGCGACCGTTGACGGATGGTCCAACGCGGACATCCTCGTGCTCAACCTCGAATCCCCGCTTCGCACCGTCGAGCACGTCGCGGCGATGGCCGCCAAATGAGGCGTTCGTGTCTTGCTCAATGCGGCCCCCGCTGAACGGCTCACTGCGGAGACCCTAGCCGTCTGCGACCCGCTCGTCGTCAACGAACACGAGGCGCGGACGCTGCTCGATGATGAAGGCAGCAGCTCCTTCCCTGAGCTCGCGCAGCGCTTCCTCGATCAGGGAGTCCGCTCAGTCGTCATCACCCTAGGAGCTGTTGGCGCCCTCTACGGCGATCAAGGCGGAATCGACACCGTGCCGCCCTTCCCGGTTCATGTCGTCGACACCACGGGCGCTGGCGATGCTTTCGTCGGAGCGACCGCGTGCGAGCTGGCACGCGGATCGAATTTAAGTGATGCGGTCAAGTTCGCTTCAGCCATGGCCTCATTGTCTGTTGAGGCGATGGGGGCGCAATTGTCCTACCCGTATCGGAGCGACGTCGATGCGTGGGTTGCGGGAAGTCAATCCTTCGGCCAGAGACCCTAAGGGGATCCCGGCAATATTACTCCTGGAGGTCCGCTCTTGCAGTCGACGAGCTGCTCTGCGACTCGGCTTGCCGAGTCCGGCCTGGCGCTCGGCGCACCACCCGAAAAGCAGACGACAAGGCGCGTGCTCGCACGGCCACTTCGTCGTTGGTCACAGTTGCATTGCTCATACATCCGACAGTACCGGGGGAGTAGCGTTCCCGGCCCGACAAGTGCGAGCGCTCGCCTTAGTAGCCTCTCAGCCTCGCATTCGCGCCGAGGAGTTTCAAACCGGGTTCGGCCCTGGGCTCAAGCACAAATTCCCCCACCTTTCAACCGTGGATCGCGCCGATTCATGCCGCTTACCTACGCGGAGTGCTCGAGGGGAGAGTTGTTAGCGGGCCGGGTGGGTGCGGTTATCTTCGGAAGCAGGAGGAGCTCACGCGCGGCTGCTTCATCCGTGACGAGCATGGTGAGTATCCCCGCCGAGGCGACAGCGTGTATCGCGGGTACTTTCGCGACCGACCCAGCGGCAGCGATGACCCGGGGTGTGGAACGCAACTGTTCGACCTCGATGGCAATTCGTCGTTGATTGAACGGAAGATCAATGATTCGCCCGTCCGCGTCGAGAAAACTCGCGACGACTTCGGCGACAGCGAGTTCAGCGTCGAGGGCGGCAAGCTCCTCGGGATCGAGAAGCGGCTTGATCTGAGTGATCGGAGGATTCCAGGAGCCGATCGCCAGGACGGCCGTCGTCAGCCGGTCGTAGGTCGCGAGTGCGTCGGCAATGCTCTTCTCTGAGCGCAGAACCTGGGCGGCGAGGGGGGTCGCGGTGAAAAGGGGCGCGAAAATTCCGATTGTCGACAGCGGGTGCCTGGCGGCGATGCGGTGGAGAACCACCATAGGTGACTGGGAGACGTCGTTGCCGACCGTTCCCGTCAACTGGACGACAGTGCAGGGGGGCAGGTCCCGAAGGTACTCGGTGAGCGCATATATGGTGCGGCCCCACGAGACACCGATCGTGTCGTTAGGCCGGGTGATTCTGGAGAGGTATCGGGCGGACTCGAAAGCGATGCGTTGGCGGTCTGCGTCCTCCGAGTCGCCATTCGGGACGACAAGGACCTCATCAAGTCCGAGATGGGTCGCGAGCCGTTCCCCGAGGGAGCGCCGCTGGTCGTCACGGTTGTGAATCTCGATCGTAACAACGCCGGACTCGCGCGCGATCTGGAGAATCCGTGCGATTTTGAAGCGGGAAATCCCGTATTCGGCGGCGAGCTCCACCTTTGAGACGTCTTCGAGATAGAAACGACGAGCGACGGTAGCCAACGTGTCGCGGCTGAATTCTTCGTCCATCTCTCGTCCTTGCTTCGCGGAGTTCGTGGGCTTTATGGTTTCGGCCCGGAAACCGAGCGGCACAAGCAGCCTAGCTGTGATCCTAAGCGCGTACTGAGCGCGAAGACCGGCGGCGTCGGCGCATTTGAGTGGGTAACGAAAGCCGGACAGGACGTGAGTGCGTGCTTCACGTCCTGCCCGGGGGTCACCGTTGGGTCAGCCGTTCAGAGAATCCCGCGAAGCCTCAGGCGCGGGGATGGCCGCGAGCTTCTCCTGCAGTTCGTCGAGGGCAGGGTCGCCGAGATAGTTGGCGATCGGGATGATCGTGAGGTGCGGGTGCACACGCCGTGCTCTCTCGACAAGGTTTCGCTGGATGACCGCTAGACCTGTGTCGATCGGAATGTTTTCGATTGCTGCGTGAGTTACCGCGATATCGGTGATGCCCGCTTTGGTGAGTCGCTTACGGAATACCGAGGCACCCATTGCGCTGCTTCCCATGCCGGCGTCGCACGCGAACACGATGGAGGTGGGGCGTGCGTCGGTCTGAGAGAGGGCGCTGGCGAGATGGCCCCGACCCTCCGCCTTCATCGAAGAACTCTTTTTCTGGGCTGCTTCGAGGCCTTCGTCCTCCTCGTCCAGCGTCGAGCCACTACGGAACCGATCGAACTTCAGAATCGCGGCCGTCACGACGAACGTCACGATCGCAGCGACGAGTACACCCGTCAAAACGCCGAGGTAGTTGCCACGGGGGGTCAACAGCAGGTAGGAAACGATCGACCCCGGGCTCGGCCCAGCAACGAGTCCGACGTCAAAGAGCGAGAACGTTGCGATCCCGGACGCGGCACCTGCGATCATCCCGACGATCGTAAGCGGCTTCATCAAGACGTACGGGAAGTAGATCTCGTGGATACCGCCGATGAAGTGGATCAGGATCGCGCTGGGGGTGCTGCGGCGGATCAACTTCGATTTGCTGAAGAAGAGGAAGGCCGTGAGGAGCCCTAGCCCGGGACCAGGGTTGGAGGCGACCATGAAGAAGATGGACTTGCCCTGGGTTGCCGCTTGCTGAAGGCCGAGCGGGTAGTAGACGCCCTGGTCGATGACGTTGTTGAGGAAGAGAACTTTCGCCGGCTCGTTAAGGAGTGCGAGCAACGGCAAGACGCCTGTTGCAACTAGCGCGTTGATTCCTGCCAACAGCAACTTGTTGAGCTCTTCGATTCCAGGTCCGATCGCGGCGAATGAGAGCAGGCAAAGCCCGAAGCCCAGGATGCCGAGGCTGAAGTTGTTCACAAGCATCTCAAGCCCCGCGCGCATGCGGGGCTCCAAGAACCTGTCGACTCGCTTCAGGAGCCAGGCGCTCAGTGGGCCCATGATCATCGCGCCAAGGAACATCGGAATGCCGGCGCCGACGATGAGGCCGATGGTACCGACTGCGCCGATCACGCCGCCTCGGGCGCCGTGGACGAGACGCCCTCCCGTGAACGCAATGAGAAGCGGCAACATGTAGCTGATCATCGGGCCGACGAGCTGCGCGAATTCTTCATTCGGCATCCAGCCAGTCGGGATGAACAAGGCGGTAACAAAGCCCCAGGCGATGAAGGCGCCGACGTTAGGGATCACCATGGCGGTGAGGAAGCCGCCGAACGCTTGGATGCGCGCGCGGACCCCGCCTCCCGATGCCTTCGTGGTGGTCGTGCTGGCGCTCATCGGTGAGCGCCTTGCCGCACACCGGCAGCGCGTTCTGCTACCGGATCACTGGACGTTTTCATTGAGACTCCTTCGTCTGTGCTGCTCTATCTTCTCAGTTTTCTCATATGAGCAACTGCGCTCATGTGATAGTCTCGCCATCAATAGTCGTCCTGTCAACCCGACGAATTGAATCGAAGTGGCGGACGACCCCTATTGAAGGGAGCGCTCATGAGCGTTCAATATTCGGCGTCTGTCATGACGGGCGATCTGGCAAATCTCGAGTCGACGATTCAAGCCGTGGAAGCAGCCGGAGTTACCACGCTGCACGTCGATATCCTCGACGGACGGTTCAGCCCGAGCATGCCCATTGGTTTGGAAACGGCCAAACGAATCCGCGAGGTCACGAGCATGACCCTGGACGCCCACGTCATGTCGACCGACAACGACTACTTCGTGCAAGAAATGCTCAACATCGGGATGGATTCGGTGACGTTTCATGTCGAGGGCACCCGGCACGTGGATCGTCTCCTGCGCGTGATCCAGCGCTCCGGCGCCAAGTCAAGCCTCGCGCTGAACCCGGCGACGCCGCTCAACGTTCTCGACTGGGTCCTGCCGGAAGTCGACAAGGTGTGCCTGATGCTCATCAATCCGGGCTATGCGACGGATGCGAGCGAGGCGCAGGTTCCGTACGCATTGAAAAAGATCAGTGCGCTCCGCGCGCTCCTCGACTCGACGCGGTCCGAGGTTGTGCTGCAGGTCGACGGCCGGGTCTCGTTGGAGTCGGTGCCGAGCCTGGTAGCCGCGGGCGCAAGAGACCTCGTCCTCGGGAGCACTAGCCTGTTCCGAAAGGGTGCAACGCTCGCGGAAAACAAGCTGTTGCTCGACGTTGCCGTCCGTGAAGGCCTCGACCGCGCTGTGCAGGTGGCCGCATGAGCGCGTTCGGTCAGGCCCAGCAGGACATCACGGCCGAAGTCTCCGCGACGATGGGTGCGATCGATGCCGCGGATGTCGACACCTTGCTGGACGCGGTTCGCTCGGCGGACCGAGTGTTCTTCGTCGGGGTAGGGCGTGTTCTTCTTTCGCTGCAGGCGATCGCGAAGCGACTTGCGCACTTCGGCGTCGACACGGTCATTGTCGGACAAATTACGGAGCCGGCGATTACCGACCGCGACGTACTGATCGTGGGTTCCGGGAGCGGTGAAAGCGCGATCCCGCTCGCGATAGCTGCGCGGGCAAAGAAACATGGAGCGAGGGTTGTGCACATTGGGTCCAACGCTCAAAGCTCAATGCGCGACTACGCAGATCACTTCGTTCGCATCCCCGTGCAGACCAAGCTCAACCTCGCTCACGAGATCCCGTCGATCCAGCCCATGACGAGCCTGTTCGAGCAATGCCTCCTGCTGCTCGGCGATACTGTGGCGCTCATGATCGTCCGCGCGGATGAACTCGACATGCCCTCGCTGTGGCGCAACCACGCAAACCTCGAATAATGCGTGCCGTCCACTTCGGAGCCGGGAATATCGGCCGCGGCTTCATCGCACTCGCCCTGCACCGGGCCGGCTACGACGTCACCTTCGTCGACGTGTCAGCCACACTCATCGACGCGATCAACGCGGCGTCGAAATACGAGGTCCGCGAGATCGGCCCGATCGGCGTCGTTCACCTCGTCGATGGCATTTCCGGGATAAATTCGCGGACCGATCCGGACGCTGCAGCGCGAGCTGTCGCCGCGGCCGACGTCGTCACTTGTGCGGTAGGCGCAACTGTGTTGCCCTTCATCGCGCCGATCATTCGTGCGGGAATCCTGGCGCGAGCATCGGATGCTCCGAAACTCGCGATTCTCGCATGCGAGAACGCGATCGGTGCTTCGGACACGCTGCGCGAGCATGTCGCCGACGGCGGGATCGACACAGCGCTTCTCTTCAACAGGACTGTGTTCGCGAACACTGCAGTCGACCGCATCGTCCCTGGCCAGGCATCCGGCGGGATTGACGTCGTTGTCGGCGAACACTTCGAGTGGATCATCGACCGCACACCCTTCACGGGTGCGGAACCGAAGATTCCCGATGCTCGTTACGTCGACAACCTCACACCCTTCATCGAGCGCAAGCTCTTCGCGGTGAACACCGCCCACGCCACGACGGCCTACTACGGCTTTCTGGCCGGGGCCGAGAGCATCGCGGATGCACTGGCGATTCCCTCAGTGCGCGCCGAGGTCGACGCGGTAGTCGCCGCAAGCTCGGCGCTGCTCGTGGACAGCCACGGCTTCGATCCTGAGGAACTCGCGGCCTACATCGCACAAGCAATCAAGCGATTCGAGGATCCGGATCTTCCAGACACCTGCATACGCATCGGCAGGCAACCGTTACGCAAGATCTCGCGCACCGAGCGTTTCATTGCTCCCGCCGCGCGACTTGCCGAGTCCGGGGGCGATCCGGCGGCCCTCGTCCGGGCTTACGGTGCAGCACTTCGATTCGACGTGCTCGATGACGCGCAGTCGGTTGAGCTCCAGTCGCTTCTCGCAAGCCACGCGCCGGCTACCTTTGTGACCCGGGTTACGGGGATCGAGGCCAGTCACCCACTCTTCGCTGCTCTGCTGGCCGAGACCGCGTCGGTGGAGCCGTCGCTGGTGTAGCCGCCCCTGCAACTCCCCAGGACACCTGAACGGCGTGGCGAAGGTCAAAGGGGCGGACCTCTGGTATCGAAGTCAATCCGTCAGCGGATGACACTCTCGGCGTGACGGGCTGCTAGCTACTCCGGTTGCCCGATCACACACTGGAAGACTGGCGCTTGACACACACAGGGCGTGCTTATTTGCCTGCCTGGCTGATTGTGAAGGCGGTGAGGAAGCCCACAGCGGCGCTGAGCCCGGTGAGGACGTGATGTTCTTCGAAGGCCTCGGGGATCATGGTGTCGGCGAGCATAGCCAGAATGGCACCGGCGGCTGTCGCAGTGATGAACGCAACAAGTTCGGCCGAGGCGCTTTGCAGGCTGGCGTACCCAATGAGAGAGGCGATTCCGGAAACTAAGGCTATTCCTCCCCAAACCCCGAACACGTAGCCGGCGCTCCGGCCGGCCTTCTTCATTCCGGCTGTGCTGGAGAGACCTTCCGGGACATTGGAGATGAATATCGCTGCCAGCATCGCCGGACTGACCGAACCGCCAGCGACCAATCCAAGCCCGAGGACGACCGATTCGGGAATGCCGTCGAGCAGGGCCCCGAGCGCAATCGCGGTACCGCTGCCTGGTCTGTCCTGTTCCGAGGGCTGCTTGCCGCCAGAGCGCTTCCGGTGTTTGGCCCCCCGCCGCGCGAGAAGCGCGTTCGCTGTGACGTAGACCACTGCGCCTGCCAGGAAACCGGCCGCTGTCGGCCACAGGCCCCCGCCGCGGGCCGCCTCGTCGACCAGATCGAAGGCTAGGGCGGAGATCAGCACACCCGCGCCGAAGGACATCACAAGGGAGACAACTTTGGGAGGGATCCTCCACCACCACGACAATGCTGAGCCGAGGACCAGTGCCGCGCCCGCAAGTGTTCCCCAGAACAAAGCCTGCATCCACGCTGGCATGGTCTTTTACCTCCCACAGGGTCCGGTAAATGCCGTCATCTAAGTTTTTGTTTTGTCACCGGGCTTTACTCTCGCCCATCATAGGTGACCTCGCGCGGATACCTTGGGCTGAGGGGCCGCTCAACCCGGGAATGCCCAATCCATTGGTCTAATCCACCTCGCCGATGCGCGCCTGCACTGCCCGCCGGTGGTTTCCCGGCAGAGCCGGAGTGAAGACCGAACGCTCGGCGGCGGTGGGTGAGCCGACAACGATCCTCGCGAATCGAGGTTGTCGGGTAAGACGGGGATGCAGCCTCCAGGCGATTGGCCAACAGCTTGTTGGCCAGCTGCGGGTTAGCCGTCACGACCCCACTGATCTGTCGGGAGCAGATGTTCTTCTTTGGCGTGACATAGCGGCGGGTCATTGCGTCTATTAAGTAACAGCTACCTTCGGCTGAGCAGTTTTTGGCTGCCTCACGCTCCACTTGGACGCACCGAGGCCGAGTGCATTAGGAGAAACCTCATGGACGACACCCTTCAATCCATCCAATCCGGCTTCGCAGTGGCAATCTCAAACATCATCACCTTCCTTCCCGAACTGCTTCTTTTCCTAGTGATCCTGATTCTCGGGCTAGTCATCGCGAAACTGCTTGCCAAGGTCATCGAGAAAATCCTTGAGAAGGTCGGCTTCGATCGCGCCGTGGAACGAGGCGGCATCAAGAAGGCGCTAGCCCGCAGCAAGTACGACGCGTCCGACATCGTCGCGAAGTTGGTTTATTACTTCCTTTTCCTGTTCGTCCTTCAGCTCGCCTTCGGCGTGTTCGGGCCGAACCCGATCAGCGACCTGCTCGCGGGGATAATCGCCTACCTGCCGCTGATATTCGTAGCGCTGATCATCATCGTTATCACCTTCGCCATCGCAGCCGCCGTCCGCGAGTTGATCATCAGCACCCTGGGCGGTCTCTCCTATGGGAAGCTGCTCGCCAACCTCGCCAGCGGTTTCATCATCCTTATCGGGGTAATCGCCGCCCTCAACCAGGTAAACATCGCCGTGACGGTCACCACCCCGATTCTTATCGCGATCCTGGCTGCCATTGTCGGGATCCTCGTCGTGGGCGTTGGTGGCGGTCTGATCAAGCCGATGCAGACCCGTTGGGAGTCCTACCTCAACAAGGCCGAGGAAGAGGTGCCGAAGATCGCCGCGCAGGCCAAGAACGCGCCGTCCCTCACCCAACGGACACAGGAAGCTCAGCAGCCGAACATCACGGCAGTCGCGGCTGACCGCGGACCGCGTAGCCGCCCCTAGCCAGTTCTGGGTCATCCCGGCGGCCGACTGGCCGCCGGGATAACGCTCTCGGATCGGCCCCCGCAGAGCGAGCTGAAAGCCCACCGAGGAGAGCTGGGATACCCGCGCCTATCTCCGGCATGTGCCCGACGTGTTTAGGCCGTGCGGACGCCGCCTATCAGGCAGCCGTCATGTTCCTAATTCGAGTGCAGAGATCATGCCGGGCCCGAGTTCGAGCCGTGCCGCCTCTGTGTTTTCATTGAGATGGTTGATACTGCTGGTGCCGGCGATGATCATGGTGTTCGGTGAGTGAGCGAGCTGCCAGGTGAGACCCACCTGAGATGGGGTCGCGTGGAGCTTGGCGGCAGTGTCGATGACCGTCGGTAAGTCGACGACCTTCCGGAGGCTCCCGTAACCGCCGCCGAGGGGGAAGTACGGCACCCACGCGACGCCGTGCTTTTCGCACAGGGCGAGCATGTCCTC
Organism: Cryobacterium adonitolivorans; assembly: GCF_004402695.1. GTDB lineage: Bacteria > Actinomycetota > Actinomycetes > Actinomycetales > Microbacteriaceae > Cryobacterium > Cryobacterium adonitolivorans. The sequence continues at coordinate 96,973 of NZ_SOFL01000036.1, read as the reverse complement.
ATCGCCCCTGCTGACCAAGTTGTAAATGTTCTGCACACATGCGATCCCTGCGGGCAGAGCTGTCCTGAGCTGGTCGAGGGTGATGTGGCTGAGTCCGATGCCGACGATCTTCCCTTCGTCTCGGAGTGCAGTCATCTCGGCCAGCTGATCCTCGAACGGGACGATCTGGTCGCCCTCGGCCAACAGGCCGGGGGTGAAGTCCATGCGACGCAGGTTCACGATGTCGAGCCGGTCTGTGTCGAGGGTGCGGAGGTTCTGCTCGACCGCTTCGCGCAGCTCGAACGGCGTCTGCGCGGCCCCCAGGGGGATCGGGGCATCCGGCAGCGGCTTCGCGCCTGCTTTGGTCGCGATCACGATGTCATCGCGGACTGCGCCGAGCGTGTCTCGCAGTAGCTCGTTGGCGAGGCCATTTCCGTAGAACTGTGCGGTGTCGTAGTGCGTGATGCCGAGGTCGAAGGCGTGGCGAAGCACCGCAAACGCGTTCTCTCGTCCCGCAGTGTCCGTGGCCTTCCGGGTGACTTGCCCCATTCCGTACCCGATCCGAGGGGTGGGGCGGCCGACCAGGAGGAACGTGCCCCCGGGGGTCGGGCGGGAAACGGTTGATGGAGTCGGCCCGGTCATCGTGCGGCTCCGGTTATGACGTCGGCGACGTCGATCAGTCCGAACCAGGAGTCAGCCGCGCTGCGCATCTGCTCGGTCAGGGACGAGTACGGGTGAGGGGTCTTGCCGGCGGCGATGATCGCCGCGTCGATGTAGTCGCGGACTAGCCATACGTCGCGCGGCGCTGCCCCGGCCACGGCGAGGGCGGCGGTCGTACGGTCCAGCGTCCAGCCCAGGGCTCCTCCGATGTTTTCGGGGGTAAGGCCGGAGAGAACGAGGTTAGCGTTCAGTTCGTTGCAAGTGTCGCCGCGTTCGGAGCGATTCAGGGACATGAGCTTCTTTCCCACCAAGCAGGTGTTGTCTTATCAACAGGATGCGCCTATTGTGTCGATATGTCAACACGCAAAGATCTGCCGGCAAGCACGCCCTTGAGTCTGTCCGAGCGGGCGTTGTGGTTCGCGTGGAAGCGGGCGCACGAAGTCCTGCGCACTCGAGTCGCCGAGGACGTTCGGGCGGCTACAGGGCTTTCAGACCCCGACATGGCGATCCTGATTCACGCCGCCGACGTCGACGGGACGGTGCGCCAGAATCAGCTCGCGGTCGTGCTCGGCTGGGACAGGACCCGCCTGTCTCACCACTTGTCCCGGATGGAGGATCGGGGATTGGTCACCAGGCGGCGGGTCACCGGCGGCGTCGAGGTCGAGGTGACCGACGCAGGAATCGAGATCGTCGCCGTGGCGCAGCCGGTCCACGCTGCAGCTGTGCGTCGGCACTTGATCGAGCCGTTCACCGGCGTGCAGGTCGAGCACCTCAGGCAGGCCCTCGATCGCATCGCCGCGCCCGACTCGATTTAGCGCGCCCACGACGTTGAGCGCCGCTTCGGCGCGGGCAATGCCCGGGTCAATTGTGACGGCCAGCTGACTGCCCAGGGACGGCAGTTGAGTAGGCGTGATGGCGGCTGAGCGACATCAATGAGCCCTTACTTACTCGTCCTCAGGGCGTTGGTCATTTACTCGCGGATACCGGGCATCATCGTGCCGAGCACGTTGCGGGAGCTGACTACGAAGCGCAGTTGCTCGCCCGGGCGGAACACCAGCCCGACCGGCAACAAGTCGATTTCGATTTCGACGATCTCGCCGGGTGCGAGCTTCTCGACCTGGTCGAAGGTGTGTGCGGGCACTTCGTGCGTCGACCCGCAGTCGACCGTCTGAGCCCTTGTACTTCAGAATCGTCGCACCGCGGTCGGTGAGGTCAAGTGCGATTGCGCTCTGATTCGGAACCGTGAACGCCTCCAGTTGAGTGCCGTAGGCGTCGAGCTTTTGCACGAGCACGAGAATGTCCATGTCGTCCCAGTCGCGGGCTTCGACGAACAGGTGCGCCTTCGGGTAGCCCACCAGCACCGTCTCGTCGGCGAAGCGCGTGAGGAAGGACGCGGCGTCCGGATTCGCCGCCACGGTATACGCCACCGGCAGTTCGGCGCCGGGCGCCGTGGTAGTCAGCGCGTGCGAGCGGCCGTCGAGATAGAAGTTCCTGGGCACGGATTCGGTCGGTGGAAACTGTTCGGTCGAAATGTCGATCCGGTCGCCGCCCTCAACGTCGAGCAGGGAATAGCGCACGGGGGGCATCTGCTCCCAGCCGTTGTCGTGGTCTTTGAGGAAGTGGTCGAAGAAGTGACGCAGCTCGTCCTGGTGCTGCTCGTCGTAGTAGTCGGGCCATTCCTGGGTGTTGTGGATGCTCAGCAGTCGGTAGGGGCAGGCGCCACCAGGACGCCCCATAACTCACTGCATACAAAACACTTACAACGCTTCAGAGCGGTTTGGCAAACCTGTTCGATTCCGGCGAGAGCGACGGTCGGGGCGTGGAGAATATCGTTGCCCAGCCATTAAGGGAGGGCGATCTGGGCGCTCGTTGCGGCAGCGGCACCCGTCTCGCATCGGTCTACTCCGTCAACGGTCACCCGACTTCTATGAGAGCCAAGCGATCTCGGTCGCGAGCGATGCACTGGCCATCAAACAGCAGCGCGAGGTGCGACAGCTCGTGGCTTAGCATTCGGGCCTGGGGGACCAACGGACGATCGTTGTTCCGCCTGCGATGCCGGGCCAGGAACCTAACGAACCCGTAGAAGGCGATGCAGTGCACGCGTCAGTATGGGCGAGAGCTGCTCATCCGTAAGGTGCGGGAATGCTGATACTGCCGCAAACGACATGAATGCGGCATTCACAGCGAACAGCTGTTCGGGGGTCGGCGTTTCGCCGTAGATCACCTTGGCGACGCGATCGACGACGTTTGGGCGACCGTCGGCGGTGTTCGGGAGGGCGCTCACAGCGGGGTCAGAGACGAGAAACACGATGCGCAGTCTCTGATTGAGCCCAGCAGCGACCAGCGCCGCTACCGTCGTATCCATTCGATCGGTTCGGGACTTGATCGCGCTAATGGTGTCTAGCGTCGCGAAGAATCGTGACGTCTCGGCGTCGATGATCTCGCGCAAGATGTCAGCCTTGGACGAGTAGTGGTAGTACAGCGCAGCTCGGGTCAGCCCGAGTTTCGTCGCCACGTCCTGCATGGCGGTCCCGTCATAGCCGTGCTCGGCAAACATCGTGCCGGCAACGTCGAGAATGCGCTGCTTGGCCTGAGCCGTTTGCTCGGAACGAGTGGTGCGGGCTACTCGTGCCACGGTGAACACTCCCTAATTTCCTGACGATCATAGTTACTTTACAGCACGTACAGTAGAAACTGACACGCTGTATAGTGATGGACTATACAGTATGTATAACAATGAGGATTCGTGATTCCGCGGCTTCCTCCCAAAAGAACGGGTTCTCGACATGGCTGATCTTCTCTATCGCCTCGGAAGATTCGCCGCACGACGGCGGTGGAGCGTCATCAACGCCTGGATCGTGATTTTTGCGCTATCAGGTGCCAGTTATGCGCTATGCGCGGGCACGATCTCGTCCTCGATCACGATCCCGGGCACCCCGACGGCGAAGGTGAGCGAACAGCTTGAGGAGATGTTCCCCACGGTGAGTGGAGGGACAGCGAGCCTCGTCTTTTCCACCTCCGGCGGTCAGCCCTTCACCCAGACGCATAAGGGGCAGATCCACGCCCTGCTTACTGACATTGCTGGATTCTCGGGCGTCAAAGCCGCAAAGAACCCTTTCACAATCGAAACCGAACTGGCCGATCAGCGCCAGCAAATCGTCGACGGGCGGTCACAGCTCGATGCCGGAAGGACCGAGCTCGCCGCGGCGCAAGACCAGCTCGACGTCGGCGTGCAGCAGCTCACCGACGCGCAAACGCAACTCGATGCTGCACGCTCCCAAGCAGGCGATTCCGCCGATGCAGAGGCGCAATTTGCGCAACAACAGCAATTCCTCGACGCCCAGAGGACGCTCTTGACAGCACAGCAGACCGACCTCGACTCTGCCGCGCAATCCTTGACGGAGCCCGGTTTGCAACTAGACCTCGGGTCCTCACTTTTCGACCTGTCAAAGAACATCCGTTTCGTCTCAGAGGACGGCACAGCGGCGCTCGCGACAGTGCAATTCACCAAGAACGCCTTCGTCGTGCCGCCTGAGCTCAAGGCCCAGGTCGTTGCCGCGGCCGCTGACGCGCGCATCCCAGGTGTTGAGGTCACGATATCCAACGAGCTGGTTCAAGGCACACCCAACCTCGTCGGTCCGGGTGAGGCCGTCGGGATCGTCATCGCGGCGGTAGTGCTGCTCGTGCTGCTGGGAACAGTATTGGGGGCAGCGCTGCCGCTTATCAGCGCGATGGTAGGGCTCGGTGTCGCTCTCCTTGCCGCTCTCTCGTTCTCGGGTCTCATCGAGTTCACCTCGATCACCCCACTCCTCGCCGTCATGCTGGGCCTCGCGGTGGGCATCGACTACTCTCTATTCATCATCAACAGACACAGGTCCCAGCTCAAGCGGGGAATGCCGCTAGCTGAGTCCATCGGACTGGCCAACGGCACGTCTGGCAACGCCGTCGTCTTCGCCGGCACGACTGTCATCGTCGCGCTCCTCGCCTTGAACATCACCGGAATTCCGTTTCTGGGCCTCATGGGTACGGTTGGCGCTGTCTCGGTCGCGGTCGCTATCCTCGTTGCGATCAGCCTCACTCCCGCGATGCTGTCGCTGGCCGGCATACGCATCCTTCGCAAGAGGGAGCGAAAGCAAATGGGAGATGCCGCCGCCATCGTCGCCGTACCCATGTCGACAGGGCGTGCGGTGCTCACCATCGTTGCGGGAGTCGCGCTTCTGGGAGTTGTCGCTCTCCCCGCGCTGACGATGCGGCTCGGCCTCCCCGATGGATCGTCGGAAGCAACGTCCTCCAGCCCTTACAAGACCTTCGCCACCATCGCCGATAAATTCGGGGTGGGCCAAAACGGCCCACTGGTTGTCGTGGCTGATCTCCCGGAACCAGCCACGGGATCTGCCTTGCTCCAGCAACAGGTTGCCGTCGCCACGAAAATCGCGGCCCAACACAACGTTAGTGCCGTCGCTCCCATCGCCATATCGTCAGACGGCACCGCTATCGCCTTCCAAATCATCTCCACCGGCGGCCCATCGAGCATCGCTACTGAGGACCTCGTTCACGACCTTCGCAACATTTCCCCCGTGGAGACTGAAGAAGGCGCTGTTACCCTCGGCGTTGCAGGTACCGCCAGCGCACAGATCGATATCTCGGAGAAACTGGGCGAAGTTCTCCCGATCTACCTCGCCGTGGTCCTGACACTGTCCCTGATCATCCTTGTCGTCGTCTTCCGCTCGATTCTCGTGCCCATCATCGCGACCGCCGGCTTCGTACTCTCGCTTTTAGCCACTCTCGGCGCCCTCACAGCGGTCTACCAGTTCGGCTGGCTCAGCGCGATCTTCGGAGTCCACGACCCCGCCCCGATCCTCAGCTTCCTACCGATACTCGAAATCGGGGTACTCTTCGGCCTGGCTATGGACTACCAGCTGTTCCTGGTGTCCGGAATGAGAGAAACCTACGCGCACGGCTCCACAGCACGGGACGCGGTACAACGCGGCCTCCGCCTGGGCCGGCCCGTAGTCACAGCCGCAGCACTCATCATGATCGCCGTCTTCGCGGGGTTCATCTTCTCGGAGTCAGCGACAATCCGACCAATCGGATTCGGTCTGGCATTCGGCGTTCTCCTCGATGCATTTATCGTGCGGATGCTCCTGATCCCCGCCGCCATGCACCTCCTTGGCGACGCCGCCTGGTGGATTCCGAATCGGCTAGACGGGCTATTGCCGAACATCGATGTGGAGGGCGCGTCGCTCGAGCACCTCGCGATCACGGGCCCGAAACCGCCCCACCCAGCCTCTCGCCTTTGAAGGCGACATTCACCACGTGTGTGAGGTGCATCGAGTTCGAAGCTACCGTGGCCATTCACGGATGAACACCTGCGTCGAATTCTTATTCGCAAGCGACTGCAGTTTGCGGGTCAAATTGGCAATGACACCGGCCGGCCCGGAGGGGCCGACCGGTGTCGCCGTGTCTAGCGGGTGTTACTTGGTGAGTGCGAGAAGGTCGGGGTTCTCGGCGTATGCCTCGGCAGCGTTGTCCTTGGTGACGATGACTGGCGTGAGCAGGTCGGCGGGGACGATCTTGTTGCCGTTGTCGTACGACTCGGTGTCGTTGACGGTGGGCTCGTCACCGGCCTGCAGAGCGGACGCCATGGCGATCGCTTCCTTGACCAGCGCGCGGGTGTCCTTGTAGATGGTGGAGTACTGGTCGCCGGACATGATCAGCGGGATCGAAGCAGCTTCGGAGTCCTGACCAGTCACGACGGGGAGCTCGGCCTGTCCAGCATCCTTCACCGAGGTGATGATGGCGCGGGCGAGGGTGTCGTTCGGCGACAGGACGCCGTCGACGGCCTCGGCCTGGTAGGTACCCTGCATGAGGGTGTCCATTCGACGCTGGGCGTTCTCGGGCTTCCAGCCATCGGTTGCCGTCTGGCTGATCTCGGTCTGGCCAGAGACGATCTTCAGCGTTCCGTCGTCGATCTTCGGCTGCAGCACGTCCATGGCACCGTCGAAGAACACCGCGGAGTTCGAGTCGTCGGAGGAACCGGAGAAGAGCTCCACGTTGTAGGTGGTCTTATCCGGGAACTTCGCGGCCATACCGTCGAGAAGAGCCTGGCCCTGAAGCTGACCGACCTTGAAGTTGTCGAAGGCGACGTAGTAGTCGACGTCGTCGGTGTTGAGGATGAGGCGGTCGTACGCGATGACGATCGCGCCCGCGGCCTTGGCGTCAGCAACCTGCGTGCCCAGCTGCGCGCCGTCCTTGGCTCCGACGATAATGACTTTGGCCCCATTGGTGACCATGGTGGAGATCTGCTGCTGCTGGTCAGCGACAGCGTTGCTGGCACCGGCGTACTGCACGTCACCCTCGAAACCGGCGTCGGCGAGTCCCTCCTCGAAGAGGCTGCCGGCGAGAACCCAGTTCTCACTGGTCTTGTCGGGAAGTGCGACGCCGATCAGCGAGTCGGCAGAGAAGCCGCTGGCGGCCTCATCCGTGCCCGTTTCGCTGCCGCGTCCGTTGTCGGAGGAGCAGCCGGTGAGGCCGAGTGCGGCGACTGCCATGACGGCGGTCGCAGCAAAAAGGATCTTCTTCATTGGGATCTCTTTCTTTTCTGTGTGTGGTGCAGGGGGTGGAGGTGATTCTCCGGGGAGTAAAAATGGGTGAGTGATGCTATTTCTTCAGATCGGCTGGCACCGCGGTGTCCGGCGTTCCGCCGCCCGGCGTGACCAGGGCTGAAGTGGCGTCGTCCGTCGGTGCCTGGCCGCCCTTGTTGCGCGTCATCAGTCCGATGATCGACGGGCGTCCCTGCGACTTGTTGTAGACGTCAACGCCGACGGCGATTAAGAGGACGAGGCCCTTGATGATCTGAACGAGGTCGGACTGGATGCCCTTGAGTGCCAGGCCGTTGGACAGCACGGCCATCACGAGTCCGCCGATGATGGAGCCCGCGACGGTTCCGATACCGCCAGAGACCGCCGCGCCGCCGATGAAGACCGCTGCGATCGCGTCGAGTTCCCAGCCGGTTCCGTCGAACGGGCCGGAGGCCTGCGAACGAGCGACGAAGATCATGCCGGCCAGAGCCGCCAGCACCGACATGTTCATCATCACGAAGAAGTTGACGCGTCTCGAGTTGACGCCCGACAGCTCGGCCGCGTGCTTGTTGCCGCCGACCGCGTAAATGTGGCGACCGATGGTCGTCTTGTTCGTGAGGAAGGAGTACGCCACGACCAGCACGGCGAGGATTATGCCGGAAACCGGGAAGCTGGTGCCGACTCGACCGGTGGCGAACAGGTAGGCGGCCACCAGCACCACACCGCCGAGGATGACGACACGGAGCACGCTGAGCCAGATGGGCTCGGACGACGCGCGCATCACGTTTCGGGTACGGCGACCGCGCACCTCAAGGGCGATGAGGATCACCACCACGAGGATCCCGAGAAGCATTGTGAGATTGTTCAGACCGAAGTTCGGGCCGACCTCGGGGAGGTAGCCCTTGCCGATGACCTGGAACCCGGTGCCGACGGGCACGGTTGCCGAGTCACCGATGAACTGGTTGCCACCGCGCCAGATGAGCATGCCGGCCAGGGTCACGATGAACGCCGGGACCCCGATGTAGGCGACCCAGAAGCCCTGCCAGGCTCCAATCAGCCCGCCAACGACGAGGCCCAGGAGAATCGCGGCCCACCACGGGAAGTTCCAGTCCTTCATCGCCAGCGCCACGATGATGCCGGTGAAGGCCGCGACCGAGCCGACCGAGAGGTCGATGTGGCCGGCGATGATCACCATCACCATGCCGATGGCCAGGATCAGGATGTAGGAATACTGCTGCACGATGTTGATGATGTTGCCGGGCTGCAGCGTTTTACCCCCTGTCCAAATCTGAAAGAAGATGATGATCACGACGAGGGCCCCGAGGATGCCGAACTGCTTGAGCGAACCACCGCCGCCGAACAGTTTCTTCAAGTCGCGGATGTCGAATCCGCCGCTTTTCTCGGTTACGGGTGCGCTCATTACGCGTCTACTTTCTGTGAGGACGAGGTCATGCTCCGCATGAGGGTTTCGGGATCGGCCTCGGCGACCGGGAGTTCATTGGTGATCTTGCCTTCGAAGATCGTGTAGACGCGGTCGGAGACTCCAAGTAGTTCTGGCAGCTCCGACGAAATCATGATAATGCCCTTACCCTGCGCGGCGAGGTCACGGATGATCTGGTAGATCTCGGCCTTGGCTCCCACGTCGATGCCGCGGGTCGGCTCGTCGAGGATGAGCAGGTCGGGATCGGTGAACATCCACTTCGCCAGCACCACCTTCTGCTGGTTTCCGCCGGACAGCTTGGTGACGCCCTCCTCGACCGTGGGAGTCTTGATGCGCAGGCTCTTTCGGTAACTTTCGGAGATCTGGGCTTCTTCGAGCTCGTTGACCACGGTGCCGCGGGAAATCTTGCTCAGCTTCGCCGACACGATGGAGCGCTTGATCGTGTCAAGCAGGTTCAGACCGAGCGACTTACGGTCTTCGCTCACGTAGGCGATACCATGTCCGATGGCCTCGGCGACGGTGCGCAACTTGATCTCCTGGCCATCCTTGAAGACTTGGCCTGAGATGAACTTGCCGTAGGAGCGACCGAAAAGACTCATCGCGAGTTCGGTGCGGCCTGCCCCCATGAGCCCGGCGAAGCCGACCACCTCGCCGCGGCGCACGGTGAAGTTCGAGTTCTTCACAACGAGGCGCTCGGTGGTGAGCGGGTGCTGCACCGTCCAGTCGCGCACCTCGAAAAAGACTTCGCCGATCTCGGCGGTGTGCTCGGGGAACCGGTTGCCCAGTGTGCGCCCGACCATCCCGCGGATGATTCGGTCTTCGTCGACGCCGTCGGCCTTGACGTCGAGCGTTTCGATCGACTTGCCGTCACGGATGATCGTGATCTGGTCCGCAATCTGCTCGATCTCGTTGAGCTTGTGGGAGATCATGATCGACGAGATGCCCTTGCCTTTGAGACCGAGGATCAGGTCGAGCAGGTGCTGCGAGTCGTTCTCATTGAGTGCGGCGGTGGGCTCATCGAGGATGAGAAGCTTCACGTTCTTGTTGAGTGCCTTGGCGATCTCGACGAGTTGCTGCTTGCCAACTCCGATGTTCTTGATCTGGGTGTCGGGGTCGTCGTCGAGTCCCACCCGGGCGAGCAGTTCGATCGCCCGGCGCTGAGCTTCGACCCAGTTGATGACGCCGGCTCGGCCCGGCTCGTTTCCGAGAAAGATGTTCTCGGTGATCGAAAGCTCGGGGATGAGCGCGAGTTCCTGGTGGATGATGACGATGCCGGCGGCCTCACTCTGCCTGATGTCGCGGAAGCGCACCACCGCGCCCTCGTAGACGATGTCGCCGTCGTAGGTCCCGAAGGGGTAGACGCCGGAGAGTACCTTCATCAGCGTGGACTTGCCCGCACCGTTCTCGCCGCAGATCGCGTGGATCTCTCGTGCCCTAACGGTGAGCGACACATTGTCGAGGGCCTTCACGCCCGGGAATTCCTTGGTGATGGACTGCATCTCCAGGATGGTGGGGTGACTGCTGCGATCCGTCTCCACGGCTGACCTCCTCGTCTGACGGAACCACGCTTTTGTGGCCCCGAATTTGAAGTTAGACCCTACTTCCATTGTCGTCAACTTATAAACGCAACGACTTGGCAACGATCAGCCAACGGTTGGATGAATCCCCGACTCCTGAAGCACGAGGGACGCTCCGCCGAGCGCCTCCGCTCGCTCGCCCAGTGAAGACATCACCAGTTGTGTGGTCTCCACGATCATCGGTACGGCGTAGCGTGCAAATCCGCTCCGGATCGGCCGTAGCAGCATTTCTCCCAAATCCGTCAGCGGCCCGCCGATGATGATGGTGTGGGGGTTGACGAGGTTGGCGATCGCTGCGATCGACCGACCCACGGCGAAGCCGGCCTCTTCGACCACCCGGATGGCGCGTTCGTCACCCTCGAGCACGAGACGCACAATGTCGCGTGTGCGCACCGGCCGCGCGCGAGTGCGGGACAGCAGCTCGATCATGATGGTCGTCGAGGCCACCGTCTCGAGGCATCCGCGGTTGCCACAACGGCACAGCAGCCCGTGCTCGTAGATGGGAGTGTGACCGATCTCCCCGGTCAGGCCGATATTTCCGGAGTACGGCGTCCCATTGAGGATGAGTCCGGCGCCGATGCCTGTGCCCACCTTGACGAACACGACAGTGGGAGTGCCGGCGTGCGGCCCCCACGTGGCCTCGGCGAGCACACCTAGATTGGCATCGTTCTCTAGGTGCACAGGCACCTGAAAGCTCTCCTCCATCATGCCTACCGTGACGCCGACCCACTCGGGCAGGATGGCCCCCTTGACAACGGTGCTCGTGCGGCGATCAATAGGCCCGGGTACACCCACGCCGACGCCGAGCACGGCCGAGTGTTGCACCCCGGCGTGGCTCAGGGTGGAGGTGAGCAGGTTGGCCGCGATGTCGAGCGCCTCGGCCGCGGTGTAGCCGAGGGGGATCTCGATTTCCTTCTCGGCGATCACCCGGTAGTCGAGCGTGGCCACGATGATGCGCACGTGGCGGCGCCCGAAGTCGATGCCCACCGAAACGGCGCCGTTGGTCGACGACAGGCTTACCAGTTGGGCGCGTCGGCCCGAGCTCGTGGTAGGCGACGTTGAGACCAGACTGCGGTCGACGAGGACCTTGACGATGTTCGAGACTGTGGCGGCGGAGAGCCCGGTGTTGCGGGCGATATCGGCTTGTGTCGTGGGCCCGGAGGAGACCAGGTTGGAGAGGATTCGCTGTTGGTTCGAGAGTCGCAGAGCAGTCTGGGACCCTGGATTCCTTCGTTGGCGAACCGGCATGGAATCAAGAGTGCAGCATCCCGCTCTTGCCGTCAATATGTGAACGCAAAAACGCGGCGGCGGGGGCGGCCCGGGCGCGTCGGCGGTCGGCTAGTCGATGGAGAGGATGGTGTGTAGAACAGGGGACAGTTGTTCAACCGCGATCGGTTCCAGCGGGCGTGAAGTCGTATCAGGGCTTGGGCGTGCGAACGACCGGAGTGAGTTCTGGTTTCTCATTGGGGCCGGACAGGAAGTAGCCCAGGAAGGTTGCGCCTTCGAAAGTTGCATCGAACCGATCGATGAGAACGTCCGCAGGCTCGTAGAACACGTCTCCGGTGTGTAGAACCGTCTCGGGGCCTCCAAGGACCTGGAAGAAAATCGAACCGGCTTCGATGACTCCGAAGACAGGCCCGTTGTGCTGGTGTGGACCACCCGCGACACCTGGCTGCATCGTGATGCGACGGACCTGGACGGCTGCCGTCACTTTGTCATCTAAGGATTGCTCTAGAAGCGTTACCCGCACTACCGGCTCGGTCATCCTCTAATGCTATCCACAATGCTGGGTCAGTGATCGTCGCGAGAAAATGCCTGCAGAGTTCGATGGCGAGGCACCAGACCCGAATGCGCGGCAAGTCAGCCACTGGATAGGAATCGCTATCTACGCCGTCGCCAACGGAAGGATCGTCGAGGGGTGGGCGGCGCGAGAACATGCGGACCTATGACCTCCTCTTCTAAAGAAGTCTGGGGGACCGTCGCCGGGGCGAGAGAGTGTCGGCACGAGTCGTTGAGAAGCCGTGGCGCATTTCACCGCAATGCCGCCGGATTCGCGGATCAGCCACCCGATGACCTCTTCCTTGCGACGCTCAGTGATCTGGGCGGCGCGGCGCATCCCCGCTGCACGCTCACGGAGGGCTGACGTGCCCAAGACCGCTGCGCTGCAGCTGCGGCATGGAAGCAAGCACTCAGGCTTCCAGGCTCGCGCTGCGGATTCTGAGGATGGGCTCCTCAGTCCAGGGGTTGAGGTCTTCGATCGCGTGATCGCCGGTGCCCTCTCGCCAGTGTTCGCCATGCAGTTGCACGTCGAACCCGGTGAAGGCGGCCGGCGGCGCCCGTGGTGAAGATTGATTAGCTCGCGAATTCTTCACTCGGCGCTGTGTTGGCCGCGAGGCCGTGTTCGGCCAGCCATGCTAGTACGTCCTCGGCGACCTCGGTCCAGCCCGCGTCGATGGTCAGCGAATGCGCTTTGCCCTCGTATTCGTGGTACTCGGTGATCGATGCGGTGTTGTCGGCGTAGAGCCTGGCCACGGCCAACGTCACCGCTTTGGGCACGGTGTGGTCGGCGCTGCCGGATGTGAGCAGGAGCGGGCCGCGGACGCCGTGGTGCGTGTCTAACCCGGCGGGTGAGTTGCGGGTGAAGTTGGCGGTGGCGTCTTCAAACAGCGGCCGGCCCGGGCCGGGGATCGTCCATTTCTCGAACAGAGCGTCAGATTCTTCTTCGGAGATCGCGTTGCCGAAGGCGTACCGGAACTGCTTCGCGTTGAGGAAAACGGTGCGGCCCTTGTTAGCCGGGTTGCCCAGAACGGGGAAGCCAGACTTCAGCTGCGAGAACGGCAGGATCTTTACACCCTTGATGGGGGCTGGATCGATTGCGACTGCGGCGGTAGCGAAATCGTTGGCAAGGAGTTCCTGGGCGATCAGACCACCGAAGGAGTGCCCGACAACGATCGGTTTGATTCCCTGCTCGGTGAACAGGTCCGCGTAGTGGTGGCAGATCGCTTCGATACCGACGTTCTTGAGCGCGTCGGGCTTGGCGCGGGTCGCTTCGACGGTGTCGCCGTCGCCGGGCCACCCGGGCGCCGAGGTCTCGTACCCTCTGCTGGCGAACAGCTCCTGCCATGGTTGCCAGGCAGACGCGTGGATCCAGAGGCCGTGAATGAAAACGATCGGGGTGGTGGTGTGGGACATGGGTGAGTCTCCCTTTCCGGTGTGTGGTGTGACGTGGGGGTGCAGGGTCAGAGGGTCTTGACGAGTCCGCCGTCGATGAGGAAGTCGGCGCCGGTCACGTTGCCGGCACGGTTGCTGGCCAGAAGGATCACGAGGTCGGCGACCTGAGATGGGGTGGTGAACCGACCAGTCGAAAACCCGCCCTGACTTGCGACGACTTGCGCTTTCGCGGTTTCGAAGTCCACGCCCGTGTTGGTCGCCACAGTCTGCGCAACGCCGTGCTCACCGAGCCACAAGGCTGTTTCGACGGGACCGGGGCTGATGCTGTTGAACCTCAAATTCTGGGCGCCGAACTCTTTTGAAAGAGACTTCGACAGGTTCCAGATGGCGGCTTTCGCTGCCGAGTAGTCAATGACTCCCGGATCCGGAAGAAACGCATTCACCGACCCGATAGTCACAACGTTTCCACCTCCCCGGGCGATCATCCGCGGGATGGCGGCCCGCGTGGCGCGAAGCGCCGACATGAAGTTAAGTGCCATCGTCGAAGCCCACTGCTCGTCCGTGATCTGTAGGAATCCAGTCAACCGGAGACTCGCGGCGCCGACGTTGTTCACGAGGATGTCGAGTCCACCTAGGTCATCGGAAAACTCGATTAAACGTGCTGGTCCCTCGGGCTCACCGAGGTCCACCAGCACCGACGTGACCGAACCGCCAGCCACCAATTCATCGAGGGCAGCGGAACCGGTGCGCGACCCGGCGATCACGGTGGCTCCTTCCGCGACCAGCGCGCGACATGCCGCCAGGCCGATGCCCTTGCTGGCGCCGGTGACGACGGCGATCCTGCCGGTCAGGCCGAGGTCCACGTCGTCCCCGCAGAATCGAGGTGCTGCTGGTTTTTGCTCATGCTACGACGGTAGAGCGCTGCTACCTGAGGGGGCGTGGTCCCCGTGTTCCTGGGTGTGATGGGGACACCCTCGGTATTGGCCGGATCACGGGTAAACAACATCAGCATCTGGAGACATTCGGCGGAGGGCCCTCCCGGAGCCGGCACGAACATGCCCAGCATCTGGCCGCCGGTCGCCGGGAGATCGAACGTCTGGTACCGCAACTCGATTGGCCCAACCTCCGGGTGGCTGAACGTCGTCGGCGTACCCCATGCGGAGAGCGTTTCATGCCGACTCCAGATTTCGGTGAACTCGGCGCCGCCGGCATGAAGGTTCTCAAGCAATGAGGTGATTTCCGGGCCATCATCGGTCGGATCAACCGAAGACCTCAAATACGCGGCTGTTCGCCGGGCAGTCGCCCTCCACGTCTTGTCGTGAATACTGGTCGCGAAAAAGACAAGCTTTGCGAGGTTGTTGCCCGGTCGAAAGTCCGCACTCAGGGCGCGGCCCAACGCGTTGACGTACAGGATGTCCAGGTACCTGTTGAGCACGTACGCGGGAATCGCAGGCATCTGCTCGACCAGGGTCCGTACGCTGACGCTCACCGTGTCGTCGAGCTGACGTCTCTCACCGAGATACGGGCGAGCAAGTCGGTGCAGGTGCGCCACTGCCGCTTGATCGAGCCGCAGCGCCAGCGCGAGCCCGTTCAACACGGGCAAGGAAGGATGTAGCTCCCTGCCCTGCTCAAGGCGCAGGTAGTAGTCGCTGCTGATGCCCGCGAGCATCGCAACCTCTTCCCGACGGAGACCGGCGACGCGCCGCTGACGCGATCCGGCCGGGAGCCCAACATCGATGGGTTCCACCAGGGTGCGGCGTGCACGGAGGTAGTCAGCAAGCGTCTCCATGCGCTGATCGTAAGAGACTTTCCCAAGCTCAGCGTGTCCCCCCTACTACTACCGTTTTAGCCGCACCATCGATAATGCGAGCCGCGAGGTCTAATGTGACGAGATGGACGACAACACCGTCGGCAATTTTCTTCGAGCGCGCCGGCAGATGGTTCATCCCGGTCAGGTCGGACTTGCCGTTGACGACGGTCGGCGTGTCCTCGGGCTGCGCCGGGAAGAGGTTGCGATGCTCGCGGGCATCAGCAGCGACTACTATCTGCGCCTCGAGCAGGGCCGCGACTCCCACCCCTCCGATCAGGTGTTGAAAGCGCTGGCGAGAGCGCTCCTGCTCGACGATGAAGCAACCATCTACTTGCAACGGCTAGTCACCCCGGTTCCCGAGCGCGTTTTCGCGCCCTCCGTCGGCTCGTTGGATGAAGAGGTGTTTGATTTCCTCGGCTCCTGGGATCACACCGCGGCGTACGTCTTGAACGGTTGCCTCGACGTCTTGGCCTGCAACCTGCTGGCCAGCCGGCTCCTGCCCGATGCGATCTATCCCGGTGGAAGCATGCTGGACCAGATCTTCAGCGACAGCGCGAAGGCATTCCTGCCGAACTGGGAGGACGAAGTGGTCCGGGCCCTCGCCTCTATGCGCGAACGAACCGACCCAAACGACCCGCGACTGCACGAGGTGGTGGGCAAATTCATGCTCCGAGAGCCAGAGTTCGCGCGTCTCTGGGCGCGGCACGACGTTGGAACCTTCTCAAACGGTGCCGGGTCGTACTACATCGCCGAGCACGGTCTCGTCCGGCTCAGCTGGCAAAACCTGGCCGTGCCCAGCGACCCTCGGCTGATGCTGGTGGCTACGTTCGCAGTGCCAGGCACACCCGAAGATGACGCACTGCGCTCACTCGCCGCCTGAACGCGCTTCACTCCTCATCAAGCAACTCGATCAAACCCGCCAACGCGAACAGTCGCCGCTCCGACTTGCTGCCCGGTGCGACGTGACCGAGTACGAGTGTCTGGGTGCTATCCGGAAGTCGCAGGTGCTGAAAAGTGATCTCCAACAGTCCGACCTGGGGATGGTCCATCACAAGCACAAACTCGTAGTCGATCGGAATGGACTCACTTGCCCACGCGACCGAGAACTGCGCACTGCGGGAAGACAATTCCCCGAGTAGCTCTTCAAGTCCGGGGGCCGGCGCCGCCGAGGCCGCAGTCCTCTTCAGGATCGCGACGAGCTGGCTCGCGGCATCCGACCACTGAGGCAGCGTGTCGTGCGCGCTCGGATCCTGGAACGTCGCTCTCGCCAAGTTCGTCCCCACCCGGAAGCTGGGTGAGATAGCCAGCGCGAGCCGGTTCGAGCTCAGCACCTCGAACTTCTCGTCCGCCACAAAAGCCGGAGTCGTCGGTAGCGACTCGATCATCTCGACAACCAGGTGATCGACATGCTCCATAGTGGCGAGCCTAGCTTCGCGATCCGCGGACTGACTGTCCCCCCCGCTGACAGGTAGCGGTCTGGCCTATCCCTGCCACTCCTATGCAAACCGCGGCCACGCGCACGCGGACGACCACCACGTACCTTCACGAGCATTGGGCGTGCGTTCTGCTGCCCCTAACCCACCCGAGGAGAAGTGATGGATACCAACCAAGGCGATGTCACAGTCGCTCTAGTGCACGGCGCATTCGCCGACAGTGCGAGCTGGGCCGACGCCATCTCGGAACTGCACGCTACCGGCATCAGCTCGGTGGCGATCTCCAACCCGCTCCGCGGACTCACCCACGACGTCGCCGCGCACCCGCCGACTCTGCTCGGCCGTGCCCTAAAGCCCAGGACGTACCCGAACGGGGCCGAACCAGCACCAGAACTCTATATTGAACAGGCAGCTTTCCACCAAGTGTTCGCAGGTGACCTGCCGGCGTCCCGGGTCGCACCGATGTCTGTGAGCCAGCGACCCGTCGCGGCAGGCGCATTCACCGAATCGCTCACAGGTGAGCCGGCATGGAAGAGTCTGCCCTCTTGGTTCGTCATAGCAACAGCCGACAACGCTATCCACCCCGACTCCCAGCGCGCCAACGCGGAACGCATGAACGCAACAGTGGTCGAGATCGCGGGGTCGCACGCCGTAACGGTCAGCAACCCCGCAGACGTCGCAGCCGTCATCACCGCCGCGGTCGCCACGGCGCGCGCCACCGAAGAACTGGTGTCATCGTGACCGGCGTCGTCTCGCGGTGGCGTGGGTCGCGGCTTCTCGGAGTCGTCGTCGGGGCCGCAATCCTCGCACTGACGGTTGTACTGCCGTATCACGCTGCAACAGCCGCCCCGCCAGAGACGTCGACACCGTCGAAAACGGCAAAGCCGACGATCGTGCTGGTGCACGGCGCGTGGGCGGATAGCTCCAGCTGGACACCGGTGACACTCGCCCTACAAACAGCCGGCTACACCGTGCTCGTGCCACCCAACCCCCTTCGTGGACTCTCAAACGATTCCGCATACCTCTCAGCCTTCCTGCAACAAGCCACAAACGGGCCAGTCGTGCTCGTAGGCCACTCATACGGCGGGGCGGTGATCAGCAACGCCGCGCTCACAGACCCTGACGTCGCTGCACTGGTCTACGTAGACGCCTTCGTCCCCGACGTGGGCGAGAGCGTGGGGCAGATTGTCGCGGGATCAACCTCCGCACTGAACGTCCCGGACCCGACTACGGTCTTCAGTTTCGTCGCCTATCCCGACGCCCCCGCCGGCGACCTCGACGCATACCTGAAGCCGACCGCATTCGAAACCTTGTTTGCCGCAGACGTCGCCAAACCCATCACTCGTGCGCTCGGCGCGTCACAAAAGCCGATCACCCTGAGCGCGTTGGGAGAACCGGCTACGTCCGCAGCGTGGAAAACTCTGCCCAGCTGGTACGTGGTCGGTACTGCGGACCTCGTCCTGCCGCAGGCAAAACAACTAGAGATGGCCACGCGAGCAAAGTCGACGGTTACGGAGGTGAAAGCCTCCCACCTGTCCATGATCGCGAAGCCACTTGCTGTCACCGGGGTCATTGTGACGGCTGCGAATTCGGCGTCCCCGCGGCGCTGATCGAAGCGTTCACGATTCCCCGTTCACTTCACACGATCCGATCCGGGACCGTCCCTTATGAGGGGCGGTCTCGGTCCGACGAAGCCGCGTCACGAGGACCCGCCTCGTAACCATGGGAAGGAAGCATCATGGACATCATCGTTCTCGTCGCAAGTGTGCACCCCGGCCGGGTCAGGCTACCGATCGGCCAGTGGGTGAAAGATCGAGTCGCCGCTGACACGCGGTTCGACGTGGACTTCGTCGATCTGGCAGCCCTCAACCTTCCGATGATGAACGAACCCAACCATCCACGACTCGCCCAATACGCATTGCCGAACACCCCCGCGTGGAGCGCCCGCGTCACGTTGGCCGATGCGTTCCTATTTGTCACCCCCGAGTCCAACCACAGCTACGCTCCGTCACTCAAGAACGCTATCGACTACCTCTACGCGGAGTGGCACGGCAAGCGCGCCGGCTTCGTGTCCTACGGCGGAGGCTCAGGGGGCACACGGGGTGTGCGCGCAATGGACGCCGTCCTGCACGCGATCGGGCTCACACAGTCTCCGCTGACACTCGCCATTCCAAACGTGCGATCGCGAGTGCGAAACAACCAGTTCTCCGCCAGCAGCGGCGAACAACAACACCTGGGCACAATGCTGGACGACCTGACGGTGGGCTGAGATGACCACGCCACGGGTCACTCTCATCGTTGCGATCCTCGCATCGTTCGCCGCGTTCCTCGACGGTTCGATCGTCACCGTCGCCCTGCCGGCCATAGCCAAAGACCTCGGTGGAGGTGTGGGAACTCAGCAGTGGGTTCTTGACGCGTACCTCCTCTCCCTTGGCTCACTGATCCTCCTCGCCGGATCGCTCGCAGATTCCTTTGGGAGCCTCCGCATCCTTCGCATCGGACTGTGTGTGTTTGGTCTCGCGTCTATCGCATGCGCCCTCGCGCCGACGGCCAGCGTACTGATCGCAACGAGGGGCGTGCAAGGAATCGGAGCAGCGCTCCTCGTACCCAGCTCGCTCGCATTGATTACTTCGACATTCTCCGGAGAGGCGAAAGGGCGAGCGATTGGCGCTTGGACAGCATGGACAAGCACCGCGTTCATTGTCGGCCCGCTTCTCGGCGGGATCCTGGTCGACACCTTGGGATGGCGCCACATCTTCGCTATCAACGTCATACCGATCCTCGTGACGCTGTTCCTCACACGAGGCGGTACCACAAGTTCTGACCGCCGGACACAAGCGTCGATCGATTCGCTGGGTGCAGCGCTGGCTGCACTCGGACTCGCCGGGTCGGTATTCGCTCTCATCGAACAACAGAATCTCGGCTGGACCAGCCCGCTCGTTCTCGCCCCACTCACCATCGGTCTGGCATGTCTTGTCGCGTTCATCCTGTGGGAACGACACACCGCTTACCCGATGCTCCCGCTCACGCTGTTTCGAAGTCAGAATTTCCGCAACGGCAACCTGGCGACCGCGGCCATTTACGCGGGCGTATCGTTGGGCCTCCTCGTCGTCGTCCTCTTCCTCCAAGAAGCGGCCGGATTCACCGCCACAATGGCCGGCATGGCAACGCTGCCCATCGCGCTGATCTCCCTCGCCCTGTCCCGCACCTTTGGCACGCTCGCAGGAAAGCATGGCCCCCGACTCTTTATGACACTCGGCCCAGCCCTAGCCGCTGCAGGATTCCTGCTCATGCTCACCGCCAGATCGCCGATCAACTTCTGGTGGCAGATACTCCCCGGGCTCCTTCTCTACGGCACAGGACTCGCGATCACCGTGGCGCCGCTTACAACCGCCGTCCTCAGCTCCATCTCGGCCACGCAAGCCGGCGTCGGGTCCGCCGTGAACAACGCCGTTGCCCGCATCTCTGGGCTCGTGGCAATCGCCTTCATGAGCACGGTCATTGGCTCCGCCCTCACCACGGGCAGTTTCCACCGTGCGCTCACTGTGACTGCTGGCCTCTTCCTAACCGGGTCAGTGATCTCTGCCGTCGGCATTCGCAACGGCTCCGCCAGCGATTCTCCAATTCCGGCTGAAGCCGCGGCGAACTGCACCGACCGTGCGATCCTCACACTGCCGCCAACCTTCGCTCCACGGATAATGCGCTGACGTCGATCCTCAAGAACACCAAATCCCACACGTGACACTGCGCCGTGCCGAATCACTGCAAGCCCGCTAGACCGGTGACCACCGCACTGGTGAGGCGCCCCGGTATTCGGTAACCTCGAGTATGGTCGCGCAGAGCAGGCTAGGGGCGTACCTGCGCGCGCGCCGAGAGCTCGTGCTCCCGGAAGATGCCGGTCTTCCGCCAAGCGTGAAGCGTCGTAGGGTTCCGGGGCTGCGCCGCGAAGAAGTAGCTGGCCGCGCCGGAATCAGCACCGAGTACTATCTGCGGCTGGAGCAGGGGCGTGAGGCGCAGCCGTCCAAGCAGGTCTTAGACTCCCTCGCACGTGCCCTCCTACTGGACGACGTCGCTGCTGCCTACCTCCATGGGCTCGCGCGACCCTCTGCTGCCGGCATTGCGGAACCTCGCGATGCGGTAGATGAGAGCGTGCAGTGGCTGATCGATTCGTGGCCGATGACGGCTGCAGTCGTCCACAATCGCTACATCGACGTGCTCGCCACGAACGCGCTTGCGCGCGCACTAAGTCCGAACTACCGAGTCGGCGTAAATAACTTGCTTTCCCTGCTGGTCGACCCTGCGGACCGTGAGTTCCACGACGGATGGGAAGCGTTGAGCGCCCGCTCGGTCGCTTTGCTCCGCTCGATGTTCGGCCAGCGAGGCGATGACGAGCGGCTACGCAAGCTCGTGGAAGGCCTGACAGTGCGCAGCGAGCGGTTCCGGGAGCTCTGGGGACGCAACGATGTCATCGAGGTCTCGAACGGCGTTCATGTTGTGCGGCATCCACTTGTCGGGCCTCTGACACTTCATTTCACTCGCTTGCCCTTAATCGGCACAGATGGGCACACGATCTTTCTATATCACGCGAAGCCCAACACGCTTACCGCTGAACGGCTCGCGGTGCTCGCGGCCATGGAATAGCTAGGGACCTCGCCAAGCAATCTGAGCGTCGATGCGTCGTCGTGGAAGGTGATCAACTGTGGACTGCGAGCCCCTTTCAGACGGCCAGGCCACTCGCGGCTCCGGCGACAGCGACCTTCAATTCGCGCAAGCGCATGAGTACGATCTTCAGCCGCGACCACAACGACCATTCCCCGTGTGACGGCGAGCAGCGTAAAGCTCGCTGCGCTGCTGTCGTCTCTCTGTCAGCTTCGTCGACTTGGGCAGAGGATGGTCAGCGCCGAGGCGCATGTCATTGACAGCGACGGCCGTGAACACCTAGCTTTCGGGAACGAAGCGGTTTACGACCTCGGACCGGCTCTCGTCTTCGCTTGCAAAGACTCCACCGTTCGCGACGATGTCGGGTGTGATCTGCTCGAAAACGATTCGGACGTCCTCTCGGCGTGCACCAAGGGTCTCCACGGCGCTGTTGGTTACGTCTTGCACGAAGGCGCGGCGCTGATCGATGTCGCGCCCTGCGAGAAGTTGGACGGTGATATTCGGCATGGGTACTCTCCTCAGAATCGTCGTCCGCTGAATTGGCGGGCGAGTTGGACCTTTGTCTCAAGCAGTAGCGAGATAATCTCCCTTTCGCGGTCCTCGTCAAGGCGAGCGAAAGGGACGGAGCAGCTGATGGCGTCCTTGGGCGGATTGGCGAAGGGCAGCGAGACGGCGAAGCAACGCATGCCGATACAGGCTTCCTCGTCGTCAATCGCGTAGCCGCTTGCGCGCACCGTTGCGAGACGTGCCACCAGCTCGGCTTTCGTGGTGATGGTCCGTTCGGTGATCGCGGGCAGGGGATCGACCAACCTGGCCAGAACGCGCTCGTCGTCGAGTTCTGCAAGCAGCGCCTTTCCCAACCCGGTGGCGTGAGCGGGCAATCGGCGACCGATGGCCGAGAACATGCGAAGCGGATGCCGCGACTCCCGCTTTGCCAAGTAGACAACATCTGTACCCTCGAGTCGCCCGAGGTGGATTGTTTCGCCCGTCGCGGCAGCCAGTGAGTCAAGTGATTCTGACGTGCGGGTCACGATCAGGTCTTGATCGACGTACGAGGCGCCAATGAGCAGTGCGTTGATGCCGAGCTGATACGTGGATCGGGTTGGGTCGGACTCGGCCCAGCCCCGGTGTTCCAGGGTTCTCAGGATGCTGTGGAGGCTGCTTTTGGGTATGTCGAGGGTGCGTGACATCTCCACCAGGCTCGAAGAGCCCTTCGCCGCGAGATGCTCGAGCACCTCGAGTGTGCGGTCCGCTGACTTCACAGGCGAGAACTCCGACATACCCGATGCGTGCTCGCCGTCCATTGAATCATCCAACATACGGAACAGCATACGCCCACTTGACTAGTTTGCGCATCAGGCTTAGTCTCCGTACAAGATACAGAACGTCGCTCAAGGATGAGGATGGACGCCACATGATTTCAGTTAGGCAGACCACGGGCCCCGATGGCCTGATAGGCGCATCCACGGGGGACCTTCGCGATAAGTTCCTCGTTCAGGATTTGTTCGTTGAGGGCGAGTTTCGCGGCACCTACCTCGCCGACGATCGCATAGTCGTTGCCGGTGTTGTGCCGGGTGACCACGACATCGAGCCCAGTGGACTAGACGTGCTCGGAACCGACCTGCTCCTTGAGCGTCGCGAGCTTGGCGTGGTCAACCTCGCCGAACCGGGCGACGTGATTGTCGACGGCACGCCGTACCGACTGGGGCCTCTCGACGGTCTCTACGTCGGTCGCGGGTCGAAGGTGTCATTCCGCGGCAAGGGCGCACGGTTCTACCTCGTCTCGGCCACCGCGCACGAAACCCACCCAACGGTGCTCATCGCCCGTGACTCGGTCGCGCCGGTTTCAATCGTCGACGAACTTGGCGCCGGCGGCCGTACCTTGTACCGCTACGTCTGGGGCGGCGGCCACGGCTCGTGCCAACTCCAGTTCGGCGTGACAGTTCTCGACCTCAAGTCGGTGTGGAATACACTCCCGCCCCACCGTCACAGTCGCCGAACCGAGGTTTACCTCTACACCGGCCTCGGCCCTGATCACCGTGTCGTGCACCTGCTGGGCGAGCCGAACAACACTCGCCACCTCATTGTCGCCGAAGAAGAAGTAGTCATCGCTCCCTCGTGGTCCTTGCACATGGGTGCTGGCACGGCCCCGTATTCGTTCGTCTGGGCGATGGCGGGCGAGAACACCGACTACACCGACCTCGAACCGGTCAAGATCAGTGACCTGCGGTGAGCGCGATGCGTAACGTGAGTGCCCCATTTTCCCTCGAGGACCGCACGGCGCTCGTCACGGGCGCGGGCCGCGGCATCGGGCAGGCGATCGCGCTCGCGCTCGGCCGTGCCGGGGCGCAACTGATTCTCGCCGGACGCCCGGGATCGTCAGATGGTACAAGGCAGCAGCTCCAAGCACTCGGCGCCGAGGTGCGGTGCATCGACATCGATCTTTCCGACACGGCTGCCACGCAGAACTTCGCGCGCACCGTCGCGCAAGAGCATGACGTTGACATTCTCGTCAACAACGCGGGAGTAATCGAACGTGGCTCGAGCGTCGACGTCACTGTCGAGTCGTGGGGCCACGTGATGTCGGTGAATCTGCACTCGCCGTTCATCCTCAGCCAGGCCTTTGGCGAGCGCATGATCGCCCGGGGCCGGGGCAAGATAATCAACGTCGCGAGCCTGCTGGCTTTTCAGGGTGGGCGCACGGTGGCGACCTACGCCGTGAGCAAACACGGCATCCTCGGACTCACGCGGGCGCTCGCCAACGAGTGGGCGCAGCACGGCGTGCAGGTCAACGCCCTCGCTCCCGGATACATCGCAACCGACAACACGGCCGCGCTTCAGGCTGACGAGGCGCGTTCGTCGGAAATTCTCGCTCGCATTCCCAGCGGGCGCTGGGGAGAAGCAGCGGATCTCGGTGGGGCGGCGATATTCCTTGCCTCACCAGCATCCGACTATGTCACCGGGCACACCCTCGTCGTCGATGGCGGATGGATGTCCCGATGACCGGGCCCTGCTTCACCTGAAAACCCAAACACACCCAAGAAGAAAATGGAGAAGGCACAGTGAACACAATGACGCGTTCGCGCCGGGCAATCGCTCTGGCCACAATTGCAGTCTCAATGGCTGCCCTCGCGGGATGTAGCGCGAGTGCAGTTGGATCGACCTCGGGTGCCGCGTGCGCACCCGAGGACATCAAGCTCATCGGTCAGGTGCGCAACGAGACAAACCCCTACGAGAAGTCCTGGCTCGATGGCGGTCAGGAGTTGGCCGAGTCCCTCGATCTCGAGCAGAAGCGCCTCACCTATGCGGGGGAGTCACCCAAGCAGCTCGAGCAGATACGTCAGGAGCTCAGCACGGGCAACCCCGAGTGCATGGTCCTCAACGTTCTGCCGAACAGCGACTCGGACACCACTCCGATCGTCAAGGCGGTGGAGGAAGCCGGGGCTCATGTGGTGACGCAGTGGAACAAACCCGCCGACGTGCACCCGTGGGACGGCTATGACTCCTGGATCGCACACATCACGTACGACGGTGTCGACTCCGGCTACCAGATCGCGAAGGCGATGTTCGAAAGCATGGGCGGCGAGGGCAACGTGATCGCGCTGCAGGGCATCCTCGCCACTGCCGCGGCAAAGGACCGCTTCGCCGGACTGGAGCTCGCGCTCGAGGAGTACCCGGGTATCACGCTGCTCGACCAACAAGCCGCGGACTTCGACCGCACCAAGGCGTTCGATATCACCAAGACGCTTCTCACCAAGTACGGCGCTGACGTCGGCGGCGTGTGGGCGGCCAACGACGACATGGCGCTGGGCGCTCTCAAGGCACTGGACGCCGCAGGTTTGGCCGGCGAGGTCAAGGTCGTCGGTATCGACGCCGTGCCGGAAGCCGTTCAGGCGATCGAGGATGGGGCGATCACCGCGACGGTTTCGAGCGACGGTCCCTGGCAGGGCGGCATCGGCCTGGCGATGGGATACTGCGCTCTCACCGGCGAGCTTGATGTCACGGCTCAGCCGAATAAGAACCGCGAGTTCTTCGCCAAGCAGTTCCTTGTAACCGAGGACAACGCCGCCGACTACCTCACGCCCAGCATTGACCTCGCCGACTTTGACTGCGCCAACGTATTCAACCGCGTCGACAAGGCACTGGGCTAGCAATGAGATCCCTCCGGCCGGGGACGCTTTTGTCCCCGGCTGGACGGGGCGCCGTCGAGCGTCCCGTCCAGCCACCCGCAACCGGCCTGTTCTCAAGGCCGGAGATGCTTGGAACGTACGGCCCTCCTGCGGCGCTTCTTGCTCTGTGCACCGCATTCTCGATCGCCAGTCCACAGTTTCGTACCTGGACGAACCTGCGGAATGTGCTCGATTCCGCCTCGGTGCTCGCGGTCATTACCGTCGGCCTGACATTTGTACTTCTGCTCGGCGCTATCGACCTCTCTATTGAAGGCGTCATGGCGGCATCAGGACTTTCCGTCGCGCTGCTGCTCGCCAACAATCGCAACGACGTGGATCTCGGCTTCGTGGCAATCATCGCGGCGGTCGCGCTCGGCGCGTGCTTTGGCTTGGCCAACGGGCTTTTGTCTACACGGTTGCGCATCCCGTCATTCATGACAACCCTCGGCGTCTCAGCCATCGGTATCGGCGTCGCGACCGTACTCTTCGGCGGTATCCAGCCCACAATCTCCTCCCCGGCCGTCGCCGAGTGGGCCAACGGCCAGGTGCTCGGCCTTACGCGCTTGACCTTTGTCGCGGCCTTCGTGGTCGTTGTCGGAGTGCTCATCCAGCGATACACGCGCATCGGTCGCTATGCGAGAGTGATCGGCGGAGCCGAAGATCTCGCGGCGCTCTCGGGCGTGCGCGTTGCGCGCTACAAGACGCTTGCTTTCACCCTCGCTGGCGCCCTCTACGGGCTGGGTGGCGTGATGGTGACCATCCAGCTCGGCTCGGGCATCGTCGCAGCAGGCGCCGGTCAGAACTTCACCGCGATCACGGCAGCGGTCGTCGGCGGCACCCTGCTGTCCGGCGGTCGTGGCGGTGTCATTCAATCGGTTGTCGGTGTGCTCATCGTTACAGTTCTCGCTAACGGACTCGTGCTTATCGGAGTCAGTCCGTACGTCCAGAAGGCTGTGCAGGGGATCATTGTGGTCGCCGCGGTGGCCATCACCACCTGGCCGTTGCGTGAACGAATGCGAGTGGTCAAGTGAGCGTTCCTGTGCTCAACGTCGTCGACCTCAAGAAGAGGTACGCCGAGACCACCGCGCTCGGCGGCGTCACCTTCGAAGTGCGACCGCACGAGGTCGTCGGCCTCATCGGCGAGAACGGCGCGGGCAAGTCGACGCTGCTTAAGTCCCTAGTCGGACTCGTGCAGCCCGACAGCGGTCGTATCGAGTTGCGCGGCAATGCCGTAAAACTGCGCTCCGTGGCGCACGCCGGCTCGGCCGGAATCGGCATGGTCTTTCAGGAGCAGTCGCTAATCCCCAACGTCACGGTTGCGGAGAATATCCTGCTGGGCGCCGAGGGCGGAGCAGTGCGCGGCGGCATCTATCGCTGGCGGGAACTCGCCCGGCGTGCGCAGGTGCAGCTCGACAAGATCGGCTGCCTGGTCGACCCGATGGCCATCACCGACACCCTCTCGTTTGCCCAGCGCCAGCTGGTCGAGATTGCCAAGGTGCTCGCGATCGAGGAGCGCACGCATGCCGAGCCGGTGGTATTGCTAGACGAGCCAACTTCGGTGCTCGACTCCGACGAGATCGAGATTCTGTTCGCTCAGATCGAGCGCCTGCGTACTCATGCATCCGTCGTCTTCGTTTCCCACCGACTCGATGAGGTGATGAAGGTCGCGGACCGCGTCTATGTGCTCAGGAACGGGCAGACCGTCGGAGAGTTCGTGCCAGGCCAGACTGACGAAGCCGAGCTTCAACGCATGATGATCGGTCGCGACGCCCAAGGTAGCCACTACCACGAGGATGCTCAAGTCGACGTAAGCGCGAAGCCAGTGCGGCTGCGAGTCTCTGGCGTCTCTCTCAAGGGAGTATGTGATGCGGTCTCGTTCGACGTACGACGCGGAGAAGTTGTCGGACTGGCCGGGGTGCAAGGATCCGGTCGTGAGGAACTGAGTCGCGCCCTCTTCGGCGCCGAAACACTGAGCTCGGGGCACATCTCGATTGAGGGCGAGGTCAAGCGCTTTCGTTCGCCTCGTGCTGCGATCGCAGCAGGTTTCGGCTTCGTGCCGGCCGAGCGTCGCAGGGAGGGGATGGTCGCGACCATGACAATCGCCGAGAACGTGACCCTCCCGCACATCACCACAGTGTGCAATGGACCATTCCTCGATCGCCCCCGCGAACGACGGATCGTGAACGACTGGGTGCAAAAGCTCCGGGTCAAGGCACCGTCGATCGCCGCGTCGATCGCTACGCTCTCCGGCGGCAATCAGCAGAAAGCTGTACTGGCACGCTGGATGGTGTCGGGCGACTTGCGCGTGCTGATTCTGGACCATCCAACCCGCGGACTCGATGTTGGCGCAAAGTCCGAGGTCTACAAGCTGATCCGCACTCTCAGTGCGACGGATGTCGCCATAGTGCTTCTCGCGGACAGTTTGGAAGAAACCATCGCCATGAGCCATCGTGTGATCGTTATGAAAGACGGAAAAGTCAGTGCCGAAATTCCAGCGCCCGTCTCATCCAAACCCTCTCCGTTGGAGATTCTGGAGAGGATGATATGAGTATCAAAGTTGATGACAAGATCGGAACGGTGCGACGGGCCATTCCGGTGCGCGACGCGCGGGCACTATTCCTCCGTTTCATGCCGGGCATCGTCCTCGTAGTGCTCGTCCTTGCGGTCGCGCTGGCCAACCCCCTTTTTCTGCGCCCGAACAGCCTCCTGACCGCGGCCGACTCGGCGGCACCCCTTCTCGTGCTCGCCGCGGGGGCGATGCTTGTGATTCTCTGCGGCAGCATTGACCTGTCGGTCGCGGCGCTCGCCTCGATGTGCTCGGTCTTCGTAGCGCTCTGGGTGCCGGCGCTCGGAGGCTGGGCGGTGCTCGCCGCGGTGCTCGTCGGCGCCACTGCAGGACTCATCCAGGGTGCCGTGCACGTCGTTGCCCAAATACCGTCGTTCATTGTCACGCTCGGTGGCCTTGCTGTCTGGAGCGGTATCGGGCTCGTCGCGTCAAGCGCCGCGACGGTCGGAGTCGAAGGCGACTCGCTTGAGTGGGCATTCACTCGCATCGGTGATGCCCGGATCCCTTCGGCTGCTCTCATCGCCGCAGGGGTCGCGGTGCTGATCGCCGCCGTGTTTTGGTTCACGCCCGTGAGACGCTGGTTTGAGGCGGTGGGCAGCGCGGAACCCGCGGCCGTGCTCGCGGGTGTGCCCGCTGCCCAGATCAAGCTCGCGGCATTCACCGTATCGGGCGCATGCGCCGGGCTCGCTGGCGGACTGCTAGTGGCCCGCACCTATAGCGGTGCACCGGGCCTGGCCGACTCCTTGCTGCTGCCTGTGGTTGCCGCGATTGTTGTTGGCGGCACCGCGATCACAGGCGGCTACGGTGGCATCGGACGCACCGTGATCGGTGTGCTTATTATCACCGTCCTGCGTGTCGGCCTCTCGGTTGCGGGTGTCGATCCCTCGATTGAACAGATCATTTACGGTGTACTCGTCATCGGCGCGGTATCGCTGACAATCGACCGCTCAAAGTTTCAGGTCATGAAATAGACACACCCACCATGAAAGGTTCCGCACACAATGTCACAAATTCAAATGTCACGTATTGACCTACTTCCCAAAGTCACGAGTTACCTCTCGTCGCCGAAGCAGCTCCTCATCGACGGGGTGTTCCGCGATGCGACCGACGGTCGGTCGTTCCAGACCATCGACCCGTCGACCGCCAGGCCGCTCGTGTCAGTTGCGCAGGCGGGCATAGACGACGTGGACCTGGCGGTCGCCGCAGCGCGCCGTGCCTTCGATGAGGGCTCGGCATGGAGCAGGTTCACCCCCCGCGCTCGGGCCCGCTTGCTCTGGACTATGGGCGATCTGCTCGAACAACACGCCGATGAATTCGCACAGCTTGAGAGCCTCGACAACGGTAAGCCTGTCGGGTCAGCCAAGGAAGGGGATGTAGCAACCGCCGCGGAGCTGTTCCGCTACTTCGCCGGCTGGGCCACCAAGATGGAGGGCACGACGATCCCGATGTCGAGTGATATCCGGGAATTTCATGCGTACACGCGCAGGGAGCCCGTCGGAGTCGTCGCAGGAATCGTGCCATGGAACTTCCCCCTGGTGATGGCGTGCTTCAAAGTGATCCCCGCTCTCACCGCGGGAAACACTGTTGTACTCAAGCCCGCGGAGCAAACCCCGCTGACAGCGCTTCGCCTCGGTGAACTTTTCCTCGAGGCGGGTCTGCCCCCGGGAGTGCTCAATGTCGTCCCCGGATTCGGTGACGCGGGAGCAGCGCTCGCGGCGCACCGTGACGTGGACAAGGTCGCGTTCACTGGCTCGACCGAGGTCGGCAAGAAGATCGTCGCGGCCGCCGGCGGCAACCTCAAGAAGGTTTCACTCGAGCTGGGCGGCAAAGCGCCCAACATCGTTTTCGACGACGCCGATATCGACAAGGCGATCGTGGGTTCCGCCCATGCGGCCTTCTTCAACCAAGGCCAGTGTTGCGTCAATGGGTCGCGGCTCTACGTACAGCGCGCTGTGTTCGATCAAGTCGTCGAGGGCGTGTCCCGCATCGCGACGGCTATCCGCGTCGGTGGCGCATTCGACCCCGAGACCGAAATGGGGCCGCTCATCTCCGACGAGCAGTACACCAAGGTCCTCGGCTACCTGCGCGACGGTGCCGCCGGCGGCGCGACGCCCACGAGTGGCGGTGATCGGGTCGATCGCGAGGGATATTTTGTGCGGCCCACGGTCTTCACCAACGTCACTGAGGAGATGGCTATCCACCAGGAGGAAATCTTCGGCCCGGTCGTGACCGCCGTGCCATTCGACACAGTTGACGAAGTAGTGCGACTCGCCAACAATACCCGTTACGGTCTAGCCGCGGGACTGTGGAGCCGTGACATCGGGCGGGCGCATAAGGTCGGTGCACGCCTGCGAGCGGGAACGGTGTGGCTCAACACGTGGCATGCCGACGACGTCACCCTTCCCCGTGGTGGATACAAGGAATCGGGTTGGGGCCGTGAGTTGGGTTCCTTTGGCCTCGACGACTACACCCAGTTGAAGACAGTCATCGCGGAACTGTAAAATCTGCGCCGGCGCTGCATTTCGTCGTGGCGGAGTGGATGATCATTGAGTTGTGAATCGCTGTAGCTAGGGGAATCTCCAGGACGTGGAATCTTGGCAACTCCGAGTGACCGCGAGCAGCAACACTATGCCGGTGACGATGAATCTGAAGGATGAGTCGAGGTTGAGTAGGGTAAGTCCACTGGAAATGGATTGAATGACGATGGTTCCCAGAAGCGCTGCGAAGGCCGTTCCCCGTCCGCCGAAGAGGCTGGTGCCACCGATGACCGCCGCGGCGATGGCGTTCAGGTTCACGTCGCCTGCGCCGCTGCTCTGGCTCGCCGCCGCTAGTCGGGATGCCGCGAGGATGCCGCCAACCGCCGCGAGCGTGCTGCAGACCATGAAGACGGATGTGTAGACCCAACGCACGTTGATTCCGGCGCGGCGCGCTGCCTCGACGTTGCCGCCGACCGCGTACACGGAACGACCCCAGCTGGTGCGGGAGAGCATGTAGTGCAGCGCCAAGCCACGACGCCGCCGACTCGATCGATGACGCATTTGAGGCCAGCAAGGAGGGTGTGCGGGCGCTGAAGATCAACCTCGTCGTGCTCCTAGGCACCACCGTGTTGCAGCTGGGGGTCGTGCTCATCAGCGGGTCCGTTGCCCTCTTGGCCGACACCATCCATAACTTCTCCGACTCCCTCACCGCCGTACCGCTCTGGGTCGCCTTCATTCTCGGCCGCCGCGCCGCATCCCGCCGTGACACCTTCGGGTTGGGCCGGGCTGAGGATCTCGCCGGGCTTTTCATCGTCGTGGTCGTGGCTCTCCGCCGTCGTCGCGGCGTGGCAGTCGATCGCTCGACTCCTGGGTCCACGTCCACTCGAAAACCTTTGGAGGGTCGTTGCCGCCGGCATCATCGGCTTCGCCGGCAATGAGGCCGTCGCGGTGTATCGCATCAGTGTGGGCGAATGCCGCTCTGCTCGCTGTGCTCGGGATCACCTCAGTCGACCGCGCGCAGCTGCGCTGGGTAGGCCACCGGCTCCCGGGAGCCGCGATCGTGGCAATCGACGCGACCACGACGGTGGCGGCGGCATCAATCGTGCACGACGCGCATCATGCCCTGGAGCACGCGCTGCCCAACCTTGACGACTTTCTGATCGCCCAGCAGTCCCACAGAGAGCGTTGAAAAATAGGAAACAGGACTCTGCGTTCGCGGACGCGGCCGTGAGCCTGGAGGATGACGACCGCGGGACAAATAGGCGGGGTCAGTGGTTTGGCATCGTGGAGTCTGCCTTGATCCTCTCGCGCACGCCTTGAACAAACCAGCCAGGCGAAGCCGCGAATTCGTCGTGACGATTAGCCAGTCTTCCATTGCTCAGTGCGATGCGTGCTGATTGTGACGGGGACGCACCTCAGTGATTTCGACGGTGGCAGGTTTAGCTCTGAGTGGGGATCGCGTGAGCGGTTCGCGTTTAGTGCAATCGAAGTGGTTTGGGCGGTGGGGGAGTGGCGCCCGACGATGGTGGACCCGAACCACTTTTCCGGCAATTGGCCAGCTCCTCACGGACCAGAAGAGGAGATGAACTCAGCATTCGCTTCGAGAGAGAAGCTCATGAAATTCAACAACGCTCCTCATGGCGAATACACCGACAGGGACAGTCCTCACGAGGATCAAACGGACACGAGCCCGACCTCGTCCTGAAGCTGGATGATTGTACCGCTCTGCGATTGACCGAGGAGCGCGTTCGCTCGGACTATCGCGGATTCCACACCGTGCGGTCGCGGTGGGCGAACACTGCGAACCCGACTGGGTCGCGGCCGAGAACCTGACGGATATCGTCGGTCAGGCCCGCGGCCATGCCCAGCCGGGCGGTGGTGTAAATCGCCGCAGTGACCCAACTTCCTGCGGGCATGCACGATACACCGCAGGATACCGGGCCGAGCGCAGCGGATAGGCCGACCAACTTCTCAGCGCTTCATTCCCGGTCACCGTCCATGCGGTGTTCACATGCGCGGACGGGTTCAGGAGCGCGGCTGCAGCAACGGCTCCGACGTCTTCCACATCTGCGAATGCCGTCGCTCCGTTGCCTGCGGGGACCATGATCTCGTCCCGATCGCGAACATCAGTCAGATGGGTGGTGGACAGGTTTTGGTGGAAGAACGACGCCCGAACGAATGTCCAGACCACGCCTGAATCACGAAGCCACGCCGCGATCGCCGCGTGCGGCACGACGGTGTTCTTTTCTGCTCCTTGCAGCGACAGGAAAACCATTTGCGAGATCCCCTGGTTACGGGCGAATATCAGCGCCGGGAGCATCTGTTTTTTCGGTCTCCCCAGGCGCGGTGGGCGCATCAGGAACATTTGCTGCACCCCAGCAAAGGCGGCTTCCCAGGTAGTTGCGTCGGTGAAATCAAGCGCAACGGCTTCCACGCGGTCGCCGAATACACGCCGAACCGACTCGACGCTACGACCGGTCGCCCTAACGTGCGCGCCGCCATCCAGAAGCTTCTGCAACACTCGTGCCTGCATCGCGCCCCATCGCCGTCTCCGAGACCTTCGCACGTGGGATTTGTCCCCTATGACAGCATCGGTATGCCCAGTCTCACACCGAAAAATGAACCGGTGACCCGATCCCGCGACGAAATCGGAGTATCTCTCTGTTGCTTGGCCGGGTGTTGGGTGGCGTAGTGTGTGCTCGTGAATAAACCGAGCTCTTCGTCCAGGAACATTCGGGCGTGGCTGCTACAGGACAGCGGCAACCGTCAGGGAACTCAGGAAGGCCCGCTTGCGGCCACGGTCGAGAAGACGCATTCCTGGTGGCGGGTGATGTGCTTGACCGGCGTGGACTACTTCTCGACCCTGGGCTATCAGCCCGCGATTGCGGCCCTAACCGCAGGGCTACTGTCGCCCATCGCAACCATTGTCCTGGTGGCCCTGACGTTGTTGGGTGCCTTGCCCGTGTATCGGCGGGTCGCTGAGGAGAGCTTCCGCGGATCCGGCTCCATCCAGATGCTTGAGAAGCTGCTGCCGTGGTGGTCCGGCAAAATCTTCGTCCTTGTGTTGCTCGGATTCGCTGCGACGGACTTCATGATCACTATCACCCTGTCCGCGGCCGACGCCACCGCTCACGCCATCGAGAACCCGTTCGCGCCGGCCTGGCTGCACGGCCAGGAGGTGCTGGTCACGCTGTTCCTGGTCACCCTGCTCGGCATCGTTTTTCTCCGTGGTTTCAAGGAAGCGATCGGTATCGCCGTTGTTCTCGTCGCGGTCTATCTCCTGCTCAACTTGGTCGTCATCGTGGTATCGATCGGCCACGTGGCCTCGAACGCTGTCCTGATCACCGACTGGTGGGCAGCGCTGACCGTGCAACACGGTAATCCGCTCATCATGGTCGGTATCGCGCTGCTCGTCTTTCCCAAACTGGCCCTGGGTCTATCGGGTTTCGAGACCGGGGTGGCCGTCATGCCCCAGGTCAAGGGGGGCCGGACCGACACTGAGGACTATCCCGCAGGCAGGATCCGCGGAACCAAGAAGCTGCTCACCACCGCGGCGCTGATCATGAGCGGATTCTTGATCACTTCGAGCATTGTTACGACGCTGCTGATTCCACAGGCCGCCTTTCAGCCTGGCGGGCCGGCGAATGGGCGGGCCCTGGCGTACCTGGCCCACGAATACCTGGGACCACTGTTCGGTTCGGTGTACGACATCAGCACCATCTGCATCCTCTGGTTCGCGGGTGCATCGGCGATGGCCGGCCTGCTCAACCTGGTGCCCCGCTACTTGCCGCGATACGGCATGGCGCCGCAGTGGGCCCGCGCAGTGAGGCCGCTCGTGCTGGTCTTCGTGGGGATCGCGTTCGTGATCACTATCGCCTTCCAGGCCAGCGTCGATGCGCAAGGCGGCGCTTACGCGACCGGGGTCCTGGTGCTGATGACATCGGCATCTGTCGCGGTGACGCTCTCCGCTCGCCGCAAACAGCAGCGCTGGCAGACCGTCGGGTTCGGAGTCATTGCGGTGATTTTGGTGTACACGACCGTGGTCAACATTGTTGAACGTCCCGACGGTGTCCGCATCGCCGCACTGTTCATCCTGGGCATCATGGTGACCTCGCTGGTCTCCCGAGTGCGTCGTTCCTTCGAAATCAGGGCTACCTCCGTCATCCTGGACCCGGCCGCCCACGATTTTGTGACCGGGGATGCTGAGGACTACGACGTTATCCGCATCATCTCGCACGAACCCGACGACGACACCGAGATTGAGTATCGCAACAAGAGCCGTGATGAGCGCCGGTTCGGCAATATCCCGCCGGGCTCACCGATCATCTTCCTTGAAGTGCACCCGTCTGACTCATCCGATTTCGAGGAAGACCTGCTGGTGCGCGGGGTGGCCAAGCACGGGTACCGGGTACTCCAGGTCACCAGCGGCAACGTGCCCAACACAATCGCGGCCGTGCTCCTGGAGATCCGCGACCAAACCGGTCTGATTCCGGAGATTTACTTCGAATGGACCCAGGGGAACCCGCTCGCCAACATGTTCAAGTTCCTGTTCACTGGCCTCGGTGAAATCGCACCAGTGACCCGTGAAGTTCTACGCGAATCGGAGCCGAACGCCAAACGACGACCGCACGTGCACGTCAGCTGAGACCTCCAACGATGAGTCGCAATGGTCAGGCGGTCCGATGCCGTCAGCGTAGACCGTAAGGAAGCCGTCAGGATTTCCGTCGTTGTTGCATGGGTTCCGTGTGGATTGTTCACGCCACGAGTTTCCGGGTCGACTCTTGTGAGGTGACTAGTGCGCGAACGCTCAGTTCCAGAATATGGCTTAGCCGGTGGCTCTCTCGTGTCCTTGATGGGCGGTGCAGATGGGGAGGCTGCACGGTCTCGGTCGGCCGGTATGGCAGCGTGGGCTACAGACTCGTGTTGTACCCGCCGGGGATTTCGACGCACCAACGTCGGTGGATTCGCTTGTGGCGTGGCTGGACAGTGCTGGACCTTGTGGGAGTTCTTGGACTCTTTGTCACGCTCGCCGCGGTTGGTGCGTCGAGGCTGGTGATCATCACCGCCTGTGTCGCGTTCTATTTTGTTGGAACTGTGGCCGTGGCCCGGTGGGCGGGCCCGGTCCGCCGGCAGGTGCTGGAGCTGACGGCGACGAGATCCAATCTGGTGCCCGATGGATGACCAGTGCCGACGTGGCGCTTGCGAGTGGCGTTTCATCACCCGCAGAGCACGAGACGGTGTGGTGGGACGTCTTCACGAACGCCCAGAAGCATCTCTTTTTGGCTCTGAAGGACGGGTAGCCACCAGTTCTCCTTCCAGGGGAGTTGGTGGGTCTCGTGGAGAGAGAGCAGGTTGTTATGGCCGAGAAGTACGCGGCAACAGCCGGCTGCTGAATTGGCTGTTCCGCCACGGAACGCCACGGTAATGCCAGATATGGGTCGAGCGGGCGGAGTGAGGCGCGCTGGTTGATGAGTTCTGCGAGCAACTCGGGTTGGTCACAGTCGGTGACCAAAAATGACGTGCTGGAGGTGAGGCAACCAATCGCACAGCCGCTGGCTCGGGAGTAGCTCTTGTCGAAGTCGGGACTTCAATCCCCGGACTGTAAGCGCGGGTGATGTCGCATTTATGCCTGTCGCTACGGCTCGAACCGCGCGGCGGCGGAAGGTCCGGCCCGGGATCGGGGGAGTCGCGAGCACGTTCGGAATTTGGCGAAGTCCCGCAGGGAGTCGACCTC
The DNA here is from genome assembly GCF_004402695.1 of Cryobacterium adonitolivorans. GTDB lineage: Bacteria > Actinomycetota > Actinomycetes > Actinomycetales > Microbacteriaceae > Cryobacterium > Cryobacterium adonitolivorans. The sequence goes on along the minus strand of NZ_SOFL01000036.1, from coordinate 60,716 downwards.
GTCGCCCCGGAGGACGATCGAGGGCGCTGGGATCGGTGGCACCGCCAGTGCGGCGTGAACTCTCATTTCAAGCACGCGCGGGCGAAGGGGAGATCATCATCCGGATCGTCTGAACGCTCTTCCCCGAGCCAGCCTGGGTGACGGCTGTGTCGACGGGCGTCGCTGAGGGGTACGGTTCCTTCGCAGGGAACGGCGATCAGGTCACCGACGGCCACGTCGGCCGGCAGCCATACCCATTGCATGTCGTCCTTTAATTGCGGGCGAAGTTGCATGCGCTTGGTATGAGCCACGCTGCGTCAGCCGACGACACGTGCCGCGGACAGATTTGGGCGGCAATGGTCGAGCTCGGCGTCGACCCAGACGACGAGTCGCCGGTGCGAATCGGTGAACCCGGTCTCTTCCACTCGGGTGAGGAGCACCGTGATGAAGCGTTGCGATGATGTGGTCTGCTGTGCCCAGAGGTTACCGGCCGGGCCGATGCGAACCGTGGGCGTCTCGTCGCGGCTGGTTTGCACCAGTGAGGCTCCGTTGAGGACGTCGCGGAGGGCGACAACACCGGTACAGGGGATGGCGAGCAGGTCGCCTTCACGCAGGTCGTCGGGCAGCTCCATCCCGCCAGGTCACGTTGATGCTGTCCAGGCGCGCATCGATGAGGACCACACGGGCGGCGTCGAAGTTCTTCAAGACCGCTGTAACGCGAACGACGACGACCGCGGCGTCCTGGTAGGGCGATTTTCGCCCGTCGTGCCGGGGATAACGGCGGCAGCATCGATGTTGAGAGGATCCGGTAGCGTGCGCCGGAGGGACGGCATTATCGCGGTGAGCGTCATGAGCCGGACCTCGTTCCCAGATCGGTGGGTTTTAGGGGCTCCAATGTGGGGCTGTCAGGAGTAGTCATTCTTCAGTCCTAACGGGCACCCGGGTGCAAAACCGGCCCCCAAACGGAACCCATGCGGGAATGTCACGGAACCGAACGATACCTCTACGCAGCTACGGGCAATCGGGCCGAAGCTTCTTTGTGGACGGGCGAGCGCTGTGACATAGATCGGCGTTGAGCGTATGGATTTTGTTAGGTTCCATCGGCAGAGCGCATGGATACCGTTAGGGCCCGGTTTTCCGCGAAACCGAGGGTATCTAATCGGATGTCGTGCCGCTGCGGCATCCACGTTCCGCTTTCGGGTCGTGTCGTCCTTCTCCAGATGGAGTTACTTGTGCTTGACATTGTTTACGTGCTCGGCGTCATCGCCGTGTTCGCGCTTGTCGGCGTCATTGGCTGGGGGGTCGAGAAGCTGTGATCTTCTTTGACCTGCTTGCCGCGGCGTTGGCCGTTGCCGCTGTGGTGTACCTCGTGGTCGCCCTCGTGAAACCGGAGCGATTCTAGATGGACGTCTTCTTCGCGATCCTTCAGGTGGCCAGCCTGGTTCTCATCCTCGCCCTGCTGTATCGTCCCCTCGGCGACTACATGGCCCGCATCTACACCTCGCGGAAAGACCTGAAGGTCGAGCGGGGCTTCTACCGATTCATCGGGGTCGATTCCGGCGTTGAACAGACTTGGCAGTCCTACCTGCGCGGCGTTCTCGCCTTCTCGGTGGTCGGCCTGCTCTTCGTCTACCTTCTGCAGCGCTTCCAAGCAGTACTCCCGTATTCCCTAGGACTCCCTGCCGTTCCGGAAGGCCTGTCGTTCAACACCGCGGCGTCGTTCGTCGCGAACACGAACTGGCAGTCGTACTCGCCCGACCTCACTATGGGCTACACCGTGCAGATTGCCGGCTTGGCGGTGCAGAACTTCGTATCCGCGGCCGTGGGTATCGCTATCGCTATCGCGCTGGTGCGCGGTTTCACGAGGCGTGAGTCGGCGACGATTGGTAACTTCTGGGTTGACCTGACCCGGGGTATCTTACGGCTGCTCCTGCCTCTGTCGGTGCTCGGTGCGGTGGTATTGATCGCGAGTGGCGTGATTCAGAACTTCAACGGCTTCACCGAGATCACAACCCTCAGCGGGGGGATTCAAAACCTGCCCGGCGGGCCGGTCGCCTCGCAAGAAGTGATCAAGAACCTCGGCACCAACGGTGGCGGATTCTTCAACGCCAACGCCGCGCATCCCTTCGAGAACCCCAACGCCTGGACGAGCTTGTTCCAGAACGTGTTGATGCTGATGATCCCGTTCGCGCTTCCGCGCACCTTCGGTCGCATGGTCGGCAATCACAAGCAGGGTTACGCGATCCTCGCCGTGATGGGCACGATTTACGTTGCCTCGCTCACGTTCCTCACCCTCTTCGAGTTGAACGGTGCTGGTACAGCGCCGCAGCTTGCGGGAGGCGCCATGGAGGGCAAGGAACAACGCTTCGGCATCTTCGCGTCTACCCTGTTCGGGTCGACGAGCACCTTGACCTCGACCGGTGCGGTCAACTCGATGCATGATTCGTACACATCTCTCGGCGGCATGATGCCGATGATCAATATGATGCTCGGTGAGATCGCTCCCGGCGGCGTCGGCTCCGGCCTTTACGGCATGTTGGTCCTCGCGATCATCGCTGTATTTGTGGGTGGTCTGCTCGTTGGTCGCACCCCGGAGTACCTGGGCAAGAAGATCGGCCCGAAGGAGATCAAGCTTGCGAGCCTCTACATCCTGGTCACTCCCACCATCGCCTTGTTGGGTACGGCGTTGAGCTTCGCGATTCCCGCGGTGCGGGCAGACGTCGAGTCGACCTCGATTTGGAACGCCGGCACCCACGGATTGTCGGAAGTTCTGTACGCATTCGTGTCAGCGGCCAACAACAACGGGTCGGCGTTCGCTGGCCTCACCGCGAACACTCCGTGGTTCAACACCGCTCTCGGTGTGGCGATGCTGCTCGGCCGGTTCATCCCGATCGTCTTGGTCCTTGCCCTCGCGGGCTCCCTTGCCACGCAGGACAAGGTCCCGGCCACCGCGGGCACGCTGCCAACTCATCGGCCGCAGTTCGTCGGCCTCCTCCTCGGTGTGACGGTCATCATCACCGCTCTCACCTATTTCCCCGTACTCGCGCTGGGTCCCCTAGCGGAAGGGCTGCAGTAACCATGTCCACAACCACAACAACACCCGCTCTGACGCCGCAGAAATCCGACGCCCCACACGCCCCACGATCGCAGAGCGCGTTCAGCGCCGAGCAATTACTAGCCGCCGTGCCCGGAGCCTTTAAAAAGCTCAACCCGAAGCAAATGTGGCGCAACCCCGTCATGTTCATCGTCGAGGTCGGTGCAGCATTCACCACTGTCCTCGCCATCGCCGAACCGTTCTTGGGCGGCCCGGCATCGTCCGGCGGCTCTGCGGTGCCGGCGAGTTTCACCTGGGGCATCGCCGTTTGGCTGTGGCTGACGGTGCTGTTCGCCAACCTCGCCGAGTCGGTCGCCGAGGGCCGTGGCAAGGCGCAGGCTGACAGCCTGCGCAAAACCCGCACCAGCACCATGGCCCACAAGGTGACCGGGTACAGCCCCGACGACGACCCCGCAGCGACGACCACGCCCCTCCAGGAGGTATCTTCCGCTGACCTCCAGCTAGGAGACGTGGTTGTCGTGACTGCCGGCCACCTGATCCCCGGCGACGGAGACATCATCTGGGGCATCGCCTCAGTTGACGAGTCTGCAATCACTGGCGAGTCGGCTCCCGTGGTGCGTGAGTCCGGAGGCGACCGTAGCGCCGTCACCGGCGGCACTCGGGCGCTCTCCGACCGAATAGTGGTCAAGATCACCAGCAAGCCCGGCGAGACCTTCGTTGACCGGATGATCGGCCTGGTCGAGGGCGCGTCGCGTCAAAAGACACCGAACGAGATCGCGCTGAACATCCTTCTTTCCAGCCTCACGATCATTTTCGTGATCGTCACCCTCACGCTCAACCCGATCGCGTCGTACTCGGCGGCCGTGGTCAGCTTGCCCGTCCTCGTGGCCCTGCTGGTCTGCTTGATTCCGACAACCATCGGTGCGCTACTCTCGGCGATCGGTATCGCGGGCATGGACAGGCTCGTGCAGCACAACGTTTTGGCAATGTCCGGCCGCGCCGTTGAAGCCGCTGGTGACGTAACCACCCTGCTGTTGGACAAGACCGGAACCATCACTTACGGTAACCGCCAAGCCTCCGAATTCGTGAGCCTGGACGGTGTTGGCTCGGACGAGCTCATCCGCACGGCCGCGCTCTCATCGCTGGCCGACCCCACGCCCGAAGGGAAGTCGGTCGTCGACCTCGCTGCAGTGGAAGGCATCCACGTGGGTGAATTCGCGGTCGGGGACATCGTTCCCTTCACCGCGCAAACCCGAATGAGCGGACTCGACCAGCCCGACGGCGTGCAAATCCGAAAGGGCGCCGGCTCCGCGGTCATCGCCTGGATCGAAGAGAACGGACGAGTTGCCGGCTCTGTACTCGCCGACCTTGACGAACATGTGGAGCGCGTCGCGAACAGCGGTGGAACCCCACTCGTGGTCGCGGTGAAAAGCGCGACCGGTGAGGGCCGCATCCTCGGAGTTGTGCACCTCAAAGACATCGTCAAGGAAGGCCTGAAGGAACGTTTCGCTGAGATGAGGGCCATGGGCATCCGCACGGTCATGATCACGGGCGACAATCCGCTCACCGCCAAGGCGATCGCTGCCGAAGCCGGCGTCGACGACTTCCTCGCCGAAGCCACCCCGGAAGACAAACTTGCCCTCATCCACCGGGAACAGAAGGGCGGCAACCTGGTCGCGATGACCGGTGACGGCACCAACGACGCTCCCGCGCTGGCCCAGGCGGATGTCGGCGTGGCGATGAACACCGGCACCTCGGCCGCGAAAGAGGCCGGCAACATGGTCGACCTGGACTCGGACCCGAGCAAGCTGATCGACATCGTGCGCATCGGCAAGCAACTGCTGATCACCCGGGGTGCCCTCACCACGTTCTCGATCGCGAACGACATCGCGAAATACTTCGCGATCATCCCCGCCATGTTCATGGGAGTGTTCCCCGGCCTGGCCGTCCTCAACATCATGGGGCTGCATTCCCCATCGTCGGCCGTGCTGTCGGCGATCATCTTCAACGCCGTCGTCATCGTTGTCCTGATCCCGTTGGCCCTACGCGGCGTGAAGTACCGCCCGCTGAGTGCCTCGAAGATCCTTAGCCGCAACCTGCTGGTCTACGGCGTTGGCGGCGTCATAGCCCCTTTCATCGGGATCAAGCTGATCGACCTCGTCGTCGGTCTACTTCCCGGCTTCTAACCCACGCTCGACTTTAGAAAGAAGATCTCATCATGAGCTCACCCCGCTCGGGCATCCCGCACTACTGGGTCGCCCTCCGCGCCATGCTCGTCCTCACCGCCGTTCTCGGGGTGGGTTACCCGCTCGTCATCACCGCCGTCGGGCAGCTCGCCCTTCCCGCCCAGGCCAACGGCTCCACCGTAACCGTGAACGGCGACACCGTCGGATCCGCGCTTGTCGGGCAGTCCTTCTCCGACGCGGACGGCAACCTTCTGCCCCAGTGGTTCCAGCCGCGGCCCTCCGCCGCCGGCGACGGCTACGACGGCGGAGCCTCCAGCGGGTCGAACTACGGCCCCGAGAACGCAGATTTGATTGCGGCGATCGAGGAACGAAAGGCGCAGATTGCCGAATTCAACGGCGTGACCCCGGACGACATCCCCGCGGATGCCCTCACGGCGTCGGCTTCGGGCCTGGACCCGCACATCAGCCCGGAGTATGCGCTGCTGCAGGTCGAACGCATCGCCGCCGAAAGAGACCTGGCCGTGGAAGATGTGCGAGCTCTCGTCCAGAGCCACATCCAAGCCCGCGATCTCGGCTACCTCGGCGAGCCGACCGTGAACGTGCTGCAGCTGAACATCGCCGTCGAAGCCCTCAAGGCCTAGGCGATGAGACGAGGGCGGCTACGGGTGCTGCTCGGCGCCGCCCCCGGTGTCGGCAAAACCTACGCCATGCTCGAGGAAGGCCAACGCCTCCTCCAAGAAGGAAAGGACGTGGTCGTCGCGGTCGTGGAAACCCACGGCCGCGCTGCCACTGCCGCAATGGCGGAAGGTCTCGAGATCATCCCGCGCAGCACGGTCTCCCACCGGGGCGTTGTACTGACAGAGATGGATTTGGCCGCGGTGATCGCGCGGAAACCCGACATCGCCCTCGTCGACGAGTTGGCCCACACCAACGCGCCCGGCTCGGAGCACGAGAAGCGGTGGCAGGACGTGGAAAGCCTGCTGGATGCGGGGATCGACGTCATGTCCACCGTCAATATCCAGCACATCGAATCCCTCAATGACGTCGTGCAGCAAATCACCGGTGCGCCGCAGCGCGAGACCATCCCGGGCAAGGTGCTCCGCGCAGCGGACCAGATCGAAGTGGTCGATCTCGCACCGGAAGCCCTGCGCGCGCGCCTCGCCGATGGGCGGGTCTATCCGGCGGAACGTATCGACGCCGCACTCTCGAACTACTTTCGGCTGGGCAACCTCACCGCCCTGCGTGAACTCGCCTTGCTCTGGTTGGCAGACGAGGTCGATACCGCGCTGAAAAGCTATCGTGCTGAGCACGGAATCGACAGTAAATGGGAAGCCAGAGAACGCGTCGTCATCGCTCTCACCGGCGGCCCGGAGGGGGAGACCCTCATCCGGCGCGGCGCCCGCATAGCCGCGCGTTCCGCAGGCGGCGAACTCCTCGCGGTGCACATCACCAGCCAAGACGGCCTGCGCTCCGCTCACCCGGGAGCGCTGGCCCAACAACGAGCCCTTGTCGAGACGCTCGGCGGCACCTACCACCAGGTTATCGGCGACGACATCCCCCATGCGCTCGTCGAATTCGCGAAGGGAGCCAATGCCACGCAGCTAGTGCTTGGAGTCAGCCGCAGGAGCCGACTGATGGCTGCTTTAACGGGACCAGGAATCGGGTCAACGGTGATCCGTGAATCCGGCAACATCGACGTCCACATCGTCACCCACGCCGCGGCCGGGGGGCGCTTCACCCTCCCTCGTCTCGCGGGCGCGGTCACAATGAAACGCCGCATTGTTGGGTTCATCCTCGCCCTGATCGGCGGGCCACTCGTGACCTGGTTGCTCGTGTCGTTGCGAAGCCCAGAGTCAATCACCAGCGATGTCCTCACGTACCAGCTTCTCGTCGTCCTCGTCGCCCTGGTCGGCGGAATTTGGCCAGCCCTGTTCGCCGCGTTTCTATCAGGCCTCACGCTTGACTTCTTCTTCGTCGAACCGGTGAACACGATCACCGTCGATGAACCGTTGCACCTGTTGGCGCTCGTGCTCTACGTCGTGAACGCCGTCCTGGTCAGTTACGTCGTAGACCAAGCGGCGCGGCGCACCCGAGCAGCCAAACGCTCAGCAGCGGAGTCCGAACTTCTCGCCACAATCTCCGGAAGCGTCTTGCGGGGTCAAAGTGCGCTCCAAGCGCTGGTCAGCCGAACTCGCGAGGCCTTCAACCTCACCGGAGTTCGCCTGACCGCGGACGGGCGGATCATCGTGCAGGACGGTGAACCCACCCGCAACCACAAGCTCACAATTGTGCCGGTCGGGAGCCGTGCCACACTCGAACTCCACGGCGGGGACCTGCAGGCCTCAGAACGGCGGCTGCTTGCCGTGATCGCCGCACAGATCGACGCGGCAATGGAACACTCCGACCTCACCGCCACCGCCAACGAAGTGGGGCCGCTCGCCCAGGCGGACCGTGTGCGAAGCGCGCTCCTGACCGCGGTAAGCCACGACCTTCGCCGCCCTCTAGCCGCAGCTACCGCTGCTATCAGCGGGCTCCACTCAACCGATGTCACCTGGTCTGACGCTGATCGGGACGAGCTCATCGCGACTGCAGATGAGAGCCTCCAAACCCTCGCCTCACTCGTGACCGATTTACTCGACGTCAGCAGAGTTCAGGCCGGCGTACTTGGAGTCATGCTCGACGGTGTGGATGCGGAAGACGTGATTCTATCGTCGTTGGACGAACTGCATCTTGGTCCTAAAGATATTGAACTCGATCTCGATCCAGATCTTCCGGACCTCCTGGCAGATCATGGCCTCCTCCAACGGGTGGTTGTAAACCTCCTCGCCAATGGCGCCCGGTTTGCTCCACCTGGGACGCGAGTCCGCATCGCCACTAGCAGCTTTGGTGGCACCGTCCAGATTCGCGTCATCGACCACGGTCCCGGCATCGCCCCCGAACGGCGTGAGGAGATCTTTGTGCCCTTTCAACGGCTGGGCGACACGGACAACCTCACCGGCCTCGGCCTTGGCCTTGCCTTGTCAAAAGGTTTCACCGAGGGCATGGGCGGCACCCTCGAAGCCGAGACCACCCCCGCCGGGGGCCTCACCATGGTCATCGCCCTCCCCATAGCAAGCAGCGCATCCGGCCCTCCAGGCTTATCGCCGGGTGAGAGCTCATCGACCTCCAACCAGACCGACCCCGCATCCCAGGGCAAGGAGCGACATGAAAATCCTCATCGCTGACGATGACCCCCAAATACTCCGAGCCCTGCGCATCACCCTCGGAGCGCGCGGTTACGAGATCATCACCGCCGCCGACGGGACGGAAGCCGTCAACGCGGCGATTGCGCATCGTCCCGACCTCTTCATGATCGACCTGGGCATGCCCGAACTCGACGGCATCCAAGTCATCCAGGGTCTGCGCGGGTGGACCCACGCCCCTATCCTCGTAGTCTCCGGGCGAACCGGCGCAGCCGATAAGGTTGACGCGCTTGACGCCGGCGCGGACGACTACGTCACCAAGCCCTTCTCCATCGACGAGCTTCTCGCACGCATCCGCGCCCTCACTCGACGCGTCCCCAATCAAGAAACCGAGCCCGTCACACGAATCGCCGACATCACCATCGACCTTGGGGCCAAGACCATCACCAAGGACACACCCGGCGGAACTGACCTCATACGACTGACGCCGACGGAATGGCAGGTCCTGGAAGTGCTTGTCAGAAACGCCGGCAGACTCGTGTCCCGGCAAAGCCTCCTCACCGAAATTTGGGGATCCGAACACATCACCGACACCGGGTACCTGCGCCTCTACATTGCGCAGCTCCGAAAAAAGATTGAGCCCAATCCCGGCAGGCCTCGGTTTTTGCTCACTGAATCGGGAATGGGATACCGATTCCTGCCGGACCGTTCAGTGGGTGAATGAATCGCAGCGCAAACTCACTGGGCGGCCGTGGGTACCCGCGAACTACTCATACGTGTGGGAAAGGGCGACTTCGAGTTCCGTGCAGACGTTGCACACGCGATGTTGTTGTGTTGAGCCGACGTTCACATGCGATCACTGATTCAGCACAAACTTCCACACACGGTTTCAGAATTGCGATTGCAGCAGTGTGAACTGCACACGCGGTGAATCCTCCATCGCCCGACAAGGCCAGACACTCATTGGCGCAACGCTCGCCCACTCGATTAGCTCCGCGCACGCTTCTACACAGACGCGCATTCGCTCGCGGATTAGAACGGCCGTCATATCCATGTGCAACATGAGGATCACAGTAGTTAGGCAGGGAACACCACGCCCGGGTTCTTAGCCTCCAATTGCGACCTGTCTAAGGTGCCCACCGACCACCAAACCTGACGAGGCTAAGGAACACGTCGTTGCTCTTCGAAGGAAGCATCCACCGCGGGCAGAGTAGCGCCGACGAGGTGCGTCTGGGAAAAGAGTCTTTTCCTTGTGGGAGTGCACAGCACCAGCACAGATCCAGTGTTGAAGACCTAAAGCCGATGCACTACCCGCGACAAGGATGCCCCCTTTTCCTCCGTCAGGTAGATGGAGTGCGTCTCGACTTGGGTGTCGTATCTAGCCGCCCACGTGAACGAGAGGGCGATTGCGTGGGTTTGGTTCGCTCTCACGTAGGATCTCTCGAACCAACGGTGGGGTGTCTCCACGTCCAAGGAGTAGATAGCGGAACATGTGGATCAGCGGATTGCCTTCGGACCATTCAAAATATGCGTGAGGGCGCACACCTGTTGTGTCGCGGAGGGCTATCAGGATTGCAGCGATTGCGTTCGGTGCGGCGGGGCTGCTGGTGCGAAGGACACGGTACCCGTCGACCTCGATGCCTACGATCTGCAAGATTTCCCGGAACTCGGAGGGGTCGACGACCTCAATTTCGAGGAAGAGGATGTCTGCGGTGTCGGGGATCGGATTGATCCATCGTTGCTCTTCTTCTTTTTCAGCGTATTCGGCCTTGTCTCCAATCCCACGGCGGTGGGCGATGAGGTTAAGTGCGTTGTCGTGCTTGAGGGAATCGGTGATGAAGCGGCGCGCTTGCTCGTCGAATTCGATCCGATCCGCGCGAAGCTCTGTCGTGCGGGTGATGCGGGAGATAAGCGAGACGACGACGATGCCGAGGATGAACATTGCCGATATTGCTATGCCGTCGGGCTTCTCCCGAATGTTCTCGAATAGCGCGTACATCAAAATGGCGGTCAGGAGCGCGAACCCGATTCGGGCCATCGGGCGTTTGCGGCGTATGGCGGAGACAGTGACGGCGAAGGCGCCGGAGACCATCATCGCGAGGATGCCGGTTGCGTAGGCGCCCGCTTGGGCGTTGACGTCGGCGCCGAACCCGATAGTGATGATGATGCTGATGGCGGTGTACACCAGGACGACCGGGCGTACGGCGCGGCTCCATTCGGGTGCCATCCCGTAGGCGGGTAGGTAGCGGGGCACGATGTTGATCAGGCCCGCCATCGCGGAGGCTCCAGCGAACCAGAGGATTAGGACACTGCTGATGTCGTAGACCGTGCCGAAGCCGTTTCCGATCAACTCGTGGGCTAGGTAGGCGAGCGCACGCCCGTTTGCTTCTCCGCCCTCCTGAAACTCTTCCGCGGGGATCAGCAGCGTGGTCACGATGCTGCTCAAGAGCAGATAAACACTCATGATCACTGCGGCGGTGGTCAGGAGTTTTCGGGTGTTCCGAATCCGAGATTCCAGCCTCTCCTGTGGGGTTTTGCCGGTCGCGGCGATCAGCGGCATCATGCTCACCCCCGTCTCGAACCCAGACAACCCGAGCACAAGTAGGGGGAAGGCCAGTAGCGCTGGCACGAGGATCCCACCGATGCCTCCTCCGGTGGAGGCCAAGAGAGTTAACCAGTCGGCCACAGTTGACGGGTGGGCCAGGATGTCCGCCAGGCCAACGCCGATGACGACAGCGTTCAGGGCGAGGAATATCGCTACGAGCGGGATGGCAACGGTGACCGCTTCGGTGAAGCCCAGCAGGAAGACGCCGCCAAGGACCAGCAGGAACAACACCGTGACCGGCACGGCAAGCCCCCGGTATGCCTCGGGGATTAAGGGGTTCTCGAGCAAGTGCACGGTCGCATCCGCTGAGGAGAGGGTGATGGTGATGATCCACGAGGTAGCCACGAATCCCAGCAAAACCAGCACGAACAGCTTGCCCCACCAGAAGGGGAGCAACCGTTCGAGCATCGCGACGGAGCCTTGGCCGTTGGGGCTTTCCTTTGCTACACGGCGATACATCGGCAGCATCCCCAGGAGGGTCAAGGCCACAATGAGCAGCGTGGCCAATGGGGACAACGCACCTGCTGCTAGAGCCGCGATCGCCGGCAGGTAAGACAGAGTGGAGAAGTAGTCCACCCCCGTAAGGCACATGACCTTCCACCACGAGTGCGCAGCATCACGGCTTTCCGCACTTTCCGGGCCCACCGGTTGCACAGTGTCGCGCAGTAGCCACTTACTGAGGCCACCCGACGGCTTTCCATGCACCACCGGTCCCGGAACGCTTGCCGGCATGGCGAAAATCTCTTCAGTCATGTCTCTCGTTCACTTCTTCCTGGAGGCAACTCTGCTTCGCAACAACCTGAGTGTACGACGTAGAAAAGGCGTCTAGCGACGGTCGTCCGAATCGCATGGACGTACCGCTGTTCTCCCGAGAAAGTGGGCATCGGTGCGTATTCCGACTGAGGTGTGAATCATCAGGCTATGCCCGCCCGAGCAAGTGCGCGCCCGGCCGTGCGGAGGCCCGAGCGCGGACCACGGGGTACCGATTCAGGTGAGGTTCAGTACCAGGGGTTTAATCTGAGCGCGATGGACTCGCCCGAGTCCAAACAGGAATAGAGGAGGAATCATGAAACGCAGAACTCAACTCGCCGCTACCGGGGCGGTGGCCGCGGCTATCGTCCTGGCGAGCGGGAGCCTGGCCCTGGCGTCCAGCGACGATGGCGCAGATCCTAACGAATCAGAGACAGCCATCTCGGGACTCGCGTTGGAGAAGGCCAGTGAATCCGCGCTAGCCCACACGGGTGAAGGAACCGTCACAGGAACCGAGGTCAACGACGAGGAAAGCTACTACGAAGTGGAAGTTACCCTCGACAACGGGTCCCAGGTCGACGTGCAACTAGACGAACAGTTCCAGGTTGTTGAAGCCACCCCCGACAGCAGTACCGACGAGTAAGCCGCACGGGGTCGGGTTGCGCCTACAGTCCGACCCCGCGCTGGATGATCGTCCTGACGGCATGCGGAGTCGCAGATAAAAGTACTCGTCGTGGACGACGACGACGAGGAAGTCGCCGCGGCCGTGAAACGCGAGCTGGAAGCAGAGGGTTTCACGGTGGATGTTCGAATCGAACGGCATCGGTGGCTTATGGCGGGCAACAGAATTCCCCTATGACGTGATCATTCTCGACACCATGTTGCCAGGTCGAAACGGCTTTCTGATCTGCGCCGATCTTCGCTCGGCAGGTAACTGGACGCCTATCCTGATGCTGATTGCTAAAGATGGAGACCTCGACGAAGCGGAGGCTCTCGACACGGGAGCTGACCACTATCGCGGCCGTGCCGGCCTCGGATGTCGGCCCCAGCAGAGTCCGCTGGTGGAGCGCCCGAGGAAAGCGTGCCACTGTTCGGCTCACCGCTGGTGCACAAGCTCGCCCACGACCACCATCGCGACCTGACCCTGTCACGGCCCACACGGGCAAGCTCACGGTAGCGCCCACACACCTTCTGGGTTTGGACGCGAGAACGCAGCTCACCGCGAAGTTTCTGACCCAGCACGAGCTCGCCGAGCTTCTCAGATTGCCCGAGCGCACGCTGGAAGATTGGCGCCTGACCCGCTCGGGTACGCCGTACCTGAATCTCGGCCGGCACGTACGCAATGACGTTCAGGACGTGCTCGCCTGGGTCCAGGAGCATCGCCGTGGGTAAACCGCAGCTTCCCGCCGGTGAAGTGGGCGGTATAGATGCTCGCCCTCGTCGCGTCTTCAACGTCCGGGGCCGGGTGCCGTTGCGGTGGGTGGTGCGGTCGCCGGAGCGCTCAATGGGGCGGCGTCGATGAACGCGGTCGCTTCCGCATCGATCAATTCTTGGTAGAGGGTTTCGGTCGCGACGCGGATTCGGTCGGTGACATCGGTGAGTTTGAGTTCTCCCAGCAGGTCGAGCAGGGCAGAATGGTCTGGAGCCATCGTGTGGTGTCCTCGTCCTTCGCGGTGATCGCGGGCGCAATTGGCGCCATGCTCGGATTCCCGGTGGCCGACCCGATAGTCGGCATTCTCAGCTCCGGCGCGATCATCGTGCTGCTCTGGGGCACAGTCAAGCGCATCGGGCGACGGCTAATGGACGGCATCGAGCCCAACCTCGTTGACCGCGCGAATACCGCTCTGCTCGCTGTGCCGGGCATCACGACAGTCGACCGCCTGCATCTGCGCTGGGTAGGCCACCGGCTCCAGGGAATCGCGGGAGTCTCGATTGGCGCGTCCACGACGGCCGAGGCGGCCGCAACTGTGCACGAAGCACGCCGCATGGTGAACCAAGCGATGTCAAACCTCGAGGACTTCCTGATCGCTCAACATTCCCCAAGCATCTCGGTAAATTAGACGCTGACGAGGTCGAACTCGGATTGCGTGTCGATCGAAGCCCCAATAGGGTCCTGTTCGCCGCGCACATCCTCGATTACCTTTTCGCCGTAGGTAGCATGGCGTTAAGGTCTGTTTCCCCGATCGACAGGCCAGGTTCAATGCGGTGAAGAGAACGACCCAGCTTGGTCGGCATATCGGAGGTGCACAGAATGACGCAGACGAAAATAGACACCGAAAAGACCGCTGTTAAGAGTTCAGCGAGGACTAAAGCCGCTGAGAAGAAAACCGCTCAGAAGAAGGCGAATGCGGCTCTGGCCGGTGCTGAGAAATCAGTCAAGGCCGCCCGCAAGGCTGTAAAGGGCTCAAACAAAAAGCTGCGTAAGAAAGCGCTTCAACTGTCCAGACAGACCGAAAAACTCGCCGCGAAGCACGCGAATGCCACCCGTCAGCTGGCTGCGGAGGTCATCAAAGCCGATAGAGAAAGTGCCTCAGCCCCGAAAAACACCTCAGTTCGAAAGAAGTCCTCCGCTTCAAAGAGGACCTCTGCTCCGAAGAAGACCACGGCCTTGAAGAAGAAAGGGGCCCCGGCGACGCTCGCCAAAGCGACTAAACCATAGTCGTGGCCCCGAGCACCCCCGCCGACGCCAAGGCGATGATGCTCGCGGCCATCCGCGGCGACGACCCGGTGCTGGCCGCGAGGTCGCCGAACAACTCGCCGAGTCCGACGGACGCGACATCGAGGTCATCGACCTGCGGAGCCTGCGCCCGCTGGACCGCGACACCGTCGTGGAGTCCGTGAAGAAAGACCCACGCCGCCGTCATCCTCGAGGGCGACTGGCTCACCTACGGGATCGGCGCCGAAATCGCCTCGACCATCTCGGACGGCGCCTTCGACCACCTGGACGCCCCGGTTCGCCGGGTCGCCATGGCCGAGGTGCCGATGCCGTACTGAAGAGGGCGACGTACTCGTGGAGATCGAGACCGACAAGGCCACCTTGGAGTACGAGGCCTACGACGCCGGCACGCCGTCGGAGCAGCTTGTGCCCGAGGGGGAGCAGTCGCGATCAACGCCTCGTGAACATTCACCACGAGGTGCGGATTCGGGAGACCGCATTAAAACCGGAACTTCGTCCGAGATAAGAATGATGATCGTGCTAACAATTAGGCGGGCCTGAAAAGGCCTCGAGCAGAGGTTCCGCGGAAACCCCGGAGCAGCTCGAAACCACAGGCGCTTGCCGTGCCGGTCAATTACCCGGGCCGCATCCGTCTGGGTGAGGACTACCGCATGACCGAAACCCCGCGCAAACGCCCGGTGCGCCTGCTGCACCATGACGCCGCCGAGCGGCCCTTCATTGTTATCTGGGAGGTGACCCGGGCTTGTCAACTGGTCTGCACACACTGTCGGGCCGACGCCATCCGCACCCGCAACCCGATGGAACTCAGCACCGCGCAGGGCAAGACCCTGCTCGATGACCTGGCCGCATTCGGCACGCCCCGCCCGCTCGTCGTACTGACCGGTGGCGACCCCTTCGAACGGCCCGACCTGCCCGAACTCGTCGCCCACGGCACCGCGCTCGGCCTGAGCATGGCCCTCTCACCCTCGGTGACCCCGAAGCTCACCCGCGAGGTGCTCGTGGAACTGCACGACGCGGGAGCGAAGGCCATCTCGCTGTCGCTGGACGGGGCATCCGCCGCCACCCACGACGCCTTCCGCGGCGTGGACGACGTCTATGACAACACCATGACCGCCGCCCGCCTGGTGCGCGAGGTCGGCTACCGCCTGCAGATCAATACGACGGTCACCGCCGACAACGTGCACGAGTTGCCAGCCATTCTCAAGACTGTACTCGAGCTGGGCACCACACTCTGGAGCGTGTTCTTCCTGATTCCCACCGGGCGCGGCACACTGCTGCACCCCCTCACCGCCGAGCAGGAGGAAGAGGTACTGCACTGGATGCACGACGTTTCAGAGCTCGTGGCCATCAAGGCGACCGAAGCGCCGCACTACCGTCGCATCGCCATCCAGCGCGCCGGCGTGACAGACCTCGATACGGCGTTTCCGGTCGGCCCCCTGCGGGCCCAGCTGCGCCGGAACACCGCCGAGCTGCTCACCGGCGACGAACCGAAGCGGCGCGCGGCCCGACCCCCGATCGACGTCAACTCAGGCCGAGGTTTCGCCTTCGTCGACCACGTCGGCATGGTCTACCCCAGCGGGTTCCTCCCCGTCGCGGTCGGCTGCGTGCGCGACCGGCCGTTCCCGGAGATCTACCGGGACGCCGACCTGCTGCAAGATCTGCGTTCCCCCGACAACTTCGGTGGCCGCTGTGGCCGCTGCGAGTTCCGCGCGGTCTGCGGTGGGTCGCGTTCGCACGCTTACGCGGTCACCGGTGATCCGCTCGCCGCCGACCCCAGTTGCGTCTACGAACCGGCGCTCCAGTAGCTGCGCACCGGCTTGCTCAATCCAATGTCCGATCACGGAAGAAGAACAGTGTCAGAACGCACCCGGTCCGCACCCACCCGCGTCACCATCGTCGGCGCCGGTATCAGCGGCCTGACGACGGCGTACTTTCTGCACCGTCGACTCGGCAGGGACGCGCAGATCACGGTGGTCGAGGGTACTGACCGGCTGGGCGGCAAGATTGCCACGCGAACCTTCGCGGGACATCGGCTCGATACCGGCCCTGACGCCCTTATGGTGCGCGCGCCTGTAGCGGTGGCCTTGATCGAAGACCTCGGGCTGGCCGACGCGGTGGTGACACCGAACGGCGGCGGCGCGCGCATCTGGAGCCGCAATCGCCTGCGTTCGCTGCCGGCAGGCACGATGTTCGGAGTGCCAGGGGGACTGCTGCCGCTCGTGCGATCCCGGCTGCTCTCGCCGCTCGGATTGGCCCGCGCCGCCTGCGACCTGGTGCTGCCGCGCGGCCGGACGGCCTCGGCCGATCCGTCGGTCGGCGAACTCGTGCGCGCCCGGATGGGCGCCCAGGTCTTCAACCGTATGGTCGAACCCCTGTTGGGCGGCATCCACGCCGGCCGCGCCGATACGCTCAGCGCCCAGAGCACCGCTCCCGGCATCGCCGCCCTCGCTCGCACCCACCGCAGTCTCTACCTCGGTATGCGGCGGCGGCCCGCGCCTCCCACCGGCGGCGGTAGCACCGGGCCCTCACTCGTGACACTGAACACCGGGCTCGAGGGACTTATCAACGCACTCGCCGCCACGTTGCCGGGTGCCACGGTCCGGTGGGGCAGCGCGGTCACCGCGGTCAGCCCTGAACTCACGCTCACGGAGGAGCGGCCGGCCACCGCGTACAGGGTCGACCTCGACGACGGGAGCGTCATCGGCGCGGACGTGGTGGTGCTGGCCACGCCGGCCTTCGCGTCGGCCGGGATTATCGGTGCGGCCGCACCACAGCTCGGCGCTCTGCTCGGCGCGATCGAATACGCCAACGTGGCTACGATCTGCCTGGCCTACCCGCGGGCGGCTTTCCCGGCAGATCTCGCCGGTACCGGGTTTCTGGTGCCGCCTGAGGAGGGCCGGCTGATCGTCGGCTGCACCTGGTCCAGCCTGAAGTGGCCGCACCTGGCCGACGACGACGTGGTGCTGGTGCGCTGCATGGTCGGCCGGCACGATGATGACCGCTGGCTCACCATCAATGAGACAACGCTCGTGTTGCGGGTGCGCGCCGAACTGGGCGAGGCGATGGGGCTGGCCGGCGAGCCGCTTGAGCTGTTCGTGCAGCGCTGGCCGCAGGGAATGCCGCAGTACCTGGTGGGTCACCAGGCCCGGCTCGAGGCCATGACGGAAGCGCTGACCGAGCTGCCCGGCCTGTACCTGACCGGGTCCTCCTATCGGGGAGTGGGGCTGGCCAGTTGCATCGCCGACGCCCAGCGCACGGCGGATGCGATCGTCAGCGCCCGAATGGCTGCCCAGGATTCGGCGCGTCCGCGCAACCTTGGTGCTTCGCGCTCGGACTGAACTGTCACGGTACGTGGTTCGCCCTTATCCATCTCAAGGCACCCACGATGGCCAGAATCGCGCCGGCTCCGCCGACGATAAGTCCGAGGAACAGCCAGACGAACAGCGGGTCGAGTTCGGTCATCGATCCGGTCGATCCGACGATCGTGCCACCGAGGAAACCGGCCAACGGTGCGAAGACAGCGACAAGGGTGCCGAAGACGACAGAGCGGATGCCGCGGGTACTGGGCTGCCGAGGGGTCTGGGAACCGTCGCCCGCACCATCGGCGCTGGGCGCGGAGGCTCGGGCGGGGTCGACGCTGAGGTCGGGGTCACTCACGGTCGGACCTTTCGGTGGCATCGGAGGGGCGGCGGGAGCGTTCAGCAAAGCGTGCGCTCTCATCAAGAGGGGTGCCATCCTGTGACGCACCGGTATGTCTCTGGGCACCGGGGGACTGGTTCGGGGAAGCACTGCCGAACCGGTCGAGCATGTCGGGCAGCTTCTGCAGGAATGGCCCGATGATGTCGATCGGTAATGGGAAAACGACCGTGGAATTCTGGTCTGCACCAAGTTCAAGCAGGGTCTGCAGATATCGCAGCTGCAGGGAGGCAGGGTTTCGGCTGAGCGTCTCACCGGCCAAGCGCAATTCTTCGGAGGCCTGGAGTTCGCCGTGGGCATTGATCACTTTTGCTCGGCGTTCGCGTTCGGCCTCCGCTTCGCGGGCCATGGCGCGCTGCATGGCCTCGGGGATTTCGACGTCTTTGATCTCGACCACCGTCACGTGCACCCCCCACGGTTCGGTTTGGGCATCGATGCTGTGGGCGAGATCCTCATTCAGGTCTGCCCGGTGCGCGAGGAGTGTGTCGAGGTCAGCGCGCCCGACCACCGACCTGAGGGTCGTCTGGGCCATCTGCGAGGTTGCGACCGCGTGGTTTTCCACGGCCATGACCGAGCGCACTGGATCGGTGACCTGGAACAAAACGACCGCGTTCACCCTGGCCGGCACGTTGTCTTTGGTGATTACATCCTGAGGCGGAATCGTGAGTGTCACTATGCGTAGTTCGACCCTGACAAGTGTGTCGATTCCGAAGAGCACGAGGCGAGGGCCGGGCTCGCGAAGTGCGCCGATTCTGCCGAGCCGGAACACGATGCCACGTTCGTATTCGCGGAGGACCTTGACCGACGCGAGTGCATAGATCAGAGCCAGCAGCACAATCGCGGCGACGGATATCAGCACGGCCGTCATAGTGAACCCCCGCCGGGGTTCACATGCCTGTCGGAATCCGGCGGTCCCTTCTCGATGGTGACCGGTACAGGGCCGGTCCGCCGGGTGCTGGCGTAGACGGCTTTCCGGCGGCCTTCACGCAGTCCACTGGCCTGCGCCCCAGCGATGGATTCATCAAGACCTTCGACGGGAACATGGAGGGGAAATCCGGTGGGGGTGCGCCGGAAATGGGACCACAACGGCCAACTACCCAGTGCGACAAATACAACGGTCGCACCCAGGATGACCAACTCGAGCGGAGTGCGGGGGCCGAGCATCGTTGCCAGCGGCCAGAGCAGGGCGAGGACGACCACGGCGCAGGCGATACCGCGGTGGAATTTTTCTGCCTCTGAGCTCGGCCACGGGTCAATGTTCCGGCTAATTTGACGGCCGTTTTCGGAGGTCGTGCAGACGGATTTTAGTGGGCAGGCGTTACAGATACTGGGCGTGCCGCGGTATCGCATCACCCGGTTGTCGGGATCGAACGAGGTCGGCCACAACCATTGGTCCTCCGGACACACCCACGCGTCGTGGCGTGGATGGTAGGTGAACCCGCCGGTGTGCCACCGATTCGATTGGACTGCCGTGCGGCGGGCAGTCAGGTCGAGCAGGTGCGCCGCCACGAGGAGGAACACCGCGTATCCGGACCCGAGCCAGACAGCCGGGTCTATCGAGCCCATCAGCTGCTCCCGTTGACGTCGGTGCCTGTGCCTGTGCCGGTGCTGTTGCGGCGGTCGGAGCCGTATCGAGACGACGGCAGAGCGGGAGTGCCGGCGGGGGTGCCGTCGTCGACCGGAGTCTCTTCCACGAACAGCGTCTCTATGGGAACTTCGTGCGTGGTTGCCTTTATCCGGTATCGGACACCGAGCCAGGTGATCCACAGGAAGGGGAGAACGCCGCCGACGATGAAGATGATGTCTCCTGGCATTCGGAGCCACTCGAGGATCGCGTTGCCGGGTTGGGTGATGTATCCAAGTTCGCGGGCTTCGAAATAGCCGTCATTAATGGAGTGCCAGAGTTGGATGACGCCGAGTGGGAGCAGCGTCGCGAAGGTCATCCATGCCAGCCCGATGTTCAGCGACCAGAACGATATTTTGGCGAGCCGGTCGGGCCACCGCTCCGCCGGTATCAGGTATCGGAGCACAAAGAGGCCCAGTCCCACACCCAACATTCCGTAGACACCCATCATCGCCGCGTGGGAGTGGTTTGCGGTCAGGGCCGTCCCGATCTCGTAGTAAGACACAATCGGCAAATTGATGAGGAACCCGAACACGCCGGCACCGAGGAAGTTCCAGAATCCGACCGCGACGAGGAACATCACCGCCCAGCGGTGGGGGAACGGGGCGGAGCTTCGAGACTGTTGGCGAGATCCGAGCTGGAGGAAGCTCCAGGCTTCTATCGTCAGGAACGTGAGCGGGATGATTTCCAGGGCGGAGAAGAAAGCGCCCAGGGCCATGTGTTCTACCGGTGTGCCGGAGAAGTACAGGTGGTGCATTGTGCCGATCACGCCGCCCACCGAATAGAGGATCACGTCGAGGAAGATGAGTTGCATCGCGATCTTCCGGCGCACGACACCCAGCATCACGAAGATGTAGGCGACCATGACAGTGGTGAACAATTCCAGGAAGTCCTCTACCCACAGGTGCACGACCCAGAAGCGCCAATACTCGGCGACGGTGAGGTGGGTTTCCGTGCCCGCGAGCAGGCCAACGGCATAGAAACCGGGGATGGCGAGGCCCGCGTAAAAGAACAGCCACGGCATGTTGAACCGTGATTCCGACTTCAGCCGGGCACGGATACCGCGGAAGATGATCGCGATCCACAGGAACAAACCAACGACAAGGAGTCCCTGCCAAACTTTCGGCAGGTCGAGGTACTCCCATTGCTGGTCCCAGAACGGCGAACCCTTGGCCCATTCCACCCCGAATACGCTGAGTGCTTCGCCGGTGAATGAGCCGGCGATGACAAGCGCGACGGCACCCAGCAGCCCGTAGGCGAGCCAGTGCTGGCCTTTGGGCTCGCGCCCGGAAATGTACGGCGCGAGGAAAATCCCCGCGGCGAGGAACGATGCGGCTGTCCACAGCAACGCGAGCTGGACGTGCCAGGTGCGGGCGAGGTTGAAGGGGAGCAACTGGGCCAAATCGACTCCGAAGAAGCTCGAAAGGTCGGCGCGGTAGTGCTCCAGCGCAGCCCCCAGCAGGGCCTGACCGAGGAACAGGACGGCAACGACGAAGAAGAACCAGGCTGTGGCCCGCTGTCCGGGGGTGACCGCGACGTCACCGGGTTGTCGAAAAGCGAGGGCAGGCGCTTCGGAAGCGTGCCAGCCCATTTTCTGGCTCCAGCGACCGTAGAGGCCGAACAGCACACCGATTCCGACGAGCAGTGCCACCAGGGAGAGGCCGCTCCAGACAATCATGTCGGCGGTTGGTCCGTTGTCGACGAGCGGTTCGGACGGCCAGTTGTTTGTGTATGAGTATTCGTGTCCCGGTCGTTCCGCTGCGGCGGCCCATGCGGTCCAGGCGAAAAACGCCGTGAGCTCGTGGATCTCATCCGGGTCGGTGATCAAGTTGGGAATGAGCCCGTATTTAGTGCTCGGTTCCCCGAAATAGTCGGCGTAATGCGACTTCAGGTCCTTGAAGGCGCTGGCTTGCAGGTCGGTATAGGTGAGAGCCTTGCTGCTCGGGTCGTATCGGTTCGTGCGCATCATCTCGACAAGTTCGCCGTGCGGATCCTGCATGTCGGTGGCCTGCAAATCATCAAGGATGATATTCGAGGAGCGTCTCAGGTAGTCGGCGGTGTAATCCGGGCCGAGGTAGCCTCCGTGGCCCACAATGGAACCGTACTGCTGCAAGCCGCGTCGCAGAAAGATTTGTTGACCGGCCGTGATGTCGGCAGATGTGAAGATCACTTCTCCATCCGTGGTGACCGTCTCCGACGGTTGTGGCATGGAGTTGGTGTACGTGCGCAGAGCCAGAAAGCCCATCACGCAGAATCCGAAGATCATTACCAGAGCAGCGCCCTGAACCCAGACCTTGGAAACGAGAAGATCAGAACGGGGGCTCTTGTCCTTGGTGTTCCTCGGCGTTGCTTGGACCACGAGGTCCCCTCCAATTACACATGGAGTCCATGACACTGGAGAGGCCTGAACGGCATCCGCCCCAGCATTTGGGCAGATTAACAGCAAAAACGAAACTTCCTCAGATTGTAACGAGATGCTTGCGCAGACCGCAACACATTTTCACTGTCGATATCCGGCGGGATGAAAAGAACTCAGTTTCCTAGCGCGCCGGGAGGACGAACTATAGTATTTGCCCCATGGCAGCTACTCCAGTGCCTGCCGGTCTGGACGGGAAAGCGTCGGATACCATGTTGGCGCTGGGCCGTTTTTTCACACGGTGGGACCATACAGATGATGGACGCGCAGTGTTCCGCGAGGGCGGGCGCAAGGGCGATGTGTTCTACCGTGATCGGTGGAGCCACGACAAGGTGGTGCGGTCCACCCACGGGGTGAATTGCACAGGGTCGTGTTCGTGGAAGGTCTACGTTCGCGATGGCATCATCACCTGGGAGTCGCAACAGACCGATTACCCGTCGGTCGGCCCCGACAGTCCGGAGTACGAACCGCGCGGGTGCCCCCGCGGTGCCGCCTTCAGCTGGTACACCTACTCGCCGACGCGAGTGCGCTACCCGTACGCCCGGGGTGTGCTCGTCGAGATGTACCGGGAGGCGAAGGCCCGGCTGAAGGACCCCGTGCTCGCCTGGGCCGACGTGGTGGGCGACCCTGATCGCCGGCGTCGCTACCAGCAGGCGCGAGGCAAAGGCGGGCTCATCCGGATCCCGTGGCAGGAGGCGGTGGAGATTGCCGCAGCCGCCCACGTGCACACGATCAAGAAATACGGTCCGGACCGGTGCTCCGGGTTTTCCCCGATCCCCGCCATGTCGATGGTGTCGCACGCGGCGGGGAACCGGTTCATCCAGCTCATCGGTGGGGTGATGACCTCGTTCTACGACTGGTACGCCGACCTCCCCGTGGCCTCTCCGCAGGTTTTCGGCGACCAGACCGACGTGCCCGAATCGGGGGACTGGTGGGATTCCACCTACCTGATGATGTGGGGATCGAACGTTCCGGTGACACGTACGCCCGACGCACATTTCATGACCGAGGTGCGGTATCGGGGCACGAAGGTGGTCGCGATCAGTCCGGACTATGCCGACAACACGAAGTTCGCGGACGAGTGGCTGCCCGCCCAGGCCGGCACCGACGCTGCGCTCGCGATGGCCATGGGCCACGTGATGCTCAAGGAGTTCTTCGTCGACCGGCAGGTTCCGTACTTCAGCGGCTACGTGCGCCGCTACACCGATCTGCCTTTCCTCGTCCGAATCGAGGAGCACGTGGACGGCGGCCTCGTGCCGACGAAATTCCTGATGGCGGCCGACCTGCCCGACCAGGCGAACACTCATGATGCCGCGTTCAAGACGGTTCTGATCGACTCGGCCACCGGCGCTCCCGTGGTGCCCAACGGTTCCATCGGATACCGGTACGGAGAGGCGGGCAAGGGCAAGTGGAATCTTGACCTGGAGGGTGTCGACCCGGTCCTGAGCCTCCTCGACGAGTCCGGCGCCGGTATACCCGCCGAAACCGCCGAAATCCGGATGCCCTGCTTTGAGGCTCCCTCCGGGGAGGGGTCGGTGGTGACCCGCGGTGTGCCGGTCCGGCGGGTAGCCGGGCACCTGGTCACCACGGTGTTCGACCTGATGCTCGCTCAGTACGGTGTGGGTCGTCCGGGGCTGCCGGGCGACTGGGCTGCCGACTACGACGATGCGTCGACCCCGTATACGCCGGCCTGGCAGGAGGAGATCACGAGTGTGCCAGCCGCCGCGTGCATCCGGGTCGCGCGAGAATTTGCCCGCAACGCCGAGGAATCGAAGGGGCGGTCCATGATCATCATGGGCGCCGGAATCTGTCAGTGGTTCCACGGTGACGCCACCTACCGCGCGGTGCTCTCGCTGGTGATGCTCACCGGATGCATGGGGCGTAACGGCGGCGGCTGGGCGCACTACGTCGGCCAGGAGAAAACCCGCCCGATCACCGGATGGATTTCCCTCGCGAACGCTTTGGACTGGAGCCGACCGCCGCGCACCATGATCGGTACCGGGTATTGGTACATGCACACCGATCAGTGGCGCTCGGACGGCTACTCGGCCGACTCCCTCAAGTCCCCCCTCGCCGAGGGGCATTTTGACGGGATGCACACCGCGGACACCCTTGCGCAGTCGAACCGGCTCGGGTGGATGCCGTTCTACCCGCAGTTCGACCGCAACCCGCTCGATCTCGCCGATGAGGCACAAGCCGCGGTGGAAGCGGGGGAGGCGCCCGACGCCCCGACCTGGATCGCCGACGCCCTCAAAAACAGGCGGCTGATCCCGGCCATCGACGATGTGGACGCTCCCGAGAATTGGCCCCGCACACTGGTGCTCTGGCGCTCGAACCTGTTCGGCTCATCCGCCAAGGGCAACGAGTACTTTCTACGCAACCTCCTCGGTACCCACAACAACGTGATGGGCGCCGACCACGTGAACGCCGCCCGACCTCGGGATGTGAAATGGCACGACGAGGCGCCGGAGGGAAAACTCGACCTACTCGTCTCAGCCGATTTCCGGATGACGTCGACCACGTTGTTGTCAGACATCGTGTTTCCCGCCGCCACCTGGTACGAAAAACACGACCTCTCCTCCACCGATATGCACCCCTTCGTGCACGCCTTCAGTCCCGCAATCGACCCGCCGTGGGAGGCGAAAACCGACTTTGACACGTTCCGACTACTCGCCGAGGAGTTTTCCCGCCAGGCCAAAACGCACCTCGGCACCCGGCGGGACCTGGTCAGTGTGCCGCTGCAACACGACACGCCGGGGGAGATAGCGCAGCCCGGTGGCGTGGTGCGCGACTGGCGCGACACCGAAATCCCGGCGGTGCCCGGTCAGAACATGCCTGTCTTCTCGATCGTGGAACGCGACTACACCGCGATCGCGGAAAAGCTCGCCACGGTCGGACCGCTCGCGGAGGAACGCGGCTTCACCGTCAAGAACATCACCTACCGGATGGGGCACGAAATCGAGCGGCTGGCCCGAAGCAACGGGGTGATGCGCGGCGGAGCGGGAAACGGCCGCCCGGCCATCGATACGGATGCGAAATTCGCCCAGGCCATCCTGAGCTTCTCCGGTACTACGAACGGTGAATTGGCCGTGCAGGGTTTTCGTGAACTTGAAGAGCAGACCGGCATGAGGCTCGTCGACCTCGCCGAAGGATCCGAGGAGAAGCGGGTAACCTTCGCGCAGACGCAAGCGGCGCCCGTCCCGGTGATCACCTCGCCAGAGTGGTCAGGGTCGGAAACCGGTGGGCGCCGGTATTCTCCGTTCACGATCAACGTCGAACGCCTGAAACCGTGGCACACCCTCACCGGCCGGATGCACTTTTTCCTCGACCACGACTGGATGCGCGACCTTGGCGAGGCCCTGCCGATCTACCGACCACCGTTGGATATGCAGCGCCTGTTCGGCGAACCTCGGTTCGGGCCGAACGGAACTACCGAGATCACAGTTCGCTACCTGACCCCGCACTCGAAGTGGTCGATCCACTCGGAGTACCAGGACAACCTCTTTATGCTGTCGCTGTCCAGGGGAGGTCCGACGGCCTGGATCAGCCCCATGGATGCGGCGGCGATTTCGGTCGCCGATAATGACTGGATCGAGTGTGTCAACAACAACGGCGTCTACGTGTGCCGCGCGGTGGTCAGCCATCGGATGCCCGCGGGTGTCGTCTACGTTTACCACGCGCAGGAGCGCACAATCGATGTGCCGAAGTCGGAAGCGACGGGCCGCAGGGGTGGTATCCACAACTCGGCGACCCGCCTGCTTGTGAAACCCACCCACCTCATCGGCGGGTATGCGCAGCTGTCCTACGCCTTCAACTATCTGGGCCCCACCGGCAATCAGCGGGACATGGTCACCACAATCCGAAAGCGTTCCCAGGAGGTGCGGTACTGATGCGCGTGATGGCTCAAATGGGCATGGTGATGAACCTCGATAAATGCATCGGCTGTCACACCTGCTCGGTGACGTGCAAACAGGCGTGGACTAACCGCGCCGGCACCGAATACGTCTGGTTCAATAACGTCGAAACCCGGCCAGGACAAGGGTACCCGCGCCGCTACGAAGACCAAGAACAGTGGAAGGGTGGCTGGCAGCTCAACAAAAAAGGCCGACTGGTGCTCAAGGGCGGTGGACGTCTGAAGAAGTTATTCGGACTCTTCGCGAGCCCCGTGCAGCCCGAATTGAAGGACTACTACGAGCCCTGGACCTACGACTACAAAACCCTGATCGACGCTCCGCTGGGTGATGACTTCCCGGTGGCCCGCCCGAAATCCTTAATCACGGGCAAAGACACCAAAATCAGCTGGTCGGCCAACTGGGACGACGACCTCGGCGGCGCCCCGGAGATGGGACACCTTGACCCCATCGTCGAAAAGGTGCGGCGAGAGTCGGAAGACAAGATCAAGTTCGCCTTCGAACAGACCTTTATGTTCTACCTGCCGCGTATCTGTGAGCACTGCCTCAACCCCTCCTGCATGGCATCGTGCCCGTCCGGTGCCATCTACAAGCGCGTCGAAGACGGCATAGTGCTCGTCGACCAGGACAAATGCCGCGGCTGGCGCCAGTGCATTACCGGCTGCCCATACAAGAAGATCTACTTCAACCACAAGACCGGTAAGGCCGAGAAGTGCACCTTTTGCTATCCGCGGGTGGAAGTGGGCCTTCCCACCGTGTGTTCCGAAACCTGTGTCGGACGACTTCGCTACCTCGGCCTGTTCCTCTACGACGCCGACCGGGTCACCGAGGCCGCCGCGGTGACGGACGTGACCGACCTGTACGAATCGCAAATGGACGTGCTCCTCGACCCCAACGACCCCGAGGTGTCCGCAGCCGCCCTCGACCAGGGCATCCCCGCCGACTGGCTGGAAGCGGCGAGGAAGTCACCGGTGTATGCGCTCGCGAAGGTGTACAAAGTGGCGCTGCCGCTGCACCCGGAATATCGCACCATGCCCATGGTCTGGTACGTGCCCCCGCTGTCTCCCATCGTCGACCTGCTGAGCGAGCAGGGCCACGATGCCGAAGACAGCGGCAATCTCTTCGGAGCGATTGACGCGCTTCGCATTCCCGTCGAGTATCTCGCCGAGCTGTTCACCGCCGGCGACACCGACAAGATCACCGAGGTGTTGCGCAAGCTTGCGGCGATGCGCGCGTACATGCGCGCAATCACTATGGAACAGGAACCCGACCCGTCGATCCCGGCAGCCGTGGGGATGTCACCGGGCTCCATGTACGAGATGTACAGGCTGATGGCGATCGCGAAGTATGACGAGCGCTACGTCATTCCCAAGGCACATGTCGAGCAGGCACACGACCTGGAGGAGATGGGGTGCTCGGTCGATTTCGAGGGTGGACCGGGCATGTATGAAGACTCGCCGTTCGGGGAGGCGAGCGGTCGGCCGACACCCGTCGCTGTGGAGAACTTCTACGCGCTCAAAGACCGGCAGACGTCCGACACTCCTGCCGGCGAGCAGGCACTCCAGGGCCGCGTCAACCTCCTCAACTGGGACGGCAACGGAAGCCCCGCCGGCCTCTTCCCCGAAAAACGCGACCAACCGCACGCTGCGCCGCCGTCACCAGCCGACTTGCGCCCGCCCGCGGAGGGCGGCTCGCTGTGAGGCGCGATCGAGCCGCCGCCCGCAGCCTGGCGCAGCGCGTGTTCTATCAGGCCGCGTCCTGGTGCCTGTCCTACCCGGACACAAAACTCGTGGAACGATGCGAGTTGATGCGGTCCGCGCTGGCCGAACAGGGCCCGGCGGCGCCCGATCTCACCTCCTTCATCGGGTACCTCGAGAGCACCGCGCTGGGCACCCTGGAGCGCTCCTACGTGGAGACGTTCGATCTGAGCAAGCATCATCCGCTCTATCTGTCGTATTGGACCGATGGCGACACCCGCCGCCGGGGTGACGTGCTGGCTGAATTCAAGCAGGTGTACCGGGGGAGCGACTACCTGACCAACACCCACGGTGAGCTTCCGGACTTTCTGCCGCTGGTACTCGAGTTCTCTGCTGTGGCTGGCCCCGTGGCGGGCCGCGATCTGCTCATCCGATACCGACCCAGCGTCGAAATGCTCCGGCTCGCGCTCACCGAGCATGAGTCGCCGTACGCCACCGTGGTGGAAGGCATTTGCGCCACACTTCCCGGCCCATCACCGGCCGATCGGCAGGCTGTGCAATCCATGGCGGGCGTCGGCCCACCGGCCGAAAGTGTCGGCCTCGAACCCTTTGACCCGCGCCTGCTTCCCCTGAATGCCGGCTCATGATGTGGGACGTGCTGCTCTGGGGCATCCTCCCCTATGTGATGGTGGCGATCCTGATCGGGGGAACCATCTGGCGTTACCGCTATGACCAATTCGGTTGGACCACCCGGTCGTCCCAACTCTACGAATCACGCCTCCTGCGAATCGGATCGCCGATATTTCATTTCGGGCTCCTCGCCGTGATCGCCGGGCATTTCTTCGGCCTGGTGGTCCCCATGTCGTGGACACTCTTTTTCGGGATGAGCCAGGACTTTTATCATTTCAATGCCCTACTGGTCGGCGGAGTTGCGGGGGTATGCACCCTCGGCGGGATCGTGATCCTGATCTATCGACGACGCAAGACCGGGCCGGTCTTCATGGCCACGACTACCAACGACAAGATCATGTACGTCGTGTTGACCGCCGCGATTGTCCTGGGTCTCTGGACCACCCTCGCGAGCGTTTTCAGCGGCGAGCACGGCCACAACTACCGCGAAACCGTGTCGCCCTGGTTCCGTTCCCTATTCATCTTTCAACCGGATATCGCTGCGATGGCCGCCGCTCCGTTCTCCTTCCACATCCACACCCTCGTTGGCATGCTGTTGTTCACCATCTGGCCGTTCACGCGGCTGGTGCACGCTTTCACCGCTCCTCTGCACTATCTGTTCCGGCCCTACATCGTCTACCGGTCCAGGGATCGCGAAGCCGGGCAGGTGCGACCGGTGCGACGCGGGTGGGCGCCCATCGGCACCGAGGATCGCACCCCTGACAAACGCTGATCGGAGTCGTGGCGATGGACACAACGACGGGCTCGAGAAACACTGCGCGGCAGCGAGCACACCACAGCAAAGGGGTGAATCTCACCCTCGCGACGCTCGCATCCGTCGTGTGCTTCTGGGCGTGGACCAGTATCGCGCCGCTGGGCATCCGTTACAGCGATGCCATGAATCTCTCGTCAGCCCAGACGTCCGTGCTCGTGGCGATGCCCGTGCTTGTCGGATCAATCGGCCGAATCCCGGTGGGCGTGCTCACCGACCGGTTCGGCGGACGTCTCCTGTTCACGCTGGTACTACTGGCATCCGTCCCTGCTCTGGTGCTCGTTGCGATTGCAGGAACCCTCAACGCCTACGTCTTCCTGGTGGCCGCAGCGCTGCTCCTCGGAGTTGCCGGAACCGTTTTTGCCGTGGGAATCCCGTTTGTTAGTCACTGGTATCCGCCGAGCCGACGTGGCTTCGCCACCGGGGTGTTCGGTGCCGGGATGGGCGGTACCGCGTTGTCGGCATTCTTCACGCCACGCCTGGTGGAATGGTTCGGCTACGTTCCCACGCACCTCATCCTCGTGGTGCTCCTCGTCGTTGTTGCCGCAGTCGTGTGGCTCTTCATGGCCGAGGCCCCCGGGTTCAGGGCCAGCACTGATCCTTTCCTTCCCAAACTCACCGCCGCGGCGCGGCTCAGCGTGACCTGGCAGATGAGCTTTCTCTATGCGCTGGTTTTCGGTGGATTCGTCGCCTTTTCCACGTACCTGCCCACCTACCTTCGCCAGATCTATGAGTTCGACCTCACTGCCGCCGGAACCCGAACGGCGGGGTTTGCGGTTGCCGCCGTGATTCTCCGCCCCGTCGGAGGGATACTTGCCGACCGCATCGGCCCGAAACCGGTGGTGATCGGCTCGCTCGCGGCGGTCACAGTTCTCGCCTGGTTGGTGAACCTCCGCCCCGACGGTGAGATTCCCGCCGGCCTCACCTTCGTCGCGATGGCATCGGCACTGGGCCTCGGCGCCGGGGGAGTGTTCGCCTGGATCGGACGAAACGCACCGGCCGCCAACGTGGGCGCGGTGAGCGGCATAGTCAGCGCGGCCGGCGGGCTAGGCGGCTACTTCCCGCCGCTGGTTATGGGGGCCACCTACAACGCTGCGGAAAACAGCTACGCGATCGGGCTACTACTCCTCGCCGGCACCGCTCTGATTGCTCTGGGTTTCACGATCCTTTTTGTGAAAGACAAGACGCTTGTCACCACAGATCAGTGATGCCTGCGTCAACAGGAACGAGAATGACGGCCCCGCTCAGCCGCAACTGGTCAAGTTCCGAAGTGTGTGCGAACGGTATCGAGGAGCCGCTGACCTCGTATTTAGTCGTGGTTGCGAGTGGTTAGGTCAGCGGTCCGCCGTGCTCCCAGATGTTGCCAGGGAGAATTCGTCTAACAGACGTGCAAAGGTGGCGATGGTTTTTTCGTCCCACGTCACGGTCGCCTTGCGGAGGATGTCAGCTCGGAAGGCCCTGGCGCTGGTATTGAGTTCCTCGCCCCTCGACGTGAGGTGCAGAACGACGCTGCGCGTGTCGTCCGGGCTAGCAGAACGCTGAATATAGCCGGCCGCCTCAGTAGAACGGACGAGTCGGCTTGCGGTGGATGGTTTCACAGAAAGGTGGCGAGCGATGTCGGTAATCCGTGTCGACATCCGGTCCTTCGCTCGACGGGCAATCGTATCCACCACGAACACGGCCGAAAGATCAACGCCGTCAGTCACCCCGCGGGGGTTCCCCAGTAGGCGACGCATGCGGATGAGGGATGCGTCAATTCGATCCCAGTCCTGATCAACGGTCATAGGTGTACTCTACACATATGCAACAGACGAACGAGAAGTCGGGGATTGGTAAAGCTCAACAACCGATCCTGGTCACCGGGGCGACCGGCAACGTGGGTCGCGCCGTGGTGGATACTCTGCTCAGCGCCGGCAAGACGGTGCGGGCAGCGGGACGAAACCGTGACTCGGTTGACAAGATGTTTGGCGATCGGGTGGAGAGTGTCAGTCTCGACTTCACCGATCCGTCCACCTGGGCGGCAGCGTTCGCTGGGGTGCGCCAAATGTTCCTCCTGCGCCCGCCCCAGCTGGGGAAGCCGAAAAAACAGATGCTCCCGGCACTTGAGTTCGCCCGCGGGAAAGGCGTCGAACAGATCGTATTCCTCTCGATTCAGGGCGCTGAGAAGAACAAGGTGGTGCCACACGCGGCCATCGAATCATGGCTTCGCGCGAGCGGAATCGCCTGGACTTTCGTCCGTGCTTCATTTTTTCATCAGAACCTCAGTACCACTCATCTGACGGACATCCGTGACCGCAACGAGCTCGTTGTTCCGGCCGGCAATGGTGCGACGGCGTTCGTCGACGCAGAAGATGTCGGCGCTGTAGCTGCGGCCGCTCTCCTCGACCCTCAGGCTCACTCGAATCGGGCGCTGACGGTGACCGGCGACGAAGCGCTGACCTACGCGCGGATCGCGCAGATCCTCACCGCGGAGCTTGGACGCCCGATCCGGTACGCCCGGCCCGGAGCGATTCGCTACGTGCTCCATGCCCGCCGACGTCTCAAGATGCCCTGGGGCATGGTGTTTGTTACTCTCGCGATTTACACCACAGCACGACTGGGAATGGCCGATGGGCTCACCCGAACTGTTCGAGACGTTCTCGGACGTGACCCGATCCGTTTCGACCAGTTTGCCCATCGAGAGGGAGAACTTTGGGCTCCTCAACCCAACGTTGGCCGCTCGCGGCGGTAGGGTCGCGGACCTCCGACCGGCATCTTGTCCCGGGAGTGAAGCTCCCATGAAACACAGCCGTGGCTGTCTAGCGTCGGGCCTCAGCGTCTGTACTTGCCCGGTTCAGGGACATAGACTTCTAGCTCCTACTACAGAGAGAATCCCATGAAAGCCAATCCCGGCAGTGATGGTGAATACACCGATTCCGAGCCAGAGACCGGCTCGCCGGAATCAACCCTCGACGAGACGGAAGTCGAGGGTGAATACACCGACAGCGATTCGCCCAATGAGAGTTCGCCGGACACGAGGTCGTCGGGGAGATAACTCATCGGCGGCGTCGTCCTCAGGGCGTCCAGAGCCGGTCGGGTAGAGTGTTGGATCCCAGATCCGCTAGGCGCCGCCGCCATAGAGATACACTTCGGTGTCACAGAATGTGACGAAGTTTCAAGCGGTCACGAAGAAGGACGTCCGCGTTGGCGTCTGGTGTGTCAGAAACGGACGCCCGCACCGGTTCCGGACGCGCGGCCTGGATATGGCTGTAACTTAGCCGATGCTAGCAACCGTCACATGGACGCTATCGATTGGCGTGATCGAACGGGCATCGAGGACCAGGGCTATCGAGTTATATACGAGCCGGCACACTTTGGTGGCGGGCTCAGAGTTGAGGGCGCGAAAAGCCACGGACACGTTTATCCCAGCTTCCCCCATGGTGACGGTAACAAGGTTGGACGTCCTTTCTCTCTGCGTAAGCGCATCGACAATGGCACCGACAATCGTCGCGGCGATGGGCTCGGTCGGGTACAGGTTATCCACTCCAGGAACGGCTCGAACCACTGATTCCAATTCTGAAGAGAGTTTGTAAGCGAGGTTTGCGGCATCAGTCACCGAATTTGCGGCGTCTTCGGTTGTTTCGACAGTAGTCGTGTTCCTGGTTGCGCCATCGGCGCCTGGCCAAAGCCGGCTGTCAAGCATTCATGCTCCCCAGATCGTTGCGGATAAAACCGCTGCCGGGGTCTGGGGCAACATTCAGACCCTACGGCGGAGCAGCCCGTGAGTCAATTTTCATCGCCATCAGGGGCTCGGTGAGTTCCACGGCAACCTGTCTGGCGGTCGTTTCGCTCAGGCCTTTGGCCAGGTAGAGCGCGGTGAGATCTTCCAGCTCCTCCTCGGGCATCTCCCGAAGCTCTTGGCGCTCGGTGGCGATCATCGCCCGTTCGCTGTGGCTCTGGCTGCTCACTGACACATACTCGCCGAGGGCCATCGATATTGCCCCGCCCACGAGGCCGGCGATACCCGCCGTGAGGATCGGGGCGGGCGCTGTTGTTGCCCACGCGTCGCTTACCACGATCGCAGCCACCGAGACGATGCCGTCGTTCGCCGAGCACTCCGGCACGCAGCCAGTTCAGCCGTAGCGCCGCTCCGTCGCGGTGGGACTCGTTGAGTTGCAGCCGGGGCCCGTTCGAATCACCCTCTGTGGACATGCCCCCACTCAAGCACCAACGCGCCGAAGACACGACAGGCCAGGCGGCCGACTAAGAATCCTGGAAGAAATGGGAGCGATTCTAAGGAGAGTCAGCACCCGCAATCCACCAGAATCGAGCCTCTATGTTGCTTCGCACGGCACCAGTAGACGCCATCCGACAGAGCGTGCCCGCCCGCGAGCGCACCCTCCGCACTCGGCGCCGGATGCGCGCCGCCGACTTGATGATCGCCCTCTGCTGGTCATCGGTCGCGATGGCCGTCGCGCTGTACCTCGCGTACGGCGGTGTGTCGCAGGTCACCGACATGGCCTCCGCGCTTTATGCCGGCGGGGTAGTGAGCGGGTTGGTCGGAACCAACCTCATCCTCGTGATGCTCGTGCTGGCAGCCCGGCTCCCGCTGATCGACCGGGTCGTCGGCCAGGACACGGCGATGGTTTTCCACCGCCAGCTGGGCAAGCCGGCGCTGTATCTCATCCTCACGCACGGCCTGCTACTGACGATCGGATCTGCGCTGGCCGATAGTTCAAACGTGATCGCGGA
The DNA here is from genome assembly GCF_004402695.1 of Cryobacterium adonitolivorans. Lineage (GTDB taxonomy): Bacteria > Actinomycetota > Actinomycetes > Actinomycetales > Microbacteriaceae > Cryobacterium > Cryobacterium adonitolivorans. The sequence goes on along the minus strand of NZ_SOFL01000036.1, from coordinate 26,766 downwards.
GACCGTCGCGCTGTTCCAGCGTCCGGACATGGCGCTGGCATACCTCGGGCTCGGCCTCCTCGTGGCCGTGGTCGTATCCTCGGTGGTCGCGGTGCGTCGCCGATTTCCCTATGAGGTTTGGCACCTGATCCACCTACTCAGCTACGCCGCCGTGCTGGTAGCGCTGCCACACCAATTGAGCGTGGGTGGAGTGCTCGCCGCCGACACCGTGCAGCGGGTCTACTGGATTGCTCTCTACGTGCTCGCTTTCGGTTCGATCGGGCTATTCCGGTTCGTGGTGCCAATCGTGCGGAGCGTTCGCCACGATATCCGGGTCGCCTCTGTCGAGCCGATCGCCCCCGGGGTAGTCTCGCTGCACCTCATCGGCACCGGCCTCGATCGGCTGCAGACTCAGGGTGGACAGTATGCGATCTGGCGTTTCTGGACTGGTTCGACCTGGTGGCACCCGCACCCGATCTCCTTCTCCAAAGTGCCCACCGCAACCTCTGCCCGTATCACCGTGCGCAGCCTCGGCAACGGCAGCTCGGCGCTAGGCCGGGTGAGCCCGGGCACCCGAGTGTCGATCGAGGGACCGTACGGCATTTTCACCGCCGCGCATCGCTCGGCGTCGAAGGTGGCTGTCGTGGCCGCCGGCATCGGAATCACACCGGTGCGCTCGCTCCTCGAGTACGCCGACCTCCATCCCGGCGAGGCGACTGTGGTGCTGCGCGCCACCGACCTCGGGCAAAGCTATCTCTGGAGCGAGATCAGCGCACTGCCCAGCATGCGGGGCAACGCGGTCTTCGCGGTGATGGGGCCACGGCCTGCCGGGCTCGCCACCTGGCTGTCGGCCGAAGCCCTCGGCCGCGGGGTCACAATCCAGTCGGTGTTCCCGGACTTGATTGACTCCGACCTCTATGTCTGCGGGCCACAATCCTGGACCGACTTGGTGATCCGCGACGCCCGGGCTGTTGGGCTGCCCGAGCAGCAGATCCACGTAGAACGGTTCGACTGGTGAGGCGGCGAGCACTCGCCCTGAGCATCCTGTCGTCGACGGCGGTGCTGGCGGTCGGCTGGCAACTCGGGATGCAGGCCCAGACTCAGACCCAGACCTCGTCGCTGTCGCAGACGACGGATGCCGCCGATTCGGCCGCACCCGCCACGACCGGCACGGTCACTCCGACTGCGACCGGTGCATCCGGCACCTTCGCCGGCACCGCAGCCCAGACCCGGTTCGGCAATGTGCAGGTACAGATCGCCGTCGCCGACGGCACGATCACCGATGTCACCGCCCTGCATCTGACCGACCACGACCAGCGATCGGTCTCGATCAGCAACCGCGCCGCACCGGTGCTGCGGCAACAGGTCTTGGCCGCGCAGTCCGCGAACGTGCAGGGCGTCTCCGGCGCCACCTACACGACGGATGGTTACCTCACCTCGTTGCAATCCGCCCTCGACCAGGCCGGGCTTTGAGATGACCGTGCACACCTTCGACACCATGGGTACCATGGTGAGCCTGCGTTTCGCGGGAGTCCTGCCCGCCGCGCCCGTGCTGCATGACGTGAACCGCTGCTTCGACGAATCCGACCGACGGTTCAGCCTGCACCGCCCCGACTCCGAGCTCAGCCGGGTCGCCGCCGGTCACCTCGTTCTGTCCCGGGCCAGCGCCGAACTGCGGCAGGCCTACACCGAGGCCCTGGACTGGCGCCGCCGCACCGACGGTGCCTTCACCCCGCACCGGCCCGACGGTATCGTCGACCTCAACGGCATCGTCAAGGCCCAGACGATGGCCGCCGCCGCCAGGATGCTCGACGCTGCCGGACAGACCGACTGGCTCCTAAACGTTGGTGGAGACCTCGTGGGCCGTGGCAAGTTCACCACCTCACCCTGGCAGGTGGGCATCCTCGACCCGGTCGACCGGTCCGCTCTGCTCTGCACGCTGATGCTCAGCCCCGGCCGCTCGGCCGTCGCCACCTCGGGTACCGCCGAACGCGGCGAACACATCTGGCGCTACACCCGCACCCACACCGGCCCCGATGCCGCCTACCGGCAAGTGACGGTGCGGGCGGCCGACATCGTCACCGCCGACGTGCTGGCCACGGCCATCGTCGCCGGCGGGGTGCACCAACGTGACGAGGCGCTCGACCGGTTCGACATCGACGTGCTCACTGTTGACGAGCTCGGGGCGCTCACCGCCACCGCCGCCTTCCAGACTGCGCCGGGACTCGCGCCCGTATGACTGGCCCCGGTCGCGACGAGACGATGGATCCATATACTACGAACATGGCCGAACATCCGAGGGTGCTGCTCGTCGAAGACGACGCTCGTCTCGTGAGGATGCTCGATCAACTGCTCACCAACGAGGGTTACGACACCGTCATCGCCCGTGACGGCCAGCGCGCGCTGCACGAAGGCCTCACCCAGCCTTTCGACGTGATCCTGCTTGACCGGGGCCTGCCCGTGATGGATGGGCTGGACGTGCTCACCCGGCTGAGGAGCAAAGGCGTGCTCACGCCGGCGCTCGTGCTCTCGGCCCTGGGCAATCCGGCCGACCGCGTCGAAGGGCTCGACCGTGGAGCAGAGGACTACCTGGCCAAACCGTTCGACATCGACGAACTGCTCGCCCGGATCAGGGCACTGCTGCGTCGGCACACAAGCACCATTCCGGTCCTCGCCGTACCGGGTGGCAACCTCGACACCGGCAGCCGCACGGTGACCACCACCGGGGGTACCGTGCTCAGCCTGTCCGCGCGGGAGGCCGAGCTGCTCGAGCGCCTGGCCCGGCGGCCGCAGCAGGTCTTCGAACGTTCCGACTTGCTTGCCGGCGTGTTCCCCGACGCCGACGATCTCGGGGTGGTCGACACGTACGTGCACTACCTCCGCAAGAAACTCGGCCGGTCAGCAATCCACACGGTGCGAGGCATCGGTTACCGGCTCGGTCCGGTCTCATGACGCGCCCGCCGCACCGAGCCCGGTCTCGCCCGCCCGCACACACTGATAGCCTGCGCGGAGCCGCTCTGCGCCTTACCACCCAGTTCACCTCCCTGATGCTCGCGATGCTGCTGATCGTGGGCGGGATGGTGTTCGCGTTGGTGAGCGCTAGCGTGGCCGAGTCCGCAGGGCAGACACTGGCCACCGCGGCGGGGCTGGACTCCCCGCAAGACGCCCCGGAAGGCACCTATGTGTCGATCGTGGACGGCACCCGGATGATGTCGTCGCCCAGCCTGCCGTCTGGCCTGCTCGACGCCGAGGCGATCGAGAGCGTGAGCGCGGGGGGCGCCGACGAGCGCAGCCGTCGAGCGATCGACGGCCAGCACTACCTGATGCTCACGACGACCCAGACCGGTCGGGGAGGCGACGCCCGCGTGGTGCAAGTGGCCGTCAACCAACACGAAAACGACGAAGAACTCAACCGGTTGCGCGCCGCCCTGCTGGTCGCAGGGATTGTGGCCCTTGCCGTGTCCGCGATCGCGGCTTACTGGATGGCCCGCCGGGCGATTCGTCCACTCGCCGACGCACTCGCGTTGCAGCGCCGGTTCGTCGCCGATGCCAGTCACGAACTCCGCACCCCGCTCACCCTGCTGACCACCCGGGCCCAGCTGCTCCGACGCCGCGACCAAACCGGTGTGCCCGCGGATGTGACCGATGCTGTCGATGAGATCGTGAGCGACTCCCGGGCGCTCACGGGGATCCTCGATGACCTCCTGATCGCCGCAGACCCGAGAAGCGTCGCCGAACCGATACCGGTCGACTTGGCTGCCACGGCCGACCGGGCAATTGCCCTGCTGCAGGACGAGGCCTCTGCCCACAGCGTCACCCTGCGGCGCGACGGCTCCAGCAAGCCTGTAATCGTCTCAGGGTCCCAGGCCGCCCTGCTCAGACTGGTCGTCGCGCTGACGACGAACGCAATCGATCACGCCAGCGCGGCAGTCATCGTTACCATCACCCAGGACAATCGCCAGGCCATCGCGCGGGTCACAGACGACGGCGCCGGCTTCGCACCCGACATTGTCGAGAACGCGTTCGACCGGTTCGCAAGTAGCCGGAGCACCCGAGGGGAAAGGACGAAGAATTCACGGCATTATGGCCTGGGCCTCTCGATTGTCGCCGAGATCACTCGCCGGCACCAAGGAAACGTCACGATCGACTCGTCAGCGGGCAGCGGCGCAGCAGTCATCGTTCGCATCCCGCTAAGGCTCGGCTGAAGCCCGCCGCCACGTCTTGAATACGGGCGCATCCGGGGGCGCTATGTCAGTCGGACACTGTTGCGACCGGGCCGGAGCGTAGCGTGTAGTGCCGCGAGCCCGTTTGGCTCCGCATTGCGCCGATGCCCGGAGAAAGGCACGCGGCTCACTGACCTTCCCACGGTGGCTTCTCACGTTGACGAGGCAATAATGAGAAGCCGAAAAGCACGCCGCTGATGTGGACACAACCTTTGCCGAGGTAATGCCGTGTCTCCAGCTGCCGAATTTGTCTGCATACACGCTGGACGGTCGGGTCGGGGGCGAGGCGGTTGGTGGCCCGCCCCACGTCGGGACCGAGGCGGAGGGCGTCGAACAGTTTGATTTTCTCTGCCTGCCCGCGTGAGGTTTAGATGAGTACCCGGATGAGTGTGAGCCACAGTAGGACGAGTCCGCCGAGGACGCTGTTAAGCACCGGCCATCATTCCATATACGAGGCGAGCGTTGAAGCCCGAACCTGATACGCAGTGCAGAGGGTGTCTTCCATGTTCGCTTTGACCACCATTCGTCTTGCCCTGGGGGATTCTTTCGCACGTGACTGAAAGCCCTCGAGGCGGGGTGCCGGCGGGAGGTGCTCCAGCTGAGAAGTGGTTCTGGCCACAGGTGGTGAGGCCCGGCGGCCGCAAATAGGTGCTCTCATCGTGGTCTCACGATGGCCTGAATACGGTCGGTAGCATGACAAAATCAGCAATCGCGACCGACAATCTGTCGAAGTCGTACGGTTCAGGGGTAGCGCTTGATGCGTTGTCCTTAGCGGTCGGGATCGGCGAGGTATTCGGGCTGCTCGGCCACAACGGTGCCGGCAAAACAACCACCGTGAATGTTTTGACCACTCTGCTCGAGCCGACTCGGGGAAACGCGGAAGTGGCTGGTCACAGCGTGACCGCTGACGCCATGGGCGTGCGGGCGGCGATTGGATATCTACCGGAGAACGTCCAGTTCTACGACAATCTCACCCTGATGGAGAACCTGAGGTTCTTCGCCCGGTTGTCGGGCTTGCGGCGTCCGGACCAGCGCATCCATGATGTGTTGCGGATCCTTGATTTCGAAGGACATGATCGGCAGCGGGTGGGGACGTTTAGCAAGGGCATGCGTCAGCGTGTCGGGATCGCTCAGGCGATCCTCCACTCGCCGTCGGTGCTGTTTCTCGACGAGCCAACATCGGGGCTGGATCCAGAAGGGGTTCGCACCTTACGCGAGACGATTGTGCGATTGAACGCCGAGTTCGGCATGACGATCTTCATGAACACGCACCTTCTCTCTGAGGTGACTAAGACGTGCACGAGCATCGGAATCCTTCGAAATGGAAAGCTCGTGCACCAGGACACGCTGGCCAGAACCCTCGCGGACTTCCCTGGCGAGGAATCGCTGGAGGAGATCTACTTTCGGTTGGAGTCGGGGCACGTATCGTGAACACATTCCTGGTCAGCGCTGGACACGAGATGCTCACCACCCGTCGTGCCCGCACCGCACATCTGCTGCTCTTCGTATTCATTGGGATGATCATCGCGTCGTCCATCATCGGGTGGGTTACCAACCGAACTGTCACCGGCGTTTACGAAAAAGTCGTTGCAGACGGTTTGACAACCGCGCCAAACCCGTTCGCCGGGGTGACTCCGCTGTACTACCTGCGCAACGCCGTCATTTACGTGGTGTTGATTGGTTCTCTGATGGCCATCGTTCTGGGAGTCCAGGCGACTCTGCGGGATCGCAAAGCAGCGACTACTGACCTTGTCCTCAGCCGGCCCGTGGGATCTGTCAGCCGACTTCTTGGACAGCTGGCCGGGCTTGGGGTGGTGCTCGCAGCATCGATTGGGATCAGCTTTTTCGTCAGCTGGGTGATCATCAGCGTCATCAATGGAGCGCCACTGGGCTGGGCTGATACCGGGCGTGTGATTGGCTTTGCCCTGCTGTCCTGGGTTTTACTCACGACGTTCGCGTTATTGGGAATGCTCACCGGCCTCAGAAGCAAGCAGGAAACAACCGCGCTTCTGGTGCCGTTCGTGATTTGGAGCGCAGTCGCCTTCGTACTCCCACAAATCGGCACGGCGGCGCGACCGGTTTCGCTGCTCAACCCTGTCCCAGCTGTGAGTTCAACGGGTGGCTACTTCGACATTGTGTCCATGGTCACCGGTCCTGTATCGATGACGGAGCAGTTCAAGACCGCATCCAGCATCATCCTGCAGGACACCGCCGTGACAGGGAACGCTGCCTTCAGCATTCTCATCCTTGTAGGAGTCCTGGCCGTAATGATGGTCATCGTCGCGGCAACCCCGCGCAGCCGAATGAGGAGTGGTCTCAATGAGTAGCACATGGGTGATCGCGCAAAAAGAACTTCTCGACCTGCGCCGCGACCGACTTTTTGCGGTGCTCATCGCCTTTCTTGCGGTGGCGACCCTAATCTCGGTGGGCGTAGCGGCGGCAAGCTTCCGCACCCAACTGGACGCCTATAACCTGTATGTGCAGCAGTTGGCTGCAAGCGGCAGCACGACCGTACCGGCGGCCCCTCAACTCTTTCCGCTGCAGTTGCTGCGCGGCGGCGTCGAGTACCTGGAAATCCTCGGGGCATTGTTCGCCATTGTTCTGGGATACGGAACTGTGGCCAAGGAGAAGTACCGGGGCACCCTTCAGCTTTTGTTGAGCCGGCCAGTGGGTCGTTTTGCGATTCCCGCAGGCAAGGTGCTGGGCCTTGCGGTTGTCTGGTTCATTGTCGTCGCACTGCTGACGGTGACGACCACGGTTGCCATCCTGGTGATCGGAAATGCGCCGCTGCAGGGGATCGATATCGCACGCATCCTCATTGCCGCTGTGGTGGCCTGGCTGTATTTGTTGTTCTGGAGCGCGCTGGCGATCGGCATCACTGCACTGTCACACAGACTCAGCACCGGCCTCATCGTGGCCATTGTGGTGTGGCTGGTGTTCGTGCTGATCATTCCCCAGATCGGCGACACCATGGACCCCGACAATCAGGTCCCCGGTGGGTTGTTCGCCACGCTTCAAATCCAAAAGCCCGACGAGTTGAAAGTGCTCGCGAACTTCGCCGTTTTCGACAGCATCCGCAATGGGCTGGAGGTCTCATCGATAACTAAGCACTTCGAGCGGCTCTCCTTCGCTTTCCTGGGCATCAAGGACAAATACAACCAGCAGCCCCTGGGACTGGTGTGGGCTGACATGTGGGGCTACGCCATCACACTCGCGGCGGCGATCCTCGCCTCCGTGACATTCGCCGTCGGGTTTACCACCCGACGCAATCTGCAAAGGAAAATCTCATGAAACGACCCCTGCTCATTCCCGTTGCCCTGGTGGCGTCCCTATCAGTCCTCGGGCTGGCCGGCTGCCAATCAGCTACCTCTGCTCCGACTCCGGCCAGCTCCCTAGCGGCTGGCTCAGGAGCATCAACGGCCACAGTGCTGCCCGTGAACTCGAACCCGATTGTCAACGCGAGCACCGCTCCGGGATTGACGATCCTGTCCGCGGCCGCGGAAGACAACGTGGATCCCGCAACCAAGACGGCGATCGACGACCGACTTCAAGTGACCGTGCGTAACGACTCGACCAGTGAGCTGTCATCTTTTGAGACCTATTACGTTATGACAGACGTGACGACTGGTCAAAGCGAGGCCTACTATCAGGCGTTGACTGGGTTCACTCTCGCTCCGGGGGCGACGAGTACGCTGTCGTTTGACGGAGAAGCTGGTCCTGGTCACTTCCCGGAAAACACGTTTAGCATCTACCGAAGTTCCAAGAATCAGGTGGACTTCACCATTGAAGTAAGCGCTGCCGGGGTTCAGGTGGCCAACGCCACAGCGACCAAGGGGTCTGGAGCAGGAGATGCGGCAGATTAGCCTGGCCGGCGAGGACCTTTTATGAAACTACTTGTGGTGGAGGACGACGTCCGGATCGCGGACGTCGTCCGACGTACGCTCCAAGAGGGTGGGTACGCCGTGGATGTCGTCCACACAGCCCCGGCGGGTGTTGAGGCGTTCGAAATTGAGACGTACGATCTCGTCGTCCTTGACCTGATGCTGCCCGGTCTTCCGCGCGGTGGGATGGACGTATGCGCCCGCATTCGCGACCTCAACCAAGACATCCCGATACTCATGTTGACCGCACTGGATTCGACACGAAGAAGAGTGGAAGGACTAGATGCCGGGGCAGACGATTACCTCGTTAAACCCTTCCACCTTGTTGAGCTCTTAGCTCGTGTTCGGGCACTGCTGCGGCGGGCGCCCCGCGCCCAAGCGCCCATTTTGCGAGCACAAGGAGTCGCGCTCGACCCCGCAACACGCACAGCAACCAGAAACGGGCGAACCATTGTGTTGACCGCCAAGGAGTTTGCCGTTCTGGAATATCTCATGCGGAACGCAGGTCAGATCATCAGCTCGTCCGAACTGATCACGCACGCCTGGGACAGCAACTACGACGGCTATAGCAACGTTGTGCAGACATACATCCGTTACCTCAGACAGAAACTGACCTTGTCAGGTGAGGTCGAAATTATTGAAACCCGCCGCGGGGCCGGCTACGTGATCGCAGCAGACACATGATTTTCCGCCGCGCGCTGATCCGGTTGACCCTCACTTATACCCTCGTACAGCTGATCTTGTTCGGCGTTTTCGCACTGGGCATCTACTCGTTCGTCACCGGAGCATTCGACTTCGATGCTGCCGAACTGGACGGCCAGTCATCACTGAACGTCGCCGAACAAGGCTTCGATAACCTGCGCATGGGGCTCACCACCGGATACGCGATTCTCGTCATCCTCCTGCCCATTTCGAGCTACCTCATGGCCCGGGGTGCGCTGGCCCCCATCCGGCGCAGCTACGAGCTTCAACAGAGGTTCGTCGACGGGGCATCACACGAGTTTCGCAGCCCGCTGAGCGTTATCCAGGGTGAACTCGAACTTGCCCTCTCGCGATCGCGAACTCCGGCTCAGTATCAAGCAGCAATGTCGACAGCGCTGGAAGCCGCCGAAGGCCTCACCAGATTGACCAACGACCTGCTCCTGCTGACCCGGGAGAGCGCCGAAGAACTTGAAGTGACCTTCCAGCCCGTATCGCTCAACGAAATAGCTCACAGTGTTGTCCAGAACCACAAGGCATCTGGCGCCAGAATCACCGCGAGCGATACGCGCACTGTGCTTGTCAATGGATCAGCGGAACTGCTCACTCGCGCGCTGACCAATCTCGTCGACAATGCAGTCAAATTCACAAATGAATCCGGAAGCATTCAGATCGTTGTCTCCGCGGCCGGGAAGTTCGCCCAAATCCTGGTCAGGGACAACGGCGTGGGTATGACCCCAACAGAATCCGCCCACGCCTTCGATCGCTTTTGGCGCGCACAGGACGCCAGAAACACACCCGGTTTCGGACTAGGCCTCCCGCTAGTGAAACAAATCATTTCCGCGCACCATGGAAAGGTGACCCTCGTCTCAGAACCCCGGTCCGGAACAACCGTCACACTGACCGTGCCTGAGTGGCAGCCGTGAACCGAGCCCATGTACCCGACGCTCCACGGCTCACCCGATGGTTAACTGCGCAAAGCGGATGCGGGGCCACCAGCTCGAAGCAGCTGAACTGGGCTATCGGCGCTCATCGACCTCGCCTAACCATATTGCCGAGCTCTATCCTGGTTCGTGAACGTGCTGTCAAGGAGGTCACCGCGTCGCGATAATTCGACGGTCAACATACTCGAAAATGACACTGCGGTGGGTGTAATGGCGGTGAACTGCGGTGTATCCCAACGCCGCAAGGGTCGCCTGGCCATAGGTGTCGGGTGTGCCGCCGTTGGAGCGCTCAATCAGCCACAGACGGTGTACTCCGTCGAACCGACCGAGCGTCGCCGCATCTGACAGGGAGTATGCCAAGTCATGCCAGCTGGTGCCTTCCTGGTAGGGGACCTGGAGGGTGACATCGTTGAGCCCGACAAAAGCGGTTGGGTACAGGTGAAGCGCAAGCCTAGGCCTTCGAGATGGGCGCACCGACTCGTCGAAGGCGATTGCGTCTCCGGGTACGGCGTGCGCGGCGATGATCGCGCTGGTCTGGGCGAAGTCGCTGTTGTTCTTCGCGATCGGCTGCCGCTGCGCGAGCCAGGCCGGGGTGGCACACAGCACGATCACTAGTAGGCCTGCGGCCATGGCCCGCGGGCGACGCTGGGTCACCCAATCCAAACCGATCGCCATCAGCAGCGATGCGGCGGGGGCGCAGTACGAGAGGTACCTGGCCGTGTAGACGGGCACGAGCGATGACCCGCCGATGAGGAGCACGGCGGGAACCAGCAACCAGCTTGTTGCCAGAACACTGAGTTGGGACAAACGGACCGTCGCCAACGGCGCCTGAGGACCTCGCAACCGGATGGTCGTACCCGCGACCAACGCCAACACCAGGAGGGTCCAGGCCACCACGGCGAAGAGCGGTTGGCCGAACCACAGCGACACCAGAAGTTTATAGGGGGTAATTTCATTTCGATGCCCGAGGAACGTGACCTGGCCACGTTCGAGTACGGCCCAGACGAAGACCGGCAGGGTAGCGGCAACTGCGACCGTGACGGTTTTCACCCAGCCGATGAGACGCCGGCGAGGCACCTCAACGCTCAAAAGAATCAGCGCGTGCGCGATGATGATCAGCACGATATATATGAATACGTAGATGCCGACTGTGAGGAGGACGCCATAGGCGACCCACCAACGGCGAGCTGGCGTCTGCTGACCGAGGAGGGATAAGAGGACCACCGTGAGCCAGGCGACGATCGCTGCAGCGAAGGCCGAGGACCTCGTTTCCGAGCCCATGTAGGTGACCCGAGGAATCACCGCACAGATGACCCCGGCGGCGACCGCCACGCGCACGTTCCCCAAGCGCCGCGCAATGACCATCACCGCGGCGACAGTGATGCCAACGGCGAGGGCGCTGGGCAGGCGTACCGAGAACGGGGAGGCGCCGAAAACGGCAATCCACGCGTGCAGCCCCAGGTAGTAGGCGCCGTGCACAGCATCGACGGTTCCGAGCATAGCGACCAAGCTCGGAATGCTCCGGCTGGCGGACATGATGCTGGCCGCTTCATCGCCCCAGAGCGAAGGAATCCAGGAGCCGGCCAACGACACGAGCGTCGCGGCCAGGGCTATCACGGCCGCTGTCGAAGCGAATACCGTACGGTCCCGCCGCTCGGTGGCGCCCGCGTTACTCGGTGAGATCGCCATAGTGCAACTACAGCGCTCCAATCCTCAGAAGTATCTAAGAATGTTTGCTGGTGCGAGCTAGATTTCACCGGCAGGAGGGACTGTCTATCCTTAGCCGTTTCTTACAAAGGCCGGGCGAGAGTGGGATTACGAATGTCAATCGAACGGTGAGGGCCATGGACGTCACGATCATCATCCCCACTTTCAACGAGGCACCGAATATCGAAATCCTTGTTGACCGGATTGTCGCAGTGATGAACAGCGGGGGAGTAGAGGTTGTCTTTGTTGATGACTCGACTGATAACACCCCGGATATCATCCGTCAGGTGGCTGCTCGCTCGACGATCCCGGTGCGCATAATCCATCGGGACGATCCGGTCGGCGGGCTGTCCGGTGCAGTGCGCGAGGGTCTCTCGTCAAGCACCGGCACCTGGTGTGTGGTGATGGATGGCGACCTGCAACACCCGCCCGAACTTATCCCTGTGCTGCTGGCTAGCGGTGCGGAGCAGCAGGCCGACATCGTGGTCGCGTCCCGCCATCTTCACGGCGGATCGTCGACGGGTCTGGACAACCGGCTTCGCCGCTTCATATCCAACGGGAGCATTCTGCTCACCCGGGCGATGTTTCCCATCAAGCTCCGCAACGTCACCGATCCGATGACAGGGTTTTTCGCTTTACGGCGCGACTCCGTCGATCTTGCAGGCCTGCGCCCTCGCGGGTTCAAGATTCTCCTTGAGATCCTCGCCAGGGGCAGCCTGGTGATCGTCGAGGAGCCTTTCGTCTTCGGCAAGCGTGTGGCTGGCTCCTCGAAAGCCGACTTCCGGCAGGGTCTGCGTTTCGTCACCTAGCTGGGCGCGCTGCGATTCGGTCGTCTGTCCGGGTTCGCCGCCGTGGGGGCGATCGGCGCGGTCGTGAACGTGGCGATCATGGCCGGGCTTCAGGCCGTGGGAGTCTGGTACTTGACGGCTGCTCTGACCGCTGCGCTCGTCACCATCGTGGGCAACTTTGTGCTGCTCGAGCGTTTCGTGTTTCACGACTTGCGTGAGGGCAGCCGTTCCGTGTGGATTCGCTTCGCGCAGTCGTTCGTGTTCAACGGGAGCGAGACGGCTCTCCGAACGACCGCCCTCTGGTTTCTTGTCGAAGCCCTACCGGTGTCGAGTTTGCTGGTGCAAGCACTGCTGCTGGCCGTGGGCTTTGTGGTCCGCTTTGTCTATCACTCCCGCGTCGTCTACAGGCCTTTGCGCAGCACGGCACCTCACCCGTCTGTGTCCCTGATCGCGCTCGACGGCATGGCGCAGGAACGCTGAGCCGGGTTAGGGCGTCAGGGCACCCGTGGTGAGTGCGACGATGAGTCCCACTCCGAGGGCGATGCGGTAGATGACGAACGGTAGAAAGCTGCGGGTGGCCAGATACCGCATAAGGAGCGAGATCACTGCGAGGCCGACGACGAAGGCAACTCCGGTTGCCAGCGCCGTCTGAGCGCCGGTGAAGACCTCGGGTGTGCACGCTCCACTGACAGTGCCGCAGGACGTGCCCACGGTTTTGTAGAGCTCGTACAGGCCGCTGCCGAAAACGGCGGGAATGGCGAGAAGGAACGAGTAGCGAGCGGCGGCGGTCCGCTCGTAACCCATCAACAGGCCTGCGGTGATCGTGCCGCCGGACCGCGATACTCCAGGGATCAGTGCGAGGGCTGGGCGCCGCCGAAGATGGCGGCGTCGCCCACGGTGAGGTCGACGAGCCGGCGCCTCTTCGCTCCGATGGCGTCGGCAATGCCGAGCACGACTCCGAAGACGATCGAAGTGACGGCGACGATCCAGAGGGAGCGGAAGGTGGACTCGATCAGCGTCTGCAACGCCACACCGAGGATCACGATGGGGACAGAGCCCAGGATGATGAACCAGCCCAGGCGTGCATCCGGATCCGAACGCGGCACCCGCTTTGTCAGGGAGAGGAACCACCGGCTGATGATGCGTGCGATGTCGCGCCAGAAGTAGAGCAGTACGGCTGTCTCGGTACCGAGTTGGGTGATCGCGGTGAACGCGGCGCCTGGGTCCGCCCCCGTACCCAGCAGTGAGCCGACGATGCGGATGTGCGCACTGCTGGAGACCGGGATGAATTCGGTGAGTCCTTGGACGATGCCCAGGATGACGGCGATGACTGTGTCGATGATGTGCTCCGGTATCCGGCGGTGGGCGTCGGTTTAGACGGTTGCTGTGAGCTCGGCGTTGGCCCTACGCGATCGCACGGAGAGGGCTGTCACCAGGATGAGGATGACGGCGAGGAACAAAGCACTCGTTCCTGTCGTGCCCAGTCCGAGGCCACCGTCGGCGGTGGGCTGGGAGAGGAGGTCGCCGGTCGACGCCCCGAGGGGCCGGGTGAGGATGTACGCGACCCAGAACGCCAGGACAGCGTTGATGCGGAAGACAAAATACGCGACAGTCACGAGCGCAATCGCACCGGCGAAGACCAGCAGAGCGACGAAGAAACCTAAATTGAGGCTCTCGGCTACCAGGTCGCCGGCTGCGGTCCCGAGCGCGAAGGTGAAGAGCACGGCGAGCCAATAGAACGTCTCCCGCCGCGTGGTGAAGATCGAGTGGATGGAGAGGGTCTTCTCTGACAAGAACCACGCCGTAAAGGTCACGGCCAGGACCACGGCGAACACGGCTGTGGTGAGCCAGAGCGGCACACCGAGGCTGTCGGTGAGGTTGTCCGTGATCAAGGTGCCTACGACGCTGATAAGTACGACGGCGAGCCAGTAGACGGCAGGGATATAGCGGCGGAGCTTGAACTGGGCGACGAGGGCCGCGACGAGGAGCAGGGCCATGATGATCGAGGTGACGGTGAGTCCGAGACCCAGGTCGACGTTAAGAAAGTCCGCAGCGGTTTCGCCGACCGTGGTAGCCAGAACCTTGATTATCCAGAAGACGAGGGTGACTTCTGGCACTTTGTTGAGCATGTGGCGGGTGGATGACAGGGTGCTGGAATGCGCTGAGTTCATGGGGAACGCTCCTTCTGAATGGGACTATCAGTGCCCAGCGAAACGGCCCGGGTCTAAGACTTCTCACAGAAGGGCCGCTTTTGCCGAAGTTTTTTCAGGACCGCTGAAACGGTCCGGTGGGCAATGGTTCCGACGCCCCGGTTCGGCTGGGGGTTGCAGCATTTCTTGGCCGTTTCTTAGAAACGGGTTGTGAGAGTGAATGGATGATTCACTCGATGCTGCCGCTATCCGGTTTCCTTGACCCTCAAGTGCTCATCTCGGGTGCGGGCGCCTGGGGGCTCGTCGCTATTTGCGCCATCGTGTTTGCCGAGACCGGGCTCCTCATCGGATTCTTCCTCCCGGGGGACACCCTCCTCTTCTTTGCCGGGGTGCTCACTCTCAGCGGCGTCATCAGCCAGCCGTTATGGGTGGTCATTCCTGCGATTGTGCTGGCCGCCGCCCTCGGTGATCAGCTCGGCTACTTCATCGGTCGCCGAACCGGGCCACCTATTTTTGAGCGCCGAGAATCTGGGCTATTCAGCAGAAATAGCGTCCGGCGTACTCAAGCATTCTTTGATCGTTTCGGACCGGCTGCCGTCATGGTCGCCCGGTTCGTCCCCGTAGTTCGCACCTTCGCCCCAGTAGCTGCAGGGGTCGGCAAGATGCGCCGGGGGCTTTTCACACTTTTCAACGTCGTGGGCGCGACGGTATGGGCGACGGGCGTGGTCTTGCTGGGATACGCTCTGGCGCACATTCCCGGAGTATCCGAATTCGCTGCCCGCTACATCGACGTTGTGCTGATTGGAATCGTGGTGATTTCTATTGTCCCCGTGCTGATTCGCACCGTGATCACCCGTCGCCGACAGGTGGCGTAGGTTCTACCCGCATCGTTCAATCAGCGGCTACGCAGTGCGCGGTGACTGCTTTGCTCGGGGCACTGTGAACCGGATGGCGGTGCCCTCATCAGAACTGGCCAGAACGGTAACGCTTCCGCCATAGCGCACAGCGATTTCCCGCACCAGCGAGAGCCCGATACCGAAACCGGTTCGCGCGTCCCCGCCGCCGTCTAGGGCGTGCCCGGAATGCGCAAAACGATCAAAAACTCGAGCCGGATCGATGCCTTGAATGCCAGGGCCACTGTCACGGACTGTGACCGAAACTGTCTTCTTCGTCCCCGTCAGCTCCACCTGGACAATTGAGTGTGTAGGCGCGAAGCGCAGAGCGTTGTCGAGCAAGGCCACCACACACCTGACGATGCTGGCCGCTGGCACGTGCACGGACGCGGGGCCGCCGGCATCGAACTCTACACTGACCTGTTTCTCAACGGCGATCAGCGACATTGACCGCACGGCAGTGGCGACGGCCGCGTTCACGTCGACGACTTCGGCGTCGTGGGCTGCGGAATTGCCTACTTCCGCGGACTCGAGAAGATCATTCACGATGTTGATCAACTCTTTCGCATCGCTCCGCAGCTCGGCGACAGCGGGGGCTGACGGGTCATCAGCTGGTAGCGAACGTTGCAGGATCTGCAGCCGCGCATCCAGCACGGCCAACGGCGTGCGCAGTTCGTGACTGGCGTCGGCGACGAACGCGCGCTGAATACGCAACGCCTCGCCCAGAGGCTGGACTGCCCGCCGGGTGACCAACCAACTCATCACCCCAGCGAGGGCGATCAAGGCCACACCCAGCACGGCAGCTGCGCGTAGAAGCTCAACGGCGCTGAGCCGTAAATTATCGGGGTCAGGCACGGGTTCAAAGAGTTCAGCGGCTGGGATCTCCGAAAGGATGTACAAGAACACGGCGAGGATGACCACCGCAACGACGGCCGCGCAGGTGAGCGCGATTCGGGTGCCAACGAGCCGTGAGGCTCGTCGTACCGCGAGGGTGTCACTGTCGAGGATGGGGCGGTGTGTCACGGTTGTCCCAGTCGGTAGCCCTGTCCGCGCACGGTCAGGACAATGTCAATATCGGTTTTGCGTCGAAGGTAGTGCACGTAGGTGTCCACCGTGCCAGCGGTGTCGTCCGCGTTGAAGACCGTGCTCAGGATTTGCTGGCGGCTAAAGGTTCGGTGAGGCGCTTCGGCGAGTAGCTTGAGCAGGTCGTTTTCTTTGGTAGTGAGAAGGATACGGCCGTCGTACGGGGAGTAGATTGTGCGGCTGTCCGGGTAGTAAGCCCACCCGCCCACGACCAGGGTGCGACCCTCTCCCGTGAACACCCTGCGGATAGCACGCAACCGGGCGAAGAGCTCGTCGAACTCGAACGGTTTGACCAAGTAATCGTTCGCGCCGGCGTCAAGTCCATCTACCTTGTCTCTGGTGGTACCCAAGGCCGTGAGCAACAGGATCGGGGTGGTCACGAGCTTGCGTCGAAGCGCGTCCACAACGCTCAGTCCATCCAAGGACGGCAATCGCCGGTCAATGACCATGACCTCGAAATCACCGATCGCCCCGACGGCAAGGCCCTCCGCGCCATCGGCAATCAACGTGACCTCGTAGGTTTCTGTCAGCACCTGCTTGATCAGTGGGCCCAACTTTGCGTCGTCCTCGATCAAGAGCAGCCGAGCACGGTCCTTGCCTTCAGCGGTCATCTGAAGCTCCTCGAACGGCGTGCACGGCAGGTGCGCCAGGACGGCGTCTAGCCCAGTGTGTCATCAACAGCAGCCACATGACATTGATCAAAGTGACTGCGGCGACCGAGTAGACGATCGAAGCGGCAACATCGGTTGGGTAGTGCACCCCGAGATAGACACGCGAACCTGCAGTGGCGAGGACCACCATGATCGCCGCTGCGATGAGCGGCGCGCGCCACCGCCGGCCGCGGATGGTGAGAATCATGCCCACTAGAAGACAGGCGGCGAAACTGGTATGTCCACTGGGGAAACTCAGGCCGCCGGGCTCGAGAACCAGAATATGAGGGAGCGACGCAATATTCGGGCGGGGCCTGCCGACCAGTGCTTTGACCGCCTCGTTGCCCATCCAGGGGAGTGTCACGATCACAAAAAGCTGGAGGGCTGAAAAGGCTTTCCGTTCGAGCAAGAGGACCACGCCGCAGCCGAGCACCACGAGCGCGGGAGCAACAGCGGGGCCGAACAACCAATTAATGCCCATTGCGACGCTGTCAAGTTGCGGGGTATGAGCGAAATTCACCTGGCGAAGAAAATTCATCTCAGTGGCCGTCCACCCACCCTGCGCAGTCAGTACCAACCCTGCACCCACCACCACAAGGAGCACAGCCATGGCAAACAGAGCCACACGCACGAGCATGCTGCGCCGGTGAGTTTCGCTGATCATCCCCCCAGCGTGCCCTCCGCCGTCACAGAGATTTCTAAGAAACGGCCCCAACGAGGTCAAGGCCGCCCTTCCACCCACTGGCGGGACAGCCCAGGAGTTCTATGCGCCCTGGCAGGCCTGGAGGAAAGCATTGTCAGCGGCATGCTCACTCTCACGGTCATCTCATGCACCCCGACCTAACCTCGAAAAAGAACTCGTAGTTCGCGTGTTCTAACCAGACGAAAGGCGTTCCAACCATGGAGAAGAAAACCAAAATCGTCGGTGGCAGTGTTGCGATCATCGCTCTCGCTCTCGCTGGCGGGCTAAGCCTGACCGGCGCCGCACTCGCTACACCGAGCGCACCGACATCGACCCACTCAGTCGTGAGCGACGGCGACGGCGAAACCGCCGACGACGCAGGCACCGAAGTGGAAGACGGCACCAACGACGGCGAAACCGCCGACGATACGGGAACCGAGTCAACCACCGAAGACACCAGCGACGACATCAACGGAGTTGCAGTGGAAGACGGCACCCAAGACTGACAACACAAAACTGCGCGAGGTGATTCTGACCTCGCGCAGTTTGGCGCCCGGTTTTGCCAGCCCACCTGGTCCGACCGCGCGCTCCCACTCGGGACGCGTGCAGACCGGGGACTTCTACTCCACATAAAGGGAGCCCGGGGTCTAGCTGTTGTTCCCGCGCAGGCGGTGAGCGCGGCCCTGGGCTCGCAAAGGTAGGGCGGGGACCGACCCATCCATCCGAGAGGCTCGATGTGGGCGCACCGAGCAACCCAAAAGGATGCGACGGCGTGGTGCTGCTGAACAGCTCGGGTGGGGCACCAATGATCGCTCGTCGCCCTGGCGTCGACAAGGGTCGACCACGTCGCATGGCGTCTCCTTAGCTGCCAGGCATCTTCGTGATGGGGCCACTGACCCGCAGACCCGGATCGTGTGTAATAATCTGCGTATGAATGCAGATGCGAATGGTTCCGCAGCGGACCCCGACAGTGAATACGTCGAACTAGCCGTAGAGGTGTTCGCGATGCTCGCCGATGCCACGCGCCTTCGGATTATCCTGGCCCTTCGCGATCAGGAGCTCGCAGTCAACCAGCTCGCGGAAACAGTCAATAAGTCCCAGGCTGCAGTGTCGCAGCATCTCGCAAAGTTGCGTCTGGCCCACATCGTGACCACCCGCCGCGACGGCACCCGGGTGTTCTACCGACTCTCGAACGAGCACGCCCGCCAACTGGTTGCCGACGCCATTTTCCAGGCGCAACACGCCCTCGACGGAATGCCCGCCCACCACCGGGCGCCGCAGAGCGCCGCGACCGAGTTGGAGTGGAGCTCGCGTGCGTGAGGTGCTGCGGAATTCGGCTTACCGCAAGCTTTTCAGCGCTCAGGTCGTTGCGCTGGTGGGCACGGGGCTGCTCACTATCGCTTTGGGCCTGTTGGCGTTCGACCTGGCCGGCGGAGACGCCGGCGTTGTCTTGGGTATCGCATTGACGATCAAGATGCTCGCCTACGTCGGCGTTGCCCCGGTCGTGTCTGCATTGACCAGCCGCGTGCCGCGGAAGGTCCTGCTGGTGTCTTCGGACGTTCTCCGCGCCGGGGTCGCGCTCTCGCTGCCCTTCGTCACCGAGGCCTGGCAGATCTACGTATTGATCTTCATCCTGCAGGCCGCATCGGCCACCTTCACGCCCGCGTTCCAAGCGTTGATCCCGGAAGTCCTGCCCAAGGAGAGCGAGTACACCCGGGCGCTATCCCTGTCGCGCCTGGCGTACGATCTGGAATCGTTGCTCAGCCCAATACTCGCCGCCGCCCTACTCACCGTAATCAGCTACCACTCACTATTCGTGGGGACCGCGCTGGGCTTCGTGGGCTCCGCGGTGCTCGTGCTTTCGACCCGGCTTCCGCAACTGAAATCGTCCCCAGGCACCCCATTCTTGGAGCGTCTGACCCGGGGCGTACGAGTGTTTTGGGGTAGTCGGCCGTTGCGCGCGTTGCTGGCGATGAACTTGGTTGTCGCCGCGGCGACGGCCATGGTGATCGTCAACACCGTCATCCTCGTGCAGAACACACTGGGCCGCAGTCAAGTCGACTTCGCCCTGACCCTCGCTTGCTACGGCTTGGGGTCCATGCTCGTTGCCCTACTGCTGCCACCGGTCCTGGACCGCTACCCCGATCGCCGGGTGATGCTGACCGGGTGTGCGATCCTGCCGGTCGCACTGGTCCTCGTCGCGATTCTGGCGTCGACGCCGGATTCGCCTGCGTCCTGGCTAGGTGTGCTGGCTCTCTGGTTTGTTCTGGGCGCTGCGACTTCGCTAATCCTGACCCCATCGTCTCGGTTATTGCGACGCTACTCCGATGCGAACAACCGGCCCGCTGTGTTCGCGGCCCAGTTCTCGCTTTCCCATGCCTGCTTCATTCTCACCTACCCGCTGGCCGGGGTCCTGGGCGCGACGCTGGGCCTAGCCCCGACGGCACTGATCCTGGCGGCCATCGCGGTGGGTGCCGGAGCAGTCGCGATGCGGCAGTGGAAACCTGCGGAGCCGGTTCCGGGCGCCGAGACGCAGCCCGCACCGTCCACGACGGGGCGCTGACAGCCGCTCACGACCAGTGCGATGCAGGTTACAGCGATCGATTACTGAGTCTGCTACTATCTGCGTATGGATGCAGACAAGCGGATTTGTGGACGGTTGCCCGAGAGTGACTTCGTGGAGCTCGCAGTGGAGATCTTCACGATGCTGGCAGATGCCACGAGGGTGCGCCTGATCCTGGCGCTCAATGATGCCCTCGAGTTGTCGGTAAACAGCCTTGCCGAGATTGTCGATAAGACTCCGGCGTCAGTGTCTCAGCACCTGGCCAAGATGCGTCTTGCCCGAATTGTTTCCACCCGCCAGGAGGGGACCAAGGTGTTCTACCGCCTCGAGAACGAGCACGCCTCCCAGCTGGTTCGCGATGCGATCTTCCAAGCTGAGCACAGCCTGGGGGGCACCCCCCGCCACCACCACCTCGATCTCGCCACCACAGGCACGGAGACCGCCGGCGCATGACGAGCACCATCGCCCCAGCGCCCATCCGGACCGGTGGCCGCGTCCTCGCCAAGCCGCCGTCGATCCTCCGCACCGGCGCACGCCTGCCGGAAGTGCGCTGGGCGGGACTGGCGCTACTACTCTTCCTGGTCGCGTGGCCACTGCAGCTTGCGAGCGCTCCAGCACCGGTCTGGTGGACGATCTTCCTGGGTTGTTATCTCACGGGAGGCTGGGAGCCGGCCTGGGCGGGCATCACCGCGCTGCGAAACAAAGTACTCGATGTCGACTTACTGATGATCGTCGCGGCGATCGCCGCGGCATCGATCGGGCAAGTCTTCGATGGGGCGCTACTCATCGTCATCTTCGCGACCAGCGGTGCCATTGAAGCCCTCGTCACCCAGCGGACCGCTGACTCGGTGACCAGCCTTCTCTCCCTCGCCCCCGAACAGGCGACCCGGCTCACCCGGACTGCCACGGGCGACGCTCTGGACATCGTCGATACTGCGGCGCTCCGCGCGGGGGACCTCATCCTTGTCCGTCCGGGTGAGCGTATCGGCGGCGACGGTGTCGTCGTAGATGGGATTAGTGAAGTCGACCAAGCAGCGATGACCGGCGAATCTGTGCCCGTGCGACGAGGACCGGGGCAGGACGTGCTCTCCGGGACTGTCAACGGCACAGGAGCGATGACGGTGCGGATCACCAGCCCGGCGAGTGAGTCTGTCGTGGCCCGGATGGTGTCCTTGGTCGCGGAAGCCTCGGAGACCAAGTCGACGCGAGCACTATTCGTCGAGAAGGTGGAGCAGCGGTACTCGCTCGGCGTCGTGATCGCCACCGTCATCGTCTTCGCCCTGCCGCTTGTCCTCGGGGAGAACTTCCGAGATTCCCTTCTGCGCGCGATCACGTTCATGATCGTCGCCTCGCCCTGCGCCGTCGTACTGTCCACCATGCCGCCGCTGCTTGCGGCCATTGCCAACGCCGCCCGCCACGGAATTCTGATTAAGTCCGCCACGGTCATGGAGGCCATGGGGCGGACGCAGCTCGTTGCCTTCGACAAAACCGGAACCCTGACCGAAGGAGCACCGGTCGTCACCGGGGTCACCCCCGCCCCGGGAATGGAATCAACTGCGGTGCTCGATCTCGCGGCTGCGGTCGAGCAGCACAGCGAGCACTCGCTCGGCCGCGCTATCGTCCGCGCAGCCGGTACGGATGTAACTCCCGCAGAGAACTTCCGTGCGCTCCCTGGACACGGTGTCGAGGGAATCATCGCCGGTCAGCTGGTGCGCGTGGTCCAGGCGGGAGACGAGCACGCGGACGTGATCGGCACAGTCGTCGAGGTATTCGTCGACGGACACCTCCTCGGGACAATCACCCTAGAAGACGCACTCCGTCCCGACGCGGCGGCGGCCGTTGCTCACACCGCCTCGATCACCGCTCGTCCGGTGCACCTACTCACCGGCGACAACCGGCGCACCGCCGCGGACATCGCCCAGCGGACAGGCATAACCGAAGTGCACTCCCGACTGTTGCCTGAGGACAAAGCGGCCACCGTTCGCCGGCTCGAAAGCGACGGTATCCCGGTGCTCCTTGTCGGCGACGGAGTGAACGACGCGCCAGCTCTCGCGTCGGCGACCATCGGTGTTGCCATGGGACGCCACGGCTCCGACCTCGCCCTCGAAACAGCCGACGCTGTCGTCATCCGAGACGATCTCTCCACCATCCCCGGAGCCATCGAACTCTCCCGCAAAGCTCACCGATTCATCGTGGCCAACCTCGTCATCGCGGGCACTTTCATCGCCGTCCTCGTGACCTGGGACCTCATCTCCACCCTGCCTCTGCCATTGGCCGTGGCCGGCCACGAAGGCTCCACGGTCATCGTCGGCCTCAACGGGCTACGGCTCCTCCGCTCAAAAGCGTGGCCTGACTTGTCCAGGCCACGGGCCAAGAAGCTTTCTCCCACCGCAGTGACCAAGTAGCGCTGAACCACTCTTCAGCAATCCGGGTTCGAGTGGTGCAACGCAGGCCTGCCTTGGTGCGTTTCACAGAATAGTTCGGAGCGACATCTGGGTCCGCCTCTGGCAGGATCCGTCACGCACGACGGACTGAAGCATGCGCTGCCTGGCCTCGAGGACACCGTCAGGTGCAATCATCGACGCCCATGGCGAGATCGACGACCTTCAACGTTTTCAGGTCGAGCACCGAGACCGTGTCATCAAAGGTGTTGGTGATGTAGGCGTGTCGACTCGTCGGGTCGATGGTGACGCCATGCGCGCCGACGCCGGTCTCGACAGTGCGGACAAAATCGAAAGTCTTGGTGTCGATGATCAAAACCGTTCGGCCGGGATACTCTTCTGTGCCTTGATTGGCGACCAGAAGGTATTGACCAGCGGGGCTGACGAACGCTTGGATTGGGACCACGCCCACCGGAAGTGTGGAAACGCGTTTACGGGTGCTGGTGTCAATTTTTGCTACAGTGTTGTCGCCGTTTAGATGCTTACACGAAGTCTCCGTCGGGCGAGAACGCTAACTGTGCGGGCAATTTGCCCACCTCGATCTCGTCGATCTGGGTGTTGGTAGCGGTGTCGATGACGCCGAGCGTCGTTCCGTTGTTGTTGGCCACATAAATGGTTTTGCCGTCGGGGCTTGGCCTCAGTCCGTGAGGCCCGTCGCCGACCGGGATCGTGGCGATCGTCGTCATGGTGGCGATGTCGACGGCTGAGACGGTGTGGTCGGCATTGTTCGTTGTGTAGGGTCGGGTCTCGTCGGGTGTCACGATGACGTGGGCCGGCATCGCGCCGGTGGCGGACTCGCCGTTTGCGGCGTTCGTTTGTGAGTCGATCTCCACAGTTATCGACGTCTTGCCACTCGCCGCCCAGATAGATTGTGCACCCTGAGTGGCTCGAACGTTGTGAGGACTGTCGACACCCGTGTGGGTAGTCGCGACTGTGTTGGTGGAAGCGTCGATCGCGGTGAGGCTGTCGCCATCTTCGTTAGCGACCCAAATGGTGCGGGCGACCATGTCGTTGTGGGAGGCTGCCTTCGCGTTAGAATTTTCGGTGGTGGTTGCAACGATGGCAGTCGTGGCGACGACTGCAGCGACGCCGACTGTGACTGCACGGTTGTGAGGTGGCGCTTATTCAGGGGCCGATTCCTTTGGTTTGGTCACCGTGTAGCGGTGGGCCCTGCTCGGGCGCCGGACCGGCGATCCGCCCAGTGTTTCTTTGGGCTACAGGCTCGGATCGCCAACAGGCCCGCGCGTTTAGCGAACGTTGTCAATCGTGGAGCTCAGGTCTTCGTATGTCGCTGTGTCGATTTCACCTCTAGCCAGCCGGCGCTTCAGGATGTCGGCTGGAGTGTCGATCCTCGACTCAGGCGTCGCTGCGGTGGCGGATGCTTGTCGGGGCTGGGTGACCATTCCTACGACCATCCACACGATGGCGACGATCAGCGTCACCGAGAGCAGACCCATCAGGATCCAGCCGAACCCGCCCATACCGCCCGCATAATTTCCCATCATGGAATTTCCTTTCGTCTGCGCCAGTAGCGCTCCTACGTCGAGTCTTCTGCCCCCGAATATGGAACTGTCGAAGGAACTATGAAGTTTCCATGTGGTTCCTTCAATACTTGATCGTTTCTTTACTGAAACTCCATCGTTACCGATGCGCTCGCGCGCGATGGTGGAACGATGAGCACTCCATCGGCACGCACTGACGATGTCTCCATCGTCGGGTTAGCGCCGCCTGCAGCGAAGTCCCGGGCCCGACCTAGGACCATTGGGACGGTGGTCACTGGGGTCTTGGGAGGGGTCGCGGGCCTGGTGCCGTACGTCCGCCATCACATCGGCCCTCTGGTCGGTTCGGCACTCGTAGCGGGTAGCGGCGGAACCGTCCTTCTCGGTGTCCTTGGCTTTGTAGCCTCGGTGCCGATGCTCAGTTCGCTGCGCCGAAAACTCGCGAGCTAGTGGGCCCCTGGAATTGCCCTAGCTATCTTCACTGTGACGTTTTTCCTCTCCTCTTTCATCGTTGGCCCACTGATAAGCGGGCC
The DNA here is from genome assembly GCF_004402695.1 of Cryobacterium adonitolivorans. GTDB lineage: Bacteria > Actinomycetota > Actinomycetes > Actinomycetales > Microbacteriaceae > Cryobacterium > Cryobacterium adonitolivorans. The sequence continues at coordinate 2,051 of NZ_SOFL01000036.1, read as the reverse complement.
AACGCTGCAACCCTCCACGGGATCCTCGCGAGTAGCGCACGACACCCATCACCCCTGAGCCAACCGCCTGGCACAGAAAACACCACAACCGACAGCACCCACAGAAATGAACTGATTAGAAATGCAATCGAAGAGCAAGCGAAAACTCGACCGGCAAGCGATCGTGGCCGAGGCCCGAGGGAAGATGAAGAAGGACGAGCGACGACGGAAGATATTGTTCCTCGGCTCAGGTGCCGTCCTGATCGCCGGCCTACTGGCGACCGTAGGGTTCGTCGTCTTCAGTGGTCCGCAGGCAGAGCCTGATGGCAACTCAGCGCTTGGGTCGACGATCGACGGAGTTGAGAGTTTTTCTGAGCTCAGCCGTGACCACGTCCTCAGCACTGTGGCCTTTCCGGAGTTGCCACCGGTCGGCGGGGACCATTCCGAGGACCTGACTAACTGTGGGGTTTACACGCAGCCGGTGGATACGTGGCGTGCCGTCCATTCCCTTGAGCACGGTGCCGTGTGGGTGACGTACCAATCTGACCTGCCTGCGCCTGAGCTTGAGGTCCTTACCTCTGACGCGGCAGTGAATTCGTATGAGATCTTGAGCCCGTATCCGGACCTGCCGGCACCGATCATCGCCACTGCGTGGGGTAAGCGGCTCCAGGTTGATAGTGCCGGTGACCCGCGACTGAGCGAATTCCTCGCGACCTACTTACAAGGCCCACAGACCCCCGAGCCCGGCGCACCCTGTTCTGGGGGAGTCCAAGGCTGAGAGCTCCCTCGGAGATGAGGAGCATTCTTTATCGTTTCTTCGTCAAACCTGCACCGGGAGGCGCGGGTAGAGGGGCCACAGTCATGTCAAGACATTCCGGTAGGAGGAAGTGATGGTCATGAGTGCGTGGCCGATTCTTGCCGGAATTTGTGTGGTGTTCGTCATTCTCGGTGTGTGGGCTATCGCTCAGATCTTCCCGGTGAATAGCCGAGGCCGCGACACGCCACCGAAAGACGCGCTCCACCAATCCGAACCCCAGAAAAGAGAAGGTCCATGAACGGGCACAACCACGGCGGCAAGTCTCATCTCATCGGCATGATCGTGATCGGTGTCGTCATCCTCGGCGGGCTGCTTGTGGCCGGCAGGTCGATTGGTGAGGCGCTTCCCATCGCAGCGGTTTTGGCGTGCCCCGTGATGATGATCGGGATGGTGTTCATGATGATGCGTAGCGGCAAAGCCAAGGGCAGCGACACCCCGAACGACTCCCACCTTCACGCCGCTACCGACGAAACCGCAAAGACCACGACCCAGGCTTGACCCTCGGGCGTCCGCCCCGTCCCCACGGCACGGCGGTGAGTCCGTGCATTTTTGAAGGAGCAATACATGGAGCAGGTCCTGCTCTCCACCACGATTCTCGCCTCGTTTTTAGGCGGTATCGTCGCCTTATTGGCCCCGTGTTGTGTGTCGGTGATGTTGCCGGCGTTCTTCGCGTCCAGCTTCCGCCGTCGCGGCCAGATTTTGGGCATGACACTGGTTTTCGCCGCTGGCGTGGGCACGATCATCCTGCCCATCGCGTTGGGTGCCGCTATCGTGAGCCGTGCCCTGGGGCAGTACCATTTCTGGATTTTCAGCGTGGTGGGAATTGCCATGGTCGTTGTGGGTGTCGCCACGTTGGTGGGGTGGAAGTTGATGCTCCCGATGCCATCGGGGAAGAGTTCGGGGTCAGGAATTGGCTCCGTGTACGGGTTGGGCGTGTTTTCTGGCGCGGCGAGTGCTTGTTGCGCACCGGTGCTGGCCGGAGTTGCCGCGATGTCTGGGGCGGCGTCGTCCATTTCTACCGCCGCGCTGGTGGGTGTCGCTTACGTGTTCGGCATGGTCGCGCCGCTCTGCGTTCTGGCGCTGGTGTGGGATCGGAAGGACTGGAGCAATAGCCGCCTGCTCACGGCGCGCACTGTCGCCCTGAGACCCGGCGGGCGACGGCTGCCGCTGTCGAGCCTGTTGTCCGGCGGCTTGATGCTCGGGATGGGCATAGTGACCATGATCATCGCGGTTCGAGGCATCGGCATGGCGCCCG